>CAMYKK010000014.1 GCA_947258975.1 uncultured Gammaproteobacteria bacterium
TTGCTCTGGAAAGTTTCGATCGGCATAAGGAGAATAGGGTTTTCCCTCGGGATACAATGAATTGAGCTGTCCCTCATCCGCCTGATATTCCTGCGCTAACGCAGGCGCTCCTATAGCAACTAAAACCACAGTCAGTGTCGTTGCAATCCCAGATTTGATCATGATTTTACGTACCATTGTTTTGTGTTGATAGACCGAATTAGTTTAAGTATCGTGAAGGCCCTCTTCGGTGCAACTAGAGCAGAGTGGATGCTCTAAACAGTTATTGACTCACAGGTTGATATCAGCCGTCCGCCATCGGCTCCCGTATAACTGTATGGAGTGTCTAGCAACCTTCAATAAGTTTCCCTTCGATGTCTGCTTTGAGTATTTTGCACTCATTCGATTGAATGTACAGAGCAGTCGAATTTGAATTATACAACGTAGCGAGTTGTGTCCGCTATAAACGAGAACGGACATGTATCCATTTTTACTGCGTCCGGCAGCTGTGGGTCGGGAGCCGGGATTCTGTCTTCGACCAGAGGAAGCGATTTGCTGTGGTGCAGCGAATCTCGGCTCCCGGCCTTTTAAACCTGCCGATCGAAATACAAGGTCCGAATGACTCATTGATACACGGACATTCGGTCGCACACCGCGATTCGGTGGTTCCCTAACCATTTAATATATTTGTTAGCGTCGCTCAAGGACCCATGGTTGGATCCATCGTCATCACACTGCACAGCATGGACGCTATAACGACTCGGGCATTGCGCAAATGAATGCGTAGCAAGTTCCGGCGACACCTCAACATTCACCGAACCCTGCATGGGAATGGGCCGACGGGTCGGTACATCACGGATTTTGAACCCATGTTTTCATGATGTAAATACTCTCGACTACGAAGACCGCCTCATTCAGGTGTGTCTATCAGAGAGCAGGGGGGTTATAATTCAACCCGTTCACAGTGTTACCTGGTTCAGGACACCTTCCTCAGACACCCCCACCTAGTGACTGAATCAGGTTACTTAGCCCCCCGCCCAAAGCGGGGGGCGCTTTCATATTCTGTCCACGAACTTTACCGTTGCCGCTGATCCATGTATTTTTTTCGCTGTCGTGATTCGGTAATTGGGTCATTTACGACCGCGGGGAAGCAGCGCTTTCAGCGCGCGTCGATTGGTGACATGGATTTCGCGTCGGCCCAGGCGGACCCATCCGCTACCCTCGAATGCCTTCAATTGCCGCCCTACGACCTCTCGGGCGGTACCGAGTTCGCGAGCCAGTTCCTTGTGCGAAACATCGATCGGTGTCGAATCCTCGCTGGCGTGTTTGAGCAACCACTGCGCTAATCGCATCTCGACGCGAAAAAAAGCCACATCTTCCAGCAACATTACATTTTCTATTATTCGTTTACCGAGGTCCGCACACACAAACTGCCGGAATCCAGGCGAGCACTCGAACGCTAACTGAAACGACTTCTTAGGTAGCAACGCAACATGGGTGTCCTTCTCGGCGACAGCGTCCGCCGTAAAGCGTCCTCCGCTGAATAGTATCGCGGTGGATAATGAGCAACTTTGCCCAACCTTGACACGATGTAGCACGATCTCACGGCCGGTGCGGGAAGTCCGGGACACTCGAATACAACCCTCTGCCACTAAAATGTAGTGGTCGCATTCGTCTCCCACACGATATAAATACACGCCCGCAGACAAACTTTTGGTCTGCACATGATTTTGTGCGAGAAGCCAAAAGTGATCCCGTATGCTCGTTAGATCGGGAAAGGAACTTAACCAGGTTCCACTCGTAACTACCCCCACGCGATCGTTTTACACACGCATGAACACAAGTGCTCGCTATTTTTTGTTTTGTTTGGCGAACACTCACCCCGCGTGGTCGTGCTTCGATCCCGCGTGATCTAGCTCCGATTTTTGTTAGGGTTCACACGAGAGCGAGCCAACTATCCCACGCTCCAACGTCTTGCAGGATAACACTCGCGGGAGTGATATAAGGTGACGTAAGTCACTAAAGATCAACGCTTTAACTGGGAGAGCATGACAAACCGGACCAACAGCCAGATGATGACAGGATTAATTGTTCAACGAGTACGCTGAAAGTATCTCCCGGTCTTTGATTTGCACCCCGTCGCCGAGATGCCGTTCGATGCGCAGAATTTTATTCCATTTGACCATACGTTCACTGCAGGCGAACGATCCCACCTTGATCGGGCCGGCGTCGGTGGTGACCTCGAGATGACTGATGAAGGCGTCCCCGGTCTCTCCCAAGCGGGCGGGTACAACCTATTGATCCAGTTGTTTGGCGCGAATAACTGGTTAACGATCCGCAGCGGCCGTTCAGTCGGCAAGGCCCGATAGGCCACAGTGGGCCGGAATCGCTAGCTCTCTAGATTGAGAATCCGTGCTCCAGTTGTTTTGATTTCTGTGAGTTTTCACAAACCCTGGGCCAAAACCCGTCAGTCGCAGAGCATGAAAACCCGCTGCGCTAGGCCGGGTGCCCGTACACTTGGATTCGGTTCTAAGCTGGCTTACGTGTCAGCCCGCACCGACACCAACACCAAGGTTGCTCAGCGATTGCCGCGGTCGCCGCCGCCGTAACCGTGACCACCGCGGCCGCCACTACCACCGCCACTGTAGCGGCCGCCACCACCACCACCGTAACCGCCGCCACGGCGATTGTCCCGTGGGACCTTCGGCTTGGCTTCATTGACTTTGATTTCGCGGCCGCCGAGGCTGGTACCATTGAGTTCCTTGATAGCCTTCTGTGCCTCGCCGTCGCTCGACATCTCGACGAAGGCAAAACCCTTGCTCCGACCCGTATGTCCATCCGTGATCACGTTGACCGAATCGACCGTGCCGCACTGGCTAAACGTTTCTTCCAGAGTTTGCTGGTTGGCCGAGAACGGCAAATTACCGACGTAAAGTTTCCTGCCCACGATACCTCCTAAAGGCTCAATAACCGCTGAAGAGGATGTGGGCACTTTGCCCGCAGACTCGATAGAAGCGATATGAACGGAAGCTCAAAGTATACAGGTTTCCTGGGGCCTGGAAATCCCTCCGGCAAGAATCAACCCAATCATTGCCGGGGCAATATTCCAAGTCTTGATCTCGCTCCTATGTCTATGCTGGGTCGATCCTTCTCGTTTGCCACCATCGGCTCACAACGGCCGAGGGTGTGTAAAAACTCGAAAAATAAAGGCTTATTGGGACGAGACTACACTATCCACTTCATTAGAAGAGAACTAGCAATTTAAAATCCACATATTGCAATAAAGCGCATAAAAATGATTCGCTCATTCCACCAACAATTTTGATTCGGAGTTTTTACACACGTGCGCCGGGAGACCGGCAAGGAGTAGGAGGTGCAAGTCCTCTGCGATGAAGGAATAGCGAACCACATCGGCCCCAAGCCGTGCGCAGGCATCCGCGAGGGTGTCGGCGAATGTATGGTCACTGGCGTTTCGGCGAGATGCGGAACCAACGATTCCAGAGGTCCGGGAATTGAGAAGAGCACTGGAATCAGGCGATGAGGTTTTTGTAACAGGTTTAGTATTGCAGGAATTGCTTCAGGGATTCAATAAACTAAAAGCGCATGACCGGATAGTCGAATACTTCAAGGCACTTCCTTTACTGATACCTGAAAGGGAAGATCACATAAAAGCGGCTGATTTGCGCAACCGGTGTAGAAAGAAGGGTGTGCAGGTTGGCACAATCGATGCGTTGCTTGCCCAGTTGTGTATTCGCCATGAATTGCAGATGCTTACCACGGATCAGGACTTCACTTATGTGTCGAATGTGGTTCGTTTGACGATCTGGTCGTGACTGGTGCTCTTGAAAGACTTTGAAATTCCAACCAGCCGCTTACGAGCGAGAAAGTGGTCCCGATGTGTAGAAGGCTTGGCATCGGCCGCCAAGTAGGCACGGATAAGAGACGGGAATGGATAGCCTTCTTCAGTGATCAGGCGACCAACACCGAACACACTATCTACCGGATCGATTTGGATGCCATCGTGATTATAGAGATGTCCCCGAAGAAGACGGGCAAGATGCGGAAGAAAACCATAGATATTTGCAAAAACAAAGACTGAGGCAGTACGACAGTGGCTAGCCCCAGGCGTAAAAGGCGCGAAGCCAAGGGTTGGAAATATGGCGATGTGCAGAAATTCCTCGAGATGTCAGAAGAGGCAATGGCGTTTATTGAGATGAAACTTGCTTTGGGCCGGTAACATGTCACGACGAACTTCAGCACGTGTGCGTGTCCAATACGCCACGACATACACGCTAGGTTGGGCGGCGGCTGGAACCTCGACGGAGCTGCCCCCAAGCAAGTGTTTTTTGTGGGAAACAGCTACTTCTTTGGCAAGGTGGACAAGGAGACCGCCGCATTTCTGCAGAAGGTGGCCGACGACACGGTGCGGAAGTTCTTCGGAAGGTAAACGAGTCGTCAATGGCACGCACTGGTGTAACCGCAACGGGCGGCATCGTCACACCAAGGTGCCCTCCATGGTAAGAGGTGACACGATAGTTTTCATCGACTACCGTACTTCGATCCCGACTAGTTCGCGATCTTTGCGTTCTGTGATGGGTGCTGGAAGCCGCTCACCTCGGTGTTCAGGAGGTTGCTTACTTATTGGATTTAAGTATCAAGCATCTGTTATCTGAACGAAACGTAAAAATCAGGCTGTTAGGGGAGTCGAAAATGTCCTCTAGTCAGGTCCGATTCCGATCAATGCAGCGTTATGCCACCCATTGAAAAGCAGACGTTGAACATTTGTGCTCCAATGCCTGCTGGGCCGTGAACCGTCCTCCAGCTAATTGGCGTTCGGCGACCGCAGCACGTTAGGCGACAGCATCCGGCTCAGCTGAAGATACTCTTGATTCGCGTTAGTTCCTCGCTGGCTTCCCGTATTAGATTGAGGCTTTCTTCGGCATTCAGGCCGAGCTTTTTGAACGCAGGGACCTCGCTCCAATTTACTTGGGATGATGGATGAGGGGCACCTCTCCGCACGTGCAGGTTGGCAATGATCACGATGTCTAAGTATCCGGCCTGCGGGCCGCCATCGTACCGCCAGTCCTCGTGTTGGCCCGCAACGTCGACCAGCGCCGAGGGCAGTTTCCAGGCCTGCAGTACGAGCTTGCCAATCGCCTGATGGAGCTTATCGCAAACCGCCTCCAGCAATGCGCTGTCGGTGGCGATTTCGGGGTATCGCTCCGCTTGGGCGATCACCGGGAGTATACCGATATCATGCACCAGACCGGCCAGCATGGCCTCTTCGGCATCGAGGGCCGTTGAAGTCGTTACCAGCACGCGCGCGATCGCGGCAACTTCAACGCTGTGGCGCCATACGCGGCCTAACTGCACTTTGAGGCTTTCCCCTTTGACTTGGTAGAGCCGTTTCACCATCAGGCTCATCACGATGGTGCGGATACTTGTGCGCCCCAATCGAGTCACTGCCATGGGGATATTTTCGATAACCAGGCTTCCACGATACAATGGGCTGTTCGCGACCTGTAGCAGTCGAGCGCTCAGCGCGGGATCGGTTGCGATGATTCCAGAGACATCCTCGCTGCTCGAATCCTGGTCATCAACGATCTGACGTACTTTCAGCGCTACCTGCGGCAGCATGGGCAACTTGAGGGCGCCGGACTTTATGTCGCGGATCACCTCGGATACGAATTGATCTAGTCTCGGCTTATTGGCTAGCGCTATGTTCGGATCTGCTGTCATTCGCGGCGTCCTGAATCGCTCTTCGGCGGTATACGTCCCGCGGTCACGCCAGTTCCCATCCTATGTCAGCATCCACGAAAGGGCGGGGCTCCTTCGTGTTGCACGCGTGTCAGGACCGATGCACCGTCCTACAATTTACGCATAGCCGAAAAAGCGCATTATTGCCAGCTTGCTTTTATACCCGACGAGGAGTTGCTGGATCGAAGTGCGCGGGAGCACCACCACGTACGAAATGTTCATGAACGGCACCCACAGGGAGGTACGTGGCGGGAGTTCCAAAGCTGGATGAATGAGGAGGAAATGAAGTTCGAACTTGGGGCCGGCGACATATTCGGCCTGGATTCCAGCATCTGATCCGTACCCGAATTTATTTTTGCGCGGCAAGCAAACGGCTGGCGCCGACGACCCAGGTCACCGGCACCGGTGTCCGAGATCGCCGTTGATGCGCTGGCCCGTTAATCAACTCGTTCCCGTACCGCCGCTGCTTGTTTTGTCGATGCTGCGGCTGTCGTCGTCATCGCTCTTGGCATCATTGCTGGCCGCATCGTTGCTGGGACCGTCGCTATTGTTATCGTCGCTCCTACCGGCAACATTAGTGGTGCCATCGTCGACCTCGATTTCGAGTTGTGTGGAATCATGAACGCGCTGTTCGACGCCGACGAGATTCACTGCGCCACCATTCAGGATCACCTCGATTTTGGTCTCCATTCCCGGTGCCACGGTGACGGCGGGTCCGGCGGCGCCATCGAAGGTCGTGCTGCAGGTGGTGCTGGCGCCGACGCCGGGTGTCGCGATCTTGAATTGACCTTGCGCATCGGTGGTGCCCGCGTATGGTGGAACGCCGGGGCAAGTCACGACGACGTTGACACCGGGCACACCGGCGGCATAGGCCGCCGGGATCGTGATATTGCCGAGGACCGTGAGCAAATATGCCGAGCCCACGCCGGGATGCGTGTTGTAGGCAGCGGCGGCGCCTCCGTTCACGGTACCGGTAACGCTGGCAACCGCCGACCCCCCGGCGCCCGCACCCGACGACGTGCCGCCTCCGCCACAGGCGGCCAGGGTCAATGTCAACGCGAGCAGCGAGGAGCCCAGAATGGCGCATGGTAGCTTGGCTGAATGTCTCATGGTTCGGTCCTCTGTAGTGATTTAAACCCAAGAAAGGCGGCTTGTCCTATGCTGTTGGGCTTCGCCGCTGAGAATAAGTGGGAAATATTCCCACTTATTCTAGCTTCGACTCAAGCGCTTCGCAACGCAGGCGCACGGATCGCTGATAAACGTGGTTTCCCGACAGATTACCGGCACGGGCTCGATGCGGGGGATGATCACTCAGAGCTGGAACCGGGCCGGCAGTGTGTCGGACTTAGGATAAATCTAACGCGGTGGTCGGAAAGTCGGTCCGCTGTAACGATCTATCTTCTTTAATAGCTCACTATTCGCCTCAATAAATCGTCACGCCGGCCGTAAATCTCCCGAAGTCTGGGTGTCCTGCTTGCAGGTGCGGAATCGTTTCGCTCAAACACGACTACGTGTCTTTTGCGTTCGGAGCTTGTTCGAGTTCCGGGTCCTCTTGCAGCTCTTGACTGTCGAAGAAATAGACGCCGAAGTTCATGCGGTGCTGCGCGTGCGGAGATTGTCGATCTCGGTGCTGTAGCTGTCGTGCCCGCTTATTCAGGGTCTTGAGCGCCTTCATGCCTTCTTTTTCGGACAACGCCGCCAAGATCTTGACCGAGTCCGGCGACAAGTCGTCGTAGTACACACTGCGTTCAAGAAAGGGCGGTGTGCCGCCTTGCACGTTGTGTCTGGCCGCCGCCATGTGGTCGTGGAGATTGCGGCCAAAGTAATACGCCTTTTCGTCAAACCCCTTAGATGGCACGAAGGCCTCTTCCTGCAGGCACACCCGGTCCTGGTCATCGATCGCGACCGCTTCCAGGCGCAACCACTCGTCCAGGACCGCCCGTGGCCGGATGTCTCTGCTCACCGAGCTCACCAGGTCCTCGAAACCCGGACCGCCGTCGCCGTGCCGCCGGCGCGGGAGCGGCCGGGGATTGCCGGCGCGGTCAAGAAATCGATCGTCGCTGATCCACAGTGCGACCAACTGCGCGCCCAGGTAGATGCTGGCAGGGGGGGGCTCGTCAACCGTGGGTTCACGGCGTAGCCGTCGTACGTCCTTGCGGTGGACGCCGGTCAGTAACGTAATGCGGCTATCGGTCTGATTCTTGCCGCGCAGGCGGAATTCTTGTTCCGCAACCTCGACAAAGATCGATTTCAGGATCCCTGACAACCACGTGTAAGTCAGCTTGTGATCAAGCAACAACCCCACCAGCGGTCGCAACACGCGCTTTACCGCAGAGACGAGGGCCGGTGGCGCCCGTTGGCTTTTGGATTCGGTATTCGGCATTCGTGCGCTCGGCCACACCCGGCTATCCAATTAGCGATGATTATACTTGACGTGGGTATTTTTCCCACATAATCTTTGGCTACCGACGTACTCCCAATACCACCTAATGCATTTAGTCGCACACTCCAAAATCCGCCTCACCATCGCTGCCGCCGCATCGTTGTTGCTGACCTCATGCGGCGGCGGGGGGACCACCGCCGGCGCCGGTGGATCCGGGATCGGCGGCACCGGTATTACGGCCACGGTTAACGGTAACGTGGTCCAGGTCGTCGCCCGGGGCTGGAGCCCGAATCAGGGCGTGCTACCGGCACGCATGCTGGCAGCGGTCGTCGATTTGTTGGCGGCGCAGGTTCATGCACAAAGCGGCGGCGTCGGTGGTATCGGCGTGCGCGGCGGTGGTCAGCAAACGGTGACGGACGCGACGGGCCGCTTCAACCTGCCTAATGTAACGCCCAGCAACAATTTCCAGATTGTGCTGACGTTACCGGATAATCAGCAGATCGGACTGGCGGTCGGTTCAGTGCTGGCGGGGTCTACGGTGCAAGTTTCCAACATCGTCATCAACAAAAGCCAGAGCAGCGCAACACCGAGCGCCGTTGACGTTAAACGGGACGAAGACAGCGTGAGCACCGGTGAGGATGACGCCAGTGTGAGTGAACAGAACGCCGGGGAACAGCCGGACGGTATCAGCAACGATGAGGCAACTGGCGGTGCGGAAGAGAGCCCCGATGACGATCCGGACGGCGACGACAACCCCAGCACCTGAGAGGGGGTCAGACCCCCCAAAACGGTATCTGTCCCCGCAGTGTCGTTAGGCAGTGGCGTCGGGGCGAGCTTTTTCGAGCAGGGTGGATGCGTCGTCGGTGGTGCTCCACTGCGCGAGGCCGATCTTGATCCCCAGATCCACGCTCTGCCCGTTTTGTGCGGTGATTCGCGTGGTGCCGAGAATCGGTTCGAGCTTGTCGATCAGGATCTTGACACCCTCGGTGTTGGTCTCCGGCAGCACAACAAGGAATTCGTAATCGGAAAGACGTCCGGCGAAATCGATGTTTCTGACGTTGTCGGCTAATTTGAGGCCTAAGTCCCGCAGGATCTGCTCACGGTCCGGGCGATCGATATCGTTCCTACGCAGTCCAGCGATGTCGATACGCACAATGGCCAGCGCGTTCCCGTACCGCCGGGATCGGGAGACTTGTTCGAAAAGCTCGCGATACATACTCGCTGGGGTCAGTAATCCGGTGTGGGTATCCATCCTCGCCACCTCAAGGAGCAGGTCGGCATAACCGCCGATTTCGCTGACTAGATCGCTCACGTCCGTGAACAAGACAACTTTGTGATCGTTGCCGCACGCGGCGGTCGACACCCGCAAGCGCTTGTCTGCGTCATGGATGGGTTGATAGATCCCCTGTCCGAGTTCTTCCGTTGTCTTGATGGGGAGGTCCCCGAACGCGATGTTCTGTGTCTCCTGTTGCACGATGCCGAGCTGCGCGTAAAAGCCAGGATTCGCCCAC
Source organism: uncultured Gammaproteobacteria bacterium (assembly GCA_947258975.1). Lineage (GTDB taxonomy): Bacteria > Pseudomonadota > Gammaproteobacteria > Arenicellales > JAANXG01 > CALZGZ01. The sequence goes on from CAMYKK010000014.1 coordinate 9,631, forward strand.
TGAACGCGTTCATCCGACCCCATGATGCAGACGCCGACAGGCAGCTGCGAAAGTATATGCTTGACGTCAACGGTGAGACCGGGCCATTCCTTCTTTGTTGTATTGTCGTTAGAACTCACAATCTACCCTCTATAAAGTGATCAACAGAAAAACCCAATTAACCGGCGCCTGCTTGCTCAGCAGGTTTGCCTCCGGCGCGGATCATGACTTCGTCAAGGGTATCACTCAATGTCGGACGATTCTCCACGTAATACAGCCCGACCGCCGGCCGGTCGACCTTGGTGGCCTCTCGAATCGCCGCCAAACGGTTGGAATGGTCATGATCTTCCGGTAGGTTGCGCACCGAGAAATCTAGATTGCGGTAGGTGCGATCGGTCTTATCAAAGGTAACGCATGGGGACAAGATATGCAGATATGAAAAACCACGATGTTTGATCGCCGCGCGTATCATTTCGGCAAGGTGGCCGGGTTGCCCGGCGTAGGCCTGACCAACCCAACTCGCGCCATAGGAGAGCAGCATCATCAGCGGATTAAGGGGCTGGTCGTGATTCTCGAATGGTGAAGTTGATGTCGTGAAGCCGATGGCGGAGGTCGGGGATACCTGGCCTTTGGTTAGACCATAGATGCCATTGTCGAATAACAGGTAAGTAATGTCGACGTTGCGCCGCGCGACATGGGGAATATGTCCGCCGCCGATCGCGAAACCATCGCCGTCTCCCCCCACCACGACCACCGTCAGCTTGTCGTTGGCCACCTTGATCCCCGTAGCCACCGGCAGCGTGCGGCCATGGAGTGTGTGGAATCCATACGTCTCCATGAAGAAAGGAAAGCGCGACGCGCAGCCGATACCGGACACTATCACCACGTCCTCGTTGCGCAAGCCGATCTCATTCAAGGCCCACGTAACACCCTCGGTCATACTGTAGTAGCCGCATCCCGGACACCATGTGGGTAGGGATTTCGAGCGGTAGCCAAGGCGTCCGCTGCCGCGAATCTCTTCGAGTTTGTCCTCAAGGTATATGGGATGTTCGGGAGACATGATGAATTACCTCGTGTTGCGTACTTACGCCGCGCTCTTGCGTAACTTACGTTTACCCGCGGCGCTGCGAATGGTATCCAGTATCTCGTTAACCGCCATCGGCTTGCCGGTCACGCGATTGAAACGGATCACATCGCGTCCCACGGCGCCAGATACCAGGTTGGCAAACTGTCCTTCATAGTTGAGTTCCGGAACGATGACCTCTTTACAGTCTTTGAGGAAGCGTTTGATCGGTTTCACCGGCAGCGGCGACAACATGACTACCTTCATGGCCGCGCAGCGAATCCCCTCGGCGCGTGCCAACAACATCGCCTCCAAGGTCTCACCGAAGGTCGAACCCCATGCCAATAGGCCCACGTCCACCTCGCCGGTGTCGCCGAAACGTTTGTAGATCGTGATACCCGGATGTTTGAGTGCGGCATTCAGTTTTTCGTGGCGCTTCTCGGTCATCTGAAAATGCATAGCTGACAGATCGTTGGGCCGCCCAAACTCATTGTGCTCGAGGCCGGTGGCGGTATGGATGCCGTGAGGGTCGCCCGGCACCGCACGCGGACTGATTCCGTCAGCCGTCAGTTCAAACCGCCGGTACGGTTCATTAGCGTTGTCCTGGGTGGGCCGTTTCCACGCGTCGCGCACGAATGGGTTTTTGTTCGGAAACACCACGGTCTCATAACGGTTTGATAGATACAAATCCAGCAGCACCACCACCGGGGTTTGATAAGCTTCCGCCATCTCGAACGCGCGGCCGGCGCAGCGCCAGCAGCCTTCCACATTCGTTGGTGCGAGCACGATGCGCTTGGCGTCACCGTGTCCTCCGAACACGGCGATGTTGAGATCAGCCTGTTCGGTCTTGGTGGGCATGCCGGTACTCGGTCCGCCACGTTGTGAGACAAAGACCACTGCCGGGACCTCGGCCATTACTCCAAGCCCCATCATCTCCGACATCAACGCGAAACCCGGTCCAGACGTCGCGGTTGCCGCGCGTGCGCCGGCAAAACCGGCGCCTACGGTGGCTGAGATTGCGGAAATCTCATCCTCGGTCTGCAACAACCGGGCGCCGTGTTTGGGCATCTCCACCGCCAATCGCTCCATGATGCTGGTAGCGGGGGTGATGGGATACCCGAAAAACGTCTCGATGCCGGCGTCGAGACAGCCGCGGACGACCGCCGCGTTGCCGGTCATCATGGTCGAATCGTGCACGCGCGTGCGCCGTGCCGGGGGACCGACCTCGACCTTGTCGAAACGGTAGATCTCGGCGCCGTTGTCATAGCCGGCGTTGAATGCCGCGACGTTGCTCTGGGTCACCTCGGCAGCCTTGGTCTGGAACTTGGCGGCGATGGCATCGATGAAGGCCTGCCGCGGGAGTTGATATAGTCCGGCGACAAATCCCAAGGCAACGATGTTGCGCGAACGACTGGACCCGGTGGCCTGCTCGGAGATCTCGCGCATGGGCAGTCCATAGGGCAGTTGTCCAGGGTTGAGGTGGCCGGAGATGTGCCAGCCCTCATCGATCATGGTGATCGGCGCGGAATCGTAAATCACCGCGCCGAAGTCGCGCACCTCCTCCGCGTGGGGAATGGCGTGCGCGTCATTGAGTGATACCAGCACATCGGTCTTGGGTTTCATCGAATACACCTGTTCGGTGGTGATGCGCGTACGGGCCACGCATTTCCCAAAGCCGCGGATCTCCGCAGGGTATTCGTCGAAGGCGATAACCCGGTATCCGGCGCGTGCCATCGCGCGCTTGAGGATGTCCCCCACGGCGATGGTGCCGTCGCCGGCTGAGCCGCATATCCCAATTTGTACGTCGGTGTGTATCGAAGTCACTAGTCGTACTCCCAGAATGGAGAGTATATCGTGCCGTCGGGTTTGAGCTGCAGGATCTCGTCGACGGCGGTGGTGAAGGTGACGTCGTCGCCGGTCATGTTCCTGGCTGCCACGTCGCCCATCGTCTTTACGTTTTTCCAACCATAATAGAATCGGTACGTGTTATGTTCTGGGGACCAGATCTGGCAAACGTCACCGGCTGCCCAGATGTCATCGCGGGTGGTTTGCAGTTGGGGATTCACCAGTACGCCACGTTCAATGTCGATCCCCGCATGGCTCATGAAGTCAACGCTGGGCGCTAATCCATAGAATGGCAGCACCACGTCTCCGGTTAGATCGCTGCCATCGTCGAACACCACCCGCCGGGCTGGACCCGTGCCGTTGCTTTGTTCGACACGGTCGACCTGCTTGCCATCGACTACGTCGAGATGCATCTTTTCCAACGCCTGCAAATAACTCGACCGGGTCTCTTGGGTAAGTTCGTGGGGCCAGAAGGTTCGGTCACCGGCGACAACGACGACTTTGTAATTGGTCTCAATCAGCGTACGTGCAAGGTCGAGGCCCAGGGCGTCGCCGCCGAGCATGATGACCACGCCGCCGTCGGGCAAAGCCTCGCGCATCGCCATCGCCACGCGAAAGTTGTTGAAACCATGCATCAACGGGATGGAGTCCAGCAAGCGTTCGGGGACGTAGGCGACGCCCCCGGTCGCCACCAGTAGCTGGTCATAGGTCACCACCTCACGGTGGGCGAGGGTTAGGGTCCGCTTGTTGGTGTCGACCTCGGTGACCAGGCTCTTGCGGCGCAGCTTGATTTTATTTTCTTCGTAGAACGCAGGAGGATAGACCAGATAGTCAACCCAGTCACAGCGCCCGCGAAACAGATCCGGAAGGTCGTAGCGGTTGTAGAACAACAGCGCACCTGCGGAGATGATGGTGATCTGGCTGCCCGGGTCGCGTTCACGCAATACACTGGCGGCATGGCTGCCGGCGACCCCGTTACCGATAATGACATGATGCATGGCTCTAGCCTATCCGATAAAAGGGAAAAAAGGGGTCAGACCCCATTTGGAAATAATGGGGTCTGACCCCTTTTTTCTTTTTTTTCCCCGTTTTTTCTTGGCATTTCATGGAATGAATGTTTCTATATATCCTGATACATGATCTCTTTGCGGCTGATCGAGATGCAATGGGTGGGGCACACTTGGTAGCAGGCGCCACACCGGATGCACTCCCGGTTGTCGATCCAGATCGCGCCCACCTGGTCCCAAACTTTCGTCTCCTCCAACGACCCATAGGTTCCGTCAGGCTGAATCGCGACGTCTTTGACCAGCTTGATGCAATCGCGCGGGGCAACATCGATGCAGGCCCGGCAATAGATGCAGTTATCGATGTCGATTTCATAATTGAGATAGCATAGATAACAACGTTTGGCCTCTTCTAATGCGGTGTCCTTATCGAATCCCATTTCCACCTCGGTAGTCATATCGTCGAAGCGGTCTGACACCGATGCGGTGGCCATGTGCTGCCGTGGTATGAAGTCGAAACGCCGCTCCCTGAGCGGCTCGTCAACCGCCTCGATACGCACTACTTTGCGCCGCCGCTGACGGCCCATCAGCCACTCGTCGACCCTCAGCGAGATGTCGCGTCCGAGGCCTACCGCCTGGATCACGGTAGAGGCACCGCTGACAAAATCGCCGGCGGCGAATAATCCCTTCGCCGACGTCATGCCGTTGTCGTCGATCTTGACGTTGCCCCATCGATCAAGTTCCACTGCCACGTCGATGTAATCGTTGACGGTTTTTTGACCGATGGCGACCAATATGGTGTCAAAGGGCTCAATGAACTCGGAGCCTTCGATGGGAATCGCTTCGCGCCTGCCGTTGGCGCGCCATGCGCCCAACCGGTTTTGCACGAAGCGAACGCCCGTGCCGTTGCCATGCTCATCGGTGATCAATTCCACCGGGGTGCGCAGTCCGCGGATTGACACGCCCTCGCGTTTTGCTTCGAGGATCTCTTCCTCCATTACTGGAATGTACTTCTCGGTGGTACGCAGGTGGATGGTGACGTCCTCGGCCCCGAGCCGCTTGGCGACACGCGCGCAATCTAGCGCCGTGAACCCGGCACCGATGACCGCCACTCGCTTGCCCACGGTCTTGGTCTCGCCGCGATGCAGAGCGAGCAGGAAGTCGAGGCCGTATTCGGCATTAGGCAGATCCAGCACGATGTCGCGGTCATGCTCCAAGTCACGCAACGGCAGCGCGATGGCGGCCATGCAGCCGGTTGTCAGCAGCACCGAATCGAATTGTTCACAGATCTCTGACAGCTTGATGTCACTGTCGTTGTTACCGACGGTGACTCCGGTCTTTAGGGTGACACCCATGCGCGTGGTGTTGTGCACCTCAACATCAAGGATATCTCGCGGCAGGCGGAACTCCGGAATCCCATAGCGCAGCATGCCACCGGCCCGTGTTTCGCGCTCATAGATCGTTACCGCATGACCGAGCAACGATAGATCGTGGGCTCCCGCAAGCCCGGCCGGCCCGCCGCCGATGATGGCGACGGTCTTCCCCGATGGAGAATACAGATCCTCGCTGATACGATGGCCTTCGGTTTTCAGGTCCGCCGCCGCGCGCTTGAGGTGACATATGTTTACCGGCTCGCCGTTGCCCGGCCACCCGTGGCGGCACACCGGTTCGCACGGCCGGCTGCAGATCCTGCCCAGGACCCCCGGCAGCACGTTGGCAATGCGATTGAGTTCGTAAGATCGTCCATAGCGGTTTTCGACGATCATGCGGATATATGCTGGAATATTGGTGTCCGCGGGACACGCGGTCTGACAGGGGACGTTTTCCCTGACCCAACCGATTTCGCGGGGATCCGTAGAATAGCGGACTGTGGTTTCGACGCGCCGGCCGAATACATTCGGGGTGGAGAAATCCTCTCCCTCGTCAACGTGGATTTTCGAAATCTTTTGGCTGCTCATGGTACGACCACCCCCAAGTGGCCCAAAAGTCCGATGATAATTTTTCTTGATCCCAAGATAAAGGGGTTCATTGCTCGGCTCGGGCGCGCCCAACGACCGCTGTATCGGGCGGTTCCGTCATGTCAGCCCCCAGCGGTCCAATCCGCCTGGCGCCGCACTCACTCACTCTTATAACATGTAAGGAGACAATTTCCGGCAGGGAGAGTTCAGGGTGAGTTGCGGGCTGTGCCCTTAGAAGGTATGGAAGGATTGGAAAGAAGACGACGCAATAGGGCGGATGGTTGAAAAAGGACCCGCCGGGGGCACGCGTTGACCGCTGTGGCGCCGATACGGGATACAATACGATGTTCGCTCGATGGGATCCTGCGCCGCTGCAGGCGGGTTATCGATCATCACAGTCAATGAATACCTCGGAGATCATTGCGAAGTTTTTGTCGCAGGCGGGAATCGGCCAGGTGTTCGGTTATCCCGGTGAGACCAACGTCGAACTCATCGAGGGATTGCGTCGCATCGGCATCGATTTCATCCTTGCGTCCCGGGAAGGCACTGCGGGGCTGATGGCACAGGCCTATGGCATGGTCACCGGCCGGCCGGGGGTGTGCATATCGACACTGGGACCAGGAGCCACCAACTTGGTCAACGCGGTGGCCAACGCTTATCTCGATCGCGCGCCGATGCTTGCTTTCTCCGGCCAGATGGATACGCAAAAGGCGCCGTACTTCACCCACCAGGTTATCGATCACAATCGTTTGTTCGCGCCGGTGGCGAAGTGGGCCACGGAGTTGCAAGCGGACAACGTCGCCACCGTAATGCGCAAGGCCTACCGCGTCGCTGCCGCGGAGCGCCCCGGTCCGGTGCACATCACACTGCGCGCCGATGTGGTGAGCGCCGCCGCCGAGGATGTCGACACCGAGTTACCGCCGGTATCACTTGCCGCGCATCATTTACAAGTGATCGCGCGGGATGGGTGTGACGATCCCATCAAAGCAATCTCCAATGCCAAGCGCCCGGTCTTGTTATTCGGGAATGCCGCGGCGCGGGCGCAGGCCGGATCCCACATCACCAAACTCGCCGAACACATCGGTTGCCCGATCATCGCATCGCCGATGGCCAAGGGAACCGTGGCCGAAGATCACGCTTTGTTCGCCGGCGTGCTCGACATGGCTTGTTTCAAGTTGTTGTGGGATCTGCTCACTGCGGCGGACTTGATCCTGTGTGTCGGCTTCGACGCGGTGGAATTGATCAGTCCGTGGATCCCCAAAGCCCCGGTCGTCCACATCGACACGGTACCCAACACCGACCAGGTGTATGCCGCGCCGTTCGAGTTGGTGGGACCGGTTCGCGAGATACTGTCCGAACTGCAACGGCAGTTGCCGGCGGGGGAGCGCTGGACCGAGAAAGAGGTGGCCGCGCACCGCACCGCGCTGCGCGATCAATATTTCAGCGGCCGGGTGGCGGGCAAGTTGAATCCCAGCGATGTCGTGGATGTGGTGCGTGGGGCGGCGGGCCGTAACGCAGTGGCGACTGTGGACGTGGGATCGCACAAATTGCTGGTAGGGCAGGGGTGGGCCACTTATCGACCCCAGGGCATGTTGATGTCCAACGGTCTGTCATCGATGGGCTTCGCGCTCCCGGCGGCGATCGCCGCGCAGCTGCTGCTCCCCGATACTCAGGTGGTATGCTTGACCGGAGACGGCGGATTGGCGATGACGCAAGCGGAACTGCGCCTGGCTTCGACACTGAAGCTGGGTATTAGGGTCATCGTGTTCTGCGATAATAGTCTGAACCGCATCGAGCTTAGACAGATGCAGTCCAATTATCCGAGCACCGGCACGCGCATAGCGCCCACCGATGTTGCCAAGCTTGCCGAATCGATGGACTGTGACGGGGTAATGGTGGACCGAGCCGATGAACTCGAACGGGTGTTGAGCGAAGCGCGTAATGAATCGCGACCGCTGGTGATCGGCGCGCGCATCGATCCGTCGCAGTACCGGTCACACTACTGAAATAAGTAATCGGTCATGGCTATTGAAAAGAAAGCGCAATTAAATTTCTGGTACTTTGCCGCAGCGTTGATGCTGATCCTGTTGTTTCAGGGCTATTGGACCCAGTCAAGGCAGTTTGAATCGATTCCCTACAGCCAGTTTGAACGAGACCTGGAGCAGGGCTTGATCGAGAGCGTGGTGATCCGCGAGCAATATATAAGCGGTTCCTATAAGAGCCCGGGGGAGAGCGGCAAAACGCAGTTCATCACCCCACGAGTATCTCCCGATCTGGTCGCGCGTCTGAACCGCGCCAATGTCGAGTACACGGCGGCGGTGGAGAGCACTTGGCTCAAGGACATCCTGTCATGGGTATTGCCGGTGTTGTTGTTCCTAGGGGTGTGGTTGTTCGTGTTTCGCAAGATCGCGGAGAAGCAGGGGATGGGTGGGTTCATGTCCGTCGGCAAGAGTAAGGCCAAGGTATATATGGAACGTGACACCCAGACTACCTTTGCGGACGTGGCGGGTGTGGATGAGGCCAAGGCGGAACTCGTGGAGATCGTTGAGTTCCTCAAAAACCCCGCCGAATCCGGCAAGCTCGGCGCGCGTGTGCCCAAGGGGGTGTTGTTGGTGGGTCCGCCGGGCACCGGCAAGACGCTACTGGCACGGGCAGTGGCGGGGGAGGCCGGGGTGCCGTTTTATTCCATCAGCGGCTCCGAGTTTGTAGAGATGTTCGTCGGCGTCGGCGCCGCGCGGGTGCGGGACCTGTTTGAACAGGCACGCAGCCATGCGCCGGCCATCGTATTCATCGACGAGTTGGATGCCTTGGGCCGCGCGCGCGGTGCCTTTCCCGGTGTCGGCGGGCATGACGAACGCGAGCAGACCTTAAACCAATTGCTTTCGGAAATGGACGGCTTCGATTCCAGCCAAGGATTGATCCTGCTGTCGGCGACCAATCGTCCCGAGATTCTCGATCCCGCGCTGCTGCGCGCCGGGCGTTTCGACCGTCAGGTTTTGGTGGATCGCCCGGACAAGCTTGGGCGCGTGCAAATTCTCGAGGTGCACATCAAAAGCAAGACCATGGCCGAGGATGTAGATCTGGAAAAAGTCGCCGCGCTGACCACCGGCTTCAGTGGCGCGGATCTCGCCAACCTGGTTAATGAGGCGGCGCTGGTGGCGACGCGGCGCAAGGGTGAGGCGGTGACTCTCGACGACTTCACGGTCGCCATCGAGCGTATCGTTGCCGGGTTGGAGAAAAAGAACCGTCTGCTCAATCCGTACGAGCGCGAGATCGTGGCCTATCACGAGATGGGGCATGCACTGGTCGGCATGGCGGCGCCCGGCGTGGATGAAGTGCACAAGGTATCCATCATACCCCGCGGCATTGGCGCCCTCGGCTATACTATTCAGCGCCCCACCGAAGATCGTTACTTAATGACCCGCACGGAGCTCGAGAACAAAATCGCGGTGTTGCTCGGTGGCCGCGCCGCGGAGAAACTGGTGTTCGACCACCTGTCAACCGGCGCCGCCGACGACCTCGCCAAGGCCACCGACATCGCGCGCAGTATGGTCACCCGCTACGGTATGGACGAGGGCCTTGGCTATGTCACCTACGACCAGACAAAGGAAAATTTTCTCGGCATCCCCGGAGCGCCGGTGGGTCGAGAACGGGAGCTGAGCGAACAAACCCTGCGTGCCATCGACGAGGCGGTGCGCAACATCGTGGGCCGGGTCTTCGAGCGCGCCTATGGCTTGTTGACGAAAAACCGCGCGGTGCTTGACCGCTGTGCCAAGGCGTTGCTGGAAAAAGAGACTCTAGAGGAACAGGACCTGCGGGCACTGACCCAGGACCTGCATTCATCGGGGTCAGACCCCGTTGCGTAGGGGTCTGACCCCTTAGCTCCCATTAATATGGAGACGAAATTATGCGTAAATTGTTACTGACACTGACCTTGACCTTGCTGGCGGCGGTTGCCGCCGCCGACTCTTTGAAGTTGAAGAGTTATCAAGACCTATTGACCGCAGCAAAGTCCCGCACACGGTCCATCGATACCGATCGGCTGCGCCGCTTGCTGGATGAGAGTCCGGACGTGATATTAATCGACGTCAGAATGCCGAATGAGATTGAGAGTATGGGGTATATCGACGCCCCCCAGCAGCTCGTGATGCCGCGGGGTTGGTTGGAAATGCGGATTGCCAATCACGTCCTCGAGCGTGACGCCAAAATCGTGCTCTACTGTGGCGCCGGTTTGCGCAGCACCTTGGCCGCGGACACGCTCCAGCAGATGGGATACACGAACGTGTGGAACTATGAGGAGGGATTTCTCACCTGGAAGCAACGGGGACTGCCGGTTGCCACCGGGAACTGACCGACAAATTGCAATATCGTGAACACTCTGAAGGGTACTGGGGACCACTCAATCCACTGTTAACCTGGATTTTCGAGAGTGGCGTTCCCCCCCTGCGTTCCCCCTGTTGTGCGAGGACAAGGCGGAATTGAGGCGGGGACAATATAGGTGCGACGAGGGATTCGCGATGAGGGATTCGCGGCAAAATGCCGCTCCCACAGGGTGCCGCTCCCACACGATGCCGCTCCCACGCGATGCCCTTAACATGTGGGAGCGCCTTTCAGGCGCGAATAGTATCTGCGCCCGTAGCGAATCGCCCGTCGCGCCGGCGTGTGACCCCGTGGCGAAATTTTTCTGGGCGTTGCGAATTATTAAAAAGTAGAATAATCGGTTTTTCGCTGACGGACGCACAAGACCATGATCTTAAGCGCGACGCGTATGACCACATTGATTCTCGTGCTCACTCTGCTCACGGTGCCGCTGGCCGTGGGGGGCATGGTGGCCTCGGTGCAGGCTCTGCATGCCGCTGCGTTGGTGCTGGCGTTACTTTATCAATTCCTCCTTGCTGGTGAGCCACAACGCGTGACGCCATGGTTGGTGCCGTGGATTGCATTTAGCGCGTATATCGCATTTCAGATCAGCACGGCGTTCGTCGCGCCGGACCCGCTTATGGCATTCACCCGCGAACAATGGATGGAACCGCCACTTGACCCGACGCGTTTTCCGAACACCGTCAACATCGGTTTTGCGCTGCAGTCCTGGGCGAGTTTTTCCGTATACTGGATAACCGCCTGGCTAGTGGCATCTCTGGATCGCCGCGCGCTGCGTTGGGTGCTCGCCGCGATTGTGGTGCTGGCGTCGTTCGAATCCCTGTATGGACTGCTCGCGTTCGCTGTCGGCCAAGAGAGCATATTGGGCATCTGGTCAAAGACCTATTACACGGGGGATGTCACCGGCACATTTGTGAACCGCAACCATTTCGCCGGCATGTTGGCCGTGTGCCTACCCATAGGCGCCGCGTTTCTATTCGCCTCGCGGCGCCAAGGCGGCGTGATTCCCTCCCAGCCCCTGCGTTCCGCGGCGACGGTGTTGTACGTCCTGGTCGTCGGCACGGCCATCGTTAACAGTCATTCTCGCTTAGGTGTGTTCGCCACCCTCATCGGTGTCACTGCCTGGTTTTGGTTGCTCGCACGCTCCGCTGACAACCAAGAACAAAAAATGATCCGTTGGATGCCGATCGCAATGATTGCTCTTATTGTCATCGGCACCTTGTGGTTTGGGCCGGTAACAATCGTAGAGCGCTTCTTGCGGCTGCCTGACGACACGAATCGCTTGACTATCTGGTCTGCCATGCTCGAATTCCCCCCTTCCGTGTGGCTCTCCGGTATCGGCGCGGGCGCTTTCGTCGATGCATTCCGCTTGGTGCAACCGGCCGACTTGCAGCGCAGTTACACATTTGCCCACAACGATTGGCTGGAATTCGCGCTCGAGTTTGGTGTTGTCGGTATTGCGCTCATTGCCGCGGCCCTGATCTATTGGTATCGCCAGTCAAGGCCTAGCCCATTGACGATCGTCCAGCTTGCCGCCGCTGGCGGGATCATCGCCATGGCGGTTCACAGCGTTGGTGATTTCAATCTTCATATCCGCGGTTCGGCGATGGTGTTTTGGACCGCGGTCGGCATTTTCATGAATCCCAATTTACAGCACAGAAATAGAAGGAATGATTTACGGGGTCGGCCCCCTTAAGCCGTGTGTGCTGGAGGATGTCCCGAGCTGTGTTTTGGAGGGTGCCCCGATCTGTGGGAACGCCTCACATACGTGGGAGCGCCTTGTAGGCGCGATTATGGATTCGCGGCAAGATGCCGCTCCCACACGCGGCAAGATGCCGCTCCCACAGCATGCCGTTTTCACAACATACCGCTCCACAGACTGTGACTCCCGCAATCACTCCGCCACTGAGGAGTCAGACACTAAGCAACAAGTCACCGCACGATCTTAGTAAACTTGGCACCTTCCAAGGTCAGGTTGTACATGAGCCCCTTGTTGTTGAAGACAAAGCCCACGATGGGATCCTTGATGTCCACCGTGTTAATGTCCTCGCCGACTCCCCACTTCACAATCGCGATCGATCCATCCACGCCGGCTTTCCAACCTGAGCTGCGGCGGAAGTCTTCCAAGGCTGTTTTCCGCAAGAACACCAGCACGACGGTTTTGGACTGCGCACCGAGCTGAAAGCCGATCGACGCTGCAGCGGTGTTGTAATACTCGACCGTCTTGCCGCCCACCCGCAGTGCACCCTCCCCATATTCACCACCGATGACGATGCCCGCCTTGATCACATCCGGAAACACCAATATGCCGTTGGCCCTGCTAAGGAAACGGTTGCCGCCGGATACTTTTTTGCGGAACAGGTCCAGTGCAGCGTCGACCTTGATGTTTATCTCTTCAGCCGATGCAGCCACGGTAGACTCAGTAACAGCTGTCATCATCACAGCGGTGACTGCGGCCACAATCCAAATGCTCGGGGCGTTGAAGCTATGCATTGCGAAACCAATAATTAAGGATGCATTCTATCTTTTTGCGCGCGAAAAAGGAGGGGATTTTAGTTTATTTTCGTATTTTGTCGCTGACAAATGGAGTGTGTCCCGTTTGCGCGGCTGGGCGAGGCGGTACATCAAGGCAACGGCAACCAATGCGCCGATTGTATCAGCGACCACATCCCATAAATCCGGCGTGCGGTCCGGCACAAACGCTTGATGCCATTCATCGAAAACGCCGTACGCTGTGGTCAACCCCACGGCGATCCACAGCTGATAACACCGGTATCCCTCCGTTGACTGTTGCATGGATGCAAGGAACAACGCACCTAGGATACCAAACGCGACGGCGTGGGCCACCTTGTCCTGGGCAAAGAAATAGTCCTCGATATCGAGTGCAGGTTGATCCGAGAGATAGTAGATCCATCCCATCCAAGCCAGGGCCAGCAGTCGAGCGGCATTTCGCGGTATGATCACTATGTTATCGCATCATCAGAGCTTGCAGATCGGCGCTGGTGATCGTATGCATACCGACCTCGAGCCCCGATATTGAGGTGTAAATCCTGTCAGCCACAGCATGACATTTATTATAATCCGGCTCTGTTCTTGGCTCCCGGCCGGTAAACTCCGATCACCGGTCTTATTGTTCTTGTCTTTTCTCAGTAATAAACTACTTTATGAAAATATCGACAAATCAGGCGGTTAACGCAGTACCTGGATCTTCAATCGGTGAGGTTATTTATGTATTATTTGTTGAAGGTGATCGAATTCGAAGCTGTGGTAAGAGCATTAGTAGCACACTTTAGAATTGGGGGGTAAATGGTAAATCCGTATCAAGGATTGATTCGTCCGCACAGCCAGACAATTTTCACGATTGCACGGCTTGTTGATCTTGCCATTGTAGGCGGGGTATTGTGGGTTCTCGCGGTCTTGTACGGCAAGCCGTGGTTGTATGAGCACACAATAGCTATCGTGCTGGCGCTTTTGTTATTCGCCTTCTTCTCAGAGGTGTTTTCCCTGTATCGCTCGTGGCGGGCGGCGCCTTTGAGAGCCGAAGTCCGCGTGGTCCTTATAGTTTGGAGCGCGGTTTTTGTCGGTGAGCTGCTGCTCGGCTATGCGACCAAGACCTCTGCCGTGTACTCGCGCCTGGTTGTATTTACTTGGTTTGTGCTCGTACCGATATTGCTGGTCACATTGCGCGTGGCGGTGCGCTACTACCTATGGGCGCTGCGCAAAAAAGGCCGGAATATCCGTACTGTCGCCATCGCTGGTTCCGGTGCGCAAGCGCTTAAGTTGAGTCGCACCATTCGGAATGCCGAGTGGTCTGGGTTAAAAGTGATCGGTTTCTACGCAGACGACCACGCATCCGATCAACAGCAAGACGGTGGCACGCCATCAAATCCGATTACTTTGCAAGGCGGGTACAAGGATCTTGTCCGCAAAGCCAAGGCAGGCGCGGTGGACCTCATCTATATCGCGTTACCTATGACCGAGGAAAAGCGCATCAAATCATTGGTAACTGAGCTCAGCGATACCACAGCATCGCTGTATTTCGTACCAGACATTTTTGTCTCTGGTCTGATCGGATCGCGTTGGGGTAGCATCGGCTCAATTCCCGTTTTGAGTATCCACGAGACGCCGTTTTTTGGTCCTGACGGCATGTTGAAACGTGCCGAGGATATAGTCGTGTCGAGCGTGATCCTTTTAATCGCGGTCATCCCGATGTTGGTCATTGCTGCCGGCATCAAGCTGACCACCAAGGGTCCGGCGTTGTTCAAGCAACGTCGCTACGGCCTGGATGGAAAAGAAATCATCATGTGGAAATTCCGCACCATGACCGTCACCGAGGACGGTGACATCATCAAACAGGTGACACAAAACGATGCCCGGGTGACGCCGTTTGGCGCTTTCTTGCGCCGCACCTCTTTAGATGAGCTACCGCAGTTCGTTAATGTTTTGCAGGGGCAAATGACAGTGGTCGGCCCGCGGCCCCATCCCGTAGCCCTGAACGAAAACTACAGAAAAAAAGTCAATGGTTACATGCTGCGCCACAAGGTCAAACCGGGCATCACCGGGCTGGCCCAGGTCAACGGCTTGCGCGGCGAGACCGACACGCTCGATAAGATGGAAAAGCGTATTCAACATGATCTCGAGTACATCAGAAACTGGTCATTGTGGCTCGATCTCAAGATCATCTTCCTCACCATGCTCCGTGGTTTCGACAATAAAAACGCATACTAATGAGCGAGAGAACGGGGTCAGTGTTAGCGCTTTGAGGTTACTCCCGTTTCCTTTCGTGCAGGATAGTGTTTTCCCGTGCGAGCGACGGCCGTTCACAAACGATCGTTTATAGTTGCTATTGCTCTTCGTGGGAGCGCCCTTTAGGCACGATTTCCCTGCGTCTTTGCTCCGTTGTATTCCGCAATCCCTGACCATACCGGGACGGTTTAAAGCGTCTTGTCTCCTTCGGGACCGGCGCCAAAAATCACGGTCGGACTCTCTATAACTCTGACCCGTAAGTAGCTAACTTAGCAACAAAAATAGGTATCAGGGTCCGGGTGTGACTATGTCACCTAGATATCATATATTTCGTAATTTACTTCGTGTTACAGTCGCATCGAGCACGAATGCACACTCCGGGGGGGGTAACTGTGACCGTCGCAGATACTGCGAGGCGTATGGCATTGAAACGGCGCTACGCGCTGATCTTCGGCATTCTGCTATTCAGCAGTGCCGCGGCCGGTTGGCTTTATGCGGCCGAGACCCCTGAGGAACTCGACGCCCACAACGTCCGCGTCAAAGTCCACCCACGTACCGGCAACCTGCGCCTGCTCGGCGCTCGCCGTGATGCTCCCATAACCATTCCCGGCGCCGCGCCCGCGGTGTTGCCGGAAGATGCCGGTCGGGCAGCGGTGCGAAGTTTCGGGCCTTTGTTCGGCCTTACCCAGCCCGATCAACAGACCAAGCTCATCAAAGACACCATCAAATCCCGCGGCGGCTCGCGTCATCGTTATCGTCAGGTCCACGAGGGTGTTCCGGTACTCGCCGGTGAGTTGTTGATCAATCTGGACGACACGCGACGCCTGACCTCTATGACCGGCGAGGTGAGCCAGGTGCTGACCCTCACCACTCGGCCCGATCTGTCCCGCGCGCGGGCGCGGCGCACGGCGCTGAGGGCGATGGCAAAGTGGTACGCCCTGCCTGATCGCGAATTCAAAACCAGCGTCCCGGAGCTTTGGATTGTCGACCCCAAGCTTCTCGCGCCCAGCGACCGCGAGTCGCGCCTAACCTGGCGCATCGAGGTCACAGACAAAACCACACCCCATGCGATACGCGAGTTGTTGTTTGTCGATGCCACAACCGGTGGCATCACGCTGAGGGTCAATCTGATCGAGTCCGCCAAAAACCGCGAGACCTACACTGCCAACAACACCAGTAGTCTGCCCGGGACCCTGGTGTGTAACGAATCCGATCCTACCTGTGCGGCGGGTGATGCCGATGCGGTCGCCGCACACAACTATGCTGGCGACACGTATGACTTTTATTTCACCGAGCACGACCGTGACAGCCTCGATGATGCCGGCCAGACGATGATCTCCACGGTGCATTACAACTCTTTTATCTGTCCCAATGCGTTCTGGGATGGTAACCAGATGGTCTACTGCAACGGCTTTTCGCTCGCCGATGACGTGGTTGGCCACGAACTCACCCACGGGGTCACGGAGCACAGCTCGAACCTGTTTTACTACTACCAATCCGGCGCCATCAACGAATCGTTCTCCGACCTTTGGGGTGAATTCGTCGATCTGATCAATGTCAGCGGGGACGACAGTGCTGGGGTGCGATGGCTCATTGGCGAAGACCTGCCGCTCAGTGTCGGCGTGCTCCGCGACATGGCGGATCCCACTCTGTACAGCGACCCCGATAAGATGTCGAGCCCGTGGTATCACACGTCTTCCAGTGACAACGGCGGGGTGCACACCAACAGCGGCATCAACAACAAAGCGGCGTACCTCATGACCGACGGCGGCGTCTTCAACGGCTATGTCGTCAATGGCCTGGGTATCGCGAAGGTCGCCGATATCTATTACGAAGCGCAGACGAATCTTTTGTCCTCGGGCGCCGACTACACCGATCTTTATGATGCCCTCTACCAGGCCTGCCTGAACCTGGTGGGTATCGACGGCATCACGCTTGCCGACTGCAACGAAGTGCAAAATGCCACCGACGCAGTGGAGATGAACACCGACCCACAAGGCTTTACCCCCGAGGCTGCGGTCTGCCCGGTCGGCCAGAGCGCCAGCGCTCTGTTCTTCGATGACATCGAAAACGGCACCGTTAATTGGGTCTTTAATACGCTTTCCGGTAGCCCTGGCCCGGTCTGGGTCCTCGATAGCGGTTATACGGCATCGGGCGAGTACTCGCTCTGGGGTAAGGACACGTTCGGCAGCACCGATGCGGTGGCGGAGATGAATGTCGATGTCGCGCTGCCGGCGGGCGAGACCGCCTATTTGCACTTCAAGCATTCGTTCGGTTTTGAGCGGGGCCAAGCCCCCGATCCCGGCACCTACTGGGACGGCGGCTGGCTCGATTACAGCATTGACGGCGGTGGCAACTGGATCGATGCCGGCAGCCTCATCGACGACGGTCAGGCCTACACCGGCACCATCTACAACAACCCGGCCAATCCCAATGTTGGTCATACTATCTTTGGCGACGAGAGTCACGGGTACGTTTCAACGCGCCTGGATCTTGGCGCCCTGGCCGGTCAGAACATCCGCTTTCGCTGGCGTATCAGCACCGATGGCTACGTCAGCGGGCCGTTGGGTTGGCAACTAGATGATGTGTGGGTGTATACCTGCGGCAATGCCAATGGGGCGCCGTTGATTAACGACGCCACTGTGCCCAATCTCGATGAGCACAGCGCGTCGGGTACCGGTGTGTACGACGTCAACGACGCCAACACCGGTAATGATGCCGACGTCGACGGTGACCCGATCAGCTATGCGATCACCGACGGCAACACCGGGGGCGCGTTTGCCATCGACGCTACCACGGGCGCGATCACTGTGGCCAGTAGTGCGGCGCTGGACTTCGAGACGAATCCGGTGTTCAACCTCGAAGTCACGGCCACCGCCGGCAGCTTGAACGACACCGCCTTCATCAGCGTCAATCTCATCGATGCCAACGAGGCGCCGCAGATTCAGTCCATCACTGCAAGTCCGTCAACCATCAATGACGCTATGACGAGCAACTTGACAGTTGTCGCTACCGACACGGATGGACCGCAGTCGTTGACTTACAGTTGGAGTGTGAACCCGGGCGAGGGGACGATTGTAAATCCGAACTCCGCCAACGCTACGTACATACCACCGAACGTTGTGACTGGGCAGACGTTCACCATTTCGGTGCAAGTCAGTGACGGTGCCGACATTTCCAATGCAAGTGTTGAAATAACCGTCCAGGACACCGGCGGTGACATGTCAATGATCATCGATATCCCGGATAGTGGGGGCTACGGAAATGGTTTTGGCAGTGATGAAAATGAGACCGTACTGACTGCGGTATTCGAGAATACCGGTGTCAATCTGGAACTGTCGGTAAATGGATATGACATCGATTACGTTGGTGAGGTGGCGGTGTCCCTGAACGGTAGTTTTATGGGATTCCTCACTGCAGGGCCTGATAATGGGCTAACCGCGGGCGATACATTCTATATCCCCGTATTGCAACAGATCCCAGGTACAAACAACATCGAATTTCGTGAACAGATTGCGGGATACAAGTGGGGCATAAAGGATCTGTTGTTGTCGACGTACCAGAATGATGCCGTACTCATTCCTGATGTTGCGGATAGTGGAACCTATGGCAATTACGGTAATAATCCGTATAAGTCTTCTGTATTCTTTGTGTTCGAGTATACCGCTGTCGACATGGAGTTGTCGGTAAATGGATTCGACATTGATTATGTTGGGGAGGTAGCGATATACCTGAACGGCACTTTGGTGGGTTATCTGAGCGCGGGTCCTAATGGTGAGCTCACCACGGGTGACACAATCTTTATTCCTGCGTCGCAACAGATACCAAACACCAACGTGATCGAATTTCGTGTACAAACTGCAGGATTTACATGGGGCGTACAGGATCTGTTGTTGTCGACTTTTCAGAACGATGTGGCACTAGTGCCCGATGATGCAGACGGTGGTGCTTATGGAAACTACGGTCACAACCCATATAAGTCTTCCGTAATCGCGATATTCGAAAATACCGGTGTCGACATGCAGTTGTCGGTAAATGGATTCGACATTGATTACACAGGTGAGGTCGCGGTTTATCTAAATGGTACTTTTGTAGCGCATCTCAGCATGGGGCCCAACGGCGGACTCACTACAGGCGATACGTTCTTTATTCCGGCGACGCAACAGATTTCCGGCTCAAACGTCATCGAATTTCGGGTGTCGGTTTCGGGATATACATGGGGCGTACAGGATTTACTATTATCGACGTACCAGAATGATGTTGTGTTAGTCCCCGACGTTTTAGATAGTGGCGCCTACGGCAACTACGGTAACAACCCGTATAAGGCCACAGTAATTGCGGTATTCGAAAATACGGGTGTTGATATGGAATTGTGGGTTAATGGATATGATATAGATTTCGCCGGCGAGGTAGCAGTGTATCTCAATAACGTATTGCAGGGTTATCTTAGCATCGGCCCAAATGACGATCTCAACGCGGGTGACGTTTTTGTGATTCCGGTATTGCAACAGACACCGGGGACCAATGTCATAGAGTTTCGTGAGCAGACGACGGGGTACACATGGGGTGTGCAGGATTTGTTGCTATCGACTTTTTGAGCTAACTTAGGCCATAAGATCAACCAGTTGTTGGGATTGGTGTCCGTTAATTGCAGCCCTTGATGCGATAGTAAATAAGTCGGTCCACTGGCTTAAAACTGCACAGTCTTAATTCCAATCTCAGGATCAAGAACCGCCTATACGTGTACACTTGGGACATCGCTGTTGGGGCGAGGCTGTATTGCGCGAGTAAACCGACAACTGCGGCAAGTATAGTATCGAATTCCTCTGGATTATCAACTGTTCTCTAGGTTTATTTCTATTGAATGAATTTATCAAAAACGATCGTGAATTATGTGTTAGGCGAAATGACTTAAATTGAAGTTATCGGCCGGGATGTCGCCGTAATCCCTCAGCGTAGCGCTAGAATATCCTCAAAGCGATCTGTTATTGCCTCAATATCGAAGTGTTTGCGTGCATATTTTAGGCCGTTGCGACCGAATTGGTCGCGGCGTTGTGTGTCCTCGAGAAGCGATATTACGTTTTCGACAAATCCCTCTGTGTCGTCGGGCTGTACCACGATCCCGGCGCTGTTTTCGTTGATGATCCTTGCTGCAAGGTTTTCCCGCGGTGCCGAAAGCACGACCGGCTTACCAGTACATAAATAGCTGAGAATCTTGGATGGAACAGAAAAAATACCGGCGTCAGAGCTGAGAATAGCTATCAAAACATCGGCAGTGGCGAGGACATAAGGAAAATCTTCATACTTTTGAAATCCTAGCAATATTAGGTTGTTGAGGCCTAATTCGTGTTTTTGTTTTTGCAGGTAATCGGCTCCCATGCCTTCGGAAATAACGATTAACTTAACGTGCCGGAGCTTTAGAAGTCGTAAGGCCAGACGCACCAACTTGTCTGGGTCATGTTTCAAGCCAAGTGTGCCGGAGTAAATTACGCACAGGTCTGCTTCCAAGTCCAGGGCCCGGCTCCAACGATTGTGTTTGTCTGCTGTGATTAAATCATTTATCGGCGCCCAGTTATGTACGACGTGGAGTTTCTTCTGATCGACGCCGGCTTTTCGCATCAATGGAAAAAAGTCTTCAGAAATAACTACCACCTCGCTGCTCCGACGTAAGAGGCGATTTTCCATATGCTTGAACATAGCGCCGGCTACAGTTCCTACCATCGGAATCTTTTTCTTAAGAATGCGTTCAATCGCTACGCCGACGAGATCCTGTACCCAATAGATGAATTTACTGTTTAGATTGCTGCTTGCCTTTACGAGCATGGCCTGGGCCACCAACAAGGCGTTGACCGAGATGATGGCCTGCGGAGCAAAGGTGCGGGCCTCGGCGACGAGCGCTCGCCCGAGCGCACGCTCCTGGCTGAGACGGGAGAGGGGGTTATATTTTCTAAATGTAGTATGACTACCAATAGGGCGAATATCGAGAGATGAGGGGTCAGAAGGAAGTCGAGACAGTGGCCCGCGGGGTGACAGGAAGCTTGGATAGTATGTATGCAGAACATCGTAGCCCCTTCGTGCGAGGCTGCGACTGAGCTGCACAGGGAATGCATGTCCGGGATAATCGTTGACAATTACACGGCGGTTCATCGATTCCCTGAAATCCGACGGTTCCTGCTATCAGACCTGGATGTGCATCCATTTGTAGACTCGCATCGGGTTCTCATTTCAATGATCCCGTCTGATCATCGAATTCTTCAGGAACCGGATTAATGAACTCATGCATTGCTTTGTGTACATTCTGCCCCACCTAACGGCCCGGAGCTGGGCTCGGAGAGTCATGCAACGTATTCCCCTACCATTCGTAGTATGTCTTGCGCGTGCCTCGTTCATCGAAGCTGAAACCTCCGCTTCGGTATGTCGCGCTACGCTTCAACGAGATTCGCCACATATTGCTTTATCTTGACGTCCTTTACAATTCTAATCCGCTTGTACAGACTTTAGACTCGATACGTTTGATCGCAGTGATCCTGTGGCCACTTGGTTGCTACTTTTCACAGTCCGACACATTGTTCATATTTACACGTTGGTGTGCGTTGACTGCTTATACGACTTGCTTCTATGCTGGAATAGTAATCCAAACGTTAATATCCGGGCGGAGGAAGTCCACGATTTTTAGAATTTGACAGTAATATTGAGGTAGAGCTCTGGGTAGGCGCGCGGACGGGAGACATCGATACGATCGTGTACATGGGAAAACCAGGTCGATGCGAATCCGAGAATGTATTAGATCGGCCGCTCTGCTTCAATGCAGACTTGATCTTCCCTACGCTAAGTTGGGGAATCGCGGGTGATGACGCTTATTAGATCGCAGTGCTGAGAAATCCGGTGGGTCAAGAAGTAGGTCTGCGAGAGGCAAGCCAAAGCAATCTCAATTCTCGCAGCATTACCTTTTACATAAAGAGATTGCTTCACTAAGCCTGGTTTTGTGGTAGATACATAAGAAAGCATGCTGTTTGGAAAAGTTATCTCAGTATATGAGTACCAGCACAATTAGATCCGTAGTTGCGGCCCTCGAAGAAGCGGAATCAGGGGGAATATTGACCGAAACTCCAATATTGGAGGGTTTTTCCGGTGAAAAGCTCATCGGGCTGTTGCAGCGTCTAGCAAGCGATTGTAAGAATGAACGAGATTGCTATCTAGAGGTCGGTGTGTATCAAGGACTCACATTGTTGTCGGTGGCGATGTCGATGAACGGTGGGCATGCATATGGAATTGACAACTTTTCTCAGCTTGATCCTGACGGTCGGAACCAGAGAATCGTTTCAGAGCGAATAAAAGCCTTGAATCTGCAAAACGCCTCTGTCGTTAATATGGACTATGAAGACGCGTTAGAAGATCTAAATAATATTATCGGTGACAAAAAAGTTGGGCTTTATTTTGTCGATGGACCACACGACTATCGAAGTCAATTGATGTGCTTAGTGCTCGCGAAACCGCATTTGGCTGAAGACGCGGTCATCATTATAGATGATTCAAACTATCGCCATGTCAGGCAGGCGACTCGTGATTTCCTGGTCGCTAATCCGGAAGTGAAATTGTTGTTTGAAGCCTATACGTCAAGTCATCCATATAATATGAATAAGGATGAAGTTACTTCCGCCAGAGCCGGGTGGTGGAACGGCGTGAACGTTCTCGTGATAGACCGTACTGATTCCCTCGGCACAAGGTATCCACCAACTCTGAGGGACCGCACATTATTCGAAAATGATCATGTAATTCATAGTTCACGTGCCGCAACTTTTTCGCCATATATGGCACGGCTAATGGCGAGTGTTCTGTCGCTAAATATTCTTCGTGCAGGGCTCGAGCTCTATAAAGTCATTTTGCATGTTTTTCAACGTCCGCACGCATTGAGAGGCAAGTACAGAACAATGAATACGTTTAGTGAGGAACTTCCGAAGGCAAAACTAAACGACTCACTGTCGGACGAATAGGCGCCTCAGTTCAGTTATTTGTTGTCTTTTGCCACATGAGTCGAATCGCATGCTCTTGATTAGAAATGTGATCGGCCGCGCGAAACACTCGCCATTATTCGCTCGCTGGTGTAGTTACGGCGCCCGCGCGACGAGCTTCTTGGCGATACTCCCGTTCTTACTGCTCTATTTGAACGCCGCAGAACTTGCACTTTGGTTCCTCTTCTTGACCATCGCGGGCTTACAGTTAGTGATCGATAGCGGGTTGAGCGCGACGTTTATGAGAGCCATATCTTATGCAATGGGTGGTGCTAAGGAAATCGGTGATCTGCGCGACCCAGACAAGACAGTGGGCGGGGGCCAGCCAAATTTGGACCTTGTGAGCAGAATCGTCGCCACGATGGGCAAAGTGTATATATGGTTGGCTTTAGGCTGGATAGCGATATTACTAGCAGTTGGCACGGTGGCAGTATCGGGCCTGGTGAGCCAACTCGAGAATCCCGGTGAAGGATGGCTAGCGTGGGGTGTATTAATCATTACCTCAGCGTTTCGCCTGTATGGATTTCGGTTCGTCGCGTATTTAATGGGCGTTAATGAGGTTGCAGTTCTGCGACGGTGGGAAGCCATGGTGTGGCTGATCATAATTCCTCTTGCTGTCGCAGGACTGATGTTGGGTGGTGGATTGCTTGCAGTGGTGTTGGCGACTCAGATAGCTGCGGTGCTGGGAGTGTTGATTAATAGGCATCTTACTCAGACAGTGCAGGCCCACCTGTATGGCAGGCTGGTGAAGTATGGCTTTCAGCAACAGCTGTTTAGTGCGCTGTGGAGCCGCGCATGGCGTAGTGCCGTTGGTGTCTTTATGACTACTGGTCTTGTGCAGTTGACTGGCGTTTTTTATGCGCAAATTGGCGCCGTCCAGAGTGTGGGGGCTTATCTGCTGGCCTTGAATTTGATTCGATTTCTTATGCAATTCAGCCAAGCGCCGTTCTATAGCAAGCTCCCCTTGCTTGCCAGGCTGCGATCCGAGGGAAAACTTGCGCAACAGCAGGTGCTCGCCGAGCGTGGTATGCGGTGGTCCTTCTGGTGCCTAGCTGCGGGGATTGTCGGGGTTAGTTTCGTTGGTGAACCAGTTGCAGAGTATTATCGGTCGCAGGTTGGTTTTGTAAGCATTGAGTTATGGATGCTTATGGGATTCGCGGCATTTCTTGAGCGTTACGGCGCAATGCATCTTCAATTGTACAGCACGACGAATCACATAGTGTGGCATATTGCCAATGGAATTACAGGCGTAGTGTATTTGATCAGTGTGATGCTGCTGTTCGAAGGGTTGGGCGTCTACGCATTTCCCATTGCTCAAATATTGAGTTATTTGGCGTTCTATGACTGGTATGCCGCTCGTATGTCATACAATGCGTTCAGAATCCCGATCTTACGTTATGAAATGAAGACCAGCATAATTCCATTTGCGGTGCTCTGTATTGCTGCCGCCGTCATCGCCATAATGCCTAACACATGAGGCATACACCCTACTACTGTGTGCTTCTGACGGATTGGTGAAAATAGGGCAAAGGCACTCGGTAAGCATGCGGGTGGTACGCCTAAGGTGCAAAAATGCAGTACGACGCTCGGGTAGGGCTAGTCGTTGACGTGCCCACCTGGATATGATGTAGCGGGCTAAAAGGTATTGGTACGGGAGAGTCGGTCCTTGTGGAAGGGCCAGAGTTCAGTATGGGGTAACTGTTGCCGATCGCTAATTTTGCGTTACGGCGGAGAAAGATCGTGACCAAGAGATTTCCAACGCTCGAATTTTGGGTTCTTGTGTTCTTACTGATTCTGCAGCGAAGTCCGTTCCTGGTGCAAGACGATACGCTCCGGATGGGGCTTACGAGTGTTGGATTAGGGATTATCTGGTTTGTTATTGCTAAAAACCTGGTATTGCTTTTTGGCCGTGACATGAACTTGGTGTTGTCGGTTAAGCGATATCTTTTTTGGCCGTACGTGGCGTTTGCATTGCTGCTTTATTTTGCGCTACTGCGAGGTTATGCCGTGGATTCCGTGTCTAAAGAATTTCTTGCCAGGCATCTCGTATGGTGGACAACTGTATTCTGTTTTGCCGCAGCGTTATTTTTGGTGCCAAGATCGTTAGCTACACTAGTTAGACTGCGTCGGGGAATTTACTGGGGTGTGGGGCTCTATGTCACTTTTAATGTTGTCCTACATTTCTTCGGTATTGAGTCCGTACGAGAAATTACGGTTTGGGGATCATTCGGGAAGGCGACGATCCTTTCATCATTAGGTTTAGATTCTTCTCGAGTCGTTTTCGCCACAGGGACAGGCCCCGGTCCTTTTGGGGTCGTGTCTGCGTTGGGGTTTATTGCGGGAAGCCTCATCGCTTCAGATAAAAGTGTAAAGCGTACTTCAAGATGGCTTGCCGCAGGGATCTGTCTTATTAGTTTATACGCGTTACTCCTCTCTGACTCGAGAGCAGCGGTGTTTTGGTTGCTGGTGACCTATCTGATTATGTGGCTTGCTATAGGCAAGCTAGATCGGTTTGTAGTTTATCTACCACCGGCAACTATCGCTCTTCCGACGATTATACTTAGTATTGCGTTTTTCGTCGCTAATACGCAGATAGGAGATGAACTGGGGAGACAAGCAGGTGCAAATAATGTGGAAAGTTTATCAAACAGAAATATTGTATGGGAGACCACTTTAAATGAATTGCGGGATTTCGAACCCATACATTTGATCGGATTTGGTGTGCAGGGGCAAGTAGCTTCTGGTGTCGGTACCCAGTATTCAAAGATATTTTCCGCGAACTACGCGCATAACATAGACAAAAAGACGGCCCACAACTATATACTTCAGTACATTTTGGATATGGGATATGTAGGCTTGCTGACGTTCTTTCTATTAACGAGTCGAGCAATAAAGACCCTAATTAGCGCGGAGTTCGAAAAGCATGGCAAAATTCATCTTTATTGCTTGAGTTTTATTTTGCTAGCAGGCTCTACGGGAGTTGCGCCGACAATATATGTCAACGAGATATTCACGGTGTTAATCTTGTTAATCGCTTCGCTGGTACGCCGGCCCTATACGACTTATTCGAGTGAACCACGCGTGGGGGTTAACGTGGGCGTAACACGCATGTCTGCTGGTTGGAGCGCTGCTGCTAAACGGAGCAGTAACTCGCGTTAGAGCCATTCAGCTTGCTACGCTTTGGAGCCTTGCCGACGTAGCAGTTTTTAGGTCGAGTAATGTTATTGTGAATACATGACATGTCTGGTCGCTTCTTGAAGTCGTTGGTGCGGTATACGAAGCCCGTACGGTACGAAATTGATAGAATAACATTCATGATATCGGCCGATCAGCAGGCCGTGGCAGCCTTGCGGGGTATTTGCGTTGGGCGTCCAATGCTGGTCGTGGGAAACGGCCCAAGTCTTAATAAGACTCCCCTTGACGAGTTTGCAGGCGTTACTGCGATCGGTATGAATAAGATCGACTTGTTGTTTGATCGTGTTAAGTGGCGCCCGGATCTTATCGTTTGCATGAATAACCTCGTAATACGTCAACACTGGAAAACTTTTATGGCGAGTGAAATACCGGTTTTCCTGAGCTGGAAGGGAAGGTGGATGATCAGCCGTGAGCATAGATCGGCGGTCAACTACTATCTCACGAGGCCGTCTCCGGAATTTTCTCGAGATATCACTTCCGGTATTGGGGCGGCCGGTACGGTGACCTACGCAGCGCTTCAGTTTGCGTATTATATGGGAGCTGATCCGGTGATACTGGTGGGTGTCGACCATTCGTTTGCATTTGAAGGTGAGCCAGCCAGCATTGCGAAGCGCAAAGGACAGGATGTTAATCACTTTGATCCAAATTATTTCAAGGAAGGGCAATGGTGGGGGCTTCCAAACTTGGAACTCAGTGAGTTAGGCTACCAAAATGCGAAGGCGGCGTTTGAGGCGGATGGGCGGCGCGTACTAGATGCAACAATTGGGGGGCAGTTGACGATTTTTAGTAAGATTTCAATCGAGCAGGCGCTCCGAGAATGCAAGATCGATTGAAAGCGCGGCCTTGTCGATTGACTGGACCGTGCCCTGGTTGGTAATGCGCCACATTGGGAATTGAGAGACTCCTTCCGGTTGGGTACTCTGTCACCCGCCAATCCTTACCAGCGTTGGAGGGATAAGTTGTACGTGACCACGTTAAAGCTAAGAATCCGGAAATTGACTCCGAGGCCGTTAAGGAAGCTAATTAAACGGTTGATTCGGGGGAATCAATTTGACGAGGTCGCGATCGTTCACCAGGTGATTACATCGAGGAACTGTCGATACGCAAACACAGGCGTCATGATCGATGTTGGGGCGCATTTTGGTACCACAGCAGAGACCTTTCTTCGATCGGGATGGAATGTCTACGCTTTCGAGCCCGATGCGGACAATCGAGAAATACTGGAGGGCGTTCAGGCACGCTACAGTAAGCTGCGGATCGACGCTCGTGCGGTGTCGGATACCGATGGACAAGAAATGCCCTTTTATAGGAGTGATGTATCCACGGGAATTAGTGGATTGTCAGCTTTCCATGAAACGCATACGCAAGCAGGAATGGTAACCACTGTCAGCTTGGCGCACTTCTGCGAAGAAAATAAAATTGAAAATGTTGATTTTCTCAAGATCGACGTGGAGGGTTTCGATCTGTTCGTTCTGCAAGGTTTCGATTGGGAATCAATCACGCCGTCTGTCATCGTATGCGAGTTCGAGGATAGAAAAACACGACCTTTAGGTTACACTTTTACTGACCTCGCGGGTTTCCTGGCGAACAAGGGGTACGAGATCGCCGTATCCGAATGGCAGCCAATCGTGGAATATGGTCAACGACATAAATGGAACAGGTTGTTTTCGTACCCTGGAGATTTAGAGAATAAGGACGGTTGGGGTAATTTAATTGCATTTCAAAGCCCCCAATGCTTTAGGCAATTCACGCATCTAGCTAGCCGTTACGCGCCGAAATAAACTTAGGTCGAAAGCCAAAATATTGGATTTATACTGCCATCGAACTTCTTCATCGTCGATGGCGGTTGAGCCGGCTCGGTTGACCAAGTGCCAAGTCAACGATCACGAGGTGAATACAATCGGAGTTCAGTGGACGCGCGCGAGGGAACAGTTCGATGCATGGCTTGATAAAAATATTTTCAGTATCGGTTTTCAACCACAAACGAAGCAAGAGTCCAGCGAGGCAAAGGCAAATTAACATCGGACAGCTGTTGTGGCTGTTGCGGAAGCCCGAATGATAATGGAGGAAATTCAACAGTTTGATCCCGAGAGCTACGGCGAAGAAGTAGGGAACGTTGTGGTGATTGTCGGTGCGCCCCGCTCGGGGACTACACTACTTGGCAAGACCCTTGCCCAGTTTAGTTCAGTTTTCTATCTAGACGAGGCCACAGCTTTGTGGCGGGTAGGAAATGCGAGCCTTCGAACCGATGTTTTAGACGAGTCGCATGCGAGCCCGTTTGTCGTATCGCACATTAGGCAGGCTCTGTGCTCGAAGGTGGCGGCGGCTGGAAAAACAATCTTGTTGGAAAAGACACCCGCTAATTCACTGCGACCAAGGTATTTGAAACAAGTCTTGCCAAGCGCGAAATATATTCACATAGTTAGAGATGGCAGAGAAGTGATACCTTCGGCTAGAAAAAAGTGGTTACATGAAATCGATAATAACAGACACCTCTATGGTAAAAAAAGTCATAAATTAAGGCACCTAAGAATCCAATTTCGAAAGGCTCGAGATATACCGAGACATGAGCTGCGCTACTACATGCGCGACATGCTTGAAAGCGCGCTCTTTTTTTCGGGTCTTAGAACGCGAAAAATTTGGGGTCCGAGATTTCTTGGGATTGAGCAAGCCGTAGAGGAATATGAACCTATTGAAGTATGTGCGATGCAATGGCAGTCCTGTGTCCAATCGATTATTAGGAATAAGCGCTATCTTGGCGAACAGAGCGTACTGGAATTGAGATATGAGGATCTGTGCCGCGATCCTGAAAGAGTCATTGGGCGCGTTGTTGATTTCTTGGATTGGAGTTGGACAGCAGATCTTGAAGCCGCGACGGCCAGAATAAGAAGTAACTCAAATAGTAATTGGGTAACAGAATTGACCGAAGACGAGAGGGCACGCGTCATTGATATTATTGCTGCGACACTAACGGAGTTGGGATACCACTAGACGACATCGTGATGAAGCGACTATCAAGTTGGTACTAGGATTCTTCGGTGAATGCCGCGTTCGTAAAGTTGAGGAAACTGGCGAATGCCGTCACGCATCCGCTTGCATTCAAAGCGCTCATTCACGGTACGGCACCGGCAATTGAACACAAGAAATTGTTGCGGTCCCTGAACATCAATACAGTGATCGATATTGGTGCCAATAAAGGGCAGTTCACGCTGGTAGCTATGGAAGTGTTTTCG
The DNA here is from genome assembly GCA_947258975.1 of uncultured Gammaproteobacteria bacterium. Taxonomy (GTDB): domain Bacteria; phylum Pseudomonadota; class Gammaproteobacteria; order Arenicellales; family JAANXG01; genus CALZGZ01. The sequence goes on from CAMYKK010000014.1 coordinate 39,046, forward strand.
GATGTTAAGGTGATTGCGTTTGAGCCGCTACGCGGACCGTCTGCGACATTTAGAAGGATATTCAAGGATGAGAAGAACGTCGCGCTCTATCAATGTGCAATTGGCCCCGAGAGCGCGCATGCAACAATGAATATTTCGGCGTCGGACGACTCGTCGTCGCTACTCGAAATAACCGACAAACAGACCGCGATGTTTCCTAATACTGAAAAGGTGGGTACGGAGGACATACGGATCGCGCCGCTTTCAGAAATCGTCTCGACGGCGGATCTTCGTGCTCCCTTATTACTCAAGATTGATGTGCAAGGCTATGAGCTGGAGGTTCTCAAAGGATGTGTTGAATTGCTCAAAGTCGTAGAGTTCGTGCTTATAGAGTGCTCTTTCATAGAGCTGTATGGCGGTCAACCGCTAGCCGATGACGTGATTCGGCAACTACAGGCATATGATATAAACCTGGCGGGAATTTATAACTTAACATATAGCCGTGAAGGCCTCTGCGTACAGGGCGATTTCTTCTTTTGCAGAGGTGCATCGCGCTGACCGCTGCATAGGTATTTCGTAGATGGCCGGTATAACAGGGACAGTGCTGATTTCAGTCGGACATGCTTCACACGGCGTGCTCGATACGTGTGAACAACAGCGATCCGATCTTTTCAACGAGGTGCCGGGCCTCCAGTCCACGGTAGAGCATAGGTCCAACCGCATGGATTCGTGGGATTACTGCGCCGAGTGTCAGTGTTCTTAATTTCCACGTTCGATGGCGAGGCCCGCGCGCGAAGGTCATTACGATTACGCTAAATGTCATCAAACTCGAGATGCAGAATTCCCCATTCTGAAATAGAAGGCACCCGGAACAGTAACTTTCCGCTATCGTCGCTCCAACTAACCTCTGTGGGTGGCGCGTCGGGTGTATACCAAAACGCTGCTCTAACTTGTGCCCCGAGACGGGCGATTCTGTTTAGTTTTATGGATGCCTGCTGTGGTTTGTATGTTCCAAATACAACTCCCCTGGTATTGAGTCTCGTTAGGTGTATGCTCATTGAAGGCCTAATTCGATCAGTACGAATGCGAATAGAAGCGAATAGATCCTGCTCCTTGTGAATCATAACTGGTGCGAGCGCAGAGAGCTGTTGTGAAGTCAAGTTTTGTGGGCCAAATACGGGAGTTTGGGAATCTGCCAAACTTCGCTGCGAGTTGGCGCTGAGTTCCGTAAGCGCGCCGGTGAGCGCGATTGCGCGGAAGCGATTCAGCCGATCGACGTCGAGGGTGTGTTCGCCAAGCTGGCCACCGCTCAACAGTAATGCGAACGGAATGTGATGCCGGACTAATCTGGTGATCACGCGAATAGTCTCGTCATGGTTGTATCTGTTAGTCGGAATTACGACTCCGACTATCGGTCCGGTGTCGTAGTGATCGAACAACTGGGGGTATTTTCTTACGAACGCATAGAGGTCTGCATAGTCCTCAGGGCGACCGAAGTAACGTGACTTTTTGCTTCCCATGAATACATCCCAAGGAACAAGAGGGCTGGCGCCCAGGGCGTAGTAGCGCGCGATACGTAAGCGAGTCTGCGCAACCGAACTAGGGAACATCGACACGACGTAAGGCCGGCCAAGTGCGCGAGCCGTAGCCACCCTAAGGGCATCGGTAGCGATGTCGGCACTAGGGGCTTCACCGATTATGTAATCAACGAAGTCGATCAGGAATAGATGCGTTGGTATCGGGCGTAAGTCATGAATATTGATGGACATCGGGACTCTGCGAGCGCGATAGTTGTCGAGCAAACGTCGAAGCTTTTTATAGAAGGGGCGCACAGTTTCTCTAAGATAAGCAGACCAGAACGGCGTTGTGTCTAGCCGGGTAAGTCTCTGAATATATTCGGAATTAGTCTTGATTCCTAAGCTATTTTTCAAATAGCGGCGATAATCAAATTCAATACCCGTACGAAGCCCGAGCTTGCGCACGAGCGCTCCGGGTGCGTGCTGTTGTAGGTACGAACCGAAGCCTCTGAGTGTGGCTTCGTGAAAGTCGCCCCCCCAAGGGACCGTGGCTGCCTGAAAGCGTGCGCCATCAATATGCAGCGAGTCAGAGCCTGCGTCGAGAATGTGTCTAACGCGAGTGAGTAGAGCATCTTGGCTCTCGGGATCGGTCGTTGTTATCCACGGTGTATCCCAAGCTTTCATCCATGGCGCCGTGATTGGGTGACCGTCAAGATCGAGCGCGGTGCCACGAGCCTTGGAAAGGGCTAGTGTCGAGTTAATCGTCCCGCCAAATATTGCGCCACTCGACTGAACTTCTCTAATGAAACTGGCATCCGTGCTGTAGACCCATTCACAACGGGTGGCATGAAAAGCCTTTAATGTGTCAATTGAGTCGCGCCTTTTCCAACGCGTGGAGAAAATCACGTCCGATTGCTTTGGGCCGCGAATTCCTAAAGGTGGCAGCCCAGACTGGCCATCGGTCAGGCGCCAAGCCGATGCGTCAGACGTCGGTGCATTGGATTGTTGAATGAAGACATCGGCCGTCCGTGACAAGGCTGCGGGGGGCTCACCAACTGCAGCACCGTGCGTAAGGTGGTGTGCCGTATATACAAGTACCCAGAGCAGGCACTTTAGTACGTGGATTGGTAACACCACACAGCGCACGCGAGAGCGAGAGTTGATCAAGCGCGGGTGAATGTTGGATTTGCCGTCAAACTGATTAGGGAATCGGTTGAGCGGATCGTATTTCGCATCGATCATACGGATATGTTGATACTACACCCCACCACAGGTCTAGAAACCCACGATGCTATTTTGAGCGTGCCAAATGTCCATTATCCTATCCCATGCCACTGAGCATAGGAAACTCCCGACCTAAGGGCAAGCGACGCGGTTTGATACATCTTCACCACACCTCAAGATTCTGGTTTGGCAGAAAGATGTTGGAGTGCGTCAGACCTGTATGCAACGTTGAGCAAGCAATTCTAATAACAGATAACAGAGCCGGGACCGCACTATGGCCAGTTGGCGGTGGTGCCGCGGGAATCCGATAGAGGTTTACGATTTGCGCCACCAGTGTCACACGAACCTGTAACGAGGGTCGCTTCGCAGGTTACGATTACGCAGGCTTTAGCGCGTGCGGGGTCGTCAGCCGGCAAAGGTGAATCCGGGAAGACCCTGAGTCTGCGTGCGGCAGGTGAATAAGGACCCGGCCAGCGGTTGCGCAGCCAGTTCGGCCGGAGTCAATCCCGCTCGGGCCGTGGTGATGAACAGCGTGTCGAGACCAGATCCACCGAAGGTGCACGAGGTGACGCGGGCCGTCGGCAGTTCAATTGACGTGAGCAAGCGGCCGGTAGCCGGGTCCCATCGGGCCACACGCCACCCGTCCCATTCCGCCACCCAGAGCATGCCCTCCCGGTCGATAGTCATGCCGTCGGGGTAACCGCAGTCCTCAGGTAGTACCAGGGTGGGCCGCCGATTGCTAAGGTTGCCGGTCTCGCGATCGTAGTCAAAGCAATCAATCCGCCGCGTGGGTGTGTCGATGTAATACATGCGGTCTTGGGCCGGGTTCCAGGTCAGTCCATTTGATATGCTCACTTTACGCAATCGCTTTTTAACGCTGAGGTCGGGCTCCAAAGTGTAGAGGCTGCCTTGGTTCGGCAACTCTGCTTGGTTCATTGTGCCTGCCCAAAAGCGTCCTGCGGGGTCGCATTTCCCGTCATTGAAGCGGTTTTGCGGTCGGTCGGCCTCGGGATCACATATCGACTGGAGGCGGCCGTTGTCCTGATCGAGAAAGGCAAAGCCGTCTTGCTTAGCCACGACTAGTCCGCCCGACTGCCGGATCACTGCCGCCCCGACCAGCCCGTCCACTGGGAAGGTTCGCTCAATTGTCCCGTCGAGCCGGCTGATGTGTACCGATTTGCCCAGGATGTCCACCCAGATGAGCCGCTCGGCGCGCGCATCCCAGCAGGGTCCCTCGGTCAGGTCGGCCCGGATCTCGATAAACAACTTGGCTTGCATAGGTCTACACTATAGCGAAACACGCAGCCGCGTATAGAACGCCAATACGGGCGCCACGGGAATGCGGCCCCGGGACCAGCTTGACCCACTCACGAACGACTCGCTACCATGCATCAGTTTGAGTGCCGACATCCACCGCCTCACCATGGACCTGAAAAACTGTGCCATCCCTGTGGACAATGCTTTCGTGCTGGAAGACCAGTAAAGCCAAGGTAGTGGCATAAGCTCATGTCGCTAATCAGCGTTGTCATCCGGACGTACAATGAGTCGCGGTACCTGGCGGAGGTGCTCACGGCAATAACGCGCCAGGAAATCTTCCCGCATAAGCTAGAGATCATTGTTGTTGATTCTGGTTCCACCGATGGAACGGTAGATATCGCTCGTTCCCATGAGTGCCACGTAACATCGATTTCCAAGGAACAATTTACCTTCGGCCGTTCACTCAACGAAGGATGCCGTATCGCCTCCGGCGATTTACTGGTGTTTATTAGCGGACACTGCGTACCAGTCGATGGTCGCTGGTTGTGCAATCTGATAGATCCCTTGATCAAGGGGGTCTCAGGGTATAGCTATGGTCGTCAGATCGGCCGTGAGGGTAACAAATTCAGTGAATCGCAGGTGTATAAAAAGTATTATCCGATAGAAAGCAAGCTGCCTCAAGAAGGCTATTTCTGCAACAATGCCAACGCGGCCCTGACAAGGCAGGAGTGGGAACGATACCGCTTTAACGAGGATTTAACGGGCCTAGAGGACATGTTCTTGGCCAAGCAAATAATCGCGGGCGGTGGCCACGTTGCTTATGTGGCAGAGGCCGTTGTATATCACGTGCACCACGAGACATGGAAACAGATAAAGATTCGGTATGAGCGAGAGGCTATCGCCTTGCAGCAGATCATACCGGAAGCGCACATATCGCCAATCGACCTGGTGAGGTGTGTGTTTTCCAGTGTTTATCTGGATATCCGCGCGGCCATACGCCATGGATGCGCAGCCCAAAGTTGGCGCGAGATCTTTTTGTTTCGTTGTTGCCAGTATTGGGGCAGCTTTGTCGGGAATCGGGAACACCGAAGATTGTCCCACGCAAGAAAGCGGCAATACTTCTACCCAAACGAACATATCAACGAGAAACGACCTTTCAAAGATGAAACCGCAGATAACGGCACTATTGCCACTAAAGGCTCATAGTGAGCGAGTTCCCAATAAAAATTTTCGATCGCTTTGCGGAAAACCGTTGTTCCGTTGGATTTTGGATACGCTGCTGAGCATTGACGCGATACGGCAAGTAGTGATTAATACCGACGCAAGAGAAGCGTTGCGAGCAAACGGATTGGAGGAGTCTGATCGGATATTGATACGTGATCGAAGACCCGAGATATGTGGCGATCTGGTGAGCATGAACCGCATTTTAGCGGATGACATCGAATCGGTTACCGCAGATCATTGCCTCATGACCCATGTCACTAATCCTCTGCTTTCGAAGGAAACAGTCGAGAGAGCGATAGAGGTCTTTCGTGAGGCGAATGACAATGACTCCCTGTTCTCGGTAACCCGACATCAAACGCGGTTCTACCGCGGAGACGGTTCGCCAATCAATCATGATCCCGGTAACCTCGTGCGCACTCAAGATCTCGAGCCTTGGTATGAGGAGAACTCCTGTCTCTATCTCTTCACGCGGGACAGCTTCGAACAGACAAACGCAAGAATAGGGACGTCACCGATTCTATACGCGACCCCAAAGTTGGAGTCTGTGGACATCGATGAGCCAGAAGACTGGGTGATGGTGGAGGCGTTGCTTGCGCGCGTTCAGGAGGCCTCCGCAGCGGGGTGAGTGAGATGCGAGTTTTGGTAACATGTCCCCCAATGCTCGGGATGATTGGCGATGCCGAGAATTTGTTTCGGGACAAAGGCATTGAACTAACATGTCCCCACGTCACTCAGACACTGTCCGAACAACGATTAATGGAGCTCGTACCGTCCCACGATGGTTGGATCATCGGCGATGATCCCGCTACTTGGTCAGTTTTCGAGGCAGGTCGGCGCGGCAGGCTGAAGGCGGCAGTTAAATGGGGCGTAGGCGTAGACAATGTGGACTTCGCTGCTTGCCGGGAATTCGGAATCAAGATAGTTAATACGCCCGGAATGTTTGGCGCCGAGGTGGCAGACGTAGCGCTGGGATATGTGATCGCGCTGGCGCGTGAAACTTTCGATATCGATCGACGGGTTAGGGCAGGAGAGTGGCCAAAAAACCGCGGTATTTCTTTGGCGGGCAAGACCGTCGGGCTGATCGGCTATGGTGATATAGGGAGAAACACCGCGATGCGTCTGTCTGCAGTGGAGATGCGTGTGTTGGTATTTGATCCTGTTTGTGCACAGATTCCCGAGGAGGGCGCGGGCCTGGAATTGGCCGTGTGGCCGCAGCGGGTGGGAGAGTGCGACTTCCTGGTTTTCACATGTCAGCTCAATGAGTCAACGCGGCACATGCTTGATGCGGATGTGTTCGCCCAATGTAAGGACTCTGTTCGAGTCGTGAACGTGGCGAGGGGACCAATTATCGAGCAAGAGGCGTTGGTGCAATCGCTGCGCAGTGGCAAGACACATTCCGTTGCCTTGGATGTATTCGAGCGGGAGCCGCTGTCAATGGAGTCGCCGCTAAGATCGTTCCCGCTTTGTATATTCGGGTCCCACAATGCTTCTAACACCGCGGAGGCGGTGATCCGGACGAATCACCAAGCGATAGATTGTATGTTCGAATTCCTTGGTGTGTGATGAGCGGAGCAACAGGCAAGATAGGGGTCCTACTCACCGGTTCAACTGGTGGGATCGGAACGACCCTGGCAGCCGCCTTCATGGAGCACGGATATTGCGTGATTGGTATCGACAATCGGGAGCCGTCGCATCGCAATACAGATGCTTTTGTTCGTTGCGATCTTGGGCGGCTGAGCGAATCGCACAGCGAGCGGGAGAAGCTGGAAAATCAGATCGCCGCGTGTTTGGAGAAACACCAGTCTTCCGTGGGGGTGTTGATCAACAACGCAGCTACGCAGATGCTCGGCTCATTCGAAGAGCTAGCACTCGTCGATTTCAACAGAAGTCTCGCCGTCAACGTGATTGCGCCATTTGTGCTTGCGCAGATGTTTCTGAGTTTATTAGGCGAGAGCAAGGGGCGGATTATCAATATTGGCAGTATTCACGCCCGCCAAACTAAGCCACAATTCGCCGCCTACGCCACGTCGAAGGCGGCGCTGCTTGGTCTGACACAAGCGATGGCGGTTGAGCTTAGTGATCGGGTGACGGTTAATATCATTCAGCCGGCGGCAATTGATACAGAAATGCTGAGGGCGGGGTTCCAATCCAATCCTGAAGGACTGAAAATACTGCAGTCTTACCACCCCATTGGACGTATCGGTAATCCTAAAGAGGTCGCAGAGGTAGCGTTGTTATTAGCCTCTGGCAAGGTCGATTTCTTGAACGGCAGTGCGATTGACTTGCATGGAGGTATCGGTATACGACTCAACGATCCTGCCTGATCAGAGTGATGGTTTGTGGATGTAGTCCTACGAGCGTCACATGTCCTAGTACAAACATAACACATGTTGAGTCCATCACTACGATTTTTTCTGCCGTTGCGGGCGTAAGAGTCCTGTTATGGAGGATAGACCCGAAAGTGCTAGGCTTCGATTCTGACTTTGTTTGAACTCAGGTGCAAAATTCACAATTCACGAGTGCGCTAAACGCTAGTCTTGGTTTGCTGAGATGGCAGTTATAGAAACGACGTCATCAACTCGGACGACAACAGACGGCTGGATCGGATGCTACGAGATTAATATGTAGGGAAGGCGCCGGATTGGCAACGGGAAGATTAATCAGTTCCCTGGAATCGTAATTTTGGTCTTGTCAATCTGAGTCACAATTGTCTTTGACCTTATCAATATTTCATCAGAACAACTTTCTTCGCGTTCTAACTCTTGACGGGTGCTTGCTGTCGGAATTTCATCAGATCACATTGATTTCTGCATCGCGCGGGTAAAGACACAAAATAACTCCGCAGAAACCAAAACTGGAATAGTACTGCCGCCGCTCGATAATGTCCCGCGGTGCACTGCCCATGCTGGTCGTTTAACGAAAGGTACGATGTGGTCAGACCCGCTGACTGTAACTAACTTTTTGCTCGGGCTCAGAATCAACGGTTTTCATTCCAGCTTTCCTTCCCTACCGGTGCGAAAAGGGCGCGGATGCTCGAGCTTCGGCCTCTTTTTTCTGCGACCCAGTCCTTCGAATCAATTAAAATTTTAGTAGTCGAACCGAAGGCGAAATATGGCTGATCCCTCTATCTATTTCGATCCCGATAAGATGTCGAGCCCGTGGTATCACACGTTTTCCAGCGACAACGGCGGGGTGCATGCCAACGGCGGCATCAACAACAAAGCTGCATATCTGATGACCGACGGCGACACCTTCAACGGCTATGTCGTCAGTGGCATTGGGATCGGAAAGGTCGCCGATATCTATTATGAGGTCCAGACCAATCTATTGGTCTCGGGTTCCGACTACGCCAATTTATACTCGGCTTAATGATATCGCCGTTATCGACGGCGGTTTCGGAAAGAACATAGACAATACTCAAGTATCTCCCTGAAGAGATATCAATGTGCAGGCTTGATCGAAAAGACCATTACCCGCGTGGTTGGGGGCATGCTCATCGTGATGGGGTGTTCGTCTCGTCGCGTACGACGTTTGGTTCTTGAACGGCGGGGACTTCTTCGGACGCCAGTCGGGTGCGGTTGTGTTCTATGTCATTATGAGTAGTTTGGTCACCCGGTTGCACCGCCTGTGAATCCGGAACTTCAACAAGCGGTGTCGAAGGTTCAGCTTTTGGTACGGTTATCCACTTTCTCGTCTCTTGTTCCAGACCGGCCGTATCGAAATTCAGTTGGAATAGTTGGCGTACTTGTTCGAGGATTGCTGATTCAGGAGTGTCTTCTTTGAGCGGTCGTATGTCGGTTATCGTATCCACCAGCGTGTACCGCGCAGATTGTTGTTCGGTAGCGGGTTGGGAAGTCAATCCGTTTACCGGCGGCTCGATAGACACCTGCATCCCCGTTAAGACATCGGCCTCTGCCCGTGGTAGTTCCTGTGGATCCGCGATAGTACGTTCCGTTAACGCGCCTAGCGTCGATATTTCAGCGTCAGCATCCAGCGTGTCGCTTGCGTCATGCTGTAAGGGTGCCTGGTGAGCGATATTGCCCTCGACGAATTTTGGGGATGTGCTGGACGCCTGCTTGGAGGCGTTCTGGTAGTGTTCGAGCACATCGATGGATGAATTGTGCGTATAGAGATAAAAAAGGAATCCTGCGGCAACCAAGACCGACGCGGTAAAGAATTGCAGACGAAAACGCCGGTCGCGTCTTGGGATCTGAGGGGATCGGTCCATGGAGGCCGATTCGTAACTGCTTTCTTGGCTATCGTCGGGCTGTGTGAGTGCGCCAGTGCGTGGCGCCGAGAGCGGCACCAGCCCCAGTTCGGGAAGCCGCTCTTTAGTTTCTGGGAGCGTGAACTCCAGTTGTACCGGTGAGAGGGGCTCGAGCTCCGGTACACGCGGTGGTGATCCGGAACCGGCAAATTCCGCCGCGGAATCGGGAGCGAACACCTCGGTTTCGGTGTCCACCCGGGCCCGCGTTTGCGGCCGGTGCCGCTTGTTCAGAAACAGGGCGTGAACCAGAAATGACACGCCGCCAAATCCGAGCAGCGCGCGAAACAGTGTAGTCTCAGTCAGATAAAAACTGAACACCATCAAAAAGATCAGCAATGTCAGCCAGCCAAGTGTTGCCGCTTGGCGTGATATCCAGCGATCAATTCCCGCCAGCAACAGCCCCTGCAAAAGGCTCAATACGATAAGGCCGGCGAAACCGAATCCACCGTAGAAGTTCGATAGTGAGTCCGAGGCGATACTGCCAAATTCCCGGTCGGGATTGGCCGTTAGGTAAGCCACCCGGTTCAGGTCGAAGTAGTCGCCACCGAACAGTTTCGTCCACAGCAGAGAATTGTTAAAGCCGTAATGAGGAAACACCGAGGGGATCGTATCGGCGATATAAAGATAGCCATTGGGCATTCTTGCAAACAGACGTTCCCACGCCATGGTTGACGCGAAGCTGAGCTGTTCCGGTAGGCCGCCAACATCGCGCAGGTCGTGCGTAAACATGAACAAGTAGCTAAGGACGAGAAACACAATACCGAGTACCCAGACAGCGGACATCACCGAGAATTTTGCCGGACGAAGCTGCGCAAGCCGTTTGTGTGGAGCACGCAGCAGAATCCAAGCGATAAAGCACTGAATCAGCAGTATCATCAGCGGTTCTTTGTGAACGAGAGCGAATTTTCCCCACACGGCGACAATAAAAGCGGGTACAAAAAACAAGGTTGCCAGAGTTCGTTTCTTCAAAAACACCAATATCCCGCAAAAGGCGACATATGGCAGGAAGTTATAGGGTAGCCACACCGCCAGTGTGGGTTTGAATTGAGTCGTTTCCAGTCGATACTGGAGGAGGTCTCTGGCGCTTCCCCCCACCAAAACACGTATCAACTGCACGATTTCCTGATACCACAAGAGCAAGAATATGAGTAGATAGCTGTAGGTCAAGATGAGGAGTAGGTTTTCTCGAACTCCAGTGTCGCTGTTGCCGGTAACGGGTAGAATGCACAAATTGGGATGGACTTTCGGCCGGCCCCAGCATAGATCGGACATGCGCACGCCAACGTGAAATGCAAGAAAACCCAGACTGGCGATCATGATCGATCGCAATGGGGTATGGTCGGCGACGTAGTTTGCGGACCGGGTTTGATATTCAAAACCAATGGCCACCAGCACCAACCCGATATAGCTCATCATGATGAAGCTGATGGTATAGGCCCCAACACAACTGAAATTCATCCACCGGCGGCGCGTCAGGATAAGCAATAGCGTAACCGCGATTACTAGGCCGTACGCATAGAAGCGGGTCTCGTTCATCGATGCCCTTGGACGAAGCGTGACGCGATCACTTTGCAGTTTCCCCCTATGTTCTCTGTGGAAGCAGTGTAATTAATCGGGAGCCCAGACACTACCAACGCTAATATCGGTTGTCGACGAACTGGAAACGTTCGTGGTTTTTCATGAGGATTCAGGTGTTATGATTCAAAGTTTCATGATGTGCGATCTGGTCGGGATGGGCATCCAATCAGGGATCACGATGCAATGGGGTAACCATTCCAGATAACAATGTGCGGCATTGCGGGTATCGTTAATCTAACAGAATACAAGCCGGTAGCGGAAGGGTTGCTCCGCGCCATGGCAGACACAATGGTACACAGAGGGCCGAACGACAGTGGCGTATGGGTGTCGGATGACCGGCAAACCGGGATGTCACACCGAAGGCTGTCCATTGTCGATTTGTCACCGGCAGGCCGCCAGCCGATGACGAACGAGGATGGCTCGGTATGGGTTACATTCAATGGTGAAATCTATAATTTTCGCCAGTTGCGACTGGAGTTGGAAAACAAGGGCCACCGGTTCAGATCCAACACCGACACCGAAGTGCTGGTTCATTTGTATGAAGAACATGGCAACGCATTTGTCGAGGCGCTGGACGGCGACTTTGCCATTGGGCTGTGGGATGACGCCAAAAAGCGACTCGTGTTGTGCCGGGACCGGGTAGGTGTCAAGCCGCTGTACTATATCAGAACGCAATACCGGCTCTATTTCGCGTCTGAAATAAAGGCCTTGCTGCAAGCTGCCGACGTCGAGGCGCGCCTGAATAAGCGCGCGTTCTATCATTACCTCAGCTATTTGGTTGCCCCCACACCGCACACCATGGTTCGGGGCGTGAAGAAGCTTCCGCCTGCCGGGATCCTGGTGGTTCAGCAGGGCGATACCCGCGTGCCGGATGTCAGGCTATTTTGGGAAGCGTTACCGCGCCGGCCGCAACTCAGTGAAAATCTCGATGAACAGCTGAAGAGCTTGTTTGAATCGTCGGTGAGAAAGAGATTGATGAGCGATGTCCCGCTCGGTCTGCTGTTCTCAGGGGGGGTGGATTCGACGCTGAATCTTTGCATCTTCAGCGCTTTGCGTGATGCGGGCGTGGCAAAAACATTTACCGTCACGATGGAAACCGACGGCGATTTTCTGGGGGATCGGGAGCATGCCAGGGAGATGGCTAAGGTGCTGGGCAGCGATCATCACGAAATCAGAATTACCAACCGGGATATGGTCGAAGTGGCCTTGAAACTGGCTGGTATCCAGGATGAGCCGATCTCCGATCCCACCAACATACCGCACTACTTTGTCACGCGGTTGGCCAGAGAGTCCGGTTGCACGGTTCTTCAGGCGGGCGAAGGGGCTGATGAACTATTTTGCGGTTACGATAAGTATCTTCGTTTCATGCGCTATGAGGAAAAATACTGGCGTCCATTATCCAAGCTGCCCCGATTTGTGCCCGCGATGGCGAGCGGAGCTTTGCGCATCATGAAGACAAGCTCGCGCTTGAGAAAGATCCAAGATAGCTTATCGCGCATGGCCAAAGGCCAGAAGTTCTTCCTGTCATCGGTGCTTGCCTTCTATGAAGGTGAGAAACGTTGTTTGCTCTCCAGGCATCTGCTCGATGAACTCGGTGACACGGATTCGTTCGAGGTCGTGGTGCCGTATTATGAACGGCTTCATGAACATAAGCCGCAGGCAAGCCTGCTGGATGCAATGACCTATATAGATCTCAATGTGCAATTACCGGAGTTGCTTTTGATGAGGGCGGACAAGATGTCGATGGCCAACTCGGTCGAAGTGCGTGTTCCTTTTCTCGACCGTGACCTGATAGATTTTGCACTGAGCGTTCCGCAATCGTTCAAATTACGGGATGGTGTACTCAAAGAGCCCTTGAAGCGCCTGGCATCTCAATACGTCCCGAGAGAGCGCGTATATCGGCCAAAAATAGGTTTCGGCACACCGGTATTGGATTGGTTCAAGAAGGGGGAATTGCGCGACGATTTTGTTGCGCAGCTGCACGTTGATCGCACCGACATCGGTTTACTGTTCGACGTCAAACAGATCGAAAACAAGCTGCATCACGGATTAACAAGCGTAAACGATGCGTTTCAACTATGGACCATATATAACTTTCTAAAATGGAAGCAGGCTTACGCGGTTCAGGTCTAGAGATGGGTAAAGACACTAGAAGCCTGACCAAACTGAATATTCTGATGTCTCTGGTGAAAGCCGCGCTGCTCTTGTACACCTTACATATCGCGGAAGCGGCGCTGTCCGCGGCGGCGCTTGGCCTGATTCTATTGTCGCGGCGGGTGGCGGTCACAATGGCGGCCCTTATTCAAGTTGGCGCGGCGCAGGCAATTCAGCGATTTGTCTCAATATACAACAACGACCCAGTTAAGCAGTCTTCGTACTATTCCGCCTCAATGCTCATCGTGGCGGTGACCGTGTTGCTCTTTGGCCTTCTGTCGTTTGTGTTAGGTGACAGCTATGGGCCTTTTCTATTGGGCCTAGACAACTACAACACGACACTGTTTTGGGGCACTGTTTTGCTGACAGTGGGATTTACTCTCAATTTCGTGAGCTATGCGTCGTGGATTTCCCACTTCAAGGTGGTACATGCGAACGTCATCGAGATTCCCGTGGTCGCCGGTGTTTTATGGTTCGTGCTGGTTTATCTTGATTCTGCTGATGCGAGCCAAATCGTGCTTGATTTGGCGCTGCTCACGGTGCTGTTTGCGATCGGCGGGGTGTTTTGGTTCCAGGTCACCCTAGGCCGGACCAACCGTTTGCTCGTCAAACCACAACCGGGGGTCATCGGACAGACCCTCGGTTTTGGCATCCCACGGTGTATCAACGCCTGGTTAGACGTTGGGCTGCTGACGGTTGCTCCGTGGATGCTGCGCACCGATACGGAACAGGCGGGCTACTTCATTGTGGCGTTGGTGGTCTACCGGATGATGCAGATCGGGTTGGCGCCGATTACGCAAATACTGAGTCTGAAGATCGCCGGCAGCCACGCCGCGGAATTTAAGCGCAGATTCCTTCAGGCGTTCTGGAAATTGCTCGGCATCACGGTTTTTCTTGCCGGGATGTTGAGCATCGCCATCTACCCCCTGTCGGAGGAGATCTTGGGCTTCGTCTTCAGCAACGTTGACTATATCGAGGGCGTAAACTTCTACTTCCGAAGTGTGTTAATTGTGTTTCCGATGGCGATGCTGTACTACGTTTGCCGCGACGTGCTGGACCTGGGTTACGCCAGGCCTCTTGTGTTGTACTGTCAATTGGCCGCTTATACGACTTTTTTCACTGCGTACTTTTTAGGGATGAATGTCTTCGGCATGGGGCTGCACGGATCGGTGGCGTTGGCGTTTCAATTGATGATTGGGGTTTTGGCCCTGGCCACTTTGGGTTGCGCCGGTTTCGCATTCCGGCATCGAGAGCAGGCGCAGAACCTGGAACCGGCTGGGTCATAGTGGCGTATGTGTCCACTCGGGGTGTTCTACGGGGGTCGATTGGATCCCGCGCCGTTGCCCCGGTTGATTAGGTAACTATGGGCCGGCGGCCGAAGTTACTTGGCGCGGTGGTAGGTCTGGGCCTAACCGTGTGCGCGGCGGGAACAGCGTTTACAACAGCATATGGCGCGGATTCGCTGCCGCGAAGGGTGTCCGTTCTCAACTCCGGACCTGCAGTAGCGGCGATTATCACGGCGAACCCACCGGTAAGGCGGATTCGCGTTCCCGTAGCAGGTGATCCCGGACCCTGCGGTCCCGAGCGGGTGGGCAAGTCCCTTGCGGCATGTCTCAATCAGTTCATAGAAAATAAAAACGACGCCAACGCCCTCCATTTCGATATTGATGCAGGCGACTATCTGCTAACCGAAACCATTTTTCTTTTTCGGCGCGACCACGTCCGTTTCTCCGGAGCGGGTGTTGATAAGACCATACTCAGAATGGACCGGTCGCTGGAGCAGACGCGAAGCGGAAAAATCGACCTTGTATTCACCTTCAACATGATCGACTCGAGTTGGATATCGTTGCGCGACATGACCCTCATCGGCAGCAATCTGAGCGGCCAGAGGGCGGTCGGCGTGTGTCCCACCAGCGGTGCCAAGGTGCACCACATTACCCTGTCCGGTCTGAAGGTTAGCGACTTCACATCTTACGTGTTCATTGCCGGCCGGGCGATTCCCGATCAGCAGTTGACGCAAAGAGCCCTCAGCGGCCGTGCGGGTCCGGTCCGATTCAGGAAATATCTGGATGCAAATCCGCGGTCTGACGCGTGCGCAGGCAGCGTGTCGGATCTGCAGCTGAGAAACAGCGATATCAGGCTGCAGAACGTGGCGTTTTATCTCGTGCCTTATTCATCATGGGGCGCCACGGAGAACGCAACACCTGTCAACTGGCGAGAACTCGCAGACACGGCGCGCAGCGGTAACCAGCGTTTTGTCGTCCGCGGCAACCGATTCACGACGGACAGCGAAGCGGTATCAAGTGTGATCAAGGTGCAGGGTAGCGGAGATCTTCGGATCGAGGGCAATACGTTCGATGCGGCCAAGTTCACCCGCGTGTTCGAGCATGGGGCGGCGATCAATATTGCCGCCAACCTGAATAACGTCATCGTGCGCAACAACCATATTCGCTTTCCCGCGAATCATCAGTGGCCCACGCAGGGGCTCGTGGTGCAAAGTGGCTTCGGTAGGCACGACCAGTTTGGCGTTGGCGCCAATCGTATCGCCGTGCCGGCGCAAAACGTCAATATTTTGGAAAACAACTTCGATTACGCCTTAATCATGGTCAACGATACCTGTCTCTGCCGCCCGGACAGACGCTGTCTTTCTGCGTTCTGTGACAACATGGACGCGGCACAAAGGGACGGACGCGAGGCGCTGGATAACATCGTAATCACCGGAAATCGACGCAACGGTATGGAAGGACAGGACCAACAACTGGTCGCCCGGTTATGTGCCATCAATTCACGTAATTGGAAATGGCTTGATACCGTGAGTTGCAGGGAAAACGTCTCGATCAAATACGGACCCTGAGTCCGTTTACTTATGCGCATCGTTGTCAGACGTGGACGATACCGGTCGCGCAATAAAGATGTGATACCAGCCCAATAATCGCCCCAGAACCGAAAGCATTCTGCCCTGCGGTGGTAATAGTTTGCCGACACCGGGCAAGTAACCCTGGGTGAATCCACACTTTCGATGCGATTCGATCTCGAAACCTGCCAGCGCCAGCATGGACTCTATTTGTTTCCGGGACCGGATTCTCGCCGGGATCGGATTGTCCAGCGGCACCGCATCCGTCTTGTGACATTGCCAGTGTGCTAGGGGTGTGCGCATCCTGTTCTGTAGTAACCAGGTGGCCGAAATGTACGCGTTGAAAAAGCTGTACTTCGAGTACAGGCCCACAACCAGCCGCCCCCCTGGTTGCATGAGCTTCCTGATTCGCTGCAAAACCTGCTGTTCGTGGTCGATGTGATGAAGTACGCCAAATGAGTAGATGTAGGCGAACCTTGTCTCTATTTCCTGCGCCAGCAGGTCTCCCTCGTAGAATCTATCGATAGGCAAGTTGTGGAGGCGAAAATTCGCCTTGGTCAGTTCGATGTGGTTTTTGGTGATATCCAATCCCGAGTAGATTGCACCGTTACGCGCCATTTCAACACCGTCTATTCCGGCACCGGTCCCGATCTCCAGTACGTTAACACCTTTGAGTCGCGCAAACCCACAAAACTCCGGCAAGCATGGCAGCTCATAGCCATAGCGATAGGCGCGCATCTCCTCGAAGTACTGCAGGCTTCCTTTCGGTGCGGAAGTGCAATGTTCACCCACGGCCCGGGCATTCCAACGTTTCTGTATGTTCGTGATACTCATCGATGGATCCATGTGCGAGCGAATCGAATTTGCCCGGGATGATAACTTTAACAGCGCGGCAGTTCCGCTCAGCGCGGCGTATGCGCCTCAATATTCGGACCGCGGTCAGATTCTATCAGACACGAATGCATAGCCGGACAGGATTTTTGTGTCAGCGATTGATCCAGTACTATAGCGCCACCGTGTAAAAGAGTTGATCAACGAGGTGCGCCGGTGAAGACAGCTTATATCTCGAACCTGGCTTTTCAGCTCGGCAGATATTCCCTGCGTCAAAATATCAGATGAAGTACTCTCCCGATTCCTTTGAACGGAAGTACCGCCTGGAGAGAGATCCCTGGAACGCCAGAGATCCTGCAAATGCCCACTATCACGAAGCGCTGAGGCGGTTTTGCCTCGCCCACGCTACCAAGAAGAACAATCTGAAGGTGCTCGATCTCGGTTGTGGCGAGGGCGGGTTCAGCAATGCACTCGCGAGCGCCGGCGCTGACGTATGTGGCGTGGATGTGTCCCCAACGGCGATAGCGCGGGCGCGAGAAGAATTTCCGCAACATCGATTTTTTTGTGGAGATATCAGGGAGCTATCCTCGCTGGCGGATCTGGATGCGGCGTTTGATCTTATCCTCTGCGGCCAGGTGCTTTACTACTTCGATTTAAACGGAATCGAGAATGTCCTGAAGGGTATCGACGACAGACTTGCGCTGGACGGCACAGTGATATTAGCGTCCAACTGCAAAGGAGGAAAATGGTTCGAGAAGGATTATTTTCTCGGGTTGTGTAAACGCTCATTCGACCACCTGGATCATCAGGCCCACGCCCATCACCTGTTTTTCGCCGGCAAGAAGACCAAGACCGCAGTGGTCATCACGGTGGATTACGAAACCGTTGAGCATGGACAAAAATTGAGTCTGGACGACGCGCTTTGGGAGCGCACCATATTCGCGCCATGTGCTGACCTGCTGCGCGTGGTTGCGGGTCACGGCGCGAAACTGACGGTTATGGTGGAGATGGGCGAGTTACTGTTTCTCGAGAAATATGCTCCCGCCATCGCAACAACCATGCAGCAGCAGCTGCAGTCGATGGTCGCGGAGGGGCACGACGTTCAGCTCCACTTGCACCCGCGGTGGTTGCCGTTGAACGGCGCGACCGTAGGCCCCGATGGGGTGGTAGCCCTGGCCATGAATAAGATCAGACTGCACGACATGACCGCCGATGATATCGACGTGATGTTTTCGGCGGCGCGGCAGAAACTGGAGTCAATGCTCCAGCCCGTGTGCCCGGCCTACCGGACGCTGTGTTTTCGCGCCGGCAAATATCAGATTCAACCGCACGCAGCAATTTTTAATGCCATGGCAAGGAACGGGTACATCTGTGATAGTTCGGTCTGGCATGGCGGCTTCCTGATGTCGTATGACAACGCGCCTGGCTATGATTTCAGGCCGCTATGGCACCCGTGGCGCCCATATTGGCCGGACCGGATCGATCTTTGCGTGCCCACCAACCACGAGCCCGGCTTGTCCGGGATCTTGGAGCTGCCGATATTGTCCCGGGACCGGGAGCGATGGTCGTTCGACGGGGCGGATTCCACTGCGTTGATAGGTGCCTTCGAGGAGCATCGGCACTTTGGCGGTCCACGCATCATGATCGGTCATACCAAGCTGGTTACCGAAAAATCGCTGACCCAGTTGTCGCAGGCGCTGGCTTATCTGCGTGACAAATCAGCAGTTGAATTTCGCACCCTGCGTGATGTCGCAGTGGAGAATGCCGGCCGCTACCGAGATGCCGATATCACGGGCAGCTTCGTTGCCGATATGGCCGGGCAAGTCTGTTCCCCGCAAAGCCTCTACGAATTTTCCCCTGCATACCAGAAGCGCAAGGTAGCATTGATCGGGCATACGATCCTGGACAGCGCTGCGGGGGGAGAAAAGGTTCGGGTGTTGGACGTCGGCTGCGGTACTGGAGAATTGTTGACCCTGCCGTTGAAACACTGGCTGGATTCATCTCATGCGCAGAACGTATACATTCAAGGTATCGACATCGACGCCCGGAGCATTCATCGCGCCAATCGAACCGTTGCGGAGAATCGGCTGACAGGTATTTCCTTCACCGAACAGCAACCTGTAGGCTTGGCGGACGACTATGATGTGGTGATCTGCTCGGAGGTGCTCGAGCATTTGGCCGACCCCGCGGCGTTGGCGGCCGAGCTGTGCAGACTCGTCGCGCATGACGGGACGTTGGTTGTCACGGTACCGAACGGTTACGGCTACCTGGAGACCGAACGACGATTGACACGCAATTCTTTTGATGTGATTAGCAGTCTACCCGGGCCGATAAAACGTACTCTGATGCGGGTATACCGGACGCTTAGAAGGCATGCGTTAAAAAACGCGAATCGACCTTCGAACGGTCGGACACACGGGCTGATGGGTACAATGAACTATGAGAATGATGTCCACGTACAATTTTTTAGCGCCGCGGCCATCAAGAAGCTGTTCCAGACTCAGAATTTCGACATCGTCGACAGTTACAACATTCAATTGTTTGGTGGTTTGCTGGGTTCGGTGCTGGACAAAGCGCTCTACAGGGAGAGTGTTTTGAGCAGGATGCCATTGTGGTTGACTTCAGGCTGGCTGTTTGCGCTGCGGCGGAAGTGATCCCGCGGTTCTCAACGTGAACGGTCTCGCGCATAGTCTATGACGGCCAGGGCAACACGGGTTGCCGCCAGTCCCGCGCGGGCGTCCGCGCCAACGACCGGAAACGTTTGCCCGCGAACCGCAGCGGCAAATTCCCGCAGGCAATCGCGCTGGCCTTTGTCGCCCCGTCGTAACTTGGTGCGCACCTTGCCGCCCCGGTACTTGAAGCCGGCAAAGTTATCGACGTGGGCGGTGTTACCGTTACCGAAGGCCTCGAAATACTCTTTGCCCATACGTTTATCACCAATGCAGGTGTAGAGCACACTGGCGTGTGACCCGTCGGCGTAACCGAGCAGTACGCTGGCGTTCGGGTTCGTACTCTTGATTGGACCCGCCATAACAGCGGCAATCGCCACCGGTTCTCCGCCCATAAACCAGTTGGCAAGATCAAAGAAGTGGACCCCCTCTCCCAATAGACGTCCGCCTTCCGCGGTCGTATTGCTCCAGTCGTTCGCCAATGCCCCGATATTCGCCCGCGCATACAGCATGCGCACACCCGATCGACCAATCGCTTCGCGCAGTGCCAACAAGTAGGGCGAGAAACGGCGGTTAAAACCCACGCGTACGACCAGTCCCTGCCGATCGGCAGCGGCGACGATACGGTCCGCGTCTGCCACGGTTGTTGTCATGGGTTTTTCGATGAACACATGCTTGCCGGCATCCAGGGCATCCAACGCAATGCGGGCGTGGGTGGCGTGTCTCGTAGCGATCAACACCGCCTCAACACTCGGGTCGTCCAGGAGGACCCGGTAATCGCTGGCAGTCAGCGGCACCTTGTAGCGCCGGGCCGCAGCCGCGGCACTGGCGCCCGTGCGGCTCGCGATCCCACGCACCCAGAACTCGCCGCCCAGCGTCTTGAGTTTCGGCAGGTGCATGGCCTTTACGTAGGACCCCGCGCCGATGATCCCCAGGCACACCGGTCCGCTACCCGTGTGCTTGATGACGGCGGGCGCGATACTTGCAACCTCCGAGCGTGTCCCGGCGTGTGCTATTTTCACCGCCTCGGGTAATGCCGGCGGCTCGCCGTAGTCGAGCAATACTCCGAGCACGGCCGGATCACCCTGCTTGACTCGCGCATAAGCCGCTACCGCATCATCCACGGCGAAGCGTTCGCTGACGAGATCGGTGATGTTCATAGACGCCGTTTGCAGCATCCAGAGGAAATGCGCCAGATTACGCCCCTCGCTCCAGCGTACCTGGTTGACGCCATAGTCGTGTCCGCGGATTTCGTAATCGGGATCGTAGCGTCCGGGCCCGTAGGAACACGACATTCTCAGCTCCAATTCCTTGGCGTACATCTTGGCGCGCTGCAGCTTGAGGCCGACATCCCCGACCAGTGAAACACGTCCCGATTTACGACACAGGTCGAACCCGAGATTGACCGGCGCATTGCTGTCGGATGCAGCGCAGATCAAAACGCCGTCAAGCCCAATACCGTCGGTTAACGCCAGTACACGCTGTACACTGTCGCATTCATCTAGGGTCCACGCCTCGGTATTTGCGACGGTCTTGCTCATCGCCACTCGTTCGGCTGACAGATCAATGCCATAGGCCCGGTAGCCCATGCCGGCCAACATGCGGACGGTGAGCTGGCCGATCAGTCCGAGGCCCACGACGCCGACGCGTTCACCGGGCGTCAGCTCCAACCGGCGTATACCCTGCATGGCGATACACGCCAGTGCGGCAAAGGCTGATTGCTCCATGGGCACGCCATCCGGGACCCGTGCCGCGAGATTGCGCGGCACCACGACATATTCGGCGTGGTTGGCATAGTGTGTTCCCATGCAGGCAACGGTGTCGCCGGGTTGAAAGGGCATAGAGGCATCGTCAACCTCGACAACCGTGCCGGCGCTGCTATAACCGACCGGATTGGAATCGGCGAGCTTGTTCTGAACGGTCTCGAGAGTTTGGCGAAGCCCCGCGGACTTGGCCATCTCCCAGACCTGCTGCACACGGTCACCGGACGATACCGCTTTCTCGTAGAGACCGAGTACACCTGAGTTCCGCGACACTGCCGCGCCTTCCGTACCGCTGCTGATCAGGGAATAGCGATTGCGCACCAAGATGGTGTTTTTGAGCCGACCGGGTACCGGTGCATCGAGCACGGAGACCTTGCCTTGCCCAGATAGGAAGACCTGTTTCATTGCAAGAGCCCTTGCACACTTATGGGGCCGGAGCTTGCAAAATAAATGTCGATCGTCAACACCGTCTCCTTCACAGTATCTTGAACCATCTCCAAGGTTTTGGACGGCGCCAGCCGGCCGTATCCAGGGCTGACTTTATCATCGACAAGCCGCGCGCTGGAATTCCTGTCCCAGCGGACAACGATCATGTCGCCTCGCCACTCAATCTGGGCTTGATGTGCGCTCATGACCAGCGCAATGCCGGGCGCGAAGTGAAGATAGCGCACCGTGTGATGGTTCCCTTTTGCGTCGATTCGATCGCGGCAGTGGAACGCGCCGGTATCGATTTGGAAAATGATGGTCCGTTGGTGTAGCACCGGGTCCGGCAAGTCGCGATAGCCGGTATGACCCGCGGTGACTATCACTGGATTGTTTTCCGCTACCGTGGTAGTGACGTTGATGGGGCGGGCGCTGTTGGCAATACGAAAATTTCCTCTCAACGGGGCTATTTCGCGGTCATCAACAACCAGGCTGTTGTGCGCCCGCGTGGCCCGGAACCGATCATGTGCAGCATAGTCTCCGCTGTATAGATATGACCCTGGATCGATCAACAACGACCTGCCGCCCAGGAACAATTCAAAGCTCAACAGGTCGTTATGACCGTGACCACCCAAACCATTCTGCCCAACTTCGCCGATATCCATAAACAGGAAATTCTCTTTGCTCTTGGCAATAAACACTCCTCCGTCGCGAAAGTGCCGATGAACGCTGCGATGGGGTGACATCTCGGGCATGGATCGCCATCGCTTCAGGGCATCCGACCCAAACAACCATAAACCGGTAACCGGGATGGTACGGGCGGCCGATTTGAGGTCACCATCGTCGAAATACATCGCCGCAACGCCAATTCCAGCACGATGATCACGCACCGGAAGCTGTTCGAAAGCAAAAATTACTGCATCGTCACTATCGCCGATCAGCGGGCACTGACCGTCAGGTCGAAGAAACGCTGCATTGTAACGCGCCGCCGCCCGCAGCCGGGCGCGTTCTGTCTTTGCGAGCGGGAGAGCTGATCGGTCCAGGGCGATACTGCCCAGCAAAAATAACTCCAGCGCCAGCCGGTGATAGGCGGTGGCTTTCTCAAAGTTCACCCCATCGGGCAGGAATTGCTGCAGCACCTCCCGGCTTAGCCGATATCCCGCGAATCGTCGCCAATGATGTGCCTGGGGATAAGACTTGTCCAGTGTGCGTGCTATCAGTAGCAGCGCCACCAGCTGCGCCGCGAAATGATTGCCCGCATGATCGGTCAGTTCCAGCGTGCGCATCACGAATTCACCGTGCGCCGCCAATTCTCGAAGTATCAGCGACGCATCGCGGTCGGTGAGCCCGACCTGCCTCGCCATATCCGCGAGTAAGCACAGTTCAATGCCACGCATCGCCCCCTCCATTGGGTACCAGTTAACAGAGTGAGCGAGCGGATTACTATTGCTCCAATCTGCAAGAATATTAAGCGCCGCCGACGTACGCTGGATGCCACCGTCCAGAATATCGGCTTGGATGAGGGTAGGCAGGAAAGACAGTCGTGACAGCTCCCAAGGAAATTTCACATCGTAGGGCCTGTCGCGTAGGGCTGTGTGATCGTAATTGCGGTAATAATCGGGCGCCCACTCGTGATCCAGCCGCCAATCCCGGTGCCACGGCCACGGCGTTGACTTTGGCAGTGGCGTCTCGAACACTGTGAAATCGCGCTCGATTACGGCATCGGCGCCGGCGATGAGACGGGCGCCGTCAATGAGCCCCAATTCAGCGGCCTTGCGAACAGCCGACTGGCCGTCCAGTGCAACGACCGCATATGGCGCGTGTCTACGCCAATCGCGCGCACGGGGATCGCTGGCCCACCGGTTGATCCGACGTTCCAATTTTTGCCAACCCCCAGTCAGTTCCATCATCTTCAGATGCGCTTCCTGCCGGGTCCTGAAGACGATTGTCCTGGGTGATTTGGTCAGAACTCGAGTAAACAGCGAGGGTTTAGTCACGTGACGACGGGCGTGATTATTTTGGTGGGATAGATACTAAGGAAAAATCGGCCCGGAGTCTTTGACTGCGATCCCGTTTCTGCAGCGGAGCGGGATGGATTCACGTGATCCGCAGAAGTTCTTGCATACTCGCGACGACGCGCGCAGCGGTGCGCCCATCCCACAACTCGGGTTTGACCCGCTTCTTGTTTCCGCCCCGTAGCACGGCACTCACGCGATTTTCGATATCCTCGATCTTGCACAATTGGTTCGTTCCTTGCAGGACAGTGACAGGCCGCTCGGTGTTATCGCGGATCGTTAAACACGGAATCCCGAGATAGGTGGTTTCTTCTTGAATACCGCCGGAATCAGTAATTGCAAACCGGCAGTTAAAAATGAGATTCATGAATCGAACGTAACTGAGCGGCTCGAGCACATGCAGATTATCGTTACGGATCAGATCCGGTAACATCCCGAATTGCTCCAGATTTTTTCTGGTTCTGGGATGAATCGGGAACACGAGCGCCGTGTTCTTGCTAATCTGGGACAGCGTCGCACATAACGCCCGCAGGGCCTCTGGATTATCGACGTTGGACGGCCGGTGTAACGTGACCACGCCATAATTACCTTTCTTGACACCCAGTTCTTTATGGAATTGTTCCGCTTCGATTTTTGCTCTCAGCATTTCCAAGGAATCCATCATGATGTTGCCGACGCGAATGATTTTTGCCGGGTTTATTCCTTCCGCGACAAGGTTTTCGTCGGCATCGGATGAAGGCGTCCAAAGAACATCGGCCAAGACATCGGTTGTTATTCGATTTATCTCTTCCGGCATTGTCCGATCGAACGAACGTAGCCCTGCTTCTAAGTGGGCAATCAAAGGCCGGTGAAGTTTCGCTCCGCCGGTTGGGGTTTTCTGCATAATGGCCGTAGTTTGATCTTGTTCGTCCGTGTATCGAAAAGAGACCTTTGCGGTGGCGAGAGCGCAGGCCAAAGTGGAATTAACATCTCCCACAACAACGACTAAATCGGGACGCGCGTTCATAATGAGCCGCTCATAGGCAACCATAACCCGGCCCGTTTGCTCGGCATGCGTACCGTTGCCGATCCCAAGATGCACGTCCGGGTCCGGCAGCTGCAGATCTTTGAAAAACACGTCAGACATATTAAGGTCATAATGCTGTCCCGTGTGGACGATAACGGGCTTGCCCCACTTTTGGTCTTTCAACGCGTGATAAACAGGAGCGATCTTCATGAAATTGGGGCGGGCCGCCGCAATCAGATGAATCGTTTTCTCGAATTCTGGGATCATGAGCTCCGGGTCAGGTTTGCGATGCCATGGCTGAATATCGGGTTTCAATCAACGGCAGGTTCGGCGCTTGATAATTCACTTGCATCCAGCTTGCCGTTCGGGGCGAAGCGCTCGCCAGCGCAATTGCGATGCGCCACAATTCCGCCCATCACATTCCCGCTGCGGGGCCTGGATTCGAGATTGGCGTACGCGCCCCCATATTAGAATGATCCCGCCACCCGATGTAGTCGACTGCCTATACGCGGTTCACGCTTTTTGGTATACGATAAAAGACATCTTGGTCCGATCCCATCAAATGTCAGGACGCCAATCCCCTCGTTGATCGAGGATCGGTCACGCGGCATTGTTGACCAGATTACCCGTGATCGGCAAATCGAGCGATGGGGAGGGCATGGTTTGGATTTTTGTCAGCCTCGGATACGCTAACCTCAATGACAGAAAAAATCTTGATTAAGCAACACCAAGGGCTTGCCAGGCGGATCAAATACGCGATGCCTTCGTCAGTTTTCAACATGATGCGTCCTGCACTAAACACAATGGCAACCCTTTTTCCGGACCGTATCAAGTACGCAATAGGAAGCCGGCTAAAAAAGCACAAGTATCCGTACTGCGTAATTGAGGCCGGGGATGTCGTTGTACAAGTCGGAGCGCCCCGGGATTTGCTGCAAGCCGGCCGATCACGGGCCATGCATTTTGCGTGGCTTGTAAAGCACGGAAAAGTGGTTGTCATCGAACCCGATCCTCACAATTGTGACGAAATAAAGACGTTTGTGGCAAACAATAATTTGCATGATACTGTGATTCTGGTTGAAAAAGGCGTTTGGTCCGAAGCAGGTGAACTCGAACTGTTGTCGAGTTCAAAGCATCCGGCGGCAAATATCTTGGTTGCTGCGAAGGATATTAATCAGACTGTAGCCGAAGAACGTCAATATTCTGTAATAAAAGTGCCTGTTGCGACGCTGGATGAAATTCTTGAGGATCTGAACCTGAGACACGTTCGACTGGTGAGTTTGACAACCAATGGCGCTGAGCCAAACATCGTTCGCGGCATGAAAAAGCTACTTACTCGTGGTCCCGAGTATATATCGCTAGCCTCGACGAAACCGGGTTACCCGGAACTCATGAGAAAAATCGGTTATCAGTTGACCGCCACAGATGACCGCGGTTATTCGTTTCGTAGAAACAGTGAGTGATGACCGCGATATGAACCGCCATGATTGCGTTGACCTTGGCGAACATTGGGTCGTGGTTAAGAAAACGGCAGGACACAATTCATGATTGGCATTGATTGTAAATGATGGGTGACGTGTTTCATCTGGCGCGCGTTGCGCGTGGACGTATTTCGCACTTGGTCTATGAAGTTTAAGTATTTTCACGTGTAGCGCGCGGACATAAAGTGGTTGATAGATTGTGGACTTTGACAGGCCGGCTCGAGCGATTTATTTACGTAGCGCGCACGTTTTCATGGATGATCGATCCACGCTTTTATCGACGTTCCAACGAAACGCCAATCGACCGGCCGATCTTTATTGTGGGAACCCAAGGCGGTGGGTTGACTCTGCTGTCGCGCATGATACGGCGCCATCCGGATGTCGTTTCTGCAGCGGGAAATTCGCGATATTGGACGTCAGCAGACGAGATGCAAAATGTCTACGGTCTAAAGTTGCCGTCCGAACTCAGCGGTCTTCGTTACAAAGCGCCCGGTCACTCCGTGTTGACTGCTCCGCGCAGCTGGACTTACGCCGCTCGTGATCTGTATCCCATGTATCGAAAGAGTGCTGAGGATGCGACAACGGCGTCGAGTGAAGCTTTGAAGGCAGTCGTTCGCTACTGTATCCGCCGTTACGCCGCTAACCCGCATCGAGCGCGCTTCGTGGACAAAAGTCAGTCGTATTCGGTGCGTGCGGGATTGATCTGGGGGCTCCTCACAGAGCATGAACCTGTATTCATCCTGCTGCCGCGTGATCCCTACGTTTCCGTATATCGCGCCGCCATGGGGAAGGCCGGTGATATGAAACGGCTCAAGGCTCGTCTGTCCTACGAAGATAGAATTGATATTTGCGCGGAGCATTACGTCAATTCCATGCGGGCGACACTGGACGATCGCGACCGCTATGGTTTTCCATTGCTGATTATGCGGTTTGAAATGCTCATTGCCGAACCAGAGTCCGCGTTGCGGACTGTTTGCGACTTCGCGGATCTGTCATATTCAGCGGAAATGTTGCCTGCCCCACACCACGCTCTTCCGTATGGAAGCCGTTTCCCGGATCGTTGGTTTCCGATAAGAGCGGATGCCAATGAAGAGTACGAACCTCTCATTGACAACGTAACCATAGAGCGGGTCAATGCGCACGGCGCGGATTTGTTGCCGCGTCTGGGTTACGATGTGCGGTGACACAAGAATCTTGTTGGTCAAGTTGCTAAACCCGGGATTCTCCGCTATTCGTTGACAACACTCGAAGGCCCACATTGCATATTTGTTTCTTGTCATCCCTGCATCCTCCGCTGGATAAACGCGTGCATTACAAGGAGGCCGTGTCGTTAGTGCGGGCTGGATTCGAGGTCACGCATATCGCACCGGGCGACATTAATGGGCAAGTCGTGGACGGTGTGAAGTTTGTTTGTTTCAAGGGGCGATCTAGTGTGCGCGGCCGCGTGGCGCAAATGAGGACGCTGTATCGTTTGGCTAGACAAGTCAAGGCGGACGTTTATCACTGTAACGAAGTCGAATCGTGGACGGTCGGTGTATTCCTCAAGTTGCGAGACCGGATGCGTGTGGTGTTTGATGTTCATGAAATCTACTCAACCAGGCTCTCAGAACGATTTTTTATTCGATCCCTGCGTCCCGCGCTGGGGACACTAGTCAAACTTTATTTTCGCTTGCTTTTGCCGTTTACGGACCGCCTGGTATTTGCCAAAAAGTCGGTACAGAAAGATTTCCCCAAAAACTTCAAAAAGATAGTGCTCGTGCAGAATTTTGTAGAGGCCGATGTTGCGCATCGGTTGCCGCTATCCAAGACCGGCAAATCGTTAAACAACGGCAAGATCGTTGCACTTCATCTCGGTGCAATTAATCGAGCCCGGGGTTGGCCACAATTTGTTGAATCACTAGCGCGGGTGAAAAATTCCAACCTCCACATCAGCGTGGTGGGCCGATTTGGTGATGGAACCGAGGACCAGTTCAAGAAAGAAGTGTTAAGGTTTGGACTGTCGCATCGGGTCGAATTTGTTCCGTGGATTCCTTATGAGGACGTCCCGGACTATGCGGCAGCATGCCAGATCGGGATGATTACTTTCCAGCCGGTGCATGATAATTTTGTGCATGCGTTACCGCACAAACTTTTCGATTACATGCTGGCGCGACTGCCGGTAATCGTTCCTGACTTTGCGGTCGAAGTGGCGGACATCGTTCGCGACTCACAATGCGGTATCTTGGTGGACACAACTAAACCAGAAGACATCGCGCGTGCAATGGATCGGTTGGCCGCCGATCCCGATCTGCGGTTCAGGATGGGTCGGAAAGGGCATGATGCAGTAATGAAAAGATATAACTGGGAACATGAAGCCAAAGAGTTGATCGCCATGTATCAAGGGCTGGGCCCCTCAAGAGGACTTCTGTAAAAGCAATCGGGATGCGCCAGAAATACTCCGCGTCCATGCGCGGATGCCCGCGCATATTCTTGGAGAATGGAATGCAACACGTTGGCGATGAAAGTTCTTACTGAGGCAGATAGGCAATGAAACAAATTCTACAGAATCTGAATACCGGTGAGACAGAGGTGGCCGATGTGCCAATTCCGGCGCTACGAAAAGGATCATTGCTCATCAACACCCGCCGGTCACTCATTTCCGCGGGCACGGAACGCATGTTGGTTGAATTTGGCAAGTCCGGATTCATTGGCAAGGCGCGGCAGCAGCCGGAAAAAGTGCGCGAGGTTGTTGATAAAGTCAGAACGGACGGGTTGGGTCCGACAATAGACGCGGTGCGCAGCAAACTTGACCGACCCATACCGTTGGGGTACTGCAATGTTGGCCATGTATTGGAGGTCGGCAAGGGGGTCAACGGCTTCCGTGTGCGCGATCGCATTGTGTCCAATGGTCCGCATGCTCAAGTCGTATCGGTGCCGGAAAAATTGTGCGCGCGCGTGCCGGATTCCGTGTCTGACGATGCGGCCGCATTCACGGTGTTGGGAGCCATAGCCCTACAGGGAGTTCGGCTGATTCAACCCACACTCGGCGAGACAGTGGTGGTCACCGGACTGGGGGTGATCGGCCTCATGGCCGTGCAATTGCTGCGGGCGAACGGCTGCCGGGTGCTGGGAATTGATTTGGATGATCGCAAACTCTTGCTGGCGAAGCAGTGGGGCGCCGAGATCGTGAAACTCTCCCAAGGGCAGGATCCCGTGCAAGCTGCACAACAGTTCTCGCGCGGGCCTGGGGTGGATGCCGTACTGCTGACGGCTTCCACCAAGAGCAGTGAACCCGTCAGCCAGGCGGCGAAAATGTGCCGCAAGCGCGGCCGTCTGGTGCTCGTAGGCGTTACGGGATTAGAGCTTTCGCGGGCGGATTTTTATGAAAAGGAACTCACGTTCCAAGTGTCATGTTCCTATGGCCCCGGTCGTTACGATCCAGCCTATGAAGATCAAGGCCACGATTATCCTGTTGGATTCGTGCGTTGGACGGCGCAGCGAAACTTCGAGGCAGTTCTCGACATGATGGCCGCCGGACAATTAAGCCTCGAGCCGCTAGTAAGTGCGAGATTCGGAATCGACGCAGCGCGAAAAGGTTACAAGCTGCTGCATGAAAAGAAGGACGCACTTGGTATCCTGATTGATTACCCGGTAGATGCGGATCCATCGCCCACAACGAGAACGCTCAAGCTGGAAGGCATCAAGGCAGGTAAGCACGATGCACCGGCGGTGAGTTTCGTGGGCGCGGGGAATTATGCCGGCAGAATACTCATTCCGGCTTTCAAGCATTCCGGCGCCGATATGATCTCGGTGATATCCACCGGGGGAGTCAGTGCGGCTCATTACGGAAGAAAATACGGATTCAAGAAGGTGTCAACCGACATCGACGGTGTATTGCAGGACGAGGGCACGTCTGCTGTCGTCATCGCAACACGCCATAATACGCACGCACAACTGGTGTGCGATGCGCTTCGAGCCGGCAAGCATGTCTTTGTGGAGAAGCCGCTGGCACTGAATCATGGGGAGTTCGATGAGATCCAGCGTGTGTACGATGAGGTAAACCGAGGTCCAAGCCACCAAAATGACACCAACAAACATGGTGTGTTGCTCATGGTCGGGTTCAATCGGCGATTTGCGCCGCAAGTTGTTAAGATCAAGTCTCTTCTAGACGGCATTGCCGGACCCAAATCATTCGTGATGACCGTCAATGCCGGTTCGCTTCCGGCCGGCCACTGGACGCAGGACCCCGAAGTTGGCGGTGGGCGAATCATCGGCGAGGCCTGTCATTTCGTGGATTTGTTGAGATTTCTGGCTGGCGCGAAGCTGGCGGACTTTCAGGTGACCTATTTGCGCCAGACGCCGGACACTACGGGGCCGGCGGACAACGCCAGCTTTACTCTGCGCTTTGAAGATGGTTCTGTTGGCACGGTTCATTATTTTACCACCGGACATAAGTCCTTTCCCAAGGAGCGGCTCGAAGTGTTTTGCGGCCAACGGGTGTTGCAACTGGATAATTTCCGTAAGCTCAAGGGATACGGTTGGCCACGTTTCAAAACCATGCATCTTTGGCGTCAAGACAAGGGGCAGTATGCTTGCGCGGGGGCGTTTATCAATGCACTGCGTGAAGGACGAGATTCACCAATACCCTTCGGAGAATTATCAGAAGTCAGCCGCGTCACCATCGACATTGCGAATTCGCAGTGATAGCGGTACGCAAAGTCCTGCTTTATTATCATACGCTGCGATATCTGCGATTCACGCAAGTCGCGGCAAGGGTGTGGTCGCGAATCTATCGTCCCAAACCCTCTCTTGACGCTGTGCCACGCCTGCGAACGATTCAGGGTAACTGGCAATCGGGAGCGAATAGAAATCGATCTTTGCACGGGCCCGATACGTTCTGTTTCTTGAATGAACTCCATACGATTGATAGCGCCGGTGACTGGAATAATCCGGGCTGGCAGAAACTCTGGCTCTACCATCTTCACTATTTCGATGATTTGAATGCAGAGAGTTTTGAAAAACGTAGCGAGTGGAACGGTAGACTGATTGCACGCTGGATCCGCGAGAATCCCCCAACCGTGGGAATAGGTTGGGAGCCGTATCCGCTATCCCGCCGCATCGTCAACTGGATCAAGTGGGCTCTGGCGGACCAGGACTTACCGCGTGACTTCGTGCACAGCATCGGCGTACAAACACGCGCTCTGGTGCGAAGATTGGAGTTTCATCTGCTCGGCAATCATCTGTTCAGCAATGCTAAAGCGCTTGTTTTTGCGGGGCTGTTCTTTGACGGACAGGAAGCGGATCGTTGGATGAACACGGGTATTTCGATATTGGAGCATGAACTGCCCGTACAGATATTAGCGGATGGCGGACATTTTGAAAGGAGCCCGATGTATCACTCAATTGTCTTGGAAGACCTGCTTGATCTGGTAAATGTTTTTAGCACGTACGACAGGACCTGTCCCCCGGATTGGCCTGATGCCGTTCAGCGGATGCGGCATTGGTTATCCGTGATGGTTCACACTGACGGCGAAATCGGTTTTTTCAATGACGCGGCCTTGGGAATCGCCCCTTCTCCCGCTGCGCTCGAAGAGTACGCTGTACGGTTGGGATTCACCCCGGGCGCTGCCGTGGAGGGCAATATTGCGCAGTTGAGAGAAAGCGGTTACGTGCGAATGCAACGGGGATTGGGGCTGGTTCTGCTCGACGCCGCACCGGTCGGGCCGGACCACTTACCGGGACATGCGCACGCGGACACACTTTCATTTGAAATGTCGCTGTACGGGCATCGTATTGTCGTGAATTCAGGCACATCGATGTATACCGACAGCGCCGAAAGGCGGCGCCAGCGCGGGACCCCTGCGCACAGTACCGTGACTGTGAATGGGAAGGATTCCTCTGAGGTTTGGGGGGTGTTTCGCGTGGCGCGCCGCGCCAAGCCTTTCGACTTGCGTATCGATAATGCGGCGGCGCGCGTCGAATGCGCCCATGACGGCTATAGACGCCTCGCCGGGCACCCGATTCATCGCCGCGCATGGGAGATGGGTGACACGACGTTACGCATCGTGGACGTTATTGAAGATAAGGGACGTATCAACGGAGCTGTTGCGCGATTCCACATCCATCCCGCGGTGGGTGTGGTTCAGGGTCCGGCGGCGAACGAAGGCAAGCTGCAACTTGCAGAAGGAAAAAGTTTAAAATGGAGAATTGAAGGGGGAACCTCTCGTATTGCGAACGGGACATATCATCCAGAATTTGGGACATCTATTCCCAATCAATGTATTGAGATTCAATTTGATAGTTCACTCTGTACGATGGATTTCATATGGACGTGAGCGCAGTCTTTTGCAGACAAGGCAACCGCGTGGAGCCATGCTTCGCATCGCTGGTCGAAACGGCGCTTTGAGACATTGGAATAGCTGGAATTTCCTACCCATGGACCTGGGTCGCGAACACTAGCTGCCATGAATATTCTGATCATAACCCAATATTTCCCCCCCGAGATGGGCGCCCCGCAGGCGCGTTTATTCGAACTGGCGAAGGGGCTGGTAGCAAAAAACCACAGCGTTACGGTTCTCACGGCGATGCCGAACTACCCGACCGGACGGGTGTACAAGAACTATCGCCGACGAATTCGACTGGTTGAAGAGATCGCCGGCATACGCGTCGTGCGCACCGCTATTTACCCGTCGAATTCCCTGCGCACGGCTCCGCGTTTAGTGAGCTACCTGTCATTCGCGCTTTCGAGTCTGATTGCCGGGTGGCCCGGGATCGGCAAGTTCGACATCGCTCTGGCGGAAAGCCCGCCGCTTTTTCTCGCGCCGGCGGCATGGCTGATAAGCCGGATTGCGCGCGCCAAGACGGTGTTGATGGTCTCTGATATTTGGCCCGACACCGCTATTCGAATCGGCTACGCAACCGGGGGTGCGAGCGTAAAGGCCATGCTGTGGCTGGAAGGGTGGGCATATCGTCACTACGATGTGGTGGCGCTGACAAATCCCGGGGCGATGCAACAAATCAACGATAGATTTCCCAACGTGCGAACCACGGTGATCAGCAACGGCGTTGACACGACGGTTTTCCATCCGGGATTGCGTAGCAACGATGTCCGACGGCAAGTCGGGGCAACGGCTAACAGTTTCTTGGTGGGCTACTGCGGTCTTCACGGGCTGGCTCAAGGGCTGGAGGTGATACTGGAAGCCGCCGATAGAATGCGGAACCGCACCGACGTTCAGTTTATTATGGTTGGTGATGGACCTGTAAAGGCCGATTTGATCAAGATCGCAGAGGAAAAAGGTCTCGAAAACATCAAATTTATGGGCCGGCGCGCCAAAGACGAGATGCCCGCGATTCTCGCTTCGTGCGATGCCTTGCTCGTACCATTAGTAGCGCGGTTGCCGGGGACCATGCCGTCAAAAGTGTACGAAGCGCTTGCGGTGGGTACACCTCCTATCGTAGCGGCTGGCTGCGAAGGCGAAGTGCTCGTAACGCAAAATGGCGCTGGATGTTCTTTTGAACCGATGCAGGGATCACAGTTGGCGCAGGTAATAAGGGAGTTGGCGGATGATCCCGAAAGAGTTAAGGAGATCAGTCATCGGGCCGTTGACCTTGCCGGCCGGTTCGATCGCGATATCTTGGTAACACGCACCGAACTTATCTTTAAATCGCTCGTTACAGGGCAAGCCCTCCCAGACGTGTCGTGGTAAGCAGGGCGTTGATAGAGTAAAGCGTAGTCACCTGCGCGCGCCTGCCTTCCAGCCAGGATGCCTGATGATGGCGGAGGATCGGACGGCTGAACGTCGCGGGCAAGCAATGCCGAGAATGGAATTGGCATTCAATTCAAGGGCCACTCTTTAATAAGGACTTTTACCGGTGGCAATTTATGAGCGCCATGAGTATCGTATACTTACGCTAGTGATATTTCAGCTATGGAAAAAGTACTCGTAACGGGAGCCGGAGGATTTATCGGCAGCCATCTCACTGAAGTCCTTGTGGCGGCGGGTCGGAATGTGAGAGCCATGATTCACTATAATGCGCAGAATCGATGGGGATGGCTCGATTCCGCGTCAAGAGATGTCAAGGACGCTGTGGAAGTATTTCCTGCCGATATCACCGACCCCTATGCGGTACAAAAGGCCGTAAAAGATTGCACGATGGTGTTTCACTTGGCCGCATTAATTGCGATTCCATATTCTTATCGCGCTCCAGCCTCATTTGTCGACACCAACATCAAGGGCACTCTCAATGTCTTGCAGGCATGCCTGGAAGGGGGCGTCGAACGGTTGGTCCACACATCCACATCCGAAACCTACGGGACGGCACAGTACATCCCGATCGATGAATCACATCCGCTCGTCGGTCAGTCACCGTATTCTGCGTCCAAAATTGGAGCAGACAAGCTGGCTGAGTCGTATTATCGTTCGTTCGGATTGCCGGTTACCACCGTGCGGCCGTTCAACACCTATGGACCGAGACAATCCGCCAGAGCGGTTATTCCTACAATTGTTGCGCAAGTATTAGCTGAAAGAAGAGAAGTACGTTTGGGTTCTTTAGCGCCTATTCGGGATTTGAATTACGTGTTGGACACGGTCGATGGACTGGTCAAATTATCGCAGGCGGAAAACGCCGTGGGACAAGTGACGAATATCGGGTCGGGTACCGGGATGAGTATCAAGGATCTGGCTGGAAGGATCCTGAATTTGACTGGTTCGAGTGCGACAATCGTTCAAGATGATAAACGGCTTCGTCCCGATGACAGCGAGGTAATGGAGTTGGTGTGCGAAAATGCGAAGGCGCGCGCGCTGACGGGGTGGTCGCCCAAAACAAGTATTGATGAGGGTTTGCACAAGACTATCGAGTGGATGAGCGGGAATATGCAGTACTATAAGCCCTGGTTCTACAACGAATAACACGTGACCTGCCTCAAAGTAAA
The DNA here is from genome assembly GCA_947258975.1 of uncultured Gammaproteobacteria bacterium. Classification (GTDB taxonomy): domain Bacteria; phylum Pseudomonadota; class Gammaproteobacteria; order Arenicellales; family JAANXG01; genus CALZGZ01. The sequence goes on from CAMYKK010000014.1 coordinate 74,196, forward strand.
ATGAAAGCCGTGATCCAAGCCGGAGGGAAAGGGACGAGGCTGCGGCCTTACACCTTGGTGTTGCCTAAACCCCTGATGCCGGTTGGCGGGCTTCCGGTCATTGAGATGTTATTGAAATGGCTGCGCCGCAATGAGATTAAAGAAGTGTTTATCACAACCGGCCACCTAGGGCATCTCATACGTTCTCTATGTGGTGATGGCCGGCAGTGGGATATGCACATCAGATACAGCGAGGAGCCGGAGCCGCTCGGTACCGTGGGCTCTTTGACGCTTCTTGAAGATGAACTCGACGACACGTTCTTGGTATTGAATGGAGATCTCATCACCGATATTGATTTACGAGCATTTGTTAAATTCCATAATTCACATGGAGACATGTTGACTGTTGCGGTGACGAAAAAAGAAGTGCAGGTCGATTTAGGCGTAATCGAGTCAGACGAAGGACGCGTCGTGGGCTTCAAAGAAAAACCGAGCTACGATTTTGAAGTGAGTATGGGTATTTATTGTATGGATCCTGGTATTTTGGCGTGGATTCCTAAAGGTGTGTCCTATGGTTTCGATGATTTGATGTACAACATGCTGGATAAAGGACAGTCTGTACGCGTCTACAAGCACCAGGGGCGTTGGATGGACATAGGACGAATGGAGGATTTTCAGCAGGCGCAGTCGCTGGCCGGCGACGATACGCAGATGGACGTTTAAGTTGGAAAGGTACGGCCTGGCGGTGTTGTAAATAGTGGCATATTCAGTGCTCGCGCATGATATCCCTGTCTGATCCAGTTTTGGGCGACAAAGAGAAGGAGGCTGTCGCGGCGGTGATCGACAGCGGATGGCTCACGATGGGTGCGCGCGTTCAGGAATTTGAAAAGGCGTTCGCCCGCGCACATGGGATGGAGGACGCGGTCGCGGTGAGTTCCGGAACCGCGGGCCTGCACCTTGCCTTGGCCGGATTGGGGCTCGGGCCGGGGGACGAGATCTTGGTGCCGTCTTTGACGTTCACCGCGACGGTGAATTCGATTCTTTACGTTGGCGCCACGCCGGTCTTCGTGGATATCGATGGACCGGTCGTGCCGCACCTATCTCTTCGTCATGCCGAGCAACAGCGCACCCGGAGTACGAAGGCGGTTATCGTGATGCATTACGGCGGCTATCTCGCCGATATGGCGGAATGGTCCAAGTTTGCAAAGGATCACGGCATCTGGCTGATTGAAGATGCGGCCCACACGGCGGGACTCGGGGGCGTCGGTGTAAACTCCCATGCCGCGGCGTTCAGCTTCTTCAGCAACAAAAATATGACCACCGCCGAGGGCGGGATGGTGGTGTCCCCGAGTGCGGAACTACTGTCTTCGGTGCGCAATCTCAGGAGTCACGGCATGACCACGGGGACGATCGAGCGACACCAGGGGCGCGCCGACAGCTACGATGTAACTCACCTTGGCTACAATTACCGGATGGATGAAATCCGGGCCGCGCTTGGTTTATGTCAGCTTTCGAACCTGAATACTTGGAACGGGGAAAGAAGGGAATTGTCACATTATTATCGCGACCGCATTACCGGCAGCGGTTCGGAATTGATTGTTCCATTCAGTCATGATCATCCCACCGCCGGACATCTTTGTACGGTCTTGCTGCCCGCGGACGCCGATCGTGCCGTGATAATGAAAAGGATGAGAGACAGTGGCGTACAGACGAGTATTCACTATCCCCCCGTGCACCGGTTCAGTTATTATCGATCACGATTTCCTGATATATCGCTGCCCGTTACCGAGGACTTTGCGCAGCGGGTGCTCACGTTGCCGCTGCACCCGGCAATGACGATTCGCGATGTGGATTATGTCGTTGATCAACTCGTTACGCATGTAAAATGTCATGCCTAGCAACTACGTTCAGATCATTGAGAACAGTGCTTGATGGGTTATGGTTGAGCAATTGATATTGGGCAGATAGGACCGCGACCGGAACATGCAATCTCGTCGAGTGTGTAAGCGCGTTGTCGATGCTATCATCGCTTCGTTCGGGCTATTGCTGAGTGCGCCGATTATGGGGTTTATCGCCTTGGCGCTGCGCATGGAGGCGAAAGGTGAATTGATCTTCCGGCAAGAACGGCTTGGCAAAGGCGGCACAACGTTTTCGTTGTTGAAGTTTCGAAAATTCCCGCCGAATTGGGGGCGTAATGGCCCGGGGGTTACGGTGGCGGGAGATGCTCGGATGACACAGCTTGGGGCATTCCTGGCAAGAACCAAACTCGATGAGCTCCCGCAGCTTTGGAATATTCTGCGAAACGAAATGTCCCTTGTGGGTCCGCGACCGGAAAGCATGGACCACGCCGATCTGTTTACGGGAGAATACGCCGAACTGCTGCGCTACACACCGGGCTTATTTGGACCGAATCAGATTGCCTTCCGGAATGAGGCATCGATGTACCCGGCGGACGAGGAGCCGGACGCTTTCTACCGGCGGGTGTTGTTCCCCAAAAAGGCGCAAGTCGATTTGGCGTATTTTCGCGAGAGCGGATGTATCTCCGAGTTGGTCTGGGTACTGCGAGGCATCGGCGCGGCGATCTACGGCGTCATTGATTGGAAACGCTTTGTGGGGCTGCACTCCAAAATCGTGGCGATGGATATCGTAGCGGTGATCGCCGCCTGGTTCGTGGTCAACCTGATACGTTTTGCCGGCATCCCGGAAGACGCAAATCTGCGTGCCCTGTTGATCGGGCTTTGGGTCCTGCCGCTGTTTGTCGTCGGGACGATGGCGTTGGGGGCGTCCTATCGAACTCCGGTCAGAAATTTCTCGTTTGTCGATGCGCTACATCTTGCCAAAGTGTCCGCCATAGGATGGGTGCTTGGTTATCTGGTGGTCATGGTGCTGCACCGCAATGTATCGATATTTCTCGGGATGACCGGCTTTATTGTGGTTTTCCCGTTCTTGTCGCTGCCCCGGGTGGTGGGTCGGCTGTACTGGGAGAACAAGTTGGAGAAACCGGAAACCACGGTGCACAATGTACTCATTTACGGCGCCGGGATCGGTGGCACATCGCTGCTGCGGTGGTTGAGCAAGGGGTCGAGCTCATTCGACGTATGTGGGTTTATCGATGATGCACCGCCGTTACGGAGCCGACAATTGAATGGATATAAAATACTCGGAAGACAGTCAGATATTCCTACAATCAACAAGGTCTATCACGTTGATGAATTGTGGGTGACGTTTAGGCCAACGTGGCAACAGAAGCAGAGGGTACAGAAGATCTGCGCGCAAGAAGCCATAAAGTTGATTGTGCTGTCCGATACGGAACCGTTTTCGCGGATCATCACCAACACGCGGCCCACGAAGGATGCCCGCGGGCAGCCTGATGATTCACCGCACATGAGTGCGGAGTTACGACCTCAGCACGATACCCGGGCTGCGGGGTGATCGTTGTCGCGGGGGAGAGGAATTGCGGCGTGGCTAATAAAATCCGAGATGCCCTTGGATGCGAGCGACACCAGACCTCACCGAATGATTGTATAAAAAAACACCGGCGGCTCAGTGTCGAGGCCGGGCCGCCGGTGCGGTGACGTGTATGAGCGTCGCGCTTTCTTCGAAATCGCCGCGCCGTGATTACCTTGCTTCGAGTTGCTTGATGCGATCGGCCAACTCGGCGATGGTCTGCTGCTGTTGCTCGATGGTCTTCTGCTGTTCCTGCACGACCTTGGTTACCACCGCGACCACCTCGATGGCGGCGATGCCCTTGCGGTCATTCATCGCCACCAGCTCCGGCACATCCTCGGCGATAAAGCCCACATAGTGTTCACCGCTGGTGTCTTCCTTGCCGACATAGGTCACGGGCTCGAGCAGTTTTACCGCATCGACCGCGCTTTGCGCGTCAAGGCCAATGATCTTGTCCTTATGATCTCGGCTCGATCCGGCGGTCCACACACCGGCGTCGGTCAGCCGCGCGCCGTTGCCGTTAGTCGCGTCCGTCCCAACCTGGATTGTATCGCCCGCGGCTATTGAACCCCGATTCATGAATAGGGTGTCTCCTTGAAGCGTCAGGCGTTCTGCGAAAGCTCCGCTGTTGTTGTTCCAAAATTGAAATTCGGAAGTCCTTGTGGCATCGGCGGTGTTATTGAAAGCGGCGATCATGCGGGCGGCGGTTCTAGTTTGTGCGCTGGTCTGCAGTCGCATTTCAAATCCAGCGCCCCGGTTGGTGCCGGGAGACGCGGTGTTTTCGATTCCGACCAGCACATCGCCGGGCCCTTTTTCCTGCGCGAATTCAGCGGCTCGATCATCGGCGGACGGTGAGATGACGTCGAGCTTCACGTCCGGACTGGAGTTACCGATGCCAACATTGCCGTCACCGTCAATATCAATACTGCTGGTCAGCGCACCCGGGCGGATTCGGAAGGGCAACTTTGACCCGTTGGTGACGTCACGGATGAAAAAATTGGTCTCGTTGCCGGCCATGTCCCAGGTCTGCGGCGTGAAGCCGGAGGTGCCGTCCTGCTCGAGGCGCACCGTGGGACTGTCGCCATCTGCGATATGTAGTTCGACGACCGGATTGTTGGTCTTCAGGCCGACACGGCTGGAGCTGTCGACGTAGAGGGAACTGGACCGCGCGCCGGCCTCGATCCGGAACACGCCGGATCGTCCAGCGGTCGCATCGTCAATCGAAAAATGGTTCAGCCCGCCGTTGGTCGAGTCGTTCGCCGTGAGCCGCCAGTCGTTGCTCGGAAAACTGGCGGAGCTACTGGTGTCCTCGAACAGGATGCGCAGGTTGTTCTCGCTTAGGATGATGGTGTCGAAACCGAAGCTGCGATTACAAACTGAATCGATCCCAACGTTCAAACTGCCATCGATGATCACGTCGTCGACTTGGCAGATGTCCGCCTTGACGACTCCCACGGCACCCAACCCCCACAACGCAACTACCGCTGCGGCCAATCGTTTTGTGTGTAATATTGTCATGATTAATTACCTCCTCGTTGAGTCGTTTTCTCAGCGCCCATTGTCATTCATTAAAGCGTTACTCCGGGTTGTCGAAGCGTGCTACCTGCCCAACATCGCCCGGAATAATCTCGCCATTCCGCACGGTGAAAGTTCCGAACTGCCGGTTTGCCCGCGCCTGTACCTCGGTCGGCATTTGGCCTTCGCTGCGCAACTTTTGTTTGAGCGCCTGCTCGGCGGCGATATCGCCCGACTCGCGTACCGCCGCCATTTCCGTACGCACCTCGGGAGCGATCGCCGGCGCGGTGACGGTCTCCCATTTGTACGCGCCATCGGGCAGGGTGCCGGATGCCGCGCTGAGTCCGACCGGCTCGCCCGGTGCAAACCGGTGATTGATGATCTTTCCGGTGGGGCTCGACAGCGTGAGTTCCAGGTACGCGTATGAATTCAGGTTGCGGTTTAGGTCTGCCGCTTGGGGATTTGGTTCCCAATAGATGCCGCCGGCGTCGCCGTTCACTACGAAGGCGGGGCCGGGACTGCGGCGGGTGTCTTGTTGATTTCCCAAATCCGCGATCGCGGTCTCGTTAGACATAGACTGCGTGGGATCGCTGGCCATATCGGATGCGGGTTCGCCCGCCGCTGTATTGGCAACCGCATGATCTGCGACCTCAGTTTTGGATTTCGGTTGCGCGGCATCGGGAAGGACGTTGGTTGCCGATGCCTCGGCCGGCCCGCGTTTGGACAGGTCCGACGTGCTCGCAGTTTGTACGGGTGGTTGGCCGGTGTTGGACTGTTGCTGCGGCGTCTCGGAGCAGGCGGTCACGAGCGCGAGAACAAATATTGACACCAACGCGTTGTGTGCGCCGGTCGTGGTATGCGATAGATTACCTACTTCCATAGTGTTTCCCCCCAGGACGAAACTCCCTATTCTAACGATCACTCACTTGTACCGCATCTCTAATCCCCAGTCAATTGCTTGGTAATTACACCACAGGCTTAAAGGTTGTAACTGTGTAAGGTTGTTGTTGGGTGACGAGCGAAAACGGCCGCCGGCCTGCCACGCCATGTGCGAACGCGGTATCAGGCCTTAGCTGCGGTCGCGATGGTCGGGCGGCGCGTTTTGCTGTTGTGCCGCATCCGCCGGAACCGGCGGATCGATGGTGTGGTATTGATTGGCGGCGGGTTGCTGCAGCCGGTTGACCGTGCCGTTGCGCCATCGAACCTCGATGCTCTCTACGGCCGTCTCCTCGCCCAGGCCGAAGTGCACGGTGGACGAGTGCTGGGTGGAGAACGAGTCACCCGTGACCACCTTGGTGGTGTGCAAGCCTTTGGCGCTCTTGACCGTCACCGTGGCGCCGATCGGCGAGTACCCGTTTGGGTGGTCGCGTAAACGGATGCCGACCCAATGCCCGGACTGATCCAACACGTTCTGATACACGTGCAGGGTGTAACGGTTGCGGTCCAGGCCTTCGGTCTTGAACTCGACCACCAGAAGGTCGACGCGGCCGTCGGCATCGAGGTCGTCCGCCACCACGCCACGGCCGTCGTATTCGAACGACACGCCCAACAGGAACGCGACATTGACGAACTCCTCCCCGCCGCGGTTCATCATCAGCACCTTGTGCTCGTAACCGTTCCAGGAGATGTCGGCGTTGCGCAGGGCGCTGGACTCGGCCTGGAACATGACGTCGCGCGCCAAGTTGGGTTTGGTGCCGTCGGTGTAGATGTCGTGTCGCCAGAAGGTGGTGCAATAGTCCTGGGTACTGCGGCCGCTGTAGTGGCCGTTGGCGACAAAGATGTCCTTGTCGCCGTCGTTGTCGAAGTCGAACGAACTCGCGCCCCAGGACCACCCGGTGCGCGCCACCTGGTCGTTGAACGGCGCGCGCACGAAGCCATCCTTCCGGCGCAGGAACATGCGGTTGCCGTAGCCCATTGCACTGCGCATTGCGGTGTGTTCCGGTTTGTCGTCCCGCCCCAGGCCCATGCGCTCCAGCCGCTTGGCGGTCGTCGAACTCATGCCGATGACATAGAAATCGAGCTTGCCGTCGCCATCGTAATCGGCAAACGTATGCCCCATGCCAAAGAAATGCCGGTCCGCGCCAAAGAAATCGCTGACGTCCTGGAACCGGCCGGTGCCGTCGTTCAGATAGGTGTCGAAGCCGGCGTAATCGCTGACCACGATCAGATCGAGGTCCTGGTCGTCGTCGAGGTCGACGAACGAGCTGGTGTAGGTGCGCCGAAACCGCTTGCCGGCGAGACCCGACGGTTCGGTGATGTCGGTGAACACGCCGCCGCCATCGTTGCGCAACAGATAGGCCGGATAGCCGTCGTTGGCGTCATAGTACGGGGTGGGGTATTGCCCCTGGCGGTAGGCATACTTGTAATTGGCGATAAACAGGTCGAGGTCATCGTCGCCGTCGATGTCGCCGGCGGTAAGCGTCTTGGGAAAACCCAGATGCGTATCCGCCATGCGCCGCCCGGGTTTCTCGAACCGGCCTTGTGCGTCGCCCGCGAACAGCAGCGGATAGCCCTCGGTGTCCACGGCGACGTAATCGACGTGCCCGTCCCCGGTGAAATCCGCCAGCACCGCCCCGTCGTACATCGACCGCGCATCCTTGAGAAAGGGCTCTACTTCGAACTTGCCGTTACCGCGGTTCCACACCACGATGTTCTGGCCGCCGACGACGATCTCCGACAGCCCGTCTTGGTCCAGATCATAAACCAGCACCGGATGGATCAGCGGTTTTTCCCCGGCGCCCGGTAAGCGAAACACCTCGCGAAAGGCGGGCGGTTGCTCACGTTCCAGGAGTTCCATGCTGCGCACGGTGATGGTGTCCGGCGCCGGCGGGTCGGTGGCACTGATCTGCTTCGCCCACACCACGTGCAACTCGGCGCGGATGATCACCCGGTGCGCGGGCTGCTCACGCGCCACGTGCAGGACCGCGGAGACCGTGGACTCCGCCGGCTTGCCGGCGGTGGGCGGCACGAACTTGCTGTGATGCCACTCGGTCTGCGCGATCTCGTATCCGTTCTTGGCGGTATCGGCCAGAAACTTGCGCCATTGTTCGGGCGTCAGCCGCTGGCCGCCCGCAGTGAACCGGTAGCGGGCGATGTTCAGCTCCAGCGGTTCGCCGCTCGCGTGTTTGCCCAGCACCAGGGTCTTGAACGGAAAATCGCCGAGTATCGCGAACCGGCCTGCGGGATTGCGCAGCAGATCGTCCCACAGGCGGCTGAAGCGTGCCTCGTATTCTTGCGCCGTCAGCTCCGGCCCCCACAATAAGCGGTCGAGGCGTTGCCGCTGCCCGATCAGATCCTGCACCTCTTTGTGCACGGCGGTGATCTGTTCTTGGGACGCGATGTCCGGCGGCGGCGCGGCCTGGGCGCCGAGCATGGCGATAAGCAGCGCACCCAGACCGCAGAGCCAAGCTGGCCGAGCGAACCGGTGCCCCGGACGGGAACGATAAACGAAATGCGCGGCGTCAGTCATTGGGCTATCGTGCGGTGCTGCATGTGGAAGAATGTTCTGAAGTGTGCAATGTTAGCACGAGGCCGCGGTGCAGAATCCATGGCATCCATGCGGTAATCGTGCAAACGCAACGGTTTTTGTGATGCACAGGTTCGCGGCTTTAGCTTGTTTAAGTCACATTCAAAAAGGACCGCAAGACATCTTTCCTACCTTAAGAAATTTATTGTAATTGCTGAGCAATTGACTGGGTTTTTGAAAAGGGGTAAAAGACGTGGTTCACAATGGTGTGTGTAAGTCGTCTTACGTTGACCGAGCAAACCTGAGGAGGAGCGGGGCATGAGCGCAACAAGCATAACGATGGATACGGAGGGCGCGGGTCACAACGGTGCGGCGATCCCAGGCCCCGCGACCCAATTCACCTCGAGGCACCTCCGGCGTGCGATGCTCGGCGCGGCCCTGATGGTCGCCGCCACCGCCGTACACGCCCAGAACGGCGATGTGCCCGTGCCCGGCTTTTTCAAGAGCTTCAGCCCGGACACCATCGGCCCGGGCAGCGTCAGCACCCTGACCTTTACCATCGACAATGCCGAGAGTCCCTACCCCGTCGACAACCTCGCGTTCACCGATATGTTGCCGGCCGAGATGACGATCGCTACGCCGGCGAATGCATCCAACAATTGCGGCGGCACCCTCAGCGCCCCGGACGGCGGCGGGACCATCAGCCTCAGCGGCGGCGGTGTCGGTGCCTTCAGCGCCTGCGCCATCAACGTCGACGTCACCAGCAGCAGCGTGGGAGGGGGCCCCCACACCAACGTGTCCGGCGAGCTGACCTCGGACGCCGGCAACAGCGGTCCCGCCACCGCCGATCTCACCGTCGACGACACCCTACCGGGCTTCACCAAGGCCTTCGACCCGAGTTCGGTCGCCCTGGGCAGCCGTAGCACCCTGACCTTTACCATCGACAACGGCGGCAGTGAGGGATCGCGGAGCAACCTGACGTTCACCGACAACTTGCCGAGCGGCCTGGTCGTGGCCTCGCCGGCCAACGTTGTGAATACCTGTGGCGGTGTGACGATTGGCAATCTCACCATCGGCCCTGGTGTCGTCGCCGCTGTTCCCGGATCGAATGTCGTAAGCTTGACCCCCGCCGTTGGTTTTGACCTCGGAGCCGTTGACGCGTTCGCCACGTGCGCCGTCAGTGTCGATGTCATCGCTGGCGGTGGCGGTGCGCTCGGTAACACCAGCGGTGAACTTACCAGCGCGCCCTCCTTGGGAGGCGCGGTGTCGTCGAGCGGCAAGGCGGGGGCGGTGCTCGAAGTCACCGTCGACGCGCTCGCGTTGATCAAGTCGTTTCCCGACGACCCGGTCCCGCCGGGCGGCACCGCGACCCTCGAGTTCCAGATTACCAACTTCGACCGCAGCGAGACCGCGACCGGTATCGCATTTAGTGACGATCTCGACGCCACGTTGTCAGGGCTGACGGCCACGGGTGCGACGACCAACACCTGCGGCGGCATGGGCTCGGGGTTCCCGACGAGCCTCTTCGCGTATACGGGTGGCAACCTCGGTCCCGGCGAAAGCTGCACCATTGTGCTCACCTTGCAGGTCCCGGCCGGCGCCGCGCCCGGCGCCTATACCAACACCACCAGCTCGATCACCGCCGACATCGGCGGCGCGAGCGTCACCGGCAGCCCCGGTTCTGATGATCTGTTCGTCCAGGCCGCCCCCTTGCTCACCAAGGAGTTCACCGACGATCCGGTGGGCCCCGGCGGCACGGTAATCCTGGAGTTCACCATCGAAAACACTTCGACGACCGCGAGCGCCACCGACATCGCCTTCGATGACGTATTTCCAGTGGTCCTGCCGACGGCGGGCGCCACGCCCGGCGACGATTTCTGCAATGGAACCGGGACCTCGACCTTTACCCCGCTCCTCGAATTCTCGAACGCGCAGCTTATTGTTTCCGACGTAGTTCTGGCGCCAGGAGCTTCGTGTAGCTTCGATATTACCCTCGACGTCGCCGTCGGCGCCCCGGGTGGCACGTATCCCAATACCACCAGCGCGATCACCGCTACGCTAGATAACGAAACCGTCACCGGCAATCCGGCCAGCGATAACCTGGTGGTGGTCCGCTCGCCGAGGTTCACCAAGACCTTTACCGACGATCCGGTGTTGCCCGGTGACACCGCCACCCTCGAGTTCACCATCAGTTACGGTGACGAGGGCACCATCGGCGACGCCACATCGATCATGTTCACCGACAACCTCGACGCGGCGTTATCCGGATTGACCGCAGTCGGCTTGCCGTTGACGGATCCCTGTGGTGCGGGTTCGGAGTTGACCGGCACCACCAATCTGAGTCTCACCGGCGGCACGCTGACGCCGGGGACGTCGTGTACCTTCACCGTCCCGGTGCAAGTGCCGATAGTGGCGCTACCGGGTAACTACACCAATACGACGAGCGAGCTTACAGCCAACGTGCTCGGAGTGGCGACCACCGGGGCGCCGGCCCAAGACGACCTCATGGTCGCGGGCCTGAGCCTGAGCAAGGAGTTCACCGACGATCCGGTCATCGCCGGCGGCACCGTGACCCTCGAGTTCACCCTCACCAACTCGAGCCCGAGCCAAGACGCCACCAGTATCTTCTTTACCGACAACCTGGACGACACGCTGGCGGGTCTTACCGCCAACTTGCCGCCGAACCCGGACCCACCTTGTGGCGTTGGTTCCTCGCTCGCAGGATCATTTGGAGATACGCTGCTGACTTTTTCGAGCGGCAGCCTGGCGGCGGGCACATCGTGCACGTTCAGTGTCACGCTCCAGGTGCCGGCTTTGGCCGCCTCCGGCAGCTACTCCAATACCACCAGCAATCTCATTGCCGGTGTTGGCGGGTCCACGGTGGTGCTCGACCCGGCGGTGGACAGGTTGTTCGTATCGTCCGATCTGCTGTCGCTCATTAAGGAGTTCACCGACGACCCGGCCACGCCCGGCGGCACGGTGAACCTCCGGTTCACCCTCACCAATCTGGATCCGTCCCAGGCGGCGAGCGGCATCGCGTTTACCGATGATCTCGATGCGGCGCTGACAGGGCTAGTCGCGGTCGGGTTGCCGACCGCGGCCTGTGGCGGCACGGTGTCCGGTACCGGTCTCCTCATGTTGACCGGGGGAAGCCTGACCGCAGGGGAGTCGTGCAGCTTCGATGTCACCCTCTCGGTCCCGCCCGATGTCCCGCTCGGCACCGTCGCCACCAACACCACCAGCGATGTCACGGGCACCATCGGCGGCCTCGGGGTGAGGGGGGATCCGGCGAGCGATGTGCTGCGTATCGACTTTCTGAGCCTGGGCAAGGCCTTCGACGGTCCCGCGGTTCCTGGCGGGACGGTCGTGCTCAGCTTCACCATCGACAACCTGGACGGGAGCAATGGCGTCGCCGACCTCGAGTTCACCGATAATCTCGATCTTGTCATCCCTGGATTGGTGGCCACGGGCCTGCCGGTCAGCGACGTCTGCGGCACGGGTTCTGTGTTTGACGGCACCTCGCTGCTCAGCCTGTCGGGCGGCAATCTGGGCCCCGGCGGGTCGTGCACCTTCGATGTCACCTTGCAGGTGCCGGGCGGCGCGACCTCGGGGATCTACCCCAACACGACCAGTACCCTGCGCCAAGCCGGGAACCCGGCGGCGGTCCCGGCCACCGCCGATCTGGTGATCATCGGTCCGGCGATCGACATCGAAAAGACACCGGATGCCCAGGCCATCCTCTTCGGTGACACCGCCGGCTTCACCATCGAGGTGACCAATACCGGTGACACCGACCTCACCAACGTGATAGTGGCCGATCCGTTGGTCCCGGATTGTAATCGGGTCATCGGCAATCTCGCCCAGGGGGCGTCGATCAGCTATGCGTGCGAACTGACCGGGGCTACCGCCGACTTCACCAATACCGCCGAGGTCACCGCCGACACACCGCTGCCGGCGGTGCAGGTCAGCGATGTGGACACCGCCGACGTCACGGTCGAGGTACCACCGCCTTTCCGTAACTTGACTGTTACCGTCGAGGGCAATGGCACCGTACTCAGCGTACCCAGGGGTATCTTGTGTCCCACCGGATGCAGCAGCGATTTCAGGACCGGCTCGAAGGTGCTGCTGATCGCGTGGCCGCGCCGCGGTTGGGTGTTCGACGGCTGGAGCGGCGGTGGTTGCAGTGGGGCACTGCCTATCTGTGCCGTGACCATGGACACCGACCAGGCGGTGACAGCGAGGTTTGTGCCCAGGACCGTGTTCATGTCGCTCTGGTTATGGTTGATCCGTTGATCAAGTGTGTTCATGTCAGCGGGTTAGCACCGTCACCAAAAATTGCAAAAATTGGGGTCCGAGTCGCAGACTCCGACCCCAATTTTGTTTGGGACGATTCGTCCTCTGCACAGGAGACCGGCTAAAGGTTGGCCCCGTTACGTGAACCAGGTTCAGCTAGCAAGCTCCTCCGCCGTCCACCTGTTGCCGGCTTGAGCCGTTGCAGACGCGGAGTTCGTTGAGGCTGTCGTCCCAGTAGAACCAGACCTCCTTGCCGGAGGTGCAGGCGGTGGCTGCACCCGGCGGTGTGTCCGTGGGGCCGAGCCTGAGATCGCGGAGCTCCGGGATCAGCGTCGTCCCATCGATGAAGAATTGGATAGAATCAGATGCGGCGGGAGAGCTCAGGAACATGGTTCCGTCGTCGCCGCGCACGGCGAGGGCCCATTCCAAGCCATCGTTGATCGCGGGCGAGTCGAAGACCAACTGCACGTAATCGGCCAACCCCGAGCCTCCTTACTTATAAGCTCAGTTTCGTCTCCAGCGCCGCGAGGCGCTCGCCCAAGCGCTCGATCAGGTCCCGTTGCGATGCAATCTCTTCTTTCTGCGACGCGATCACCCGCTGCTGGTCTTTGACCACCTGCGTCACCACCGACACAATGTCCATCGCCGCCAGCCCCTTGCGGTCTCTCGTCGCCACCAACGCCGGCACGTCCTCGGCAATGAACCCCAAATACTCTTCATCGGGCTCGACCTTG
>CAMYKK010000015.1 GCA_947258975.1 uncultured Gammaproteobacteria bacterium
GGCGAAGAGAAAGCACGGGAGTATGCAGAAAAGCTGGACAATTACACCGGCAATATCGTGGTCACACCGGAGGAGATCACCGCAGCCACCGCTAAAATACCCCAGCAGGTGAAAGATGACATTCAATTCGCCTACGACCGCGTAAGTGGTTTCGCCGCGAAACAACGGGAAGCACTGATCGACTTTGAGGTGGAACTCTCTCCCGGTCTGTTTGCCGGGCAGAAGCAGATACCCGTCGCAACAGCTGGCTGCTACGTGCCAGGCGGGCGCTATTCGCATGTAGCATCTGCGATAATGTCGGTGGCCACCGCCAAAGCGGCGGGCGTGGATCATGTGATCGCCTGTTCGCCTCCGAAGCCCGGTGCAGGTGTGAATCCTGCGATTATTTACACCGCCAATTTGTGTGGCGCAGACACCATCCTTGCGCTGGGTGGTGTGCAGGGTATCGCCGCCATGGCCTTCGGTCTGTTCACCGGCCATGCAGCGGATATCCTCGTCGGTCCGGGGAATCGTTTTGTTGCCGAAGCTAAACGCATGCTGTTCGGCCGGGTCGGTATCGACCTGTTTGCGGGTCCCACAGAAATTGCAATTATCGCGGATCGCTCCGCCGACCCAGCCATCGTAGCCAGTGATCTTGTTGGCCAGGCCGAGCATGGGCTGGATACTCCCTGCTGGCTGGTCACCACGGACCGGGAGCTGGGTGAGAAGGTGATGGAGCTGGTGCCGGGTTTCATCGGCAAATTGCCAGATACCGCACGCACTGCGGCAGAAGCCTCGTGGCGCGATTATGGTGAAGTGGTACTGTGCTCCGACCGGGAAGAAGCCGCGATGGTAAGCGACCGTTACGCCGCGGAGCATCTGGAAGTGCAGGCAGACGACCTGGACTGGTGGGTGAATCGCCTGCGCAACTATGGGTCACTGTTTGTCGGTGAAGAGACCACGGTGGCTTTCGGTGATAAGTGCTCAGGTACCAATCACATCCTGCCGACCAAAGGTGCGGGTCGTTACACCGGTGGTCTGTCAGCGGGAAAGTTCATCAAAACCGTTACCACCCAGCGCATGAGCCGGGAGGCAAACCGCGAAGTGGCTTCAGCGGCAGCGCGCATCTCGCGCCTCGAAGGTATGGAGGCGCATGCGCGTACGGGTGACGATCGCCTGTTCAAGTATTTTCCGAATGACTCCTTCAGTCTGCAGCCTGAATCGATGGAGTGATGGCAGATTTCAGCCTCGCGGGCAAGGTTGCCTTGGTGACCGGTGCCAGCTCTGGCATCGGCCGCCGCCAGGCTTTGGCTCTGGCGCAGGCGGGCGTGGCCGTGGTGCTGCTCGGCCGCCGCGAGGCGCAACTGCAGGCGGCCGTCGCTGAAATCGAGGCGGTGGAGGCGAGAGCAGCAGCAATTTTCGCCGATCTCGGTGATCGTGATCAGCTGCCGAAGTTGGCAGAGCGCGCCATGGCGCCGTTTGGTGCGATCGATATATTGATCAACGCCGCAGGGGTGAATTTTCGCCAGCCGACTGAAGAGATCACGCTTGAGAGCTGGGATACGACACTCAATCTCAACCTGGCCGTGCCCTTTTTTCTAGCTCGCGAACTTGTTCCGGCCATGGAGGTAAAGGGCTGGGGCCGGATCATAAACATTGCCTCCCTGCAATCAAGCCGCGCCTTTGCAAATGGTCTGGCCTATGGTGCATCCAAGGGTGGCATCTCCCAGCTAACACGCGCTATGGCCGAAGCCTGGTCGCGGCACGGCATCACCTGTAACGCCATAGCACCCGGCTTTTTTCCCACCGAGTTGACCGCACCGGTGTTTAAGGATTCGGATCAGCTCGATAAGTTGGCGGCGCAAACCGCTATTGGACGCAATGGAGAACTTTCGGATTTGGATGGATTGACCGTGTTTCTGGCCTCCCCTGCGTCAGATTACATCACCGGACAGGTTATCCATCTCGATGGGGGCTTCACCGCGAAATAGACGAGGAACCATGAAAGCACTCGTATACACAGACACCCTGGAGGTGCAGTACCGCGACGAACCGGATCCTGTTCCAGGCCCCGGTGAGGCACTGGTGAAGATAGAGGCAGTCGGCATTTGCGGCTCTGATATGCATGCCTATCATGGTCATGATGCGCGGCGAGCCCCCCCGCTGATACTCGGACATGAGGCCGTAGGTGTGATTCAGAACGGCGCTCAACAGGGCAAGCGTGTAGTGCTCAATCCGCTCATGACCTGCGGTAGCTGTGACCATTGTCAGGGGGGCCGTTCAAACCTGTGTGCGCAAAGGGAACTTATAGGCATGCGCCTCGCCGGTGCCTTTGCGCAATACATCGCCATCCCCGAACGCAATCTGCTCGATATGCCCCAGGAGATGGATCCTGTTATCGCCAGTCTTGCTGAGCCAGCAGCCACTTCACTGCATGCGATCTATCTGGCAGAGAAGGTACTGCACCGACCACTCTCTGAGTGCCGGGCATTGGTGTTGGGCGGTGGTTCAATCGGGGCCTTTGCAGCGTTGATGCTGAAAGGCAAAGGTTGTATCGATGTCTACCTTGGCGATACCAATCTCCTGAGACGGCACACGGCAGAAAAGCTGGGTTGCTGCAAGGTCTATGATCCCCTGGGCGATGACCTGCCTGAAGAAAACAGCTTCGATCTGGTTATCGATGCTGTAGGCAGTGGTCGAACGCGCGCAGCATCGTGCAGCTTGGTTAAATCAGGTGGTGTCATTTCGCATGTTGGCCTGCAGGATAACGAGCCGGGACTCAATACCCGCAGGATTACCCTGGATGAGATCACCTTCCTGGGTAACTACACCTATAGTGCCGTCGATCTGCGTGCTGCCATTCAGGCCTTATACAGTGGCGCTCTTGGCGCGCTTGACTGGGTGGAGACACGCATGCTCTCCGATGGTGCAGCCGCATTTCGTGAGATTCACGAAGGCAAGGCGGCTGCGCCGAAAATTGTTTTGCTGCCCTAATCCCGGAGCAACACAATTCCCGATGCGCCAGTTAACGCCAGGGATGGCGTGTAGTAGGGCAATGCAGGAGCATTTGCCGAGGGTGCTGAGCGTCCCCTTCCAATTGCGGTTTCTGTTCGCCAGCGATCCGTAGGTGATGGGCCGGGCATTGGGTATCGTATACCGGGCCATAAAGTTGCATCTGATCCACAAGACGGGGCGACCCCCACAACGGTAAAGACCGATACGGTGATAGGACGTTTGCCTATCAGCAGTTCTGGGGCGTTCGCAAGACCTAACATTCCAAACAAGTGCTACTGCGGCGCGACGATATGTTGATCAACGGTAAACCACAGCGCATCAATTGGGGAAAGCGGAAGGATTTCGCGGCATTGCAATTTCCTGAACCAATCGCTGTTATATTGTGTATTCCCGATACCTCGCGTTGTCCGGACCGTTGATCTTGTGGGATTTGGCGCGCATGATGGCGTACGTTGTCTGAAATACATGAATGATTTGAATGCGTGAGTGGCCTTTGTCCACACGAGGCAGCCCTCGAGATTTCATCCAGATTCGCCGAGTTTTCTGCTTTGGGCCGTGAATTTACCTGCTGAATTGTTTGCTCCAGGGCTGGCTATTCTAGGCCATGCATGTTTTCTCCTGGTGCTGCTGTGGGCGGCGTTCACTGCGCCGTGGTGGCATTTGTCGGACAACGAGGACACGCATGTCTTGCTGGCGACCTGCGTGGCGCTGCTTTTGATCTGGGCGATGAAGGCGGGTGTCGCACCGGGTCTCGAGCTTCACTTGTTAGGCGTGACCCTGGCGACACTGATGTTCGGTTGGCAATTCGCGGTGCTGGCCGTCGGTGTCGTGTTGTTGGGCAACACCAGCTACGGACACGGTAGTTGGCCGTCGTTCGGATGGAATGGATTGCTGCTGATTTGTCTGCCTGTCCTTGTGAGCTGGGTTGTATTGCGGTTCAGCGAGCGGCGTTTACCCGGAAATTTTTTCATTTATATCTTTGTGGCGGCGTTTTTCGGTGCTGCGCTGGCGATGCTCAGCGTCGGCGTGGTGAGCACGATGCTATTATGGATGGTTGGCGCGTACCCGTGGCAGCCACTGATGGATCAATACACGGTCAATTATATGTTGTTGGTGTTTCCCGAGGCATTTTTGACCGGCGCCATGATGACGATCTTTGTCGTCTACCGCCCGACGTGGGTCGCGACGTTTGACGACGATCGGTACCTCACTGACCGGTAACGTCGAGCTACATACGTAGCGGACCCGCGATTCGCAGGTAGGCCGGGATTATGTTTCGACCGGGGTATCGGGACTGTTGCCCCACTCCGCCCAAGCGCCCGGATAACCTTTTGCCTTGTCGAATCCCAGATGCTTGAGCATGACGTAGCTGTGCGCGGAGCGATGATGGGTTTGGCAATAGGTGATGACCTCTTGATCGTTGCGCAGCCCGCGATCGGCAACCAACGTGCGCAGGACATCGTCGGGAAGCAACCGGTAGTTGCGGGTCCGGTCGATGGTGTCCAGCCAGTTGAGATTCACCGCGCCGGGAATGTGGCCGCCGCGCGCCGCACGGACCGTGGTGCCGTAGTACTCTTCCGGAGTCCGCGCATCGAGCAATGCGATCTGCGCATCGTTTAGGTGTTTTTCGATATAGTCCCGGGTCGCCACGACCCGGTCGCGGATTGAAGCCGAATAGTCGCTCGGTGTTGGCGCCGACGGCTGCTGCGACAGCGGATGTCCTTCGTTGGCCCAGGCGAAAAGGCCGCCGTTCAACAACGAAGAGGCCGGGTGACCGAGCGCATCCAGGGTCCAGATTAGACGGCAAGCCCGGCCCCCACCCTCCACGTCATAAGCTACGACGTGTTTGTCCGGAGTCAGCCCTATGGCTGACAATGCAGCCGAGAGCCTTGCCGCATCCGGCAACAAACCGGGCGCCGGCTTGGTGCCCAGCAGCAGATTGGCGTATTCAAGGTGCAACGCTTCGGGGATATGCGCCTGCGCGTAGTTATTCGCCTGGCACAGATCGACGATCAGCAACTCGGGCCCGCCGAGCAGCGATTCCAGGTCTTTCGGTTCAACTAACAAAGGCAGTTCACGCATTATGTTTTAACCTTCTGCGTTTATCGTATTAAACGAAGCGGGGCACTGATCTCGAGGCTTGCGCCGTTATCGAGGGTGAGCACCACGGTCACGTCATCGCCATGTTGCAGCGGGACATTCGGCATCATCAACATGAGATGCCGGTCGTTGGGCGCCAACATCAGTTTTCCTCCCGCGGGCACCAGAAAATAAGCTTGTTTGCGCATGCGCGCGACATCATCTTCAATCACGGTGCGGTGCAGTTCGATCATACCGAATTGCGGACTCTCGGCGGCGGTTACTTTTACGTCTACGGCTCCGGAATTCTCCATGGTCATATAACCGGCCAGCACTCCCACGCCCGGCGGGGCTGCTCGAATCCAGGCATCGGTGACGCGCAATACGCTTGTTTGCGTTTGTGCCGCACCCGTCGCTGACACCAGCCATACAATCGCGAGCAGACAGTACTTGTGCATCATTCCAGTTGTCCGATCTTCTTGAAGTCGGCGGCCAAGCGCTGCGCTGCATGGGGCGCGCCGAACAGCGCCCGCAGCGCTCCCTGTGGGCTGAACAGCAGCACCGAAGCACTGTGGTCGACGAGATAATCCTGACCCTGATTTTGTTCGACACGCACGTGCAATATCCCCAATTGCTTGGTTAAGCGATTGATTTCGTCCTCAGGGCCGGTAACGCCGATGAAGGCCTTATTGAAGTAGGGCACATATTTACCCAGTTGCTGCGCTGTGTCACGCCGCGGATCGATGGAGACGAAGACCACCTGCACATTCGCATGCGCGTCGGGATCCGCGGCCAAGATGCGATCCATCTGCGCCAGTGTGTGCAGGGTGGTGGGGCAGATGTCCGGGCAATGGGTGTAACCGAAAAACAAGAACGACCACTTGCCTTTGAGTGAGTCCAAGGTAAACGGCTCATCACGATGGTTGGTCAAGCGAAAATCTGAGACGGCCTTGGGGGGATCGAGGACGGTAGCGGAGATCTCGTCGAGTGCGGGCTTGCGATTGAGCACTTGATTGCCCAACCATGCCCCTGCGGCCAGCGAAAACAACACCGCGGTCACGATGAGCAATCGATTGCTCCGATTCGGCTTAGACTCTGAGGCGCCCATGGACGTATTATTTCACAAACGGGCAAGCGGGCTTCAACGGTTGACGACCGATAACTCAAATCCATTTGCGACCCATCGCAGCACGAGCATACCGCACCGCGGAATCATGACCCCGTTTGCCTTGGCCTATGAACCACTTCCGATCGGCGGAATGGTACGCCAGGCGCCCGAGGACTTTGTCGTCGAGGAGGTGCTCGGTTTCGTGCCGGACGGTGAAGGTGAGCACCGGTGGTTGCAGATTCAAAAGAGCGGCATGACGACCCATCACCTAGTGCGTGCGGTGGCCGAGTACGCGGGTGTGCCGCAGCGTGACATCGGGTACTCCGGATTAAAGGACCGCAACGCGATGACGACGCAGTGGTTCAGCGTACCAACGAGCAAGTCGAGGGAACCCGACTGGAATAGGTTCAACTCTCAATCGCTGCGCATTGTTCAATCGGTTCGGCATCACCGCAAAATCCGGCGCGGCACCCATCGTGGCAACCACTTTCGTATCGTGATCCGGAGCGTGCACGGAACGCGTACGTTGTTTCACGAGCGGCTCGCGCACATCCAGCACTCGGGTGTGCCGAACTATTTCGGTGAGCAACGGTTCGGACGCGAGGGCAATAACCTGCACCGCGCCGAAACACTGTTCGCCGGACGATCCGAGCGCAACCGAGTCAAGCGCGGGCTCTATCTGTCTGCCGCGCGGTCGTGGATCTTTAACCACGTGTTGTCGCAGCGAGTGAAGGCCGGGACCTGGAATCAACTGCAACCAGGGGACATGGCGATACTCGACGGCACACGCAGCGTGTTTGCGGTGAATGATGTGGATGCGGAGTTGCGACGGCGGGTGATGAGCGGCGATGTGCATCCTACCGGACCGTTAGCCGGGGCTGGCGACAGTGTAGTCGGTCAGGACGTGCGGGTGCTCGAGGCCGCGGTCGTGGCACGCTTCCCAGGATGGACCGTGGGTCTTGCGGATGCCGGTCTGCGCCATGAGCGCCGGTCATTGCGATTGCCTGTACATGAGCTGCGCTGGTTACGCAGTAATGCGGACACATGGATGCTGGAATTCACCCTGCGGCGCGGTCAGTTCGCCACTACCGTGTTACGCGAATGTGGTCGCTTCGCGCAGTAGACACCTATTCATAAGCTTCTGATATTTTTCGGTTTTTGTGGCGGCACCCAAGCGTTTGTCACGAGATTGTAATAACATCGCGGTCCAATGCGACGATGGAACTACGTTATGGGATGAGCGAGAGACCTATGCAGCAGACGATTCTAATCGTGGAGGATGACACCGCGATTCGCGAAATGGTGGCATCGTCTGTCGCCGCCGCCGATTTTGACGTCATCGAATGCGCCGAAAGCAGTCACGCCTTGCACCGCATCGGAGATCGGCTACCGGATCTCATACTGCTCGACTGGATGCTCCCGGGGCAAAGCGGGATAGACTTTGCGCGGCAGCTCAAGCGGGATGACGCCACCGCGGACATTCCGATCATCATGTTGACCGCCAAGGGAGAGGAGCATGACAAACTGCGGGGTTTCGACGCCGGCATCGATGATTATCTCAGTAAGCCGTTTTCCACCCGTGAACTCATTGCCCGCATCAAGGCGGTGTTACGTCGTGCCAACGTCCATGGCGGAAAGCAGTCCATTATTGCTGACCGTTTGTCCCTCGATCCTGCCAGCCGCCGAGTCTCGGTGGGTGAAAATGAGGTCAAACTGGGACCCACCGAGTTTCGGTTGCTGAACTTTTTCATGACCCATCCGGACCGAGTGTTCGACCGTTCCCAACTGTTGGATCGTGTGTGGGGACGAAACGTGTACATCGAAGAGCGGACGGTGGACGTGCACATTCGCCGATTGCGAAAAGCGCTGATGCCGTATGGCTGTGACGGCTATATCCAAACTGTGCACGGCGCCGGTTACCGGTTCTCCCTGAACTTTGCGGCATGAATGAATCCTGGAAGGTTGAAGCTTGGCGCATTCTGACCTTAGTCGTAGCGACCCTTTTACTAGGGACGGGCATCAATAACTACACGTTAGCCGCACTATTCGGTGCGCTCATATACCTGGCTTGGCATCTTCATAGTGTGGCACGCCTCAATACTTGGTTGTCCGCGTACCAGACCACCGAGATACCTGAGAGCACTGGCGTTTGGGGACGCGTGTACGACCGGCTGCGTGGCATGACCCGGCATCATCAGCAAGACATCAACGCTCTGCACCGGCGCTTGGAGCGCTACCAACAAACGACCCGGGCTTTCCCCGAAGGCGCGGTGACCCTGGGGCGAAACGACGAGATCGAGTTGATCAACGAGGCGGCCACGTCTTTACTCGGACTCAAAAATCCACAGGACCTGGGCAGCCCGATTACCAACCTGGTTCGCGACCCGAAATTCGTGCGGTATATGCAGGACGGACGGTACTCAGAGGCGCTCGAAATTGCTTCACCGATCAATCGAAACATGCGGATGTCACTGCGGTTAGTTCCGTATGGCGACGCTAATGGGAAGCTGCTTCTGGTGCGTAATATCTCCCGCTTGCATAAGTTAGAGGAGATTCGCCGCGATTTCATTGCCAACGTGTCCCACGAAATGAAATCACCATTGACGGTAATCAAGGGCTATGTGGAATCGATGGTGGAGGATACCAGTGAGTTCGGTTTGAAATGGACGAAGGCGTTGTCACAGGTTGACCAGCAGACCGACCGTATGTGCAGGATGGTCGACGATCTGCTGCAGTTGTCTAACCTGGAAACCGGTCCTGCTGAAAAGCCAACACTTGTCGATATGCCTTCCTTGATCCGCTCGGTTCACTCTGAGGCCATAGAACTTAGTAACAGCCGGCACGACATCGATCTCGACGTCGATGAATCAATCTACGTTGCCGGCAACTTCAATCAGCTCTACAGTGCGCTCTCGAATCTGGTCTTCAACGCCGTTCAATACACCCCCGAGCATGGGCAGATCAAGATCGGTTGGCATCTCGATCAGGACAATTACGCCAACTTTTCGGTGCGCGACACGGGTCCTGGCATTGCGCACGAACACCTTCCACGATTGACCGAGCGCTTCTACCGGGTGGACACTGCTCGCTCCCGCGAGCTTGGTGGAACGGGTTTGGGATTGGCCATCGTCAAGCACGTGTTGCAGCGGCACGGGGGGTCTTTGGTCATCGACAGCGAACTGGGGCAGGGGTCGACGTTTACGTGTGTGTTTCCTGCACAGAGAGTCGTCGACAGGCGCGAACCGAAATCATCGGTGTGATTAAGTATATTGAATTTGCGGCATTTGGCACTACAAACGTAGTGCAGGTTCAACCAAACCGGCCGGTCAAGTAGTCTTCCGTAAGCTTGTCTTGAGGATTGGTGAAGATGTTTGAGGTCTCACCGACCTCAATCAAGTCACCGAGATGAAAATAGGCAGTGCGTTGGGAAACGCGCGCCGCCTGCTGCATTGAGTGCGTGACGATGACGATGGAATAGTTCTGCCGCAATTCGTCCATAAGTTCTTCGATTCTCGCAGTGGCGATGGGATCCAACGCCGAGCAGGGCTCGTCCATCAGGATCACGTCCGGATTCACCGCGATGCATCGGGCAATGCACAGCCTTTGCTGCTGGCCGCCGGACAGGCCGGTGCCCGGTTGACTGAGCCGGTCTTTGACCTCGTCCCACAGTCCGGCGCGCAGTAAGCTGGTCTGTACGATTTCGTCCAACTCAGTATGATTACGTGCCAGGCCATGAATGCGTGGACCGTACGCAACATTCTCATATACCGATTTTGGAAATGGGTTGGGTTTCTGGAATACCATCCCGACGCGGGCGCGCAGGGTTACGACGTCGGTCTTTTTGTCGTAGATGTCATGGCCCTCCAGCTCGATCTTGCCGGTGACGTGCGCCGATTCAATAGTGTCGTTCATTCGGTTCAGGCAGCGTAAAAACGTTGACTTGCCGCATCCCGACGGTCCGATCATCGACAACACTTCATTATAAGCAATGTCGATGCTGACGTTGATGATAGCCTGCTTGCCACCGTAATAAACATCCACGTTCCGTGTCGTCATGATCGGCTTATCCACGGTCACGCAACCGACCGTTTTTGAATCGAATTCCCGGTTCTGGACGGGTGACGGCGGTGAGACGTCGTTTGTTTTTGCCGGGTTTTCCAAGCGTACCGCTGGTTTTTGATTGAGCACGGATATTACCTCACCAAACTGAGTTGCTACCAGCGCTGCTCGAATCGCTTACGCAACCACACCGCGGCGCCGTTCATCACTACTAAGAACGCGAGCAGCACCAGGGTCGCGGCCGAGGTGCGCTCGACAAACGCCCGTTCCGGCGTGTCTGCCCATAAGTAAATCTGTACTGGCAGCACTGTCGATGGGTCCAACGGTCCCTCCGGAACGTTCACGATAAAGGCGACCATGCCAATCATGAGCAAGGGTGCGGACTCCCCTAACGCCCTGGCCATGCCGATGATCGTGCCGGTCAACATTCCTGGCATCGCCAGCGGTAAGACATGGTGTGCGACCATCTGCATTTGCGACGCGCCCATGCCCAGTGCGCCTTCGCGGATCGACGGCGGTACTGATTGCAGTGATGCGCGACTGGCGATGATCACTGTCGGCAGGGTCATCAGGCTCAACACCAGTCCGCCCACCAAAGGGGCCGAACGCGGCAGGGCCATGAAGTTCAAAAACACCGATAGCCCCAGTAGCCCAAATACAATGGAGGGCACCGCCGCCAGGTTGTTGATATTGACTTCGATCAGATCGGTCCATCGGTTCCTGGGCGCGAACTCCTGGAGATACACCGCGGCGGAGACCCCGATGGGAAACGACAACACCAAGGTGACCAACAGGGTATAGAACGAACCGACCACGGCCCCCCAAATACCGGCCAATTCCGGCTCGCGGGAGTCACCGGCAGTAAAAAACGTCTTGTTGAAGCGTTTCTCCAGGCTGTCGCTTGCCGCCAAGGCATCGATCCAGGCGATCTCCTTGTCCTTCAGGCGCCGATCGGATTCCGGTTCGTCGCGGTTGATGTAACCCTTGATGAGCATGTCTACGTCGTCATCGGCCGGAACCCA
Source organism: uncultured Gammaproteobacteria bacterium (assembly GCA_947258975.1). Classification (GTDB taxonomy): domain Bacteria; phylum Pseudomonadota; class Gammaproteobacteria; order Arenicellales; family JAANXG01; genus CALZGZ01. The sequence continues at coordinate 11,263 of CAMYKK010000015.1, forward strand.
AATAGTTTGCGTGGTGCCGATGAGTCCCGGATCGTTGCGCACCATGTCCTGTATGGAAAACACCGCGCCGGGGCTGACCAGCTTATAGAGGTTGCGCCGGTCGCGTCGATTCGTGACGTCGGGGAACCGTTTGCGCATCGTTTTCTTGATCAGTTTTCCGTAATCCGCGCGCGCAAGTATCTGCGGATCGCGGGTTCCCTGCGGATCGATGATTGCCTCATCGAATTGCACCTCGAGCTTGACATAGGTCTGTTGGAACGCGGTGTACCCTTTACCGATGATGCTGATAAATAAAAGCAACAACGCGGCGAGGCCGATGGCGACGGAAGCCAGCCCGTAGCTGCGGAATCGGCGTTCGGCGGCGTAGCGCTTCTTGAGATTTGCCTGAATCTTATCTGCGGTTGTCATCGTCATTCGTACTGCTCACGGTACTTACGCACCACATACAAGGCGACAACATTGAGCGCCAGGGTTACCAGAAACAACATGAGTCCCAACGCAAACGCGGCGAGGGTCTTGGGACTGTCGAATTCCTGGTCACCGACCAGAAGCGTGACGATCTGTACGGTAACCGTCGTCACCGCCTCAAGGGGATTCACGGTCAAGTTCGCAGCGAGACCGGCAGCCATGACCACAATCATGGTCTCGCCGATCGCCCGCGAGATCGCAAGCAGCATGCCGCTGACGATGCCCGGCAATGCCGCCGGCAGGACCACCTTGCGGATCATTTCGGACCGTGTGGAACCCAGCGCGAGGGAACCGTCGCGCAACGACTGGGGCACTGCATTGATGACATCATCGGAGATCGATGAGACGAAGGGGATGATCATGATCCCCATCACCAATCCCGCCGCGAGCGCACTTTCAGAAGACACGTCGAGCCCGAAATTAGTGCCCATGTCCCTCAGCAGCGGCGCTACCGTTAATGCGGCAAAAAATCCGTACACCACAGTTGGGATTCCAGCCAAGATCTCCAACAAAGGTTTTGCAATGGCGCGAAAACGCGGGTGCGAGTATTCGGAAAGATAGATCGCCGAGGTCAGTCCGATCGGCGCCGCGACGAGCATCGCAATAACGGAAATCAACAGCGTCCCCGCGAATAGCGGCACTGCCCCGAACGCCCCGGAGGATCCCACCTGGTCTTCGCGGATGGCAGTCTGCGGGCTCCATTCGAGCCCGAAGAGGAAATCGAATATCGGTACTGCTTGAAAGAAGCGAATGGATTCGAACAGCACCGATAAGACGATGCCGATGGTGGTGAAGATCGCGAGGGTCGAACAAATAATCAATAAGAGCTTGATGATCGCCTCGACTCGATTGCGCGCCCAGAAATTCGGCGCAATCTTGCGCCACGCCATTCCCATTCCAAGCATGGCCACCGAAAGAAACACCACCGCCAACGCGGCGTTGCTGGTCGCTCTGAGACTGCCGTAATGATCGACCGCGGCTTGCATGGCGGGATTCAATTCTTGCGATACCACGTTTCCCGACAGTTGGTTGCGAAGATCGTTGATGATCAGGTTGAGTTTCGACTCCGACAGCGCCTGGTAGGTCGCAGGGAGATCAGCGACAACAAGACTGGTGATTATCTTGTCCTCGAATGCCAACCATGTGCCCAATAAGAGCATTGCGGGCAGCGCGCACCACAGTGCGGTGAAGGAACCGTAATAACGGGGCAGGGAATGAAGCGTCCTGAATTCACTTCCCGCTACTTGCAGTGCACGACGACGGCCGAGCTCAAACGCTGCGGCCGTGAGTAACAGAAGTACAGCGATGAGCAGAGGCGTCGACACGATCGAGTAATATTGATGAAAGCGAGAAATCTGCAGCCGTCCGTGGCCGCGGATTATCATCGGATTACTATAGAGAACTCAAGACATTCAATCCGCGGACATCAGACGCGAATTTCCCACGCTCTTGCTCGGGCATGGGGATCAAGCCCTTTTCGGACAGGTAGCCTTCGTCTCCCCAGGCCTTGTCGCTGGTGAACTCGGCGAGAAAATCCTTGACTCCCGGGATCACGCTTACATGGGCCTTCTTTACATAGAAATACAGCGGGCGTGATACCGAATAGCCGCCCGCGGCGATATTCTCAAAGGACGGGTCCTGGTTGTCGATGAGCGAACCCTGGATCTTATCGGCATTCTGATCCAAAAAACTGAACCCGAACACACCAAACGCCGCAGGATTGGCTTCCAATTTTTGCACGATCAGGTTGTCGTTTTCTCCGGCCTCTATGAACGCGCCGTCTTCGCGGATGGCATGGCAGATGGATTTGTATTTATTCTTGTCCTGTTTTTCCATGGCCTTGATCCAATCGAATGTCCTGCAACCGCCTTCCATCGCGAGTTCGACGAATGCGTCCCGGGTGCCGGATGTAGGCGGCGGTCCGAGTACCTCAATCTTGGTCGCCGGCAGGCGCGAATCGACGTCCTTCCAGGTCTTGTTTTGATTCGGTATCAGCTTTGCAGCACCGCTCGGATCAGGAATTTCCTTAGCCAGTGCGAGATAGATCTCCTTGCGCGATACGTTCATTTGTGGAGACCGCTTGGAATTCGCGAGCACGATGCCGTCGTAGCCGATCTTGACTTCGATAATATCGGTCACGCCGTTTACCTGGCATTTGTTGAACTCGGACGCTTTCATACGCCGCGAGGAATTGGTGATGTCCGGATGCTCCACGCCAACCCCAGCGCAAAACAGCTTCATACCGCCGCCGGAACCGGTGGATTCCACCTTCGGCGTCTTCATGCCGGTGGACCTGCCGAATCGCTCTGCGACCACGGTGGCGAAGGGATACACCGTCGATGAACCGACGATACTGATATAGTCACGGCCGGCGGCGGCGACCGCAGTAGCGGTGGCGGCCACGGACAGAATGACAGGTAATGTGAGTTTCAGGCTGATCACGGAAACGTCTCCACTGGTTGGTTAAGCGACCGGTTTGTGTAGTTGATCATGGGCTGTATACGTCACCGTTGTTAAACGAATGTGACACGGTATTCGTGCAAGCAAGCGACTGGATTTATACGAGCGAGATGTGACGAGAATATGACGAAGAGGTATTATTCCCGGGTGATACCAGGTGTTCCAGTGCGTTGATCGTTTTATGTCAGCTAAATTGTCAGTGTCGCCGGCTGACTCCGTAATAGAATTGTCACAAAACCCTGGCAACATCCTGTGATCTGGATCAATCTTGCATTGTTTTTCGAGTAGATACCCATGGAAACCATCGATATCAGCCACCACACCTCCCAGCAATACAACCAGGAACTGGAGGACGTTCGTAACAAGGTCCTCACCATGGGGGGATTGGTGGAGAAACAGCTTGCCGATGCCATTACCGGTATACAGGAGGGTGACAGCGTGATCGGCGAGTCAGTAGTTACCAACGACTATAAAGTCAACGCGCTGGAGGTGGAGATCGACGAGGAATGTGCCTGGATACTGGCGCGGCGGCAGCCGGCGGCCAGCGACCTGAGATTCTTGGTCGCGGTGATCAAGACAATTACTGATTTGGAGCGCATGGGTGATGAGGCGGAACGCGTCGGCCGCATGGCAATAAAATTGGCGCAGCGTGAACGACCCAAAGACCAATATCGTGAGTTACGGCATTTGGGCGATCTAGTGAAGGAGATGGTGCATAACGCGTTGGACGCCTTCGCGCGCACCGATGTGGAAGCCGCGGTATGCACGCGGGCATATGACCGTGAAGTAGATCAAGAATACGAGAGCATTATGCGGCAGTTGATCACCTTCATGATGGAAGATCCACGCCATATTCCGCGCACCTTAGAAATTATGTGGTCGGCGCGCTCGTTAGAGCGGATCGCCGACCGTGCCAAAAACATCTGTGAGTATGTGGTCTACCTGGTTAAGGGACGCGACGTCAGACATACGAGTTGGGACCAGGTGCAGGCGGAGTTGCGTGAACAGAATGAGTCAAAAGACTGACCCAGGTATGACAACGGCAGGGGGTTAGACCTAAAATTACCCGAGCACCCTCCCCAAGCTCACGCATCCTGAAAGCCGATTTTGGCGTGACTGCCGTCGCAGAACGGTTTGTTCTTCGACGCGCCGCAGCGGCACAAAACGGTTTTGGTGCCGGTCCAAGCGTTACGTCCACTGCTGGATTTGATCGTGAAATTGCCGGTCACGACGAGTGGACCATTTTTTGCGGGATTGATGTGAACCGGGCCGCCGTGGACTGCTAACGGCTCTCCTGCTTCACCGACCGCACCATAGTCCTTGAAGTCAACATCCTCGTGGCTGTTATCGCAAAAAGGTTTGTTTTTCGATTGACCGCAGCGGCACAGAGCGGCCCGAAACGCAAGTCCTGGTTGATTTTTCGCTGCGCCCTCGATGTGCAAGTGTCCGCGAACGAAGTAGGGCCCGTTATAGGTGAGGGTAATCGTGTTCTGCCCGTCCGGTAGCTCGGTCACATTCGAGTCCTTGCAGTGGTAAGTCAATGCGCCCGTGGGGCAGCGCTTGATCACGTCTATCACCTCTTCTTGTGAAACAAGATCGGGAACGCACCACGGTTTGCGGCCGCCGACGAATAAATCGCCTTTGGCGCGACCACATTCGCCGATATGAATGCACAGCCGGCTATCCCACTCTACGTCCACAGTGTTGCCCGGATATCTATATTGCTGTTTCTTGTTCATTTGTTCTATCGATGTGCTGGAGATTGTCTAAACAATCGGACTCCCGTCGTCATGGTTAGTTTCGGCGGATGCTGGTGTACGACCTGGATAATCAAGCATGCGTCAGTTTTACGAAGGGAAGGCGGTTTCCCGCTAGGGCTCCAGCCGACGACTCGGCATATCCTAGCATGTACTCGGTGCAGGCCAATAAACACCACGTTTTCGGAATCAGTCGGTCGTGAGTACAGACGAAGGAGTAGGTCTCAATGTCGGCATCCTGACGCGTGTAACGATTCAGGATGCCACCTTACGATGGCCGCCTCGCCAGACGCGGCGCGGTCGACGACAGGCCGGATGTCCCGCTGCATCTAAAATAACATCAGACTTGGGCAGATTAGCTGAACCGCGGCCTTAACTCTGACAGGATGGTTCCTGCTGATGAGCAAGACTTGTTTTGATCGCGATCGTGCAATGGTCACATGACCGGCAGCGGAATCTTGGCTTCTAAGTAGTCCTTCGGCGGTCGCAAGGTGTCTGCGTCCACCGCTTCGAAGCTCGTTTCCCGCAAAGTTACCGAGCTTTGCGTTTGCAGGTCTTTTATCTTGACCGGAATACCGCGCGTGTTGCCCCCGCTTTGCGTGATCGTCGGCGTCTTGAACCCAAAACTAGACAGACCCTGGTTGGTGAGGCGCTCGGTGACACCCAGCATGGCCTGAAACGTCTCGTAATCCGACCGCGGAATCTTCAGTCCTGCGGGATCGGTGATACACAATTGCTGGACTTTCTTTCCGTTCTCCATGACATCGACCCGGCGGCAAGAGAATCCGTCGATTTTCATTTGTCCATAAGGCATGTAAGTCCTGGCGGGCACTGGTTGCGACGCGCCGCTCATCATCGGTGCCATCATCGGCATCATCATACGGCCCTGCTGGACCATGCCGCGGTATTGCGGGGGAATGTCTTCCATTTTTTTTTGCATCTGACCTTCCATGCGTTTCATCGCCGCTTTGGTCCGTTGTGTGGCTTCCGCCATCCAAGCCTCACTCATGACCGTGTATTGCCGATGCTGGTGGTTGATGAAGGTGAATGAGGAGTCGGACCGGTTGAATACGGCAACCAAACGCTCGGTATCCGCCTGTTCGCTGATGCCGATCAGATTCTCCTTGATCACCAGTTTAGTGTTTGTGGGGGGCGTGTCTGGACGTTGGTCTTCAAAGACCAATGCCGTGTCGGCAAGAACGGGGGACGCGAGCAATGCCGTGCTTAGTAACAGGTATCGAATCATGTTTGTTTCCCTATCAATCATTATCATGAATCGTAATCCGCGACGGGACCAAAGGATTGTCGTGAGTGCTGCCGTGCGCTCAAATCTGGTCAGGTCAGTCGCGAACACGATGTGTATATCCTCACCATCAAGGGAATATCTCGAAAGGAAGGATTGAATCGGATGTAATATTACATTAGTATATGAAAATATTCAAAAGTACTTAACAACTAGGGATGTAACATTATGAAAACACTACAGAAAAGTACCATATCGGTTCTCGTGACGTTCCTGTCTCTGGCTCTATTGGCGCTCACACCGGCGCGGGCCGAGACAAAAAACGAGGCACAACCATCCACCGAGCACAAATTCGAGTTGGCCAAAAAATATCATGGCGAGTGCAAGAACGTCAGCGAGGCGGATTTCGAGGCCATTCGACCCTATCTCAAGGCGTTCACCGATGCTGAGGTAATGGCCGACATGATGGCCAATCCCATCGAGTTCAGCAAACTCATGCAGGTCGTCAATGACCCGCGCACTATGCATGTAATGATGAAGTGTTCCACTGAGCCGGTGATGTGGGATACGTGGATGCGCGGTCTCACCGACCCGACCAAGCTCATGAGCGCGGCGACACGTTTTATGAACCCCATGATGTACTTCAACTGGGCGATGGCGCCAATGAATCCGCAGATGTACGCCCCGATGTTCGCGATGATGAATCCACAGTACTACGCCAACTGGATGAATGCGGGAATGAATCCGGCTTTCTATCAACCGATGTTCGCGTTCATGGATCCGAATTGGTACAACCCACGGCTGCAGTGGATGATGAATCCAAACTCGTTTCAGCCCATTTCTAATCTGTTTGGCTCCGCCGTGCCGCAGGGCAGCCCGGCGACCGGTGAACAGTCAGCCGAACAGCCGAAGTAACGCCACAATAATTTAGGCAGTACACGGCTTTTGTCGCAAACCCCTTTGCCGGTCTCCGGCCAAGGGGTTTTTGCGTCATAGGGAGGTCGGATGGCGTTGAGTTTTCTGCATTGCGCCCGCATTTTATAGTTTAGCCTTGGCGTTGAGTACGCGGTGCCAAGTTTGGCTGGCACCGATCTAAGTATATAATTTCTTTATTGAAACCGCGGCGTAGTCCTCCTTATGGTGCAAGTCAGTATTCCGGCCACCATCAACCTCGAGAGTCCCTCGGCCTCGCTGCCGGATTGGCTCGCCAGCGTCTCGGTCGGACGCAGCCAGGACGAGATCGAGCTCATCCGGTGCGGGGCGGCACTGGCAATGGAGGCCCATCGCGGGCAAACGCGCCGGTCTGGCGGACCATTCGTGGATCATGCATTCTCGGTGGCCCACATCCTTCACGAGCTGCAACTGGACCACGAGACCATCGTTGCTGCCCTGTTACACGATGTGGTTGAAGACACTGACATCTCTCTCGATGTAATACGCGATCGTTTTGGCACGTCTATTGCGCGTTTGGTCGACGGTGTCACCAAGATGGACGTTATTCAAGAATTCGGGGACGACAACCAACGCAAGGCAAAAGAAACCGCCCGCACCGAGAGCCTGCGCAAGATGTTGCTGGCAATGGTGGAGGACGTACGCGTGGTATTGGTCAAGCTCGCCGACCGGCTGCACAATCTGCGCACTTTGAAGGCGATGCCCAAAGACCGTCAGCTTGTCATCGCGCGCGAAACCCTGGACATTTTCGCGCCCCTGGCGAACCGTTTGGGCGTGTGGCAACTCAAGTGGGAGATGGAGGACTTATCATTTCGCTATCTGGAGCCGGAGACCTATAAGCAAATCGCTGCGCAGCTTGCAGAAAGACGAGTAGACCGGGAACGATACATCGAGCGGTTCATTGATTCTGTCACCGCGGACCTGCAGTGCGCCGGCGTAGAGGCGGAGGTTAGCGGCCGCCCGAAGCACATCCACAGCATCTGGAACAAAATGCGACGCAAGGATCTGGACTTTGAACACATCTTTGATGTGCGTGGGGTGCGCATCCTGACCGCTTCGGTACAGGACTGCTATGCGGCGTTGGGCTTGGTGCATACGCGTTGGCCGCACGTAGCCGGCGAATTCGACGACTACATCGCGACGCCAAAGGAAAATGACTACCAGTCCATCCATACCGCTGTGATCGGGCCGGGAGGCAAGACTGTGGAAGTGCAACTACGCACCCGCGAAATGCATGAACGAAACGAATTGGGTGTTGCCGCACACTGGCGCTACAAAGAAGGCGTCAAGAGCGACGAAAGCCTCGAACGCAAGGTCCTGTGGCTGCGTCAACTATTGGAGTGGAAGGATGAAGTGGCGGACGCGAGCGAATTTGTCGACCGCGTCAAATCCGAAGTGTTCGAGGACCGTGTGTACGTGTTCACGCCCAAGGGCCGCGTGATCGAGTTACCCAAGGGGGCCACGCCCATCGATTTCGCTTATGCGATACACACCGAGGTGGGGCACCGCTGCCGGGGCGCGAAAGTCAACGGCCGCATGGTACCGCTCACCTATGCACTGCAGACGGGCGAGAAGGTGGACGTGCTGACGGTGAAAAAAGGCGGTCCCAGCCGCGACTGGTTCAGCCCCTATCTGGGCTATACCAAGACGTCCAAGGCGCGATCCCGCATCCAGCGCTGGTTCAGGCAGGAGAATGCCGAACAGAACATCGCTACCGGACGGCAACTGTTGGAACGGGAGTTCCAACGCTTGGCGTTGTCAGACGTAAATCTTGACAAGCTTGCGCGCAAGCTCAAATTCAACAAGGCTGATGAGATGTTCGCCAAGATCGCAGAAGGCGAACTCAAGCCCTCCCGGGCGGCGGGAGCGGCCCAGGAACTGGTGGCGCGGCAGACCACGGAAGCGGTCGCGGTACGCGCGATACCGCAGGTGCGCAAACGGCGTGCCGATGGAGATTTCCGTATCGAGGGCGTCGGCAATCTTCTCACCCACATCGCAAATTGCTGTAATCCCCTGCCGGGAGATCCGATCGTCGGCTACATTACCCAAGGCCGTGGCGTCACCATCCATCGCAAGGACTGCCATAATATTCTGCGCTCCCTGACCAAGGCCCCCGAGCGCCTGGTGGAGGTGGCGTGGGGCGACGAAGGCGAGGACACCTATCCCATCGATATCGTGATCTCTGCCTATGATCGGCAGGGCCTGTTGCGCGATGTCTCATCGGTGCTCGCCGACGCCAGGATAAACGTCACCGCAGTCCATACGCAGACCGACAAACACGATCACTTTGCGCGCATGACGTTGACTGTCGAGGTATCCGACATCGATATGCTCAGTCAGGTGTTGGCGAGGCTGACGCAGTTATCCAACGTCGTTGAAGCCAGGCGCCGCATGCACTAGAAACAAGCGGCACCGGGGTGATTGACTCCGGCGGCGGGAATGTCGTGTTCCCGTGCACCGGCAATTTGGCCTGCAGATTTTTGCCGAGTGCGCGCTGAATCCCAGGCACGCTGTGTGAGTGCGACGTGACCGACGGCACGCTGAATGAGCGCATTCCCATGGCGCAATTGGCGGTCGCGTTTCACCACGGTTACGCGAGCATTCCAAACTCGGGTACGGTCCGCGTCCAATAAAGATTACGGAAATGCGATTTCAGAGTTTTGCGCATCAGTCCGCGAACCTGCGAGACAAATTTTGTGAACCCGGCGTCTTACGACGCCTGACAACCAGGCACGATGGTTCCCTCGTGTTATGATTTGCGTTGATCGTCAACCGGGGCACGCACATGGGCAGCGCGCAGACTCAGCGGCAATCATCGCCGGAATCCGAATTTACCGTGCGGTTTCGTGAGGTTCGCGACACCACTGAGCGGCTATGTGTCCCACTTTCCCCGGAGGACTGCGTCGCCCAGTCCATGCTGTATGCCAGTCCGGCGAAATGGCATATTGCCCACGTGACCTGGTTCTTTGAAACCTTCGTGCTTGCGCAATGCGTATCCGGATACCGGCCGTTTCATCCCGAGTATCGGATGATGTTCAATTCCTACTACAACACGGTGGGCGAACAACATCCGCGGCCGCAGCGCGGACTGCTGACCCGGCCGTCATTCGCGGAAGTGATCGATTACCGTCGCTATGTCGATGAACACATGACGGTGTTGTTGGAGCAGGGCGTCGATGACGACGTCGCACAGGTTGTCGATCTGGGATTGCACCATGAACAGCAGCACCAGGAACTGCTGCTGATGGACATCAAGCATTTGTTTGCCTGCAATCCATTGCGCCCCGCGTACCGGCGGACGCCGCAACCACAGCAAGAAGACACCGGCGCGTTGCGATGGCTCGGCTATGGCGAAGGACTGACCCGGCTTGGGGCCGAAGACCAGGGATTTGCGTTCGACAACGAGCGGCCGCGGCATTCTGAGTTTGTCGGCGCATTTGAGTTGGGCGATCGACTGGTGACCAATAAAGAGTTTCGCCATTTCATGCAAGACGGCGGCTACCAACGCCCGGACCTCTGGTTGTCGGATGGCTGGGATCGGGTGCGGGTCGAGCATTGCTGTGCGCCGCTGTACTGGGAACAACATGCCGGTGATTGGACGCTGTTTACGCTCAACGGAATGCACGCTATAGCGGATAACGATCCGGTGGTGCACGTCAGTTATTTCGAGGCCGACGCCTATGCGCGTTGGGCCGGCGCCCGGTTGCCCACTGAAGCCGAATGGGAACGGGCGGCTGCGGGGCTCTCACGCGCCGGTAATTTCATGGAAGACGAATTATTGTCACCACGGTGCGGCGCGAAGGGGTCCGATGATCATCCGCGGCAGATGTTCGGTGACACGTGGGAATGGACACAGAGTCCGTACACCCCGTATCCCGGTTACCAGCCTCCAGACGGGGCGCTGGGAGAGTACAACGGCAAGTTCATGTGCAATCAAATCGTGTTACGTGGTGGCGCCTGCGTCACGCCGCGCAGCCATATTCGCGCCACCTATCGCAACTTTTTCCAACCCGAGCTACGCTGGCAGTTCGGCGGTATCCGGCTCGCCAGGGATGCGTGTTGAACGCGGAGGCCGAGGCCATCCTCGATTTCTGGTTTGGGGTGAACGCGGATGCCGAAAGCGTCGACGCCCGGAAACAACGCTGGTTCGTGGTGTCCGCATCGACGGACCGGGACATAGAACAGCGGTTTGGCGATTTGTTGGACACGGCGATTGCCGGACGACTCGATCATTGGCGGAACACCGCTCGCGGCATGCTGGCGCTGATCATTCTGCTCGATCAATTCAGCCGTAATATGTTTCGTGGCACGGCGCGGGCATTCGCCCAGGACACCATGGCCCTGCAACTGGCGAGTGAGGCCATTGTCAACGGATTGGATCGAGACTTGGATGAGGTCGAACGTGGGTTCTTGTATATGCCTTTTCAGCATGCCGAAGATCGCGATGTTCAGGATCGTTCAGTCGCTCTGTACCGCGAACTCAACACCCAGGCTCGCGAAGCATTTCGCAAAGTGACTGATAACTTTTTTCGTTACGCCGAAGAGCACCGCACGATTGTCGCTCAGTTCGGCCGCTTTCCGCATCGCAATGCGAGTCTCGGCCGAGAGGCAACGCCTGCCGAGGCGGCGTTCCTGTCTGCCGACACACGCACGTACGGTCAAAGTGCGGAATAGCACTGATGGACCACGCCGGACCCGTCGATAGCCCAACTCCCGTCTCGCAAGGAGTGCGAGACTGGCTAACGAGGCTGATTGGATTCGACACCACCAGCCATCGGTCCAATCTGGCGCTGATCGAGTGCGTTCGCGATTATCTCGCGGGCTACGGTATCGAGTCGCGGTTGTTTTTTAACACGGATAAAACCAAGGCCAACCTCTACGCGACCATCGGTCCTGCCGATCAAGGTGGTTACGCGTTATCGGGACATACCGATGTAGTGCCGGTGACCGGACAGGACTGGCATTACGATCCGTGGGGGGCGACTCAGGAACATGAGCGGGTGTACGGACGCGGCGCGTGCGACATGAAGGGGTTTATTGCCGCGGCCCTGGCGGCGGTGCCGCAGGTGGTAAACGCCAATCTGAGGCAGCCGATACATCTTTGCTTGTCATACGACGAGGAAATAGGCTGTGTTGGGGTCCGCTCGCTATTGGCGTTCTTAGCGGAAACAACGCTGAAGCCGGTGGGATGTATCGTCGGTGAGCCGACCGGAATGCGGATCGTCGCCGGCCACAAGGGCAAACTCAGTATGCGGTGTCAGGTCAAAGGCCATGCGTGTCATTCGTCGCTGGCGCCACGGGGTGTGAACGCGGTTGAAGCGGCGGCGCGAATTGTGACCTTGTTAGCCGATATGGCCGGCCGTACGCAACGGGAAGGTCCATTCGATGACGCGTTTGACATCCCGCACACGACGATCCATACCGGCGTGATTAAAGGTGGCAGCGCCTTGAATATCGTCCCCAGCAGTTGCACGTTCGAGTTCGAATTTCGCCATCTGCCCAGTGAGGATCCTGCCACCTATTTCCAGGAGGTGGAGTCGTACGCGCTGCAGCACCTGCAACCGGTGATGCGGGCGGAGGTCGCGGAGACCGGTTTTGAGTTTGTGGAACAATCACGATTTCCCGGATTGGACCAGGATCCAGATGCCGAGATCGTTGCTTTGGTAAAGCGCCTCAGCGGCGAGCGGGAGGTTGGTAAAGTGGCTTTCGGCACCGAAGGCGGGGGTTTTCACGCCGTCGGAATCCCGGTGGTGGTTTGCGGGCCGGGACATATCGAACAAGCACACAAACCCGATGAATTCATCACCTTGGAGCAACTGGGCCGATGTGAGCGCTTCATGGTCCGATTAATTGAAGACCTCAGCGTTTAGCGAGGACCGACCTTGCGGCGGGTCTCGATTTGCGCGCCGCATTTTTGGCATGCTCGTCAGCCTCGATTAACATTGAAGTATGTGAGGCTTTTCCGGTAAACTGCCGCGCCGTTTCTCGCCAGAGGTTCACAATTAATCCAAGCTCATACCGAAAACCAACCGGGGAGGAATTCTTCCATGAAGCAAGCTGTACGTGTCGCGGTAACCGGCGCTGCCGGTCATATCAGTTATGCATTATTGTTCCGTATTGCTCGCGGCGAATTGTTAGGGCCCGATCAGCCCGTGATTCTGCAGTTGTTGGAAATCCCTATCGCCATGGACGCGCTACGCGGTGTGGTGATGGAGTTGGAGGATTGTGCGTTTCCACTGCTCCAAGACATCGTCGCTTCGGATGACGCCGAGACCGCATTCAGTGACGCTCAGTATGCGTTGCTGGTCGGCGCCAAACCGCGGGGACCGGGGATGGAGCGTAAGGATTTACTGCAGGACAACGCCAAGATCTTTTCGGCGCAAGGCAAGGCCCTCAACACCGCCGCCGACCGGGACATCAAGGTCCTTGTGGTGGGCAATCCGGCCAACACCAACGCGCTGATCGCGCAATCGAACGCGCCCGATCTGCCGCGTGCCAACTTCACGGCGATGACCCGGCTCGATCACAATCGGGCGTTGAGCCAGCTGGCATCAAAAATCGGCGTTCATGCCTCGCATATCAAGCAAATGACGATTTGGGGAAATCATTCGGCGACTCAGTATCCGGATATACATCACGCCGTCGTTGATGGGAAACCGGCTCTGGACCTGGTGAACCGGGAATGGATGATGCAGGAGTTCATTCCGACTGTGCAGCAACGCGGTGCGGCGATCATCAAGGCGCGCGGGGCGTCCAGCGCGGCCTCTGCAGCCTCGGCCGCGATCGACCACATGCGCACGTGGGTGATGGGCAGTGATGTTGATGACTGGGTGAGCATGGGCATCCCCAGTGACGGCAGTTATGGTATCGCCGAAGGCGTTGTGTATTCGTATCCAGTGCGCTGTAGCGGCGCTGGCTACGACATCGTACAGGGCCTGGAATGCGAGGACTTCAGTAAACAGCAAATGCAGATGACGGAACGAGAACTCCGCCAGGAACGCGAAGATATTCAGGAGTTGCTGGGGTAGGCGGTAGCGCCGGTGTTAGCGGATGCGCCCGCGCCGGCTGTCATGGCCGAGGGCGGCGAATGATGCGAAAATTGATAAAAATATCTTTTCTCTGACATAAATAATATTAATAGCCTCTCGCTGAGCGGCCTGGGGCCTTAGCGACCCAGGCCGTGGTTGCTGGGTTTTCCCCCAACTTCATGAAAGATGCCAAGGTTTTGGCGGCGCCAAATCCATGCCAAGCCGTGGGGTTGCCGTTTCCGGCGCCGCGCGGATAAGCTACAGGTGGTCGGGAGCGCAATTCGCCCGTCGGGTTGTCAGTTTGTAACCCACTGTATTATAAGGAGAATATCTTGGGGATTATTGGGACCGAAAAAACCTCACAGAAAAACAAAGACATAGACCGGCGTTTGTCCAGTAATCCAGAGGGCGCTACTATGGAGCCCACTGGACTGAAGCTTGACTGGGCGGAACGTGGATACAGCTGTGATATCTGGACGGATCTCCCGGGTCAGGAATGGAAAGACTATGTACATGCTACGGACGAACTGCTGATGCTGTCGGAAGGTGACATCGAAATCATCTTTCAAGGCAAAACCGTCCGGCCGAAGTTGGGTGAAGAGGTATACATACCAGCAGGCGCGATGCACACAGTGCGGAATATAGGGAGTACGCATAGCCGCTGGTATTACGGGTATCGCCAAAAGCGATGACGCATCTCCTTTCGGCCGCGCCGCGAAAGCGGCGTAGGTCGATTGGAGAATTTTTTTAGCCGCACGCCAAGCGGCAGATCCCATCTGCAAACCCCATCTTAAGTCATCGACGAAATCCTTGTGACGATTTCGGAGCCGGCGTAGCATCGGCGTTATGCACGTCTCAGTCATTGTTCCCACCTACAATCGCGCATCGTTGCTCGTACGCGCCTTGGAATCGGTTTATGCGCAGTCGCTCAGCCCGTCCCAGGTCATAGTGGTTGATGACGGTTCCACCGACAATACTCGCGAACTCATTGCGGCGCAGTTTCCCCAGGCCGACTATGTATATCAACGGCATCATGGAGTGAGTCAGGCGCGCAATTCGGGAATCCGGCGCGCGCGATGCGAGTGGTTGGCGTTTCTGGATTCTGACGACGAATGGCTGCCGAGTAAACTGCAGCGTCAGCTCGACGCCCTGTACGCCAGGCCCGAGTACCGCGTGTGCCACACCAACGAAATCTGGATCCGGAACGGCGTGCGCGTCAATCCAATGAAAAAGCACGAAAAGGCCGGGGGTTGGATCTTTGAACGCTGTTTGCCTTTATGCGTGATCTCGCCCTCGTCGGTTCTCATACATTGTAAGATTCTGGAATCGGTGGGTCTGTTCGATGAAACCCTGCCGGCGTGCGAGGATTATGACTTGTGGCTGCGTATTTGCGCCCGCTATCCAGTTTGTTATGTCCCCCGGCCGTTGGTCAAGAAATACGGAGGACACGTGGATCAGTTGTCTCGCCAGCATTGGGGAATGGACCGGTTCCGGGTCCAGGCGCTGGAGCGGCTGAGCAAGGAAGTGAATCTGTCTTTCGATGATCTGCGGGCCGTGCTCAGCACTATGGTGTATAAGGCAGGGATCGTGCTTGCGGGGGCGCGCAGGCGAGGTAATCAAGGTTTGGTGGGTGAGTATGAGGACAAGCTTGCCCGCTATCAAAGTCAATTACGCAGACTGCACACCGCGACTGGTCTCGATGACGGCACGCTAGTATGATCAACCTCGTCGTGGCGCTTCAAAGTGAGGCCCGGCCCTTCATCGATTATTTTCGGTTGCAAAGGCACGACCACACGCGCGGGCAATCCGTTTATCTGCGTGATCACCTTAGACTGGTTGTGACCGGTATCGGTAAACACGCAGCGCGTCGTGCGTGCGAGTACCTGCATGCATTGGGTGGGTCATCGTTGCATGGGTGGTTGAACGTCGGTATTGCGGGGCACCGCGATCTTGCGGTGGGCACCGGGGTTCGCGCCACGCGCATCATAGACGACGCGAATGGCGATGTGTGGCATCCTTCTCCGCTGGTCCCGATCCCGGGCATCGCGAAGACCATTTGTACGCTGGACGCCCCCGAATCCGATTATCCGCTGGACCAGGTATACGACATGGAGGCGTCGGCCTATTTTGGCGTTGCGGCGGGATTCGGCGCCGGCGCGTTGGTTCAGTGTTATAAAATCATCGCGGACAATCGCATCTCAGGTATCGGAGCCATCAATCCACCGATGGTGACGGCATTACTGGAAAAACACGTCGCAGCTGTGGCCAACGCGACGGCGCTGTTGACAGATCAAATCCATGCGCTGCGGGGCGGTTTGGTGAAAAACACCGGCTAGTCGTGTCGGGGGAATTATTCACTCCGCCCTTGATCAGTGTTTTTTCTTGAGCTGCGCGCGCAGTGCGTGCCACCAAGCGGCCAATTGCTCGGCCGCCCTGGCAGCGAATCCCTTCGTCAACTCACCAGCATGAACCGCGATCTTTCTTGCGTGGTCGGACAATGCAACCATTCCACTCCTGGATAGCTTGTTTCCCATGGCTCGCGCATTGCGGAGCTTGTCGCTCATATTGCGCCAGTTGCTGAAGGTATCCTCGCCCGCCACGACTTTGACGAGCTTTGCGGCCATAGCCGGCGGCAGCCGGTCCTTGACCGCTGTCAGCACTTCGTCCACGGCGGCGGTGGCGGCCTCCTCGGATATTCCGGCCTTCTTTGACACGCGATAAATCACGGCATCGATACCACTACCGGCGATGACTCTATCCATTAATGCTCCTCGGTCTGGATCTTGTTTGCGTACTTTTTCTGGTACGCCTTTCTTGCGCCGCCAATCCAGTCGTCGCGCTCGATACGGCCGGGAAAAACCGCAATGGCGGCGGTCACGCGCTCCATATCGTCGCGTGTAAATTCCATGATCTGTTTAAAGCTGGTAACACCTAAGTCATTAAGCATGCGCTCCATCACAGGACCGATGCCATGGATCGTTTTCAGATCGTCCTTGTCCTGCGGCGCAGGCTGCGGCTTGACGCTAGCGTGTGGGGCGGGGGATTCGCCGTCGGGTGTATCCGGATTTGCGACGGTGGCACCTAAAGCGCGCGTTGGTTGTGACCCGACATGATCTGCCGGGTGCGAATCAACAGTGTCTTGTGCTCCCGGCGAATCCTGCCCGGATGGGCCCTGGCCCCCCATTACCTGGATCGCGGACTGCCTTCTAGACTCTGACGCAGTTCTCAGTTGCTGCAATTGCTGCGTGAGTTCGCCGACCTGCTGTTTATGCTCTACGGCAGCTTTTTGCAGTGCACGATCTTTCGCTTCTAACTGCGCCGCCAGCGGTTCCATTTCTGCCAGGCGGGCAGTCAGATCCGTCACCTGCCGTTCTTTGGCTTGCCCCTGGGTACGCAACTGGCTTTCCAATCTTTGGATGACGGTCTCATTGACCTTGACATCGTGCGTCAACGATTGCATGGATTCCAACTGCTCATTGAGATCCGTGATTTGTTTGTTTGTTTGCGATGTCGTGTTGTTAATCTCTTGCCGCAGCCATACGGTCTCTGCCTGGTAAGGTTCCAGTTGTTGAATCCGTTCCTGCGCTAGTTGCTGGTCTTCCTCACGAGCGTGCTCGAGTTCTTTTACGGAACGTTTTAGTGCTGCGATGCGCTGCTCGGAGCGTTCTATTTTTTCGCGGCGCGTCTGCAGTTCTTTCTTTAACAGACGCATGTCGGCGCGGCAGCGAGTTCCGCGCAGCAGCCAACCCGCAATGAGTCCGAGCACGCTCGCCAGCACCAGGCAAAGTATTATTTGTCCGATCAAATAGGTCATTGGTCGTGTGTCCGGGCTACCGGCCTGCTCGACCCACTGGTGACCGGTGTGTGCTCCATTAGGCTCGATGAAACGATCGTCAGTTCTGTCCACACCTCGCGTACACCGCGGACAGAGTTGACGGTATCGGTGATCCGCACCGCGTCGGTGGCAACTACGGGACCGGTCAAAATGACGTCGCGGCCATCTACACGGACCGTTCCTAATCCATACCCGGCCTGTTCCAGGGCGGAGTGTACGCGCTGTGAAATGTCCTCGGGAATCCGGTGAAGACTGCGGTGCACGCAGAGCCCGAGAAGAGACGTCAACACGATCAGCACGATTGTCCAGCTTATTGCCGTGCTCAGGGAGTGCTCGATTCTCGCTTCATTCATAGAGAGTACAGTCGCTTGGCCCGTTCGAGGTTTGTACCGCATCCGCGCGTCAAATTAACGTGTTCAATTGTCAACAAACTTCAATTTGGAAGAAAATATAGAGTACACAATAAAACCGGATCTGTCCCGAATGGCGCTGAGTTTGATCCTGTTTGCATGAGGGCAGTCTCCTGGAAGACTCGTGCCAGAGTGGGGCTAAGCGGTTGACAGGCTGAACGCCCGTAACGTAGTCATATTTTTCCGCCCTTTGCGGAATTGGGTTAATATCTAAGCTCCCCAGTGCGGATCTTTTTCACCGTGATTGATTTGCGTAGCGACACCGTGACCCGCCCTACGCCCACGATGCGTGCCGCCATGGCCCAAGCCGAGGTGGGTGACGACGTGTATGGTGAAGACCCGACCGTGAATCGTTTGCAGTCACTGATCTGTGAGCGCCTGGGTTTCGAAGCGGCACTTTTTCTACCGAGTGGTACGCAATCGAATCTGTGCGCGTTGCTGACGCATTGCCGGCGCGGCGACGAGTACGTCGCCGGTCAGACGGCCCACGCGTATCGATATGAAGGAGGCGGGGCGGCGATTGTCGGCGGCATCCAGCCACAACCGTTGGAGTTTCAAATCGACGGGACCTTGGATCTAGACGAGGTCGCGGCAGTCATCAAGCCAAACGATCCACACTTTACGAACACACGATTACTGTGTCTCGAGAACACCCAATGGGGCAAGGCGCTGCCGCTGGACTATTTGCAGCGCGCGGTATCATTCGCCCGAACCAAGGGGTTGTTACTGCACCTCGACGGCGCCCGCATATTCAATGCCAGCGTCGCTCAAAATGTCGATGTCTGCAAGATTACCCGCGGCTTTGATTCTGTCTCGGTTTGTCTTTCCAAGGGATTGGGAGCGCCCGTGGGTTCAGTGCTGTGCGGGTCGACAGAATTTATTGAACGGGCCCACCGTTGGCGCAAGGTCGTCGGTGGCGGTATGCGCCAGGCGGGCATTGTTGCCGCTGCGGGTATCGTCGCTCTCGAGGAGGGGGTCGATCGCCTCGCTGAGGACCATGCCCATGCGGCGGCGTTGGCGGATGGGTTGAAAAACATCGATGAGTTGAGTGTTGATGGGCCCCACACCAACATGGTTTTTCTGACCCTGAGTCCGATAGTCGCTCAGGATCTGAAGGTTTATGTCCGCGAGCGCGGGATTATTGTTGCACCGACGGCTGATCGTGTGCGCCTGGTTACCCATCTCGGCGTGTGCACCGAGGACGTGTCCACGGTCATCAACGTATGCAAAGATTTTTTTGCCACTCGCAAAGCGGCGTAGCCGGGAATTCGAGAAAAATTGCGACCAGCGTATTCACTCCCGCGCAAAAATTATTGTTAACCACTGGCCAGCTTGTGTGCCGCGCGCGTGGTTTCGGGTAACCGGTATTTCGTACAGCATGCGAGCACATACTCAATTGCGGTCGGCAGGCTTATGCGATGACCGGAAGATACATAAACCGGCTGCACACCGGATCGGGTCCTCAAAACGGCGCCGATCACCTCATCATCGTCGATCAACTGCCGCCACCTGCCTTTGAGTTTCGGAACCGGTTGATGTTTGCCGATCAAGCGTGATTTGGCGACCCCGATGGCGGGTAGACCTGTGAGCACGCCGAAGTGGCAAGCCAGGCCGAAGCGGCGTGGATGGGCGTATCCCTGGCCGTCACACAGTACCAGGTCCGGCATTTGCTGGAGACGTCGAAATGCGGCCATCACCGCTGGAATCTCGCGAAACGACAAGAGACCAGGGACGTAGGGGAAAGCGACCTTGCGGCGCGCTATAACCGTTTCATGAATTGTCAATTCTGGAAATCGCAGCACCGCTACCGCCGCACGCGCGGTACCGTTATCCTCGAATCCCACGTCCATGCCGGCAACGAACTGCACCGCTGGCAGTCGGTCTTTTCGTATGACCCGGTTACTTAGCTCGCACTGAATCTCACGCGCCCGTGCTGTCGTGACCTTCCAGGGATGCGGTGGCGACAAATTCATGCGCTAATTTCTCTCATTCAAGTATCCGCATGTCATCGATGGATCCCGCGTGGCAGCCGTTCCAGGTGTACAACAACGATGGGCCGTGCCGCCGACTCCGACGGCAACAAGCTTCGTTGTTCCGGCGGCAGCTATACGTCTGGCCGGCAGTTGATCGTACCGAGGATTACATGCTCGCGCTGACAGCGCTAATCCCATCCTCCGCACTTGACCCAGGTTTCAGAAACTGTGCGCATGTCATCCGTGCACGGACGACACTGGATTCGAGCCCGGGGTGACCATGGCAATATGCGGGTTAACCGGCGCTGCATCGTTCACATCCGCAGTCAAATCCCCTCGGCATTTTGAAAAATCGGTGATTTAATGCTATAAATCAATGAGATAAGGGCTTTCTGACCGCACATCCCGCAAATGAACGACGTCTCGCAACCAAGCGGTATCCAACCCAAGAGCGTGGTTTCCGGCCGCGTCGGTCGTGTCGCCCATGTACGCCAGCGCTTGGCGAAACATATCATTATCCCGGTTTTGATCGCCATCGGGTTTATTCTCGTTGTCTATGTATTGTCCGCGTCCATCATCGCGGTGACGCATCTCAACGAGCATTTGCAGGAGCGGCTAAGCACCATAACCAGGAGCATGGATCAGCTCTTTGCCCTGGAATCAGACAAGCTGGGTGCTATCGCTGAATCCATTATCATCAATTCAAGTCTCGCCGAGGCGTTTGTGCACAAGGATCGCGCCGCCCTGTTGCAAAATTCTGCCTCTTTATTTGCCGCACTTAGAGAGAACCATCAGGTTTCTCACTTCTATTATCATAACTTGGATGGCACGAATTTCTTGCGGGTCCACCATCCACAGCGTTTCGGAGACGCGATCGATCGGCACACACTCGCCCGGGCGAGGCAAAGCGGCAAGGTGGCCTCGGGTATCGAACTCGGCGTGCTGGGCACATACACCCTGCGTGTGGTCAAGCCCTGGCACTACCGAGGAAATATGATGGGCTACGTCGAAGTTGGCATGGACATCAACCACTTGTTTGAAAAGCTCCACCAGATAACCGGCAACGCGCTGGCAGTTGTAATTGAAAAACAATATTTGACACGCGCGCAGTGGCATCAAGGTAATGCGATATTCGGACGCGACAGCGATTGGGATCGCATACCGGGAAAGGTGCTGCTCGCGGTCTTCGGCGACTTTGCCGAACACACGCTGCAGTTCAGCGCTGCGCGACAGGGTGGATCAAAGTGGATCACCGGAGGGGGGACCGTTTACCGCGCTATCGCGATCAACGATATTCAGCGGCGCACGGTCGGTCAATTGCATATCGCCTTAGATGAATCGGCGAGCAGAGCCAAAACGATCGATATCATCTCTTATATCAGCTTGACTGTGTTTGTGTCTTTGCTCCTGCTGATTTTGATATTGCGAGCGGCGGCCAATCGGGTGGAAGGCCGCTTGAGTGCTGCGATCGCCGAAAAGTCGGATTTCGAACGGCGCGTCAAATACGATCAAATGACCAGTGTTTACAACCAGCAGGAATTCTATCGTCTGCTGGACATAGAAGTAGAACGAGCCGTGCGCCAGCAGTCACCGCTTTCGGTAATATTGTTGGATATCGATTTTTTCAAGGCGGTCAATGATGAGCATGGTCATCAGATAGGTGATTGCGTGCTGCGCGGGTTGGCTGTCGAGTTGTTGACGTATGCCCGGGATGGCGACCACCTTGCGCGCTACGGCGGTGAAGAATTCACCGTGATCCTGCCCAACACCGCGTTACGAGACGCTTGTGAGATTGCGGAAAGATGGCGCTCCGTGGTCGCACAACGCGTATTCCGATGCGATGGCCAGCCGGTCAACATTACCATCAGTCTGGGCGTGGCCAATTATCCACTACACACCGATGCGCCCAAGGCGCTGCTGCAGCATGCCGACATGGCCATGTACAAAGCCAAACGTAGAGGCCGTAACCGGGTGGAGGTCTATACGTCGCGTTGAGTGATCATGTAAATATCTGCGGCTGCCCGTGAAACTGCCGTGCGCCGGGCGTTGGAAAAAGTAACCAGACCAGGTTTGCCGCATCGCATTTCCTATGTGGGCGCAGGATTCGCCTAGGTGCGACATACCGGTTAGGTAGCCCCATCGCCGGGGCTGTGTTTCCCGCCTCGCGGGTGCCGGTACTGGCGTACATTCGCCCGATCCCTTCCGCAGTGTCCGCAATCCTGATACAAAGACCAGGCAGGTTAGATATTTTCCACGCCATCACGTTTTCGCTCGAATATGGAATCCACCAAGAACCACCATGGCGCCAAGGTTCTGTTGCTGGCCCTGTGTCAGGGTTTGATGATGACCGGCAATTCCTTGCTGATGGCAAGTTCCGCTTTGATCGGTTTTCACCTCGCCACCAATAAAATTTTGGCGACCCTGCCGTTGGCACTGCAGTTTCTGTCGACCATGCTGACCAGTGTCCCCGCCTCCCTGCTGATGGGCCGCGTGGGCCGGCGACTCGGATTCATGTTGGGCAGCGCGCTCGGTATCTGCGGCGCAGTTGTCGGCACGTTCGCGATCATGCGTGGAAGTTTTGCGGTCTATTGTCTGGCAACGGTACTGATCGGCAGCTTCAACGGTTTCGCCACGTTCTATCGCTTCGCCGCCGCCGATGACGTCGCGGCCGCCTACCGTGGTCGGGCGATCTCCCTGGTACTTGCCGGCGGCGTGATCGCCGCCTTCATTGGTCCCAATCTCGCAAATTGGACCAGGGACTTGATGGCCGGTGCGGCTTTTGCCGGTAGTTTCGCCGTGCTAGTGGGGGTGTATGTGCTCTCGCTGCTGCTGCAGTCGTTGTTGCCGTCCGGCGCCGCGGCACCGACGACGGGGATCGCGGCGTCCGGCAGAAAACTGCGATGCATCGCGGCGCAACCGGTGTTTTTGGTGGCGGTCGTGTGTGGCATGTTCGGTTACGCGGTCATGACGTTGATTATGACCGCGACGCCGTTGGCAATGCAGTGGCACGAACACCTATTTGCGGACACCGCCTTTGTCGTTCAGTGGCATGTTTTTGCCATGTTTGCGCCTTCCTTCGTGACCGGTTATTTGATCAATAGAATGGGGGTACTCAATATAATGGTGTGTGGCGTGTTGTTGGACGCGCTGTGCGTAGCGGTGAATCTATGGGGGCATGCTGTGTGGCATTTTTGGGCGGCACTGATGCTGCTTGGTCTCGGATGGAATTTTCTGTTCGTGGGGGCGAGTACGCTGCTAACCATGACGCATACGCGCGAGGAGCGGGCCAAGACGCAGGGGCTAAACGACTTTATCGTGTTCACCACGGTCGCTGCGGCGTCGCTTTCCGCGGGGGCACTGCAATATCGCCTGGGCTGGCAGTGGGTGAATGTCGCCGCGATACCAGCACTTATCGTGGTCGCCCTGACTCTCGCATGGTTAAAATTATTGAATCTCCGACCTGCCCCTGGATAACCCGTGGGCAATGGGTTTTTCCGCGGGGCAGGGCGTATCCATGCATAAGAAGCGGGGCGTGGAAAAACGCGGTCGGAGTCACAGACTCTGACCCGAATGGCACTTAAGTTAAGGGATCACGATACGCTGAACCGAGAGACAATTCCCGGGACACGCCGTCAAACCCTCCATGTAGGCTCGGCGTCAGCATCCTTGCTGGCGACAGTCCCGGAAATTCTCCGTCAATTCAGCACTTTTTTGTCTGTGTAAGGTTTATGTAAGTGCCATTCGACTCTACCCCCCTTTTTTCTTCGGCAGGGGGCTCAGCTGCGCGAGTCCCTTGTGCTGCGCGTAGTCGCAGTGTGCGCCAGTATCCGGGATCCTGGTGAGAAATCCGGGCCATGGCTTTGTTTTTCGCTCCAGCGGTTTACCCAGTAGCGCGAACCCTTCGCCGTCAACCGGGATCCTTGGTGCTATACGCGGGTTAACAGGGTCGGTGAATCCGGGGTGGTACACTACTTTTTGATGATCAACTGATTCGCTTGTTCGGGCGACTACTGAATTGGAGCGCGGAAATGGTAAGAATAGGTGTTGCAGGTGCGGCCGGTCGTATGGGACGGACTATCATCCAGGCCGCCCAAATCAACCCAGCCACAACCATCACCATTGCGACTGAAAAGGCCGGTAGTGATGTGATTGGCGAAGATGCCGGAGAGCTGGCTGGAATCGGTACGTTTGGGGTGAGGGTGACCGACTCCCTGGACCGCGACGGTTTTGATGTGTTGATAGATTTTACCAACCCCGGCGCCACCATGGCGCATACTGAATTTTGTCAGGATGCCGGCAAACCCATGGTGATCGGCACTACCGGGTTGGAGGCCGCTGATCGGAAGCAGATCGCCGATGCCGGCGACAAGGTCGCAATTGTGCTCGCTCCCAATATGAGCGTCGGGGTGAATCTTTGCTTCCGGCTTGCCGAACTGGCCGCGAAGACCTTGGGCAACGACGTCGATATTGAAATATTGGAGGCGCACCACCGGCACAAGGTTGACGCGCCGTCCGGTACCGCGCTGCGGTTGGGCGAGGTCATCGCAACGGCCCTGGGGAGGGAGTTGGCCCAATGCGCGGTGTATGGACGCGAGGGGCACACCGGCGCCCGCTCCCGGGCCAGTATCGGCTTTGCGACCGTTCGCGCCGGCGATATCGTCGGCGAGCATACCGCCATGTTTGCCGCGGACGGCGAGCGCGTCGAGATCACTCACCGTGCGTCGAGCCGCATGACCTTTGCCAATGGCGCGTTGCGAGCGGCCCAGTGGGTGGCCGAGCGGAGCAATGGGCTATTTGATATGCAGGATGTGTTGGGATTGCGCTGAGTGACCGTTGAACGGAGGACCCTTGTCCCCTACAATCGGTGCTTTAATGAGATTACAATTTCAGAACGAATCCTAAGGGGAGAAGCCGTACGAGTTTCTCCCTTTTTTTGGGTCCTGGTGCCGCCGGATCCGAAACGGTCGGTGACGTAGCACGGCCGGTAACACCACGCATCAACCTAGGGGTTTCGTGGCCAACACCGCATTATTAGCGCTTGAGGACGGAACGGTCTTCAAAGGACAATCCATCGGCGTCTCCGGGCAGACCGCCGGAGAGGTGGTGTTTAACACCGCCATGACCGGTTACCAGGAAATCCTCACCGATCCATCCTATGCCAAACAGATCGTTACGTTAACCTACCCGCATATAGGTAACACCGGGACCAATAGTGATGACGTCGAGTCGGCCGGCATCTATGCGGCCGGATTGGTAATTCGTGATCTGCCCCGACGGGTGAGCAGCTGGCGATCGACCCAGCCGTTGAGCGATTATCTCAAGGATCATGGCATCGTTGCCATCGCCGATATCGACACCCGCAAACTGACCCGCTTGCTGCGCGAGAAAGGCGCGCAAAATGGATGTATTGTGGCCGGCGACAACATCGATGATAACCAAGTTGTGGCCGCGGCACGTGCGTTTCCCGGCTTGAAGGGCATGGATCTCGCACGTGAAGTGACCACCGCTGAGCCTTATGTCTGGAGCAGCGGCGCTTGGGATCAGGAACAGAACGCCTACCGGGACGCGTCGGCGGTACGTTTCAGCGTTGTCGCTTACGATTTTGGGATCAAACGGAATATTTTGAGAATGCTGGTGGACCGGGGTTGTGCCGTGGAGGTAGTTCCCGCAACCACCACTGCGGAGCAGGCCCTGGCACGACGCCCCGACGGTGTGTTTCTGTCGAACGGACCGGGCGATCCGGAGCCCTGCGATTATGCTGTGGCGGCGATTCATAGCATTCTGGAGGCCAATATTCCGGTATTTGGTATATGCCTCGGCCATCAGTTGCTGTCGTTGGCATCGGGAGCCCGCACCCTGAAGATGAAGTTCGGACATCATGGCGCCAATCATCCGGTGCAGGATCTAAAGACTGGACAGGTATTCATTACAAGTCAAAATCACGGGTTCGCGGTCAACTCAGAGAACCTGCCGGATCATCTTCAGGTGACCCACATATCGCTCTTTGACGGGTCGATCCAGGGCGTTGCCCGCACCGACAAACCGGCATTTTCGTTTCAAGGCCATCCCGAAGCGAGTCCGGGTCCCCACGATATCGCGCTGTTGTTCGACCGTTTCGTGGCGCTCATGGCAGCGCCGCGGGGGGCGCACAGGGGAGCCGCGAAGGCGCTGAGTTCGCATGCCTAAGCGCACGGATATCGACAGCGTATTGATCGTTGGCGCCGGACCGATCGTAATCGGGCAAGCCTGTGAATTTGATTACTCCGGTGTGCAGGCCTGCAAGGCATTAAAGGAGGAGGGATATCGGATTATCCTGGTGAACTCGAATCCGGCCACCATCATGACCGATCCCGGATTCGCCGATGCCACCTATATCGAGCCGATTCAGTGGCGCACGGTCGCCAAGATCATCGAGCGCGAGCGCCCCGATGTGCTGTTGCCGACCATGGGGGGGCAAACCGGGCTGAACTGTGCTCTTGATCTCGTGCGTCAAGGCACACTCGAGGAATTTTCAGTCGAGTTAATCGGCGCCAGCAGTGAGGCAATCGATAAGGCTGAAGATCGGCAATTGTTTAAACAAGCCATGCATCGCATTGGATTGGAGACCGTGCACGGAGCATTGGCACACAGTATGGAAGAGGCGTTTCAGGTTCAGGCGATGGTCGGATACCCGGCTATTATCCGCCCGTCGTTTACGCTCGGCGGTACCGGCGGGGGTATCGCATACAACAAAGACGAGTTTTTAGAAATATGTGACCGGGGTCTGGAGGCTTCGCCAACCAAAGAATTGCTCATCGAGGAATGCATCTTCGGTTGGAAGGAATTTGAAATGGAGGTGGTGCGGGACCACAAAGATAACTGCATAATTGTTTGCTCCATTGAGAATGTTGATCCGATGGGGATGCATACCGGGGACTCGATCACCGTTGCGCCGGCGCAGACTCTGACCGATAAGGAATATCAAATTATGCGGGATGCGAGCATTGCGGTGTTACGTGAGATCGGTGTCGATACCGGCGGATCAAACGTGCAGTTTGCGGTGAATCCGGAAAATGGGCGTATGGTCATTATCGAGATGAATCCACGCGTCTCACGTTCTTCGGCGCTGGCCTCCAAGGCCACTGGATTCCCGATCGCCAAAGTGGCGGCAAAGCTGGCGGTGGGATATACGCTTGATGAATTGCGCAACGAAATCACTGGCGGTGCGACGCCGGCGTCGTTCGAGCCCTCCATCGATTACGTAGTGACAAAAATACCAAGGTTCGATTTTGAAAAGTTTCCGCAGGCCAATAGCGTGCTCACTACGCAGATGAAATCCGTAGGTGAGGTAATGGCGATTGGCCGCACATTTCAGGAGTCGCTACAAAAGGCGATTCGCGGTCTGGAGATCGGCGCCTACGGCCTCGAACCGCAACTAGACAGTGATGAACGGAGCGGCACTAAAGAAACCCTCGTGCAAGCACTGCGTGTGCCAGGGGCCAAACGGCTGTGGTATATGGCTGACGCGTTTCGATTCGGGATGAGTGTTGAAGAAGTGTACGCTCTCACCGGCATAGACCCATGGTTTCTCGCTGACATTGAAGACCTGGTGCATATGGAGCGTGAGATCAAGCCCGGCGCTTCAATCGATCGTAATAGGTTGTGGCAATGGAAGCGCAAAGGCTTTTCTGATCGGTATTTGGCGGTGCTGCTCGGAATCAATGAGCAAGCGTTTCGCGCCCTGCGTCATGGTCAGGGTGTTCGACCCGTGTATAAACGCGTGGATTCTTGTGCCGCGGAATTTGCGACCGCCACCGCGTATATGTATTCAAGCTATGATGAAGAATGCGAGTCGGAGGCGCATGACACAGCAAAGATTATCGTTCTCGGTGGCGGCCCGAATCGTATCGGCCAGGGAATCGAGTTTGATTATTGTTGTGTGCACGCAGCAATGGCGCTGCGCGAAGATGGTTATGAGACCATCATGATTAACTGTAATCCAGAAACAGTCTCCACCGATTATGACACGTCGGACCGATTGTTTTTCGAACCGTTGACGCTGGAGGACGTTCTGGAGGTTGTGCATATAGAAAACCCCACGGGCGTTATCGTGCAATACGGTGGGCAGACGCCGTTAAAACTCGCCCGTGATCTGGAAGCGGCCGGTACGCCGATCATCGGCACATCGCCACAGGCAATCCACGCGGCCGAAGACCGCGAACACTTCAAGAAATTACTTCAAGACCTCGGACTGCTGCAGCCGCCCAACCGTACTGCAACCAGTGCCGCCGAAGCGCTGCGTTTGGCCGAGGAGATAGGCTACCCCTTGGTGGTTCGGCCATCCTACGTGCTTGGCGGACGCGCGATGGAGATAGTCCACGGCCGGGATGATCTGGAACGCTACATGCGAATGGCGATCGACGTCTCGAACGAGTCCCCGGTGTTACTCGACCGATTCTTGAGTGACGCCACGGAGGTTGATGTCGACGCGGTCTGTGACGGTGAGACGGTTATCGTCGGGGGCATCATGGAACATATTGAGGAAGCCGGTGTGCACTCGGGAGATTCGGCTTGTTCATTACCGCCATTCAGTTTGTCACCGGCTATTCAGGAGGCGTTGCGTGATCAGACGCGCAAGATGGCGTTGGCATTGAATGTGGTGGGTTTAATGAACGTTCAGTTTGCTGTCAAGGGAGATGAGATTTACGTATTAGAGGTCAATCCTCGCGCATCCCGAACTGTACCCTTTGTGTCCAAAGCGACGTCCCGGCCGCTGGCGAAGATCTCGGTACGCTGTATGGTGGGTAAAACCCTGGCCTCGCAAGGGGTGACTAAAGAGGTTGTACCCGATTACTATTCCGTCAAAGAAGCGGTATTTCCGTTTCTTAAATTTCCAGGGGTAGACACGATACTTGGGCCGGAGATGAAAAGTACCGGTGAGGTAATGGGCATCGGTAAAAATTTTGGTGAGGCATTTCACAAGTCACAGCGCGCTGCGGGAGCGGAAATACCTAAAGCTGGAAGAGCGTTGATCTCGGTGAAAAAAAATGATCAACAGGCGGTGATTGAGATCGCCCGCTATCTCGCGGATAACGATTTTGAGTTAATTGCAACCAGCGGTACGGCGCGGGTTTTAATCGGTGCCGGCCTTGCGACGCAAACGGTAAACAAGGTAAAAGAGGGACGTCCGCACGTCGTCGATATGATAAAAAATCGAGAGATAGATTTGATCGTGAATACCACCGAGGGCAAACGGAGCCTCAAGGATTCCTACGCCATTAGACGTGAGGCGTTGCAGCACAAGGTCACATACTTCACTACCCTGGCCGCCGCACGGGCCGCATGCGCTGCGCACAGCGTGTTAGGCGTCGAAACCGTGAACCGGCTGCAGGATTTGCATCAACAAGTAGCACAATGAAACGCGTACTCCTGACAACCGCCGGGGCGGACAAACTGCAAGACGAGTTGAAACGGCTGAAGTCCGTCGAGCGCCCGCGGGTGATACAGGCCATCGCTGAGGCCAGATCCCACGGCGATCTGTCGGAAAACGCCGAGTACGAGGCGGCCCGAAATCAGCAGGGTTTCATTGAGGGTCGCATCGCCGAATTAGAGTCTTATTTGGCCCGCGCGGAGGTGATCGATCCTACGCGCTTGAACGTAGCGGATACTGTGGTCTTTGGTACCTACGTCGATATATATGATATTCACAACGATGAGCGTGTGACCTATCAGATTGTTGGTGACCTGGAAGTGGATCTCGACAATGCACAAATATCGTTCAGTTCTCCCATTGGACGTGCGTTGATAGGTAAACAAGTAGGTGAGGAAGTGGAAGTCAGCACTCCCGGCGGCGTCCGCGCGTACGAAATTCTCAAGATACGCGTTAGCTAATCAGGCTTTTCCTTTCTTTGGCCGGACTGCGAACACCTCTGGAACGAATCCTGCTCTCGTTCTGGATCGGCGCTATGTGGGTCGTGGGTTATGTTGTCGCACCGACGTTATTTTCGATGTTGGAGCGCAGTGTGGCCGGTGACGTTGTCGGCCGCTTGTTCGGTTACGTCAGCGTGATCGGATTCATTTCCGGTGGGTTATTGTTATCTTTTGCGGCGTTACTCGATCGTCGGCCGGGCTGGCTGCGTTCGTGGAACATCTGGATACTAGTCGTAATGCTGATGATTACCCTCGCAAGCCAATTTGTCGTAACGCCGCGGCTGACCGAATTGAAGCGCGCTGCCAGCGGTGATTTGGCTGCCAACCCATCATTGCAACGACGCTTCGCCACGCTGCACGGTGTCTCCAGCGCCTTGTTTGTCGTCAACAGCTTATTAGGACTGGTGTTGCTGGTTCGCTGGGGACGAGCCGGTCGCACAGACGTCGCCATGCCGAATCTGCCAGACCAAGAAAACTGACTGTGGTGGGCGGGTGCGCCTCGTAGGCGCGAATAACTGAATCATGGGGCTTGTCCCCGCACAGCAGGGGGCTTGTCCCCGCACAGCATGGGGCTTGTCCCCGCACAGCAGGGGGCTTGTCCCCGCACAGCAGGGGGCTTGTCCCCGCACAGCAGGGGGCTTGTCCCCGCACAGCAGGGGGCTTGTCCCCGCACTGCGACTCCGCGCAGCACAAGCACTGCGACTCCGCGCAGCACAAGCACTGCGACTCCGTGCAGCACAAGCACAGCAGGGGGCTCAGCTGCGCGAGTGCTGCGCCGGCATCCGGGATTCTGGTGAGAAATGTGGGCTAGTGCAGCACCCGAACCTCGTCAATCTGTGCAATTGGCAAGCGGAATGTAGCGGAACCGCCCACCAGCTCTTGGGTCAGCACCAGAGCATCTTGGCTCACGACACTCAAATAAGCGTGGTGCAGTTTACCGTCCACGGTGCGAATCTTGAGCAGTCTGTTGACATGTTGATCCAGCTCGGCAACTGGAGTCGGTTTGTAGGTGTCGAGTAATACTTTGGGTTTGGCGTCTTCCTCCGGCTGTTCCTCCTCCTCGACGACGATCACCATTAATTCCTGGATGTTCTTTCCCGCGATGTTCACGTCTAAACTGAGCCACTCGAGCAATTGACGAGGGTTCAGCGTCAACAGCGTCATCAAGTCAACTGGGTCTAAAGGATTGGCGCTGACGGTGATGTTGCCCGAGTCGGTAACGTACTGACGATATGCGGCTAACAGTTCGTCGCTCACTGGAAAACCGCTGTCGTCGGCGTGGGCTTTGACCTGGTCCAGATGCCGATCTACGAATGCTGCGCTCGTGACACCACTCAAGTCTGCGCAGTATTTGTTTCGGCGTTCGTTG
This sequence comes from uncultured Gammaproteobacteria bacterium, assembly GCA_947258975.1. Lineage (GTDB taxonomy): Bacteria > Pseudomonadota > Gammaproteobacteria > Arenicellales > JAANXG01 > CALZGZ01. The sequence goes on from CAMYKK010000015.1 coordinate 42,666, forward strand.
AAGGACAAGTCCTCGATATTGATGGAGAAATCCTTGAGTTGCGGGATCTGCAACGACAACTGATCCCGTGAAGTCGGCGCCTGACTTCTCGGAATAGATAGGTCGAAGGCCAGGGATGTGGCATCCCTAATTCGAAACTTGACAAACAAGTCTACCGATTCCTTTACTCGATTGACCCCGTACTGAAATTCGGTATCCACTGAAAGTTGTTCATACCCCATCGCCAATAGATCGGTGGGACTGAAGAATTCACGTTCAGCGCATGCCAGCGCATCCAACGGTGTTCCAAATAGATTCGTTTTCTGATTGTTGGCCATCAACGATGCGATCTCTCCGTTGAGATCAATGGAGATTTGATTGAGCGATACTTCCAGCCGTTGCGGTAACTCTTCGGTAAAAACCTTTTTTCCCAGCTCGTAAAGATCCCGAATTCCGTTGGTGTGGACAAGCGCTGAACGAATGCGAATGGTGTCGCTCACTAAATGGGGCACTACGGTGATGCCGGTGACGCCGAACGGTTCATTGAGCGGCGCACGGATATCCTCGTACTCGATCGTGGCCACAGGGGCCGCAGCTTTTTTTATGTCTTCCATATGGCTATAGATCGAATACCACAAATATCCCTTGACGCCGGCGTAAGCCAGGACCGGTAACAAAACCACCAAAATCAACAGCTTTCGCAACGCACTTCTCCCGACATATAACTGCTTATGATTATAGCCTGTGAATAGTGAAACTGTGTGACGTCGTCTGAAAAGTTTCCGGTGAAGGTAGGCGGTCCGCGGATGATTGGAAACTGCGCTCGATGAATTGAACGCGATGTTCCCGGTCCACGAGGATAATGGTGGAGCTTCGGGTTCCGTAGTCGCGGCTGCTGATGAATGCGGGTGACAGTAGACGTTCCAATTCATCGCCGATTCCGGTGTCCGGTAAGCCCGTAACCGCTTGGTGCTGATTGCTGAGTAAGCTAAATAAACTCGGGACGCTCAGATCGCCGTCTGGTTCCAGCAGTTTATTGAGGCGGTTCTTGCCTTCCGTTAGCTTCGGCCACGGCGAGTCGAGCAGATGGTTGCTGAGACCGTAGACACCGTCACTGCAAACCTGTGGATCACTGCCGCGGTTCGAGTAATGAATGGTGTGGGCAGGATCGGCGATAATCAGATTGAAACCCGCGTACTGGTCGCCGCGGTGATACACTTTGTCGATGTAGTGCTCGGCAGCATCCTCACCAACCAGATAATCTCGAATCAAGTGTCCTCGAGAACTGTCATGTTGCCTGCTGGTGATCTCGCGATAGTTGGTTACGGCACCCCAACGGCCATCGTGGGTAATGCCCAACCAAGTGCCGCCCTGCTCAAGGTCGCGGCCGCCGAGTACATGAGGTGCGTTGGCCCAAAACCGCGCCGTTTCCGTTGGACGCCGGTAAAATTCGTCGCGGTTCGCGGCTATCACTAGTCGGTAGCAAGGGTGTCGATTAGCAGCAAAGAACAATAGGCACATGACCTGCAGCATTAATGTGGCAGCCTGATGACAGGCTCGTCCGCGGCGCGATAGATCACGCAAATATGGCCAATTAATTGTACTAAGTCAGTGTGGGACCGGGTGCAAATCCGTGTCGCCAAGTCCCGCCGCTCATCGCGGCTGGAAGCCGGTAACTTTATTTTCAGCAGCTCGTGATGTTGCAAGGCAGAGTCGATTTCCTGTATGACTCGGTCACTCAATCCACCGGTGCCCACGGTTACGGAGACTTTGCAATGATGCGCGAGGCTGCGTAGTAAATGTTTTTGCTTGCCTGTTAACGGCATGGTCTCACGACAAATCTTGTCACGATAAACACGATAGTGAAGGCAAGAAAGCACAAAGGCAATAAATGGTTGCAGCGACATGCACGAGACGCTTATGTACGTCGGGCGAAAGTGGATGGTTATCGCTCACGGGCGGTGTATAAGTTGATCGAAATCGACCGGCGCGACCGCTTGCTGTGTCCGGGGCTGACGGTAGTGGAACTCGGGGCGGCCCCCGGGAGTTGGTCGCAGTACGTCCGGGAACGGATAAGTCCTGGCGGGACTCTGATCGCGGTTGACACTCAAGACATGGCGCCGCTTGCAGGAGTGACACTGGTGCGTGGCGATATCGCTGACGTGGCGGTCAAACAACAGATTATCGAGCAACTCGGCGGGGGCGGGCGCGCCGATCTTGTAATCTCCGATATGGCCCCCAATATGAGTGGTATACGCGTGCTCGATCAGGCCCGTGCCATGACCCTTCTTGACGACAGTTTGGCAACGGCGATCGCGGTCCTGGCACGCGGCGGCCGTTTGCTGGTCAAGCTGTTCGCCGGCGAAGATGTGAACGTATTTCGCAAGCGCTGTGAACTATACTTTCGCAAATGTGTGATACGTAAGCCTGCCGCCTCGAGGGCGAGGAGCCGTGAAATGTATCTGTTTGCGCAAGGTTTTATCGCTGATACCGACGCTAATGCTGTTGTACGTAGGGCTAAACCGTAGCAGAATGCTACCGGGAACCATTGAATACCTTAATTGGTCAACCATATATCCGATCCAGTAAAGTGACTTCACAAATTGTGACGGCAATGCATTTTAGGATGGCAGTTTGAACAACCTTACCAAAAACCTGATTTTGTGGTTAGTGATCGCCATGGTGTTGATGGCGGTCTTTAACAACTTCGCGCCTCGCGAATCGGCGCGCAGTCAGAAGATTGAATATTCGACCTTTCTCCAGGAAGTCAAAGAGGGGCGCATAAAACGCGTCACTATCGAGGGCAAAAACATCTATGCAGAGACCTCGTCTGGACAATCCTTGATGACCTACGCGCCGGATGACCGGGGTTTGGTGGGTGATTTGATCGAAAGTGGAGTGCAGATTGAAGCCCGGCCGGAAGAGTCTCCGTCCATCTTCACGCAAATCCTGGTTCATTGGTTCCCGCTGCTGTTGATCATAGGCGTGTGGATCTATTTGATGCGGCAGATGCAAGGCGGTGGCGGCCGCGGCGCGTTGAGTTTCGGCAAGAGCCGGGCACGTCTGCTCACAGAGGAGACGAACAAGATTACGTTCGAGGACGTCGCCGGTGTTGAGGAGGCAAAGGAGGAGGTCGGGGAGTTGGTCGAATTTCTCAGGGAACCCTCAAAGTTTCAAAAGCTCGGAGGACGTATTCCCCGCGGTGTCCTCATGACCGGTAACCCGGGTACCGGCAAGACCTTGCTGGCGAAGGCAATCGCCGGCGAAGCCAAAGTGCCGTTTTTCTCGATCTCCGGTTCTGATTTTGTCGAAATGTTTGTCGGCGTGGGTGCATCCCGGGTACGGGACATGTTTGAACAGGCGAAAAAGCACGCGCCGTGCATTATCTTCATAGACGAGATCGATGCGGTCGGTCGGCAGCGCGGCGCCGGTTTGGGCGGCGGGCATGATGAACGGGAACAGACCTTAAACCAATTGCTCGTTGAAATGGACGGGTTCGAGGGCAACGAGGGCGTCATTGTGATCGCGGCAACCAACCGGCCGGACGTGCTTGATCCAGCCTTACTGCGGCCTGGGCGGTTTGACCGGCAGGTGCACGTTCCATTGCCGGATATTCGCGGCCGCGAACAGATCCTCAAGGTGCATATGCGTAAAGTCCCAGTGGCGGACAATGTCGATTCAAATGTCATCGCCCGCGGTACGCCGGGATTCTCTGGCGCCGATCTGGCTAATCTGGTTAATGAGGCGGCATTGTTCGCGGCGCGCGCCGGCAAGAAGCTCGTGAATATGGAAGACTTCGAAAAGGCCAAGGACAAGGTGATTATGGGCGTCGAGCGGCGCTCGATCGTCATGCCGGAACACGAGCGTCTGAATACCGCATATCACGAATCCGGCCATACCGTGGTTGCAAAGGTATTGGAAAATACCGATCCGGTGCACAAAGTCACCATTATTCCACGCGGGCGCGCGCTGGGTGTCACCATGCAGTTACCGGAGGAAGACCGTTACAGCCACGATCGCGAATATCTGCTCGCCAGGATTGCCGTGCTGATGGGTGGCCGGATAGCGGAAGAGTTGTTTATGAAACAAATGACGACCGGCGCTTCCAACGATTTCGAGCAGGCCACCGAGCTGGCTCACAAGATGGTGGCGCGGTGGGGAATGAGTGACGACATGGGCCCCCGGGTGTATGGTGATAACGAAGCCGAGGTATTTCTGGGTCGTGATGTGATGACGCATCGTAATCTGAGCGAGGCCACCGCCCGGCAAATTGATGCCGAGATCACGCGCATTATTGACGAGCAATATGCCCGTGCGCGCAAGATACTCGAAAACGATCACGACAAAGTTGAGGCAATGGCCCAAGCGTTGATGGAGTGGGAAACTCTGGAGTCCCACCAAATTGAAGATATTATGGCCGGCAAGGAACCCAAGCCACCGCAGGATCTAGGCGGGACGCCACCAAGTCCGCCATCGGAGAAGGAAACACACCAAGACCGACCTGAGGTTAAGCCGCGACTCGATGAGCCGGCCGGCGACCAGCCCTGAGTACCCCATCTCATCGCTGAACTGCGGCCGCCGCACGCTGGATCTGCGGCGCGCAGCCATAATGGGGGTATTGAACGTTACCCCCGATTCTTTCTCCGACGGCGGCAGGTTCATGGCTCCGGAGGTGGCGCTGCGGCATGCCGAACAAATGGTCGCCGAGGGCGCCGACATCATCGATGTCGGGGGCGAGTCGACCCGCCCCGGGGCACAACAGATCAGTGTGCAACAGGAGTTGGACCGGGTTATCCCGGTTGTCGAAGCCCTGCATAATGTCGTAGCGGTACCCATCTCTATAGACACCTCGAAACCGGAAGTCATGCGCCAAGCGACGGCAGCTGGGGCGGCCCTGATCAATGATGTCTATGGTTTACGCAGGGAGGGTGCGTTGGCGGCCGCGGCAGCGTCCGGCGTGCCCGTTTGCGTCATGCATATGCAGGGTGATCCGCATACCATGCAACAGTCGCCGGCCTATGAAGATGTCGTGGCGGAGGTGATCGCGTTTCTGTCAGCAAGGCGTGATGAGTGTGTCGCCGCGGGTATTCCGCCCGCTTCGATCGTCGTGGATCCAGGATTCGGGTTTGGTAAAACCGTGGCGCATAATATTGCGCTGCTGCGCCATCTCGATGCCCTGACCGCCTTGGGTGCACCGATACTAGTGGGATTGTCCCGCAAATCGTTGATCGGCAGCGTGCTCGATTTGCCCATCGACGACCGGGCAGCAGCGAGTGTTGCCCTGGCGTTGCTTGCGGTGCAGCATGGCGCCAATATCGTGCGGGTCCACGACGTTAAGCTGACCAGGGATGCGGTACGCATGATGGAGGCGGTCGTCCGGCACAATTGATGGTTTTTTGTCCAACATCTTGGCAAAATACCGTGTTAACGTTATCACCGGTACTAACCCGTAGTCGCGCCACGGCGGCGCGAACAAGACCTGATGCTATTTGAAATAGATAAATCAACTGATGTTCGGCGCTGCGTTTTACACCCCGAGCCGGGCCTGAGCCGGCGCGTGCTTGGTGGTAAATTGCTGCACTTACGCGGCACTCAAACCATAGCCACCGCCATGGGTTTCACTCCAGCGCCGCGACCAACCGGGCCATCCCAACGCCGCCATCCCGGATTCCTCAGACAACGAGCGGACTAAGTTTCTGCATTCCGAAGTACCTTGAATCCCGCGTCAGAAAAACGATATTTCGGTACCGACGGTGTGCGGGGGCGCGTGGGTGAGGAGCCGATCACCCCGGAAACGGTGATGAAGCTAGGATGGGCGGCGGGCCGTGCACTGGGCGGTGGCAAGGTCGCGGATGGCAAAGTCATCATCGGAAAAGACACGCGGGTCTCGGGGTACCTTCTGGAGTCAGCGTTGGAAGCTGGGTTATCAGCAGCGGGAGTTGATATTTCTTTGTTGGGTCCGATGCCGACCCCGGGGATAGCGTACCTCACTTGCACCGCACGAGCGCTAGCGGGGATCGTGATCAGTGCTTCTCATAACGAGTACGACGACAACGGCATCAAATTCTTTTCCCCCGACGGTGAAAAGCTGCGGGACGAAGTGGAGTTGGAGATCGAACGTCTCATGCAGCAGCCCATAACGACCGTGCCTTCGGCGCAGCTCGGTAAGGCGGAGCGGTTCCCAGATGCAGCCGGTCGGTATATCGAATTCTGCAAGAGCGCGATTCCTCATAAGCTCACTTTGAATGGATTGACTATTGCTGTTGATTGCGCCCATGGCGCCGCTTATCACGTGGCGCCGAACGTGTTTGCGGAGTTGGGAGCGGAGGTAATTTCGATCGCTAATCGGCCAGATGGTTTTAATATCAATCGCGATTGCGGATCCACCCATCCGCAAATGCTAATGAATAAGGTACGGGAGTTGGGCGCTGACATTGGCGTGGCGCTTGACGGTGATGGTGACCGGGTATTGCTCGTGGATCACAGCGGTGAGCTGGTGGATGGCGATCAGATCTTGTACATCTTAGCGACATCGAGACAAGCGGTGGGTCAATTAAATGGCGGTGTAGTCGGCACCTTGATGACGAATCTGGGATTAGAGCAGGCGTTCGCGCGCCGCCATATTCCATTTCGTCGTGCGCCGGTGGGCGACCGCTACGTGCTGCACCTGCTCAAGCAGGAAAACTGGGACTTGGGAGGCGAATCTTCGGGTCATATCATCTGCCTCGATAAGAGCACCACTGGTGACGGAATAATCGCCGCACTGCAGGTTCTGCAAGCGATGGTGGAGCGCCGGCAGTCATTGGCCGAGTTGAAAATCGGTATGGAGGTGTTTCCACAGACCATGATTAACGTGCGGGTGCCCGGAGAATCGGCGCCCAGGCGCCTGAATATTGAGCATTGTGAAACCATTCAGGCGGCGGTGCGCGCGGCGGAGAGCAAACTGGTGAGTAACGGACGTATCCTGTTGCGTCCGTCAGGGACTGAACCGGTGATCCGGGTGATGGTCGAGGGCAACGACCCGGAACAAGTCGCGCTCATCGGAAAAGAATTGGCGGATGTAGTCAGGTCCGCGGCGATGTCCAACGAGCTAAGGCCCACCGCTGTCTAGCTAGTGCCCGTCCATAAACGGGCCATTTTCAGCTAATGGGGGTCGGAGTGCATTTTTTTAATGCACTCCGACCCCATTACTTCAATTCACCACCGATCTCGTGTTCCGCGTAACGTTCAAATATACTGCTCTGGACGGTGCGTTTTGCGCGCATTGTTGGCCGCGGTGGGTTTGGTTTTGTTTAAGAAAATCAGTTGGTTGCACTACTGATCATACCAAGACCAGCGAGGCTTTTTATCGCCTGAACTGAAAATGTTCTCAGTAAATCAACGCGTTAGCGTTTATGGACGGGCACTAGCTATCTGTGGGAGCGGCTTGTAGCCGCGATGATCGTGACAAGATGTCATTCAGCCGCCCGACCCTGCGACCACGCGCAGTGAAAGTCTCATCGCCGGCATCCGGAGTCTTTGACGCAATATCGGGCTGGGGCGTGAAACGCTGAGAATACCTCCTTAGACTACGGGGATGGCGCATTGCTTTATAGGGCCGCGGACGGTAACATCGCGCGCGTTTCAAAAACAACCGTAAACTCGAACCAATCCGCCGATCCCCGAAGAAGACGAGGGAAAACTGTCATGCGTCGCCCCATAGTTGCTGGAAATTGGAAAATGAACGGTACGCGATCCGAGGCTGCAACATTGATCAGTGGAATAGTGGCCGGAGTCAACAGCGTCAACACTGCCGAAATAGTCGTCTGTCCGCCGTTTACATTGATCTCTGTCGTGGCGGACGCCCTGGCCGGCAGCGGCATCGGATATGGCGCACAGAATCTCAACGTGCATGACGTCGGGGCCTTTACTGGAGAGGTGTCGGGTCCGATGTTGCGGGATTTGGGATGCACCTATGTGATCGTCGGTCATTCGGAACGGCGTGCTCTATACGGCGAGAGCGACGACCTCGTTGCCGACAAATTCCGTGCCGCCCAGCAGCATGGTTTAGTTCCGATACTCTGCGTTGGCGAGACTCTCGATCAACGGGAAAAACATCAAACCGAGAAGGTGATAATTAGGCAGCTGGACGCAGTCGTTGACACCGTTGGCATCGAAGGATTTAACAAAGCGGTGATTGCATACGAGCCGATATGGGCGATTGGCACCGGGATGACCGCGACGCCTGAACAAGCACAAGAGGTGCATCGCTTTATACGGGAAAAACTAAGCGGCCTCGACAGGAATATTGCAACGAATCTGCGTTTGCAATACGGCGGTAGCGTAAAGGGGGCAAACGCGCGAGGATTACTCGATCAACCCGATATCGATGGCGGGCTGATCGGCGGTGCGTCACTGCAAGCCGACGAGTTCCTCAACATCTGTCGCGCTGCATAAGTAGATTGGAATGGCCAACATCTTACTCGTTATTCATGTTCTGAGCGCGGTCGCGATCGTGGTGTTGGTTTTGTTGCAGCAGGGACGCGGTGCGGATATGGGTGCGGCGTTCGGTGGCGGTTCACAGACCCTATTCGGGGCCCGCGGCTCGGCGACATTCCTGAGTAAGCTCACGACCTGGTTAGCAGCGGTATTCTTTTTTACCAGCATGGGACTGGCCTACGTGTATACCGGGGCGATCGAGTCACGCAGCGTGACCGAACAAGCGATCCCGCAAACACCGCCCGAACCGGTCCCGCTCGCGCCGGGCCAAGACATTCCAGCGACGTCCGGACAGGCCGCCCAGGATACTCAGAGCGATGTGCCGGCGGTGCCGCAACCGCGCGGGTCCGAGGGCACGGATGCAAACGATGGCGCCGGATCGAGTGATCCGCCGAAGTCACAGTAAAGGGCCGAAGTGGTGGAATTGGTAGACACGCCGTCTTGAGGGGGCGGTGGCGCGAGCCGTGCCGGTTCGAGTCCGGCCTTCGGCACCACTGATAAGGAATGCGATACAATTGTCCATAGATAGCTTCGCAGACGAAAACATTTGGTGTGAGCAGCACGTCAAACATCCCAACAAGACCAACAGCCCGGGCCGTGGGCGAGGCGTTCCATGGCACGATGCATGGCTTGGGAAGACAGCGCGCCGCACGACTTCTTGCTTTCTTGACTTGCCGCGGGGCTACACCTAGACTCTGGTGCGGTCTTTAATCTGCGTGTAGTGGGGTACGGCACCCTTAACCACTTGCGTGCGGCTTTACTCACCCCGTGTGCACACAGTTGGGGCCGCAGCGCGTCTCACCAGGGGGCGTACGGGAGACGCGTGTCTCGAAATACGAAGTTGAGAGCGTAATGCTACAGAACTACGTCCCGATTCTGATATTTCTTGGCATCGGCGCGATCGTCGGCATCGGGGCCATCGCGTTCAGCCGGGTTATCGCCCCCAGCAAGCCTACGCACGAGAAGGGGTCGCCCTACGAGTGCGGCTTCGAGGCATTCGAAGATTCGCGCATGAAATTCGATGTGCGCTTTTACCTGGTCGCAATTCTATTCATAATCTTCGATCTTGAGATCGCATTCCTGTTTCCGTGGGCGGTGGTGTTGGACGAGATCGGCATGTTTGGATTTTTGTCGATGATGTTGTTCCTAGGGATCTTGGTGGTCGGATTCATATACGAATGGGTAAAGGGTGCTTTGGAGTGGGAGTAGGACGTGTCTATCGAAGGCATACTTGAACAAGGTTGGGTCACCACGACCGCAGACAAGCTGATCAACTGGACGCGAACCAGTTCGATGTGGCCGGTGACATTCGGACTCGCGTGCTGCGCGGTCGAAATGATGCAGGCCGGGGCGTCACGGTATGATCTCGATCGCTTCGGCATCATGTTTCGTCCCAGTCCCCGGCAATCGGACGTGATGATTGTCGCCGGCACCCTCGTCAACAAAATGGCACCGGCATTGCGTAAAGTCTACGATCAAATGCCGGAACCCAAGTGGGTGATCTCCATGGGATCGTGCGCCAACGGTGGAGGTTACTATCACTATTCTTATGCTGTGGTTCGTGGTTGTGATCGAATCATCCCAGTGGATGTCTATGTGCCGGGGTGCCCACCCACGGCTGAGGCGTTGTTATACGGTATTCTTCAACTTCAGAAGAAGATCCGCCGTACCAACACGATTGCTCGTTAGCGGACGTTAACGAAGTATGGCGACTTGTGAGGTAATCGCGGCACGCGCCACCCAGCTACTCGGAGATGCTATCGTAAGCACCAACGAGCATCGCGGTGAAATCACATTTGAGGTCGACGCCTCCCGCGTAAAAATGGTGTGCGAATCGTTTCGCGACAACCCATCGTTACAATGTGAAGAATTGATTGACCTATGCGGCGTGGATTATTCGACCTATGGACAGGAGGATCCGAGTGTGCCGCAACCGGCTATGCGCTACGCGGTCGTCTATCACCTGCTGTCCGTAGGCCACAATCACCGCGTCCGCCTCAAGGCCTTTATCGGCGACGATGCGCCGGTAATCGATTCCGTCGTGGACGTATGGGCGTCAGCGAACTGGTTCGAACGCGAGGCGTTTGACCTGTTCGGTATTGTCTTCGCAGGCCACCCGGATCTTCGCAGAATACTCACCGATTATGGCTTTATCGGGCATCCGTTCCGCAAGGATTTTCCATTGATTGGCAACGTCGAGATGCGTTACGACCCGGAAAAGGGTCGGGTGGTATATCAACCGGTCACCATCGATGCGCGCACCCTGGTGCCGCGGGTTATACGAGAGGAGGGCTTCGGTGACCGAAATTCGTAACTACACGATGAATTTTGGCCCCCAACACCCCGCAGCACATGGGGTGTTGAGGTTGGTCATGGAAATGGATGGAGAGGTGATTGAGCGCCTCGACCCACATATCGGATTGTTGCATAGGGGCACCGAAAAACTCGCGGAGCATAAACCTTTCAACCAAAGCATTGGTTACATGGACCGCCTGGACTACGTATCCATGATGTGCAACGAGCACGGGTATGTTCGCGCGATCGAAAAATTGCTGGGCATTGAGCCACCGGAACGCGCGCAATATATAAGGGTGATGTTCGACGAGATCACGCGCATCTTGAATCACTTGTTGTGGTTGGGCACCCACGGGCTCGATCTGGGGGCGATGACTATGTTCCTATATTGCTTCCGGGAACGGGAAGATCTCATGGACTGTTACGAAGCTGTGTCCGGAGCGCGTATGCACGCCACTTATTACCGCCCCGGCGGCGTGTACCGTGATCTTCCCAATCAGATGCCGCAATACGAGCCGACCAAAATACACGGCAAGAAAGACGTGGCGCGCATGAACGAGGTCCGGCAGGGTTCTCTGCTCGATTTCATCTGGGACTTCACTGAACGTTTTCCAGGATGTGTGGACGACTATGAAACCCTGTTGACCGATAATCGGATCTGGAAGCAACGCACTGTCGGTATTGGCGTCGTGACCCCCGAGCGCGCGTTACAGCTGGGATTTAGCGGTGTGATGTTGCGTGGCTCCGGGATCGAATGGGATCTGCGCAAAAAGCAGCCCTATGCCGCTTACGATCGCATGGATTTCGACATTCCGGTAGGTGTCGGCGGGGATTGTTATGATCGTTATTTGGTGCGCATCGAAGAGATGCGGCAGTCGAACCGTATTATCCGTCAGTGCGTACGTTGGTTGAAACAAAATCCCGGTCCAGTCATGGCCGAGAACCGTAAGATTTCGCCACCAAGCCGTGCCGAGATGAAGGGTGATATGGAATCATTGATCCACCACTTCAAATTATTTACCGAAGGATATTGTGTTCCAGAGGGAGAGGCGTATGCGGCGGTAGAAGCCCCCAAAGGCGAATTCGGTTGTTACGTGATATCGGACGGCGCCAACAAACCCTACCGTCTAAAAATTCGTGCTCCCGGTTTCGCCCATCTTGCTTCTATCCACGAGATGTGTCGCGGCCATATGCTGGCCGATGTGGTAGCGGTTATCGGTACTCAGGACATCGTATTTGGAGAGATTGACAGGTAACCAAGATGTTATCCGAGCAGGCCGTAAACGAGATCAATCGTGAGATCGATAAATATCCCACGGAACAAAAACAGGCGGCGCTGATGGCCACGCTCAGCATTGCGCAGCGCGAGGTAGGCCATCTGAGCAAAGAGGTGATGGACTGGGTTGCCGGATTCTTGAATGTACCGCCGATTCGTGTGCGTGAGGTTGCGACATTTTATTCCATGTATGATTTGGAGCCGGTTGGAAAGCGGAAGATCTGTGTGTGCACCAATATCTCCTGCATGCTCCGCGGGTCCGATGAAGTAATTCAACATATCGAGAAGCGGCTTGGTATCAAGGTCGGGGAAACGACGCCTGACGGCGGGATAACCCTCACGGAAGTCGAGTGCCTCGGTGCGTGTGCAGACGCGCCGATGATGCAGATCGGTGATGATTACCTCGAAAACCTGACCCCGGATCGAATCGACGCAATCCTGGATCAATTGGAGACCACCAATGCCTGAAGTGCGAGTGTGCCTGCCGCAGCCCGGAGTCGAGAAACCCTGGACCCTGGCGTCCTATCGAAGTACCGGTGGATATCAGGCGTGGGAACAGATACTCCGGGAAAAGACGACTGCAGATGAGATCATCGAACAGATCAAGGCCTCCGGATTGCGTGGCCGTGGCGGTGCCGGTTTTCCCACCGGGCTGAAGATGACTTTCATGCCGCGCAGCACACCGGGCCAGAAATATCTGGTTTGCAACTCCGATGAGGGCGAGCCTGGGACGTGCAAGGATCGCGACATCCTGCGTTTCAACCCGCATGCCTTGATCGAGGGTATGGCGATCTCCGGGTATGCGATTGGCGCTAGCGTCGGCTACAACTACATCCGTGGTGAGTTTGTCGAGCCGTATCAGCGGTTTGAGCAAGCGCTGAACGAGGCCCGCGACGCTGGGTTACTCGGTACCGACATCCTCGGCACCGGGGTCGATTTTGATATCCACACCCATCGCGGTGCCGGCGCGTATATCTGTGGTGAAGAAACGGCGTTATTAGAGTCCATTGAGGGCAAGAAGGGTCAGCCGAGATTTAAACCTCCGTTTCCGGCGCAATACGGCCTGTTCGGCCGGCCGACGACCGTCAACAATACCGAGACTCTGGCCTCCCTGCCCACCATCATGCGTAACGGTGGTCAATGGTTCTTGGAATTAGGGTTGCCGAACAACGGCGGCACCAAGATTTTCTCGATCTCCGGGCATGTCAATAAGCCCGGGAACTTTGAAGTCCCAATGGGTACGCCGTTCGTCGAGCTGTTGGATATGGCCGGCGGCGTTCGTGAAGGAAAAAAGCTCAAAGCAGTGATCCCAGGCGGTTCCTCGGTTCCGGTCATGCCGGCGGATGTCGTCATGGGCTGCAACATGGATTATGACTCGTTGGCAAAGGCGGGTTCCATGCTTGGCGCCGGGTCGGTAATCGTCATGGATGAAGATACATGCATGGTGCGGGTGTTAGAGCGGATTGCCTATTTCTACTACGAGGAATCTTGCGGACAATGTACGCCCTGCCGCGAAGGCACGGGTTGGCTATACCGTACTATTCACCGCATCCGTGCGGGGAAGGGCCGGCCGGAGGATCTCGATATGCTCGTGGATTTGGCCAACCGTATCGAGGGCCGCACCATCTGTGCTTTAGGTGATGCTGCTGCGTGGCCGGTTCAGAGTTTCCTCAAACATTTTCGCGGCGAGTTTGAGGCGATGATAACGCCCAGGCAGCGTAGACCGGCCAATCTGCGGCAAACGGAAGCGGCAATCTATTAACCCGAATACGGCACCCAGGCGGCAAGAGAAAGGAGCTAACAAGTTGTTTGCAATAATAAATTTGATCAATGCCCGGGGTAAGAATTCGCCCACGAGTATGTGCCTATCCCGGCGTTGGCGCGGCCGTGAACGCCCGGATTTGCGCTTCGGGCAAGCTAAAAGCGGGAGTCGTAGTCACGGACTCCGACCCCTACTCTTCATTGCTCCGGCGCGGCCCCCGGCCGCCCGACACTGCGGCTACGCGCAGCACAAGTCCCATCGCCATTGTCTGGGATCCTTGATGTGGTACACGGGCTAAAGGGATCACAAATGCCAACCATTGAGATTGACGGCAGAACACTGGAGGTCGAAGCAGGAAAGATGGTGATACAGGCCGCTGATGAGGCCGGCATTTACATCCCGCGTTTTTGTTATCACTCAAAGCTTTCTATTGCGGCCAATTGCCGCATGTGTATGGTGGAGATCGAGAAGGCCCCCAAGCCGATGCCTGCTTGCGCAACTCCGATCACCGACGGGATGAAGATATTCACCGCTTCGCCCGTGGCGGTAGAGGCTCAGAAGGGGACGATGGAATTTCTGTTAATCAACCATCCTCTCGACTGCCCGGTGTGTGACCAAGGTGGCGAGTGTCCGTTGCAGGACCAAGCCATGGGTTACGGTAAGGATGTGTCCAGATTCACCGAGAATAAGCGCGTCGTGAAAGACAAGGACATCGGCCCCCTCATCGCAACCGAAATGACGCGGTGTATACACTGCACTCGCTGTGTACGATATGGCCAGGAGATTGCCGGAATCATGGAACTCGGGGCCACCGGCCGTGGCGAGCACATGGAGATCGGCGCCTACGTGGGCCGCACCGTCGATTCAGAACTTTCGGGGAACATGGTCGATCTGTGTCCCGTGGGCGCGCTGACGAATAAGCCTTACCGGTTTACGGCCCGGGCCTGGGAGTTGGTCGCCGGGTTAGGAGTCAGTCCCCACGACTGCGTCGGCTCGAATCTTGAGATGCACAGCTTGCGTAATGTCGTCAAGCGTGTGCTACCGGCTGAAAATGATGAGATCAACGAGTGTTGGTTGTCTGATCGTGATCGCTTTAGTTACCAATCTTTTGATAGCGAAGACCGTTTGCTGGTCCCGAAGATACAAGAGGCAGGTAAGTGGTTAGAAACGGACTGGGAGACTGCCCTCCGCTATACGGTGCAAGGCATTAGAGCTGTGCTACAACACCATAGTGCACAACAAGTGGGGGCGCTCGTGAGCCCCACTGCGACCCTGGAGGAGTTTTATTTAATACAGAAGTTGATGCGGTCCTTCGGGTGTCACAACGTCGACCACCGCTTGCGGCAGTCGGATTTCAGCGATGATGACATCGCACCGTTGTTTCCTGCTTTGGGATCGTCTATCCAACAACTGGAGCAGGCCGAGGCAATTTTGTTGATTGGAGCCAACATCCGGAAGGATCAGCCGCTGTTGGGTTTGCGTGTACGCAAGGCTTATCTGCGAGGCGCACGCATCATGGCCATAAACAGCATGGATTACCCATTTCATTTTGGTCTTGCCGGTAAGGCAGTTGTCGCCCCTGAACAGTTACCCTACGTATTGGCCCGTGTAGTGGCGGCGATGGGAGACGGAGGAGAATTGCCCCCGGGCCTGCGTGCCTGGGCCGTGGATGCGCCGACGCAGACCGAGCGCAAGATAGCCGACGATCTAAAAAAAGCCGGCGAAAACGCGCATATCATCTTAGGTCTTTCGGCCATTGCGCATCCTTCGTTTTCGGTATTGCGAGGTTTGGCGCAGGCGATTCACGCTCTGACCGGGGCCCGATTCGGGACGGTATCGGAGGCCAACAGCCCAGCCGGGTGGCTGGCGGGTTGCGTCCCACACCGCGGGCCGCTCGCTCAGGGCGTTGGTGATGGCGGTATGCATGCCGTTGACATGCTTCGTGATCCTCGCAAGGCCTATCTGCTGCTCGGCGTGGAACCTGAATACGATTGTCTCGAAAGCCGGTTCGCGGGGGAGGCGATGGCATCTGCCGAATTCGTGGTGCGGATGACGGCGTTTGACATTGAAGACGGCCGTCCCGGTGATGTCTTGCTGCCGATCGTTCCGTTCAGTGAGACCTCAGGCACCTACGTGAACTGCGAGGGACGCGCACAAAGTACGGCCGCGGTAGTGGCGCCGAAAGGTGAGGCACGGCCGTTATGGAAGGTGCTGCGCGTACTTGGCAACCTGTTGGACCAACCAGGCTTTGATTACATGTCCTCACAGGAGGTCCGGCGGGAGTTGACATGGGACAGTGATATTTCCTCCAGCCCGGACGGCGGTACGCGGCGGCTGAGCGAGCCCGCCACGCGGGCAAACGGCAAAGGTATCGATGTTGAGCGAGTGGTAGACGTGCCATTATATAAAGTCGATCAGTACGTACGACGGGCACCGGCGCTACAGGCCACGAGGGACACGCCGGTACCGGCGGCGTACATGAACTCGGAACAAGCCAGCAAATTGACGGTAGTAAACGGCGACCGTATTCATGCACACATGGGTGAGTCGAGCATCGAACTCAATCTGATCATTGACGAACGTGTGCCGACGCACAGCGTTTACATCCCGTCGGGTTACCCGGAGACGGCGCCCCTGGGGGGGGTGGGTATGGTCCGAATCGTGAAGGTGTAAACAGATGGATTTGATGCTCTCCTACATGCAGGGTTGGCCGGGATGGATTCAAGTGACGTTAATAAACGTTGTCAAGATATTGTTGATTTTGATACCGCTGTTGCTGGCGGTGGCTTATACGACGTATGCGGAGCGCAAGTTGATCGGTTATATGCAGATCCGCATTGGACCCAATCGGGTCGGTCCGCGAGGTTGGTTGCAACCCATCGCGGACGCCCTCAAGCTGTTGCTCAAAGAAACGGCAATACCGACCAATGCCAATCGCTATTTATTTCAACTGGCGCCGGTCATATCGATCACCGCGGCGCTGGCGGCGTGGGCGGTTATGCCAATATCCGATACCTTGGTGTTGTCCAACATCGATGCCAGCTTGCTCTATATCTTGGCGTTGACGTCCATGGGAGTTTACGGAGTCATCATCGCTGGTTGGGCGTCCAACTCCAAGTACGCCTTTCTAGGGGCTATGCGATCGGCGGCGCAGATCGTCGCATACGAGATCGCCATGGGTTTTGCACTGGTTGGCGTGTTGATGGCCGCAGGCAGCCTGAACCTCGGCGACATTGTCCGCGGCCAGCAAGGCAGCGTTCTAGATTGGTATATCTGGCCTTTGTTCCCACTGTTCCTGGTTTATTTTATTTCCGGCGTTGCGGAAACGAATCGTGCGCCTTTTGACGTCGTCGAAGGCGAGTCGGAGTTGGTTGCGGGATTTCACGTGGAGTACTCGGGCATGGCGTTCGCCGTTTTTTTTATGGCCGAGTACGCCAATATCATTCTGATCTCGGCGTTGACGGCAGTAATGTTTTTAGGTGGATGGTATGCGCCGATAAATACACCGTTTACCTTAATACCGCCGGGATTGTGGTTCATCGGCAAGACCGCATTTGTATTGTTCTTTTTCTTGTGGTTTCGCGCCACGTTTCCGCGTTATCGGTATGATCAAATCATGCGGCTGGGTTGGAAGGTATTCATTCCGATAACCTTGGTATGGATAGTGGTATTGGGCTTTTTCATGTTTTTCACTCCATTTGGCCATTTGTTTCACTGATGCGAGCTGGGTTCCTATGAATGCGAGGGTAAGGCAGTTATTTCGAAGTTTCTTACTGTGGGAACTGCTGAAAGGTCTGCAGGTGACGGGCAAACACTTGTTCGCAAGAAAAATAACCGTCCAATATCCCGAGGAGAAAACTCCGAAATCACCCCGATTTCGTGGATTGCATGCATTGCGTCGGTATCCCAATGGAGAAGAAAGGTGTATCGCATGCAAGCTATGCGAAGCGGTGTGTCCAGCGGCGGCCATCACTATCGAGTCGGAAGAGCGGGAAGATGGGACACGCCGCACGACTCGGTATGATATTGATCTGTTTAAATGCATCTATTGTGGATTTTGCGAAGAGGCATGCCCGGTTGACTCTATTGTCGAAACGCATATCCATGAATTTCACTTCGAAAATCGCGGTGAGAATGTGATTACTAAAGAGCAACTGTTGGCGGTCGGTGACAAATATGAAGCGGAAATCGCCGCAGCGCGAAGCGCGGATGCAATGTATAGATAGAAGCTACAATACGCTTGAGGAACAGCAGAATATAAACAACAACGAAACGGGATAAGAAGGTATCGCAAGTTGCCGGACGTAGTTCCGGCGATCATAACAAATCAAATTCCAATGTCATTTACACAACTGGCTTTTTATTTTTTTGCGGCGGTGATGGTTCTCGCCTCCACGATGGTCATAACCATTCGCAATCCGGTCAAGGCAGCGTTGTTTCTGGTGCTTGCGTTTGTCAGTGGCGCGTGCGTTTGGATGACACTCGAGGCGGAGTTTCTTGCCATCGTGTTGGTTCTTGTATACGTCGGTGCGGTGATGGTGCTATTCCTGTTCGTGGTGATGATGTTGGATGTCAACTTGACCCGGCTTCGTGAAGGATTCGGAGAGTATTTGCCTATTGGCGGGCTGGTCGCAGTATTGATGGTGCTGGAAATGGTAATCGTGCTGAGTGCTGACAGCTTTGACCAACAAAACATGCCCCGTCCGGAACCCCAGGCAGAAGGTTACAGCAACACCAAGGAATTGGGCCGGTTACTTTACACATTCTACGTATACCCGTTTGAACTTGCCGCCATCATTTTGCTGGTCGCCATTATCGCGGCAATAGCGTTGACGTTGCGCAAACGGCCACAGACGAAGTACCAGAATCCGGCCGAGCAGGTGGCGGTACGTCGTGAAGACCGCGTCCGATTGGTGAAAATGGCGGCCGAAAGACGCAAGGATAACCAACCATGATTCCCCTTGCTCACTATCTGATTCTCGGTGCAATCATGTTCGCCTTGAGCGTGATCGGAATATTCTTGAACCGAAAGAACGTCGTTATACTGCTGATGTCCATTGAATTACTTCTGCTTGCAATAAATACAAATTTTCTCGCATTTTCTCATTACCTGCAGGATACCGCCGGTCAGGTGTTTGTTTTTTTTATCCTCACCGTGGCCGCCGCAGAGTCCGCTATTGGGCTGGCGATACTAATCGTATTGTTCCGAAATCGTCATACCATCAACGTGGAAGATTTGGATACGCTGAAGGGATAACGAACTATGTTTGAGAACATGCAATTGGTTTACCTGGCAATTCCCATGAGTTGCTTGACCGCATCAATTCTCGCCGGTGTGTTCGGGAAGAAGATCGGCCGTGTGGGCGCACACTCGGTCACCATTTTTGCCGTTGGGCTTTCCTTTGCTTTGTCGTTGGTCGTCTATTTCGATGTGCTGGCGGGTAACAAATTCAATGGCGCTGTTTACACGTGGGCGATCAGCGGTGGGGTGCCCTTTGAAATCGGATTCTTGATCGACGAACTCAGCGCCACGATGATGGCGGTGGTGACGTTCGTGTCATTTATGGTGCATGTGTACACCGTTGGATACATGCATGATGATCCCGGTTACCAACGTTTTTTCAGTTACATTGCTTTGTTTACTTTTGCGATGCTGATGTTGGTAATGTCCAACAATTTTCTGCAACTGTTTTTCGGTTGGGAAGCCGTGGGCCTGGTGTCATACCTGTTGATTGGATTCTGGTTTCAAAAGGAATCGGCGATCGCCGCGAACCTCAAGGCATTCCTGGTCAATCGGGTTGGAGACCTTGGATTTCTGCTCGGTATCGCCGCCATCGTGTTTCTGTTCGGTAGCCTGGATTACTCGGCGGTATTTTCGGCTGCGCCGCAAGCGGCCGCGGTCACGGTTCCATTCATGGGTGGCGAGATAACCTGGATCACCATTATCTGCCTGCTTTTGTTTGTCGGAGCCATGGGTAAGTCCGCCCAGGTGCCGCTGCACGTGTGGTTGCCGGATTCCATGGAAGGTCCAACGCCAATTTCTGCGCTGATCCATGCGGCAACCATGGTAACCGCCGGCATCTTCATGATTGCCCGTATGTCGCCGTTATACGAGCTGTCAGAAACCGCGCTCAGTGTGATCATGGTGATCGGGGGTATCACCGCGTTTTTCATGGCACTGATCGGTCTGGTGCAAAACGACATCAAACGGGTTGTCGCGTATTCGACGTTGTCACAACTTGGCTATATGACGGTAGCGATGGGAGCATCCGCATACGCCGCTGGTATGTTTCATCTTGTGACCCACGCGTTTTTCAAGGCGTTGCTCTTTCTGGCGGCAGGGTCGGTGATTATTGCGATGCATCACGAGCAGGATATGCGAGCAATGGGAGGGCTGCGCAAACCGATGCCCATTACCTATCTCACCGTCATCATCGGGACCCTGGCATTGGTTGGATTTCCGGGTTTCTCGGGTTTCTTTTCCAAGGATGCGATCATCGAGGCGGTGCATCTATCGAAGTTGCCCGGATCAGGATTTGCCTATATTGCATTGACTGCCGGGGTGTTCGTCACCGCATTTTATAGTTTCCGGTTATTGTTTCTGACCTTCCACGGTCGTCCCCGAATGGATCAGGAGGCCCGGCGCCACGTCAAGGAATCGCCATGGGTGGTTACCGTGCCGCTGATCATGCTGGCGATTCCCTCTGTGCTCATCGGTGCCTGGTACGTGGAGCCGATGCTGTTTGGTGGTTTTTTTGAGGACTCAATAAAAGTATTGCCCGAGCATAATACCCTTGGTCAGCTCGCCGAGGAAAATCCGGACGCCACCGGTGTTGAACTGCTGCTCAACCTGATGTTGCACGGTATGATGGCGCCGCCGTTCTGGTTGTTTATGATCGGCGCAATAACCGCTTGGGTCATGTACATCGATAAACCGGAGCTCCCGGGGAAACTGGCGGTAAAGTTCGGTGCGATCTACCGGATGCTGATGAACAAGTACGGATTCGACCAGTTTTACGAACAGGTAATTGCCCGTGGCGTCCGCCGCATTGGAAGTTTGTTCTGGCAAATCGGAGATGTAAAAGTGATTGATGGTGGGATGGTTAACGGTACAGCACGTTTAGTCGGCTGGTTTTCCGGAATCGTCCGTACCATACAAACCGGTTACGTGTACCACTATGCATTCGCCATGATTATTGGATTGTTTTTGTTGATGACCCTGTTTCTGAATCCCTGAGCGTATGGACGCGCATCTATTAAGCCTCGTAATATGGACGCCAATTGTTGGTGCGGTGCTGGTGCTCGCCACCGGCAGCGATGAGCGCGCGCCCATCGCCCGCAAGATCGCCCTGGCGTTCTCCATAGTCACATTTCTTTTCAGCCTGTCTCTCTACAGCGGGTTCGATAAGACCACTGCGGTTATGCAGTTCACTGAACGAGCGCCGTGGATTTCTACGTTCAATATTTTTTATCACCTCGGCATCGACGGAATCTCGCTCCCGTTCATTCTGTTAACGACGTTTTTGACAATAATTGTGGTGATTGCCGGTTGGCAGGTTATTCAGGAAAAGGTCGCACAGTACATGGCCGCGTTCCTGATAATGGAAGGCCTCATGATCGGCGTGTTTTCGGCGCTGGATGCGATTCTGTTCTATGTGTTCTGGGAAGGGATGTTGATTCCGATGTTTATCATCATCGGTATTTGGGGTGGACCCAATCGCATCTATGCAACGATCAAGTTTTTTCTTTTTACGCTGCTTGGTTCTTTACTGATGCTGGTGGCGTTTATCTACCTTTATCAACAAAGCCGCAGTTTTGGTATCCCTGACTATTACCTGTTGCCGCTCACGATCAATGAGCAGATCCTGCTGTTTATCGCGTTTTTCGCGGCGTTTGCGGTGAAGGTGCCAATGGTGCCGGTGCATACCTGGTTACCGGATGCGCATGTGGAGGCTCCGACCGGTGGCTCGGTGATCCTGGCGGCAATTATGCTGAAGATGGGTGGTTACGGTTTTCTGCGCTTCAACTTACCTATTCTGCCGGATGCCAGCCATGCACTTGCAGGCTTTATGATTGCGCTGTCGCTGATCGCCATTATATACATTGCGTTGGTCGCCTTGGTCCAGGAGGATATGAAGAAGCTCATAGCCTATTCCTCTATCGCTCATATGGGTTTTGTCACCTTGGGTATCTTTGTTTTCAACGTGCAGGGGATAGAAGGCGGCATCGTGCAGATGATTTCTCACGGATTTATCTCTGGTGCTTTGTTCCTATGCGTCGGTGTGTTGTACGATCGAATGCATTCTCGTGAAATTTCGAGTTATGGAGGCGTCGCCAACACTATGCCGGTGTTCGCTTCGTTCATGATGTTATTTGCGATGGCAAACGCGGGTCTGCCCGGCACCTCCGGTTTTGTTGGCGAGTTCCTGGTCATTCTCGGAGCGTTCAAGGTAAACGCTTGGTACGCGGTGTTGGCGGGTCTCACGCTGATATTCGGTGCCGCCTACACGCTGTGGATGTATAAACGGGTAATCTACGGCGCGGTTGCCAACGATGCGGTGAAAGCGCTTAGTGATGTGTCGGCGCGTGAAGTGGTGTTTTTGACCTTGTTGGCGGCGACGGTCCTGGTCATGGGACTATGGCCGTTCCCGGTTCTCGACATTATGCACGCCTCGGTGGAAAATCTGGTCGAACAGGCGGCGGCATCAAAACTGTGATCGAGACAACAGAATGAACGGTATACTCAACGTCACCCCGGCAATCCCTGAACTGTTCGTGTTCACGATGGCCTGTGTCATTCTCGTGGTCGACTTGTACATATCCAAAGAACAGCGCGCGATCAGCTATGGCCTGACTCTACTCACTCTCGGAGTGGGTGCGATGCTTTCGGTGCTGAGTTTTTCGGCAGAACCGGTTTTTACCTTCAATAATATGTTTGTCGACGATGCCTTGTCTGATGTTGTCAAAGTGGCGATTTGTCTGATTACACTAGTGGTGTTCGTCTACTCTCGTGACTACATCGAAGCGCGCGGCCTTTTCAAAGGGGAATATTTTGTACTTGGCCTGTTCGCTGTGGTCGGCATGATGGTGATGGCTTCGGCCAATCATCTCTTGGTGCTGTATCTGGGCCTGGAACTGCTTTCTCTTAGCTTATACTCGCTGGTCGCGTTCCAACGTGATTCTAATTTGGCGACCGAAGCGGCGATGAAATACTTCGTGCTCGGCGCCCTGGCCTCGGGAATGATGTTATACGGTATGTCGATCCTGTACGGTTTGACCGGCAGCCTGGATATTCCCGCCATTCGCAAGGCAGTGGGCGGGATGTCGCCGGATGATGTGGTGTTGATCTTTGGGCTGGTGTTCGTCCTCGTCGGCCTTGCATTTAAATTGGGGGTCGTACCGTTTCATATGTGGGTACCGGACGTCTACCACGGGGCGCCAACGTCCACAACGCTGTTTATTGGCACCACCCCGAAGATTGCGGGTTTCGCTATTGTCATTCGGCTGTTAATCGGCGGCTTGGAAGATCTGCACGGCACATGGCAGGATATGGTGATTATATTGGCCGTATTGTCGATCGCGACGGGAAATCTTATCGCCATTGCCCAGACCAATCTCAAGCGCATGCTGGCGTATTCTGCGATATCGCACATGGGATTTATGCTGCTGGGTGTATTGGCCGGCACTCCCACCGGCTACAGTGCTGCGCTGTTTTACATCCTGATATACGCAGTTATGAGTTTGGGTGCTTTTGGCATGATCATCTTATTGTCCCGAGAGGGATTCGAAGCCGACGAACTCGATGATTTGAAAGGGCTCAATCAACGCAATTCATGGTACGCGTTATTGATGTTGCTGCTGATGATATCTATGGCCGGTATTCCTCCCGCTGTTGGATTTTTCGCAAAACTGGCGGTGATCCAAGCAATTGTCGACGTCAATCTGGTATGGTTGGCGGTAATCGCGGTATTGTTCGCGGTAGTGGGTGCCTTCTACTACTTGCGTGTCATTAAACTCATGTACTTCGACCCCCCTGCTGAAGGTGTCCAGACGATCCAGGCTGCTTCTGACTTGAAGGTGGTGATCGGTGTGAACGCTTGGGCCGTGCTGCTGGTGCTGCCTTGGATCGGTCCGATTCAACAATTGTGTCTGACCGCCGTGGCGAGTGTAATGAACGGCTTCGTGTCCTAGCCCGTAGTCGCGTCTAGGCGTGCCTAGGTATTTGTCTAACAAACCCCGCCACTGAAGTGTTTTGTTTTCAACGAGTTGGAGAAACAGGCGCTTGAATTGCCTCGGGGAATCGCGTACAATCTTGCCGCCTTGATGCGGGGTGGAGCAGTCTGGCAGCTCGTCGGGCTCATAACCCGAAGGTCGTAGGTTCAAATCCTACCCCCGCTACCAAATTTGTTGCCTTCGGCCCCGCTTCGTACGCGGGGCTTTGTGTTTCAACACAGGGTCACGGGCGCGTTGCGGCCATGAGGGAGGAGGACAAAGCGGAGAATTATAAAGTGGGCCGAGCGCCCACTTTTTTGTTGACGCAGTTTAGTTATGGCATCACTGACCAACACCAGGTTGCACGGTCTGCTGGAGCCCGGCGCTGCGGCGTTGGGGTTCGAGGTCGTGGCGGTCGAACTGGCAGGCAGCGGCGGGTCTACCGTGTTGCGAGTGTATATAGACGGACCCGAAGGCGTGACAATAGATGATTGCGCCCGCGTTAGCCGCCAGTTGAGCGCTATTCTGGATGTCGAGGACCCGGTAACGGGCCGCTACACGTTGGAGGTGTCTTCGCCGGGGCTGGATCGCCCGTTGAGTAAGCGGCGCCACTTTGAACAGGTAGTGGGAAGCGAAGTCAAGGTGAGGACTCATCATTATGTGTCGGGTCGGCGTCGCTTTACCGGAGTGTTGCAGGAAGTGACGGACGATATAGTAGTGATTGAGGTCGACGGTGAACCCTATGATTTACCGTTTGATGACATCGAAAAGGCACATTTGGTGCCTGAGTACTAGTAAGAGGATTGAACAGCTGGTTTGAAGCTGCGCGAACAGGCAGCCGGTTAGGAGCAATATTAATGGCGAACGAAATCTTGTTGATGGCGGACGTGCTTTCCCGTGAAAAGGGCGTCGAGAAAGACGTGATCTTTCTAGCGATCGAGGCCGCGTTGGCGACCGCGACGCGAAAACGTCATCGCGAGGATATCGATGCGCGCGTGGATATCCATCGCGATACCGGAGACTACGATACTTATCGCCGTTGGGAAGTGATTCCCGACGAAGACGAGCTCGAATTCCCAGACCGCCAGATCCGGCTGACTCAGGCATTGTTGGAGCGCCCGGAGATAGAAGCCGGGGAATTCATTGAACAGCCGCTGGAGCCTGTGGACTTTGGCCGCATCGCGGCCCAGGCCGCAAAGCAGGTGATTATGCAGAAGGTGCGTGAAGCCGAGCGCGAGCGCATCGTTTCGGAGTACGAACCACGTAAGAATGAAATGGTCTCTGGCGTCGTAAAGCGTTTGGAAAGAGGGGATTCCATCGTTGACCTTGGTGGCGCGGAATCAGTGCTTACCAAGTCGGCAATGATTCCCCGCGAAGGTCTTCGTCCGGGCGATCGCATTCGCGCAATCCTCCGCGACGTCCGGCCGGTGCCACGGGGTCCGCAATTATTTCTGGATCGGGTGTCCCCCGAGCTGTTGATTCAGTTATTCCAGCTGGAGGTACCCGAAGCCGGCGAGGGAATTATCGAGATCTTGAGCGCCGCTCGGGATCCTGGTCTGCGTGCAAAGATCGCCGTGAAATCCAACGATCAAAAAATTGATCCGGTTGGTGCGTGCGTCGGTATTCGCGGTTCCCGCGTGCAGAGTGTGTCCAACGAAATTGCCGGTGAACGGGTGGACATTATTAAATGGTCGGAAGACCCGGCGCAGTTCGTGATCAACGCTCTGGCTCCTGCAGAGGTTGAATCGATCGTCGTCGATGAAGAGCTCAGGGCCATGGACGTTGTGGTCGATGAGAGCCAGTTGTCTCAAGCGATTGGCCGCGGCGGTCAGAATGTGAGACTTGCTTCGGAGCTCACCGGTTGGGAGATAAATATCCTGACAGATCAGGAAGCGGTGGAGAAAGCGGAGACTGAGTCACGCGACATTCGCGGCATGTTGATGGAGCAACTTGATGTAGATGAAGATGTCGCGGGTATCCTAGTACAGGAAGGTTTCACTTCGTTGGAGGAGGTGGCCTACGTGCCGAAACAGGAATTGTTGGACATCGAGGAATTTGACGAAGGGCTGGTCGACGAGTTGCGCAGCAGGGCGGAAGATGCGTTGGTGACCCGGGCGATTGCCCAAGAAGAGCAGCTGAAATTGGCGGAACCCCAACAGGATCTATTGGAACTGGACGGTATGGATGAGCATACAGGGCGGGTATTTGCCAGCCACGGAATCCGGACGAGAGAGGATCTAGCCGAGTGTGCGGTAGACGAGTTGATGGAGATCTCGGATATCGAACTTGAGGAGGAGCGAGCTGCGTCACTGATCATGGCTGCGCGCGCACACTGGTTCGAGCAAGCAGAGGTCGCGGAGAGAGAGTAATGGTGGGAGCGCTGATGTCACAGGTTACGGTAAGAAGTTTTGCAGAGCAGATTGGAATCGGCACTGAGAAGCTGATTCAACAATTAGCGGATGCCGGGATTGACGGTAAACAATCGGAGGACACCCTTAACGAGGACGAAAAGGTGACGCTACTCTCATTCCTTCGTGGTGGCGACCAACAGACCTTAGCGCCCAAACGGAGCAAGATCTCGCTCAAGCGTAAGACCGCCGGCGAGATTAAACAAACTTCACGTACCGGGACGTCGCGCACAATTCACGTCGAGGTGCGCAAACGCCGCACCTTCGTTAAGCGTGAGGTGTTGGAAGAGCAGGAACGCCAGCGCCGCCAGGCTGAAGAAGCAGCCGCCGCCGCGGAGGCCGCGAAAGCTGAACAAGAACAGCCGGTGGTGGAAGAGCCGACCCCGGTGCCGGAGCCGCTGGAGCCAGAAACTGTGGCTGAAGAGGCTGTGGAAATTGTGGAAACGGAGCCAGCCGTAGAAGCATCGGTGGAAGTCGAGCCAAGCGAGCCGGAGGAAGAACCGACACCAGCTCCGGTTGCAGAGGCGGCTGAGGAGCCGGCCGCGGCGCCGGTACCGAAAGAAGCCGCCCCGGTACCCGAGAAGAAAAAGGAGGAACGGGGCAAGAAAGGAGAACGCAAAGGAAAGCGCACGCGTAATGAGCTCCATGTCTCGGGTAATTTGAAAGGGCGGCGCAAGTCCCGAGAGATGCACCGGCCGAAGAAGGTTAAGACCACGTCCACCCAACACGCGTTCGAGCGACCCACCGAACCGGTCAAGCGCGAAGTGAGCATTCCCGAGACCATTACGGTTGCCGAACTCGCTCAGACGATGTCGGTCAAGGCGGCGGAAGTGATTAAGGCGCTTATGCAGATGGGTTCCATGGTCACCATCAATCAGGTCTTGGACCAGGATACGGCAATTTTGTTGGTCGAGGAAATGGGTCACCAGGCCAAGCCTGCAGCGCCGGACGATCCGGAGGCGTTATTGCTGGATCAACAGGAAGAAGAAGGGGAATTACAACCGCGACCACCGGTGGTAACGGTGATGGGTCATGTCGATCATGGCAAAACGTCGCTATTGGACTACATCCGTAAGGCCAAGGTTGCTGCGGGCGAGGCCGGTGGCATTACCCAACATATCGGCGCCTATCAAGTACATACATCCAAGGGCTTGCTTACGTTTCTCGATACCCCCGGCCACGAGGCGTTTACCGCAATGCGCGCGCGCGGGGCGGAGGCCACCGATATAGTGATTCTGGTGGTTGCCGCCGACGACGGAGTCAAACCGCAGACGGTGGAAGCGATCCATCACGCCAAGAACGCCGGCGTACCGATCGTGGTGGCGGTGAATAAGATTGACAAGGAGGAGGCGGACCCGGAGCGGGTTAAGCAGGATTTGGCGACTCACGACGTCCTCCCCGAGGATTGGGGCGGCGACGTGTTGATCGTGCCGGTCTCCGCTAAAACCGGTGAGGGCGTTGAACAGTTGCTGGAGTCGGTGCTGTTGCAGTCCGAATTGCTGGATTTGAACGCGATCAGTAGTGGCCTGGCGTCCGGGTTGGTGGTCGAAGCCCGCCTAGACAAAGGGCGGGGTCCAGTGGCAACGATATTGGTGCAAAAAGGCGCATTGCATCACGGCGATGTCATACTGGCGGGCCGCGAGACGGGTCGTGTGCGCGCGATGAATAACGATGCCAGTAAGCGTATCAAGGAGGCTGGGCCGTCCACTCCGGTGGAGATTCAAGGCTTGTCCGGCGTGCCCGTGGCTGGAGATGAGGTGCTGGCAGTCACTGATGAGCGCAAGGCCCGTGAAATTGCCTTGTTCCGCCAGGGAAAACACAAAGAAGTCAAACTCGCCCGGCAACAGGCGGCCAAGCTTGAAAACATGTTTCAGCAAATGGACGAGGGTGAACAAAAGAGCCTCAACCTGGTAATAAAGGCCGATGTGCAAGGGTCGGTCGAAGCGCTTACTGATGCATTGGAGAAACTGTCCACTGAAGAAGTTCGGGTCAATGTCGTCCACGGAATGGTGGGCGGTATCAGTGAGTCCGACGTGAACTTGGCCATGGCGTCAAATGCGATCATAGTCGGGTTCAACGTGCGCGCCGACGCCACCGCGCGAAAACTCGTCGAGGCGGAAGGTGTCGACGTGCATTATTACAACGTCATCTATGATGTGGTGGACGAAGTGAAGGCGGCAATGTCGGGTATGCTGGCTCCGGAAATCAAAGAGGAGGTCATGGGGAACGCCGAAGTTCGAGATGTGTTCCGCGCCCCAAGGATCGGAGTCATAGCAGGGTGTTATGTCACTGAGGGCCTTGTCCGGCGCAATGAGAAAGTTCGCGTTTTGCGAGACAGCGTAGTGATTTTCGAAGGCCAAATCGATTCATTACGACGATTCAAGGAAGACGCGAGTGAGGTCAAAGCTGGGATCGAATGTGGTGTGGGCATCAAGAATTACAATGATGTCAAAGTAGGTGATCAGCTTGAAATCTTCAAGACATTTGAAGTACGCGCCAAGTTGTAGCGCATAGGTGCGGTGATAGAACATGCCGAGAGAGTTCAGCCGTACCCGCCGGGTGGCGGAACTTGTGCAGCGCGAACTCGCCAACTTATTGGCGAAACAAGTGAACGATCCGCGCATTGGGTTCGTAACGGTTACCGATGTTGAGCTGAGCAAAGACTTGAAACACGCCAAAGTGTATGTAACCCGACTGAATCAGGAAGAGGATGCAGCCGACAAGGAGCAACTTATAGCGGCGCTGACGCATGCGAGCGGTTTCTTGCGACGCGAGTTGAGCCACGATTTGAACCTGCGAGTAAGCCCGAATCTTCGCTTTTTTTATGATACCAGTATCGAAAACGGTAATCAGTTATCGAAGTTGATCGAAAATGCAGCACGCCCAGATATCGATGCCAAATCCAAAGGCTGATCCCGCATTGAGGAAGAACAGACGACCCGGCGGCCGCAACATACAAGGGATTCTGTTGCTGGATAAACCTGTCGGTCTGACCTCCAACGGTGCGCTGCAGGAAGTCAAGGCTTTGTACAAAGCGCGAAAAGCCGGGCACACTGGAAGTCTGGATCCCATTGCGACCGGCTTGCTGCCGATATGCTTCGGTGAGGCAACAAAAATTTCCAGTTTCTTTCTGGACGCGGATAAGCGGTACATGACGGTGTTTCGGTTTGGCGAATCCACCGATACGGGTGACGCCGAAGGTGAAGTTATATTTACGGCGCCGGTGAATGTGTCCGCTGACGCCATCGAGAAGGCATTAGCCGCCTTTCGAGGCCGTATCCAACAGATACCGCCCATGTATAGCGCTATCAAGCATCGCGGACAACCGCTGTACAAACTCGCGCGTCAGGGAATTGAGATCGAGCGTAAGCCGCGCGACGTCATCGTGTACAAGGCTAATTGGCGGCGACTGAATGCGAATAGCATAGAAGTCGAGCTGCACTGTTCCAGCGGTTTTTATGTGCGGACGCTGGCCCACGAGGTGGGTGAAAGACTGGGATGTGGCGCTCATGTTGCATCACTGCGCCGTGTCGGCGTCGGTTCATTTAGCGTGGACAATGCGGTGTCTCTCGAACAATTACGGCATGCTGAGTCTGTCGAGGATCTCGATCGCTTACTGATACCTGCAGATGAGGGATTAGCGGATCTGCCGGATGTCGTATTGTCCGCTGACGCAGCCTATTATTTGTGCCGTGGACAGCCGGTGCGTGCTTCCGGTTCCCCACCTTCGGGCTGGGTTCGGCTATACGCCAAGGAGGCCGGATTTCTTGGCGTCGGCCAGGTTATGGCGGATGGCCGCGTGGCCCCGAAACGGCTTTTTCATACCTACTAAGTGATTGTCTTTACATGCAAATTTTGTTGCCGATACGATCCTGCGCGTTTAGTTGTGACGGCGTGGGTGTGCAGTTAGAATACGCGGGCCGTTTTCCCGGCTAACCCATTAAGAACGCAGAGGAAAGTCATGGCTTTAACTGCCCAGCAAAAGACGCAGGTTGTCAACGAGCATCAGCGTGGAATCGACGATACCGGTTCGCCGGAAGTCCAAATTGCGTTGATGACTGAGCGCATCAAGGACCTGTCGTCGCACTTCAAGACGCACATACATGATCATCATTCCCGTCAGGGATTATTGCGAATAGTAAATCAGCGACGTAAGTTGCTTGATTATTTGAAAACAAAAGACATTGAGCGTTATCGATCTTTGATCGGTAAGCTTGGTCTGCGGAAATAATCGGTGGAGAAAATATTGTGGTGAAGGTAGTAAAAGAGTTTCAGTACGGACAGCATAATTTCAAGCTGGAAACGGGCGAGATTGCAAGACAGGCCACCGGAGCTGTGGTTGCCAGCTGCGGAGATACTTCGGTCTTGGTAACCGTAGTCTGCAACAAAGGCGGACCGCCGAGGGATTTTCTCCCTCTCACCGTAGATTTCGAAGAGCGAACCTACGCGGCGGGCCGTATACCCGGAGGATTCTTCCGCCGAGAAGGTCGGCCCTCCGAGAAAGCAGTTCTCACCTGTCGCCTGATTGATCGACCCATCCGTCCTCTGTTTCCGAAAGGATTTGCCAACGAAGTCCAGATTATCGTCACCGTGATGTCGATAGATCCGGAGATTGATCCCGATATTGTAGCAATGATCGGCGCATCCGCGGCTCTGCAGGTGTCGGGAGTACCGTTCAACGGGCCTATCGGGGCCGCGCGGGTCGGTTTCCGTGACGGTGAGTATATTTTGAATCCCGGCATTTCCATGTTGAAGGAGGAATCCAAACTTGACTTGGTCGTTGCCGGCACCGAGGGCGCGGTGCTGATGGTTGAATCCGAGGCGGATGGGCTGAGTGAGCAGGAGATGTTGGGCGCGGTGCTGTTCGGTCATGAGCAGCTGCAGATCGCGATTCGCACTATCCGGGATTTAGCTCAGGAGGTGGGTGTCCAGCCTGGAGAATGGAATCCCCCCGAGGAAGACACCGCTTTCAGCGCCAAGATCGCTGAACTCGCAAATAACGACATTGCTGAGGCATACAGTATCGCAGACAAGCAACAACGTCAGGAACGGCTCGCTGACATTCGCGATCGCGTCGTTTCAACCTTGACGAACGAAGATTCCGAACCCGAGCTCATAGACGCCGTAAAAGGGACTATCAAGAAACTCGAAAAAAACGTCGTGCGCGGACGAATCCTCGGCGGTGAGCTGCGTATTGACGGGCGCGACACACGCAGCGTACGGCCCATCAACTGCCGTGTGGGTACGCTGCCCCGCACCCATGGATCGGCCTTGTTTACGCGTGGCGAGACCCAGGCCATCGTGACCACCACCTTGGGCACGGAGCGCGATGCGCAAATAATCGACGCTTTAGAGGGCGAAAGCCGTGACCGGTTCATGCTGCATTATAATTTCCCGCCGTTCTGTGTCGGCGAGACCGGTCGCGTCGGGTCACCCAAGCGCCGCGAGATTGGTCACGGTAAGCTGGCCAAAAGAGCCATCGCCGCGGTTTTGCCCGTCATGGACGATTTCCCTTACGTGGTCAGGGTGGTGTCGGAAATCACTGAATCCAACGGATCCAGTTCCATGGCTACTGTGTGCGGCACGAGCATGTCGTTGATGGATGCGGGCGTCAATATCAAGGCGCCGGTTGCGGGTGTGGCCATGGGCTTGATCAAAGAAGGTGAACAATTCGCGGTGTTAACCGATATTCTGGGTGATGAGGACCATCTCGGGGACATGGACTTCAAAGTTGCCGGGACTCCCGACGGCGTCACTGCGCTGCAGATGGATATAAAAATCGACGGCATCACCAAGGAGATCATGGAGGTTGCTTTAGATCAGGCCCGCGAAGCGCGCATGCATATCTTGGGTGAGATGGCGCGGGCGATTTCGATTCCGCGACCGGAAATGTCGGACTACGCGCCGCGGATTGTGACGATCAAGATTCCAGTGGACAAGATCCGCGACGTCATCGGTAAGGGTGGCACAACGGTGCGTGCTATTTCCGAGGAGACCGGCACCACCATTGATATCAGTGATGACGGTACGATCAAGATTGCCTCCGTTGATAACGCCGCCGGTCAGGAAGCCCGCCGGCGCATAGAGGATATCACCGCCGACGTTGAAGTTGGTAAGACTTATGAGGGCCGGGTCGTTAAACTGATGGATTTTGGCGCATTCGTGAATATCCTGCCAGGCAGGGACGGTCTAGTGCATATTTCACAGATCTCGAATAAGCGCGTGGAAAACGTCAGCGACATGTTGTCGGAGGGAGATGTCATTAAGGTCAAGGTTCTGGAGGTAGACAAACAGGGCCGCATTCGCCTGAGTATGAAAGCGATCGACAACGCAGCGTGATCTACGATTATCGAAAAAGCAAGCAAGGGGGCCAAGGGCCCCCTTTTTTGAGATATAAAACATAAGACCGACCGGCCATCAATTTATTCTAGTGTGAAAGTTCTTCTGCAACGTGTCAGATCTGCATCAGTTGCCGTGGATGAGGAATTGATCAGCCACATTGCCGCCGGGTTGTTGCTGTTGGTTGGATTCGGCAGCGATGATGACGAATCCAAATTGCGACCAATGGCCGACACGGTGCTGAATCTACGGGTATTCGCCGACCCGGCCGGGCGTTTTCAGCACTCGGTGCTGCAGACCGGAGGAGAGGTGCTGGCGGTGCCGCAATTTACCCTGTACGGGGAGACTGGGAAGGGGCGACGCCCGAATTTTTCCGCGGCTATGCCGCCGGGGCCGGCCCGCGCATTGTTTGCTGGTTTTGTGGCCGCCTTGAGTACCGCCGGGGCCGGCGACGTGGCGGTCGGGCGATTCGGCGCGCCGATGCAGATTCAGCTCATCAATGATGGGCCGGTGACACTCATGTTGGAGAAA
This sequence comes from uncultured Gammaproteobacteria bacterium, assembly GCA_947258975.1. Taxonomy (GTDB): domain Bacteria; phylum Pseudomonadota; class Gammaproteobacteria; order Arenicellales; family JAANXG01; genus CALZGZ01. The sequence continues at coordinate 75,946 of CAMYKK010000015.1, forward strand.
TAGTATTTATATGCGCATAAGTTTGGCTAGAATAGCGGTGTCACAATCGTCGTACAGGAGGATGCCATGAGTAAAGACGCCGTACGCCCCGAAGATATATCGCCAAAGGATGCGTATGACTTAATGCAAAATAATCCTCAGGCGGTGCTCATAGATATTCGCTCCACGATGGAGCACTTGATGATCGGGCACCCCAGGGATGCGATCCATATCCCGTGGTTGGATGAACCAGATTGGACCATTAATCCGCGATTTGTCGCGCAGGTTCGCGAAGTGTTACTCGGTGGTTTTCTGGGCGCGGAGGAGGACAAGCCGCCTACCGTGATACTGATTTGCCGTAGTGGACGCCGGTCCGTGGAGGCCGGTAGGGCCTTGATCGATTCGGGGTTAAAAAACGTGTGCCACGTGGACACCGGTTTCGAGGGTCCTTTGGATGACCAACATCAGCGCAGTACCATCTCTGGGTGGCGGCATGACGGTCTGCCTTGGCAACAGTGTTAACGCATGATCTCAACTAGCAAGATGGAGTGCTGATGCGTTCAATTACGGTAATTCCTGGAGACGGCATCGGTCCCGAGATTACCCGAGCCACGCTTCGCGTGCTGGATGCCTTGGACTGCGGGTTCAGCTATGACACTCAGCTTGCGGGATTGTCGGCTTTACAAGCGGGCAAGGAGATTCTGCCGGGAGAAACATTAGCGTCGATCCGTGCAAACGGTATCGTCCTTAAGGGACCATTGACCACGCCCGTGGGGAAGGGATTTACGTCGATCAATGTACAACTTCGCAAGATGTTTGATCTGTATGCCAACGTACGTCCCGCCATTACGCGTCCCGGGGTGCAGTCGCGTTATCACAATATAGACATCATCACTATCCGCGAGAACACTGAAGGTATGTACTCCGGTGAACGCCAGGAAACCTCGCCGGATGGCTCGCGGGCGGAATCGGTGAGTGTTATCACCCGCTCAGGCTCTGAACGTGTGATCCGCTATGCCTATGAGCTGGCGCAGCGCCGTAATCGGGAAAAGATCACAATCGTGCACAAAGCGAACATATTGAAAGCGACTTCTGGCTTGTTTCTCAATGTCGCACGGGACATCTCGCAGCAATATCCGAATATCGAAAGTGTCGAGATGATAGTGGATAACACTTGCATGCAGTTGGTGATGAATCCGCACCAGTTTGATGTCATTGTCACGACTAATTTGTTTGGCGATATTATTTCCGATCTATGTGCCGGGTTGATTGGTGGATTGGGCATGGCGCCGGGGGCCAATATTGGTGATGACGTGGCGATTTTCGAAGCCGTTCATGGTTCGGCACCGGACATTGCCGGGAAGAAGATCGCCAATCCCTCGGCGTTGATCTTGGCGGCCGCGTTGATGTTGGACCAGTTGGATATGCCCGCGAACGCGCAGCGCATACGTGCCGCCATTAGAGACGTGATCGCGACCGGTGATCGCATTACCCGAGATCTTGGCGGTGACGCGTCTACCCAGGATTTCACCGACGCGATAATAGAACGGCTTTAGCTAGGAGTCTGTCGGACTCTGGATAGATTTGCTGCGGCGGCGGGAGAGTCCGCCTACTGTAACGATTTGTCTCGTTAAATAGCTCGCTATTCGACTCGATAGATTGTCAAACCGGTCTCGAATTTCCACCTGCCTCGCCACGATCACCCAAATCCGACACACCGCTAGATGGCCTAACACCCGGGCTTTAGTTTCGCGCTGAGGTAGTCTGCTATCCGCTGATCCAGCCAATACTGCGGACACCACACCGGGCCGGTAACAAAGCCTACATGGCCACCGAATGGACTCAATTCAAATTCGATCTTGTCCGACAATTCATGCGCATGGGGAAGTACGGTCGGCGTCATCAATGGGTCGTCTTCCGCATGTACAATTAAGGTCTCGGTGTTGATTCTGGAAAGAAACTTACGGCTGCTGCTACGTGAGTAGTAGTCCTCGACATCTGCGAAGCCGTGGAGCCGCGCCGTGACTTGATCGTCGAAGGCCCAAAAATCTTGGAGCCCGCGCACGTGCCGCATATTGATCGGTGCCGGTCGGTTCGCGAACTTTTCCATGAAGGATCGCTTCATTGATCGTATCAGACGCCACTGATAGATGCGCGACAATCCCCGCTGCATGCGCCGGGCCCCTTCTGCAAGCAGGAACGGGACCGACACCGCCGCTGCGGTTCTGACTAATGGTGTATGAGGGTTCTCACCGAGCCATTTCAGCAACATATTGCCGCCCAGGGAAAAACCGACGGCGCCCATCGGGGTGTTCGGTTTACGGTCATGCAAGCGCGTCAACACGGTATTTAGATCGGCAGTTTCACCGGCATGATAACTGCGATCCAATCGGTTGGGCTCTCCACTGCACCCGCGGTGATGCATGACTACAGATCGAATGTTTTGTTGGGCAAGGGCGTTGACCAACCCGCGAACGTAATGAGATTGCGAGCAGCCTTCCAGCCCATGCAACACCAAGACCAACGGTCCTGCCGCATTGGGCGCGAACCAATCAAGGTCCAGAAAATCGCCGTCGGCTAGCTCGAGGCGTTCCCGGCAGTACTCGGGGCGGGGAGAAAATCGAAAAAAATAAGGCCAGAGTGTTTGCAGATGCGGATTCCGGCACCAGTTCGCTGGTCGGAATTCAGACGCGACAATGGACATTGTTTCACGGCCAAGGGCGAATCAACTCCGGACCGGACCGGTGTTATGCCTGACTAAATCACCTGTCGCTCACGAATTTCGTCTAGCGTCTTGCAGTCGATGCACAATGTCGCCGTAGGCCGGGCCTCCAGGCGTTGAATACCGATTTCCACTCCGCAGTTTTCACAGAAGCCATAATCACCGGCGTCGATGAGCAGGAACGTGTCGTCGATCTTCTTGATCAGCTTGCGTTCCCGGTCGCGGCTGCGCAACTCCAGGGACATGTCCGTTTCTTGTGTGGCGCGATCCGTGGGATCAGGATGGTTAATCGTTTCGTCCTGCATCGAGTGGATGGTGCGGGAAATGTCATCTACGAGCTGCGACCGCCAATTCTCCAGAATCGTGCGGAAGTGTTCGAGCTGGGGAGCGTCCATGTATTGCTCGCCCCGCTTGGTCTTGTACGGTTCTATGCCGTGAACGATGGTATCCCCCATCATCTTGATGACGGGAAGAGACCTGCTGCGGGCCGTCGATGCCCTTTTTTTAACGGGCTTTTTCGCCGTTTTCTTTTTAACGGGTTTCTTCTTAGCCGTAACTTTTTTCTTCTTCTTGACGACCTTCTTGGACGTCTTTCTGCTTACCGCCTTTTTCGCCGTTTTTTTCTTGGCCCTGTTCGCCAACTTCTTTTTCGACGTCTTTTTCTTCGCTTTGGCCTTCTTCTTGGAAGTGGCCGCCATAATGTAGACTCCTACGGTACACCTGGAAAAAATAAACGCGCATTTGTACTACAAAGGGTGGATTGACGCAACACGAATTATAATGTGCGCTAACTCCCGGAAATATTTGGATTTTCAATGAATTATACCGATTATAAATGACTGATCCTACTCTGAAAGCGTTGATATTTGATGTCGACGGGACGCTGGCGGACACTGAGCGCGACGGCCACCGGTGCGCTTACAACGCCGCGTTCAGGGAATTTGGCCTCGATTGGAACTGGGACCCCGAACTTTACGGGGAGCTACTGGCTGTGCACGGTGGTAAAGAGCGGTTACATCATTACATTGCATGCTACCGCCCGGGCTTCACAGCAGACCGAGACCTCGACACCTACATCGACGCGTTACATGCCGTGAAAACAACGAATTTCGTCAAAATCGTCAAACAACGAGGCATTCCCCTGCGTCCCGGTATCAAGCGATTGCTGAACGAGGCGCGCGCCGAGGAGCTGCGCTTGGCGATTGCCACCACCACGTCAAGGATCAACGTAGAGGCGTTGCTACAAACGGCGATTGATCCAAACGCTCCCCAATGGTTCGAAGTCATTGGTGCGGGCGAAGACGCAGTGCAGAAAAAACCTGATCCGGAAATCTATGAGTTTGTGCTCGAACGCTTGCAGCTGCCCCCGGATCGCGTACTCGCATTTGAAGACTCGCGCAACGGATTACGGTCCGCTGAGGGCGCCGGCATTCGGACTGTGATTACCATGAATCATTATACCGAGCACGAAGACTTCCATGAGGCGGTACTAGTGGTTGACCATCTGGGAGAACCGGATTGCGCTTTCCGCCTGCAGTCGTCCGGCGCACCTATGCGCGGTCCATCCTATATCGACGTCGCTAGTCTGCGCTATCTGCATGCGAACACTTGATCGCAGTCTGATTAACGAATGTTGCCGCATTTCCTTTGTAAACGCACAAATATATTGTGCATCGGTAATCCGCATCGTCGTGTCACACCAGGCGAACGACCGCGTGGGTGACTGAGAACACATCGAAGTTGGTTCCACTCGCGGCATAACAGCTTGGCGGACGATACCGCATCCTGCGCGGATCAATGGGCGACGGGATGCGTTGTGAGCGGTTACAATATGGCCGCATTCACAGTGTGTAGAGAGCGTATGCGTATTTACAGCCCAACAATATTGATGTTCTTGTTGCTCGGCCCCTTTTCGTCTCAGCTCATGGCCGAAAACGGTGCCGCCAAATCGTTTCCAGTGACACCCGAAGTCGTACAACCCGGCACGGCGGAACCGACGGTGCCCGACAAGGGAGCCGAGCATGGTGCGGAGACCTGGGAGACGACCAAGGAAATGTCGAAGGACGCGTGGGAGGCGACCAAACAGACCTCGAAGGAAGTGTGGAATGAGACTAAGAAAACGTCGCAGGAGGTGTGGGATGCCACCAAGAGCGGCGCCAGGAAAACCGGTGAGTACGCGGGACAGGCCTGGGAGAAAACGAAAGAGGTTTCAAAGGACGCGTGGGAGGCAACCACCGGGGCGGCCGGGGCCGTTGGCCGCGCCTCCAAGGACGCCGATGAGGACGTTGTTGACGACAAGGATCAACCGAAAAAATAATAAGAGGTCTGACCGGAATAGCACTTACTCAAGGGGACCTCGAATAGACGCACTAATCCTATGTCTTCGTCGTTCCAGCCACGCATAGCGTTTCAAGCTGTAGCCAAGGTTCATCATGCCAATCTTGGCCCGCGCCCTGATGATGTCGACGGTACAGACAAACTTACCGCCTTGGCCAACACCGCTCGGAACAGCCAGATCGTGGTCGCATCCGGTACCCGCTCATTATGTGTCAACAATGCAATTTTTCGAGGTGCCCTTAAGGGATCACGACACGCTGAACCGAGCGACAATTCCCGGGACAGGCCGTTAATACCTCCATGTAGGCTCGGCGCCAGCATCCTTGCTGGCGGCGGTCCCGGAAATTTTCCCTCAATTCAGCACTTTTTAGCCTGTGTAAGGCTTAAGTCAGTACCGTACGGGTCTGACCGCGTTGCGATGTCACCGTGAACCGCCAAACCGGTTTGTCCAGAGCGCAGTCCAAGTAAAGTTGTTGATCCGTATGATGACTAAGGCTTCTTTGTCGTTCCGAGGCGTTAAGCCTAAGGATCCGATCCTGTTTAGGGTAGAGGGCTAGTGAATCCGCCGCAGGCGGAACAGTCCGTTGGTCCCCCCATCGCTGGTGAAATACAGCGCACCATTGGGTCCGACGGCAACGCCGCAGGGGCGGCCCCAGCGTTGACCATCGGCCAACTGAAAACCGGTGATTACATCGACTACATTTGTTGCCCGGCCGTCCTCAAACATAACCTGGACTAATTTTGGATGGCGCCGGGTCGCCGGGTCGCCTGCATAGCCGCCGCGCGGCTGTGTCCCCCACGATCCGTGCAGGGCAACGATCGCATCACCCTCGAAGCGGGGGTCCATCGCTCCTTTGGGCACGAAAACCATACCCATCGGTGCGCTACGGGCGTCGAAGGTGACCCCTGGCGGTACCGCGTCGGTTACCGGCCGTGGAGGCTTGGTGCGAATGCATTGGTCACGCTGAAAACGTCCCTCGATGTACTGATACCAGGGCATGCCGTGAAAAGATCCGCGGCTCAAGCGTCCGAAATACTCCCGCGGCAACTCATAACCCCAATGATCGGGCCCGTTATTGTTCGCGTACAGCACCTTGGTATCGGGATGCCAGGCAAATCCTATCGGGTTGCGCAGTCCGGATGCATAGGGTCGCAACGTCGGTTTGACGCCGGTTTCATCGAGTACGAACACGCCGCCGCGACGGTTTGCGAAGTCGTAACTATCGTCGAGGTATTCGTTGGGACAGTTACCGCTGATGCCAAGGCCAATATAGAGTCGATTGTCAGGCCCGATTCCCACCGTGCGGCTGCTATGACCGCCACCGCTCGGTAGCGATGCCACCAGCGTGAAGTCCTTGTGTCTGAGACGTGCAATGTCAGATGTATACCGAGCTTGATAAAGGCCGTCGGTGTCGGCTACGTACAACGCGTCACCGCGCACCACGACACTGTGTGGATATTCCGGGAACTTCGTTAATACTTCCGCCCGGGTATAAGGTGGGGCGAGCCGATACACTTTGCCACTCCTGGATCCGGCCAGCAGGTCGCCGTTCGCCGTGAAGGTGATGAATCGCGGGCGTTTCATACCACCGGTCAAAAACTCCAGCCGGTATCCCGGCGGGACCTGTACCGTATATCGCCTCCCTTCTATCTCCACCTCATCGGTGGTCAAGCCGGCCAGGGCCGCTGCGGCACGAGGCAGGGTAACGAGGATGACCAACGCCACGCAAACGAAGATAAGACTGCCAAACGGTTTAAACACTGAATCCTCGGTATGTGTCGTACCCGGTCTATTATATTATGGTGATCCACTGCGATAGGCTTTATATTTTCGCCCGGAACCTTAAAATATGGCGCCCAACGCATAACCGGCCCACACCGCAAATGACCGGGAATATCGACAAAACACCGATATCTCAGCACACTGCCGAGGAGATTGGCGTGCACTCCATATTAGCGGGGCCAATCGCAGAACTTTCTAATTTACGGCGGTCTTTGCTGCTCGCCGAGCTGTCCATGATTGCCTACCTGCCCGAGCGGGAAGCCACGCGCGCGGTGAGGCGTTTGCACTTTGATGAAGTGCAGTTTTTTGATCGTGATGGTGCGCAGGCGTATAAGTTTGAGAATGATGTCGATTGTGTGGTCGCCTGCCGTGGCACCGAGCCTAACGAATGGAACGACATTCGTGCGGATGCCAACGCCATCACGGCGTTGTCGGAGACCATGGGTCGCGTACATCGGGGATTCAAACGGGAAGTTGATGACTTGTGGCCGCCGATCGAAAAAGCCCTCATCAATAATGCCAAAACATTGTGGTTTACGGGTCACTCACTGGGTGGTGCCATGGCGACGATTTGCGCCGGGCGTTGCATGCTCTCGCACATTCCTTCAAATCCGCAACAACTGCAAACCTTTGGCAGCCCCCGTGTCGGTGACAAACGATTCGTGCATTTTTGCAGGATCGATTACAACCGATGGGTCAATAACAACGACATCGTCGCGAGAGTACCCCCGGCATGGATGGGATACCGGCACTCCGGGAATGAGATCTACCTAAATGCCCACGGCAAGATTCGGCGTGTGAGTGGTTGGCAACGCAGCAAGGACATGTGGCGGGGATTCGTGACCGGCATCAAGCAGGGCAAGATCGACCATTTCGATGATCACTCCATCGTGCGGTACATCGAGCATATCTATCAAGCCCTATCCGAAGAGGAAGATCGTGTTGATGCCAACACTCAAGGAATCGTCGATAAGGGCACCGGGGAACTTGCCGGCGATTCGAGTCGCTAACGTAGGTGTAACAACTCAGAATTGATTCGCAAGGGATGTCAGATTACAAATCGCTGCGTCCGACCCACAGCGGGCATTGGAGCAAAAATTTTTAGCGTCCGCTTTCCCAATGTATCTGTAGAAATGTGCCGCCAAAGTACTGGTAGGTCATAATCTCGAACCTGCGTCTCCTACTTATTAATCTTGGCTCAAGCAGCCATCTTGTAGGAAAAATTACGAATTCACCACCCGCACCCTCAAGCAATACCTATATGGTTCATTCGATTTGGACGCTATGCCTGATTCTAGTGTCATCGCTCTTCCTTCAACGGTAGCACCTTCGCGTACGACGCCGCATCAGACCGTATCCCGTCGCACCATCCCCCTCTCATCCTCTGAATGTGGCGTAAACCACCGATTCAACCGTATACTCGAACAACTGGTTACACCGTTTCGATTCATTCCAACGAACTTTGCGAGAGAGACTGACTCATGAAGCATTTCTTTACGATCTGTACAATTTCGGTTTTAGTCGGGAGCAATCTTGCCATTGGTGGGGCGTCAGAAGTCGCGCCGTCACCGAATGGCATTGCGTTCCCGGCCGGGTATCAGGACTGGCGCGTGGTCGCGGTCTCGCACCGCAGTGACAACAATACCCTGCGTGTCATCTTCGGTAACGACCAGGCTATCGCCGCCGCGCGCAGCGGCCAAACCAACCCGTGGCCGGACGGCGCGATCCTGGGCAAGGTGGTCTGGAAAGACGGTGCCATCCCTGAGTGGCCGCAAGCCCAGAAGCCCGACAAATTCGTCCACGCGGAATTCATGTTTCGCGACGCCGCCAAGTTCGCCAGCACCGGCGGTTGGGGTTGGGCGCGTTGGAAAGGCCTTGATCAAAAGCCTTACGGCGACGCTAATGTGGCCCAGGAATGCGTGGCTTGCCACACCCCGGTCAAGGACAACAACTGGGTGT
>CAMYKK010000016.1 GCA_947258975.1 uncultured Gammaproteobacteria bacterium
AAAGGAAAAGCTCGCTATCGCCAGCAACAAGACGAAAGTAAATAAAGACTCGGTCAGAAGAAAATAGTCGGCGGTGATGAGCTGAGGTGAGACGGCGACAAAGAGTGCACAGAATAATGCAGCAATCGGGTGAATGAGTCGATATGCGATGATGAACACAATCAGTATCGCCACACTGCTCAGTATTGCCTGAGTAACCGTAATGGCGTGCAACATGTCAAAGGTCGGTGGATAGGTAACGAAGGGCAGCAAGAACAACGGGTAACCCGGTGTCCGTCCCGCATCGGGTTCGGGTGGAATCCGGTTTTCGAGAGTTGCGGGAATGGGTTTTCCGGAGAACACACCGAACTGTTTTAGATTATATGCATAGAAATAGTATTCCTTGGAATCGGCCCGGATGGGGTCATCCATCGTTGTTGTGGACACCATAAAAATGCGCATCGCCATACCCAGCATGAAAACAGCGAAGGCGATCAAGTAGATGATTTTATTCGCCGCGCGGTTGGTGGTAATAGGGTGCTCCTTGATGTGATTGCTTATCTAGCGATGTTGTTATTGTAGATCAATTACCGCGCGGGGTCAGAACCCCACGGGTAACAGCTCGTGTTCAGTTTGAGTTCAGCCTCGGTTCAGGTTGGTGCCGATACAATAGGCCTCAACATGCGTACCAACGCCCACTGCTGAGGACTGATCATGAACCAGCGAATCAAACCTCTCGTTGCCGGGGCGGCACTTGCCCTGACTTTGATGCCTAGCGGTTATGCAGCCGCAGATAGTTTCGGATTCAGCATGTCCTTTGGCGATCCCTATTACGGCGGTGGCCTGCATTACTATGATGGCGGCGGGCACTATCGTGGACATCGTCATCACCGTGGACATCGTCTTTATCGCGGTCCCGGGTATGGTCACCGTTATCGCGGCGATCATCGCCATGGAGGTCCTTGGGGCCATCGGTACCGCAGTCGCGGTCATGGTGGGTTCGGTCATCGTCGTCACTTTGCCCAGCGCGATCATGGGAGGGGCTGGGGCGGTCACGGACGTAGACACCATTAATCACAACCGCGAGACTGCCCGCTACCGAGCCGGCCGCACATCCGTATAGGCAATCAGTGCCGATGCGGGCGCACCAGAGCGCGATGTTTACAGTCGAACATCCATGCGGTTTTGCGTGCCATCTTCTCCCACCTTGTTTTTTTTGCAAATCCCCACGCCTGACCCCATATTAGAGGGAATCGTGACCTGACGACCGTTCTCCATGAAGCGATCGGCGCCGTATGGGACTTGGAAAAGTCCCGTCGATATCAAGACATTATTCGAACTATCCGCATCACCCGCGTACCCGACCTGGCATCGAGATCGGCTTTACTGGATCGAGGCCCAACCCAAGGAAGGCGGAATTCTGGTATTGATGCGTCGCGAACCCGACGGTTCCGAGAGCCGTCTAACGCCGCCTGGTTTTAATGTGCGCACTCGCGTACACGAATACGGTGGCCGGTGTTTTGTATTAGGTAACGGCAAGGTCTACTTCAGTAACTTCTCGGATCAGAGGTTGTATGCGCAGGAATTGGAAGCAGATGCCCGGCCCGTGCCTCTGACGCCAGCGCGTTTTGCCGATGCGTCCCTGGGCATGTATGCGGATTTACAACTTACCCCGGATGGTCGTCATTTGATCTTTGTGTGGGAGCGCTACTATCAGGATAAAGAAAACGCTAACGTCATCGGTGCGTTGAATTTGGACGGTGGCGGTAATCCGGTCGTGCTTGCCGAGGGCTGCGACTTCTATGTTAACCCCGTGGTCTCGCCGGACGGGCTCCGTATGGCCTGGGTGCAGTGGCGCCACCCGTGTATGCCTTGGGATGAATCCGAACTGTGGCTGGGGACGCTCGCGAACCGCGCTACGGGTATTGGGATTGATCATGCCCGCCGCGTTGCCGGCGGGAACAGACAATCGGTGTGCCAGGCGGCGTTCGGTGCGGACGGGATGTTGTATTTTTCCCGTGATGGGGATGATGGCGCCGACGCGCTGCCCGGATATTGGAATCTCTACCAGTACCGGGATGGTGACGTGGCCGCACTGACTGCGGATGCGGCGGAATACGGTTATCCTCACTGGGTGTTCGGTGAAACCCGTTATGTGCCCTTGAGTCAGGGGAGCTTGCTGGCGTCCCGTACTTCTGAGTCCGGGGACGAGTTGGTGCTCATCGATGACAGCGAGGGGACGACCCGGTTGTCGGCGCAATTCCAGGGCTTCACGCAACTGTCGAAGGCCGACGACAGCGATGACGTCGTGATGGTAGGGCGTGCGACAACACAAAGCGCCGTGATCCTGAGGTTTCGCGGCGCGGATCGGGAAGTGCAAGTGTACAGGTCAGCGGATCCGCTGTTGGCGCAAGAGGATATCAGTGTGGCGGAGCCGATACGCTATCCCACACGAGACGGCGGTAACGCATTTGCGTATTTCTACGCGCCGGAAAACTCGCATTACGAAGGCCCCGCCGATGCGCGTCCGCCGCTATTAGTCATGGTGCATGGAGGTCCCACGTCAAGGTGCGCGCATACCTTGGATTTGGCCAAACAATATTGGACCACCATCGGCTTTGCGGTGCTGGACGTGAACCATCGAGGAAGTACCGGTCATGGTCGTGCCTACCGTCAATCGTTGCTGGGTCATTGGGGCGAATACGATGTTACGGACATCATCGACGGTATTGAGTATCTAAAACAGCGCGCATTGATCGATCCGAACCAAGTATGTATCCGCGGTCGCAGCGCCGGCGGATATACCGTTCTCCGTGCGCTGACGCAATTTCCGAATTATTTCACCGCTGGAGCGTGCTATTTCGGTATCGGTAACCTGGTCACCCTGGCGGAGGCGACACACAAGTTTGAGCTGCATTACACGGATGGGCTCATCGGCGAAACATTCGATCCGCGTCAGGCGCGGCATCCGGAAAGTCTGTACTATCAAAGATCTCCTATTCATCATATGCACCGACTCGAGAGCCCGATGATCGTTTTTCAAGGCCTCGCCGATAAAGTCGTACCGCCCTCGGTGTCACGGGAACTGGTAGCGGCGCTCAAAGACCGGAATATTGTGCACGAATACGTCGAATATCCCGGCGAGGGACATGGGTTTCGCGCCAGTAACACTAATATGGACGCCTTGATGCGCGAGACGCACTTTTATATCCAGATACTAAAACTGCGACCATGCTGACGATCCGCGACAAATTGCCGGATGAGTTTTTGAACGCCTACCCCGCGGAACTGAAATCACTGTTGGGGGGGCCGACGTTAATAAATCTAGGCGGGATGCAGGCGCGACCGTTGTTCATGTCGATTCTGCTTCATGGCAATGAAATAACCGGATTGTTGGCTGTTCAAGCACTATTGTCACGCTATCATTCAACGCCGTTGCCGCGCGCGGTTTCGATCTTTATCGGAAATGTGGAGGCGGCGCGTGTCGGTAAGCGCTTGCTTCCGGGACAAAGGGATTACAATCGCATCTGGATCAATGGCAGTGGCGCAGAGTACGACATGGCGCACACGGTATTGGAGGTGATGCGCGAACGCGAAGTATTTGCCTGCATCGATATTCACAACAACACCGGGAAGAATCCCTACTATGCCATTATCGCGGAACCGGACGTCGATCATCTGAAATGTGCAGCGCTTTTTTCCAATACCGTGGTGTATGCGACGTGTCCGGATACCACCTGTACTGTGGCTTTTTCCAAGTTGTGTCCTTCGGTGACGCTCGAGGCAGGCCTGCCCGGCGATCCGGTCGGAGTGGAGCAGACGGTCAGATTCCTGGAGACGTGTCTTCGCCTTGACGATTTCACCACGCAAGCATTGCACCCAGTGAACCTTTTTCACACCGTAGCCGTCGTTAAAGTTCGCGATTGTTGTTCCTACGGTTTTCTGGGAGAGGATGTGGACGTGCAACTTACAGATGAAATAGATCATTATAATTTCCGCGAGTTGGAACCCGGTACGTGCCTGGCGCGCGTGCGTAACGGCAATCAACGGTGTCTGGACGTGCAACATGTAGATGGCCGGCAGGTGTACAGCGACTATTTCAGGGTAATCGGAAGTGACTTGCAGGCGGCAAGAGCGGTGATGCCGGCGATGTTGACCACAGATCGCGATATCATTTCATTGGATTGCTTGTGTTATCTGATGGAACGTTTGCCTCAATCCGAACTCAAGAATGAACTGGACTAACTAGACGTGAACGATGCATTGCGTGATAAGACGCTGGCATTAGCGGGTGTGTTCCAGGCTGCTAAGTTGGCGCAACAGCTGGCGCGGCAGGGTCACGCCAACGATGTGCCCCTGGAGGCCAGTATCCGCAGTATATTGATCACGGATTCCATCAACACGGTCTCGATTTACGGGGGCGTGGACGGGGTGAGGGTCGGACTGGTTACCTTGTGTGAAAAAACGAGCGCGAGCAAAACCAAGAGCGATGATTTCGAGATTGCCCGCTACGTGTTGCAGCTCGTACAATTGGCGGGAAAACTGCGATCCGACGATGCCTTGGCGGCGGATATCGCTGAGCGTATTGAGCGCATAAAAAACGAATATTCCGGTGACAACGGCGCTTCGCGACCGCGGCTCTATGCCAATCTGGCGCAACTTTATAAAGAGACCTTGAGTGCGTTGCGGCCGCAGATCATCGTTCAGGGCGAACATGGATACCTGGCCGATCCGGAAATCGTCGACAAGGTCAGGACCGTGCTGCTGGCAGGGGTCCGGTCGGCGTTTCTTTGGGCGCAGTTGGGTGGTAGCCGTTGGCAGTTGCTGTTTGATCGCCGTAATCAGCTCGCGACCGCCAACCAGTTGTTGAGCGAGTTGAATTCGTAGAACTTACGAGGTCAATGGTGTCCCCGTGGCGAGCGCCGCCGGCGCTTGCGCGGACGTATAAAATGACGTTGTCTACACACCAATGTACGCATTATTGAGCGGCAATGGCCTCCCGCATCCAGCAGTCCAGCCTGGAAGCCGGCGCTGTCCACGTCAGATTCGCAACAAAAGTTTAAGTGTAAAGTGATCCGGTGCAATGCGATGATTGCCAGTATTACCAACCGTTGCCGGTCTAGAGCCGCTACAGGAGGTCTGTTATGGGTCCGATATTCACCGTTGCTGTAATTCTTGGCGTCCTGGTGGCTATTGCCAGGGTGCGTGCGTCATTCAAGACGTGGAGCATGATCATTGGCACTGGATTGTTATTGCTCACCCTGGCAGGGGCGTTTTCATTTATTCCCGGGCTGTTGTTGTGGGTGCTGTTCTTGATCATCGCGGTACCGTTGAGTGTACCGAAGTGGCGGCGGCGATTTGTCAGCAAACCGATGCGGCGATATATCCAGCAAGCCCTGCCTCCCATTTCAGACACCGAACGGGAAGCTATTGAGGCCGGTACCGTGTGGTGGGATGCGCAGTTGTTCTCGGGCAATCCGGATTGGCAGCAGTTGCTCGACGTGCCCACGCCGAAGCTCAGTGGCGAGGAGCAAGCATTCCTCGACGGGCCGGTGGAGGAACTGTGCCGCATGGCGGATGACTGGCAAATCACCCACGAACTCAATGATCTGCCGCGCGAGATTTGGGATTTTCTCGCTGAGCATCGATTTTATGGCTTGAATATCCCGGCAAAATACGGTGGCCATGAATTCTCGCCGTTGGCGAATTCGGCCATCGTCATGAAGGTGGCCAGCCGCAGCGGCACCGCCGGGGTGACGGTGATGGTGCCCAATTCCTTGGGTCCGGCGGAGCTGCTGCTGCACTACGGCACCGAGGCACAGAAAGACCATTACCTGCCGCGGCTGGCGAAGGGCGAGGAGATCCCGTGTTTCGCATTGACCAATCCCGATGCGGGCTCGGACGCGGGTGCGATCCCCGACTATGGCATCGTGTGCCACGGCGAGTACCAGGGCGAGCAAGTTCTCGGGTTGCGCGTGACCTGGGAGAAGCGATACATCACGCTGGGGCCGGTGGCTACATTGCTGGGTCTTGCGTTCAAGGCCTACGATCCCGATCACCTGTTGGGAGATGAGGAAGATCTGGGCATGACCTGCGCATTGGTACCCGCCGACACCCCCGGTGTGGAAATCGGCCAGCGCCATTATCCCTTGAATGCGGCGTTCCAAAACGGCCCCAACAGCGGCCACGACGTGTTCCTTCCCATGGACTGGGTCATCGGTGGCCGTGAGTGGGTCGGCAAGGGGTGGCGTATGCTGATGGAGTCGCTGGCTGCCGGGCGCGGTATTTCGTTGCCGGCCTCGGGGGCCGCGGGCGCCAAAGTCGCGGCGCGCACCACCGGGGCTTACGCGCGCATTCGCGAGCAGTTCAACCTGCCGATCGGAAAATTTGAGGGTGTGGAAGAGGCGCTGGCCAGAATCGGCGGTGTGACCTACATGATGGATGCGGCGCGGCTGCTCACCATCTCGGGCCTCATGCTCGGCGAGAAGCCGTCGGTGATCTCGGCGATCGTCAAATACCATCTCACCGAGGGCGCCCGCCAGGTGATCAACGACGCCATGGACGTCCACGGGGGACGCGGGATATGCATGGGGCCGAGCAACTATCTGGCCCGGAACTATCAGCAGATTCCCATCGCCATCACCGTTGAGGGCGCCAACATCCTTACTCGCAGCATGATCATTTTCGGGCAAGGAGCGATGCGTTGCCATCCCTACCTGTTGCAAGAAATCACCTCGGCGTCCCACCCGGATCCAGTCATCGGCGGCGAGGAATTTGATCAGGCGCTGTTCAGTCATTTTGGATTCAGCGTCACCAATGCGGCGCGCGCGTTCGTTTATGGCCTGTCGCGAAGGCTCGTGCCGACGCCTGTAGACGGACCGGTGGCGAACTACTATCGAGACTTGTCCCGCTACAGTGCGGCTTTTTCGATTCTTTCTGATGCGACGTTGTTGATCCTGGGTGGCGAGCTCAAGCGTAAGGAAAAACTGTCCGGGCGATTTGCCGACGCACTGAGTTATTTGTTCATCGGCTCGGCGGTGGTGAAGCGTTTCCAGGACACCGGGCGCCCGGACGAAGACCTGCCCTTGGTAGAGTGGTCCTGCCAATTCTGTATTTATCAGATTCAGCAGGCACTGGATGGCGTGTTACGTAACTTCCCAGTCCGTGGCCTGGGTTGGGTGTTGCGTGGCGTGGTGTTTCCGTTGGGACGGCGGCACGCCCTGCCGGGGGATCGCCTTGGCCATCGGGTTGCCAAGCTCCTGCAACAGCCCTCAGCGGCCCGCGACCGGTTGACTGCGGGCATCTATCTAAACGAAGACCCGGACGATGCCATTGGTTGTCTCGATGTCGGCTTGGACAAGG
Organism: uncultured Gammaproteobacteria bacterium; assembly: GCA_947258975.1. Lineage (GTDB taxonomy): Bacteria > Pseudomonadota > Gammaproteobacteria > Arenicellales > JAANXG01 > CALZGZ01. The sequence goes on from CAMYKK010000016.1 coordinate 7,342, forward strand.
TGCTCGCCGCGGATTTGGCCAGGCGTAAGCTGCGTGCCGCCCGCGTTGAGCGACCGCCGCGCGTTGCGTTCGAAGATTGGCTCAAACAGTTGATCGAGCAAGATGTGATTGGCGAGCATGATGCCGTGGCCTTGAACGAGGCGTACCAGGCAACGCGCAAGGTCATCATGGTGGATGCGTTTGCGCCCGGCGAAAGTCAACTGGGCGGCTCCGCGGATCGTGCCGCCTGAGCGACGGACTTCGGGAGCCCCGCATGTCAGCGCGCGAAGCAACGGTTTACCCACCAAACGCCTTGGCGGGGCGCGACGACATCGGCGCAATCACGCCCGAGGCTGCGCCTACCCTGGATGCGTTATTTCGCGAGCGGGTGCGCCGCCATCGGGACAAAAGGGCCTATAGTGAGTTCGACGCAGGTGCCGGCGCGTGGCGGCACTATACCTGGGGCGATACCGCGCGCGAGGTCGACCGCTGGCGGGCGGCGCTCAAGGCGGAGGCGTTGCGCCAGGGTGATCGTGTCGCGCTCAGGCTGCGCAACTGCCGGCATTGGGTGATCTTCGATCAGGCGGCGTTGAGTTTGGGATTGGTGGTGGTGCCGCTCTACATGGCTGATCGTCCGGACAACGTGAGTTATGTCCTTCATCATTCCGACGCCAAGCTGCTGCTTGTGGAATCCGCGGATGCTTGGCGGGCGCTGCGAGAAGCCGCGGGCGAGCTGCCCCAGCTCAAACGCGTGGTCGTCCTCGATGCGGTGGCGGATCACGACGCCGATCTGCTGCAGTCCGCTAACGACTGGGTGGCATCGAAACAAGAGGCCGAACCCGAACAGGTGCGGCCGGATGATCTGGCGAGCATTGTCTATACCTCGGGGACCACGGGACGGCCAAAGGGTGTCATGTTGTCCCATCGCAACATATTGTCGAACGCGTATAGTGGACTTCGCAGCGTTGCCGTACTGCCCACCGACATCGTTTTATCGTTTCTACCGTTGTCGCATACCTTGGAACGTACCGTCGGTTATTACGTGCCCATGATGGCGGCGGCGGCGGTTGTCTATAACCGTTCGATCCCCGAGCTGTCCGAGGATTTCCTCGCGGTCAGACCCACAGGAGTCATCACGGTACCGAGAATCTTTGAACGCATGTACAGCAAGCTGTACGCCAAACTCAATGACGGGCCGGCCTGGAAGCGGTGGTTGTTTGACATCACGGTGGACATTGGTTGGGAGCGGTTTAAATATTTACAGGGTCATGGTGAGTGGCAATGGCGGTTCGCGTTGTGGCCGATTTTGGATCGGCTGGTCGCAAGCCAGGTCAGGGCGCAGCTGGGTGGCCGCTTGCGGATTGCGGTCGTCGGCGGCGCGCCATTGCCGCCAGCGGTGTCGCGGGTGTTTGTTGCCTTGGGACTCAATCTGTTACAAGGGTACGGCCTGACCGAGAGCAGTCCGTGTATCAGTATCAATACCTTGGAACGCAACCGGCCAGAGACGATCGGACTGCCCGTGCATGAGGTCGAGGTGAAGATAGGAGACAACGACGAATTGCTGGCGCGGGGTCCAAATATCATGATGGGATATTGGAAGGATGATGCGGCCACCGAGCAGGTACTCGACACAGACGGCTGGTTACATTCCGGAGATCAGGCCAAGATCGACGAGGATGGTTTTATATCGATAATCGGCCGTATCAAAGAGATACTGGTGTTGGCGAATGGGGAGAAGGTTCCGCCCGCGGATATGGAGCATGCGATTGCGGAGGACGGATTGTTCGAGCAGTCGCTGGTAATCGGCGAACATATGCCGTATCTCACTGCCCTGGTGGTATTGAATAAAGGGCTGTGGGAAAAAGAAGCGAAGAGCCTTAACATTAATAGTAATGACCAATCTGCATTGCATAGCGAAAAAGTCGAGCAGGTATTGCTCGATCGCATTCGTCGGCGCATTCATGATTTTCCAGGGTACGCGCGCATTCGCAAAACCACCGCAACGTTTACACCGTGGACAGTTGAAAACGGTTTGATGACGCCTACGCTCAAGCTCAAACGCACAAAGATACTGGAAAAATACAAAGACGACATAGCCAGAATGTACGAGGGACACACTCTGTACAAATAGGAATCACTTGCCGGGCCCATCAGATATCGCCGCCGAACCCATGCCTACGATTATCACCGAAACAGACCAGGGCGTCGCCACCATCACGCTGAACCGGCCGGAGAGGTTGAATGCCCTCGATCAGGACATGGCCGCCACCCTCCACGCCTCGTTCATCGACGTCGCTGCCGATGTGGACGTGCGTTGCGTGGTTGTGCGTGGAGCAGGGGATGGGTTCATGGCCGGGGGCGATGTGGGCTTTTTCGAGCGATCTTTGAACCAGTTGTCATCCGGCGATATCGAACCACTGAGTGAAGTATTCGACGGGGTACACGGTACGATCCGTACCATACACCGCCTGCCCATGCCGATCATTGCCAGTGTGCATGGTGCGGTCGCCGGTTTCGGCATTAGTCTCATGGCTGCGTGCGATTTGGCGATCGCCGCCGAAGACGCGCTGTTCAACATGGCGTATTGCCATATTGGCGCTTCACCGGACGGTGGTTCTACATTTGCTCTGCCGCGCATGATCGGACTAAAGCGCAGTATGGAACTCGCGCTGCTCGGGGACCGGTTCGACGCGAACCAGGCGTTGTCTTTGGGGCTGATTAATTGGGTAGTGCCCGGTGGTGACTTGCGCGCGCATACTCAGCAATTGGCGGCGCGCCTGGCTGCCGGCCCGACCAAGGCGTTTGCAAAAACCAGATTATTGCTCAATATGTCGTTGAATTCCGATCTGGACCAACAACTCGACCGTGAGCAGGCTGCGTTCTTGGAATGTGCCGCCAGCGATGACTTCGCCGAAGGCGTCAGCGCGTTCTTGGATAAGCGACGACCGAAGTTTCGTGGCCGTTAAGATCCTTTACTGCGACTTCGCGCAGCACAAGCACTGCGACTCCGCGCAGCACAAGCACTGCGACTCCGCGCAGCACAAGCACTGCGACTCCGCGCAGCACAAGCACTGCGACTTCGCGCAGCACAAGCACTGCGACTTCGCGCAGCACAAGCACTGCGACTTCGCGCAGCACAAGCGTCGTTGCACTCCTCAGGATGACAATAACGGCATTGTCGTTCTGAACGCGCATAGCGGCACTGTCATTCTGAGTGAGCGCAGTGAGCGAAGAATCTTGGCCGAAGACCAACAATGCCCCCGCCGTTTGTGAACGCGTGACATGTCGATGGTTTCAACGAAACTGATCCTCTCGTTCGTGATAGAGATTATCGTGATCGGGTCTTTGGCCCACTATGGTTGGAGACTGTCGGTTCTGGAAAGTATCGGCTGCGCCGCCGCCGTCATCGTGATCGTGCGTGTCGTGGCGACACTGTTGAGTTTCGGACTATCCGAACTGTTCCGCTCTCCGCGCCCCAAGCCCATGCGCATCGGATGGGTCGGGTGGTTGCGTCTCCTAACCGCCGAGGTGTGGGCGGTGCTGCGGGTATTCTTCGTGCTGCACCCGTTGGAGCGGTGGATTAACAAGCCGGATCCGGATGTCACCAGCGATGGCATGCCGGTGTTGCTGGTGCACGGGTTCTTCAGTAACGGGGGCTACTGGTGGGGAATCAAACGGCATCTGCGCCGTAATGGGGTTGATTCCGTCTACACCGTGAACCTGGAGCCGCCGTTTGCTGATATCGATGCGTTGGCCCGGCAATTGGCACGGCGCGTGGCGGCGATCTGCGCGGCCAGTGGGCAGCCGCAGGTGATCCTGGTGGCCCACAGTATGGGAGGTCTCGTGTGCCGTGCCTATCTGCAGCGGCTCAACGGCGACCGGCAGACTGCCAGGTTGATTACCCTCGCGACGCCCCACGCCGGGACTGTGCATGCGCACCTGATACCCGGCGCGAACCTGCGCCAGATGCGGCCGGGCAGTCAGTGGTTGGCGGCGCTGAATCAGGAGCAGGGTCCACGGCCCACGGTGCCCACGACCTGCATCTACAGCTGTCATGACGACATTGTTGCGCCGCAAGATAGCGGCGCCCTGAGAGGTGCGGTCAATAAACCAACGCCGGGGATCGGGCATTTAGAGATGACTTTCTCCCCAATAATTCAGGGACTTTTGTTGGCGGCGCTCGCCGAAGGTGCTTGACAAATAACGCTATTCGGACCATCGTTGATAATGAGGTGAGACCAAGAACCAGAGCGGTGAGACCAGATTCCAGCCGCGTGTCATCTCGCGAGCGCCAAAGAACAAATATGGATAAACGGATGCTGCAACGTCGTAGCCGCGCATCGGCGGTGATGTGTGTTTTCTTCCTTGTGCATTGTCCCCTTCAGGAGCGGTTCAATGACAAATAATGCCCTCCCCATACGCACTTTGCGTCGGCAAAGTAGAGCAATCCAGATGGCCGTGGCCATGACACTCGCGATTCCCGTTCCCATTTATGCGGTGCAATTCGAATCTGAAAATGGAATCATCTCCGGCAGCTTTGACACGACGATCTCCTATGGCACCACGTTCCGCGTGCAAAGTCGCGACAAGAAACTCCTGGGCTTGGCGTCCACGACCTTACCCAACGGTACGCAACCGCCCGGAAGTCTGGGGGGCACCGCGTTTTCGGTCAACGCGGATGACGGGAACCTGAACTACGATAAGGGCCTCGTCAGTAATGTGGTGAGGGTGGTTCCGGAACTGGAACTCAACCACGAATCCGGCTTCGGCTTGTTCGCTCGTGCACGCGCGTTTTATGACTTCGAGAACGAAGACAACGAGCGCGAAAAAATCCCGCTCACCGACGACGCACTGGAGTTGGTCGGCAGTGACATAGAACTCCTCGATGCCTACGTGTATGGTCAATTTGATGCCGGAAATGCGCCGGTGGAAGTCAGGGTCGGGGATCAGGTGGTCAGTTGGGGTGAAAGCACGTTCATACAAAACGGTATCAACGTGATCAACCCGATCCGGGTCGCCAATATCCGCACCCCGGGCGCGGAAGTGCGTGAGGCGCTGCTGCCGGAGGGCATGGTATGGGCCAATATCGGCATCCGTAACAATCAGTCGTTGGAAGTGTTTTATCAATACGATTGGGCTGAAACAGAGCCCGATCCGTCAGGGAGTTACTTCAGCACCCAGGATTTTCTCGGTAGCGGCGGTGAGCGCGTCATGCTCGGTTTCGGCCGGATTCCCGACATTATTCCCCTCGGGCCTGCGGGCGCTGCCTCTGTGGGTCAGACACCGCTAGGTGCGGTGGTCCCCCGTGGCGAAGACCGCAATGCCAAGGACAGTGGGCAGTTCGGAGTCGCCTATCGATTGTTCTTGGAGCAGCTCAACAGCACTGAACTGGGCTTTTATTTCATCAATTATCACAGCAGGTTGCCGATTGTCAGTGCCGTCACCGGTTCTCTGGCCGGCTTGGGCAGCGGTGATTATGCCGGCAGCGCCCGGTATTTCTTCGAGTTTCCCGAAGACATCCAGCTGTTGGGCACCAGCTTCAACACCCAACTGGGTACCTCCGGATGGGCGTTGCAAGGTGAGCTGTCCTATAAGTGGGATGTGCCGTTGCAGGGCGATGATGCGGAACTGTTGTTTGCGGCGTTGTCGCCATTGGCGCTGGTCGGCTCGTCGGTAGGTGGCCTGTTTGCGCAGACCAATCAGATCGCGCCGGGTGGGGTCGGCTTTGACACCGTGGTGCCGGGATTTATCGAGCGTGACATCGTTCAGGCACAGGCCACCGCGAGTCGGGTGTTTGCGGGCGTGTGGGGGGCCGATCAATTGGCGCTCGTCGGTGAATTGGGCGTTACCCATGTGCAAAACATGCCCGATCAGAGCGAGCTGCGAATCGAATCGCCGGGCACATTCACATCAGGCAACCCCGTTCATACGCGTGCCGGTGTGCAGCCAGGCACCGAAGAGGCGTCGAACTTTGCCGATGCCACGTCGGCGGGATATCAGATCCGCGGGCGTTTCACCTACAACAATGCCATCGGGCCGTGGGCATTGGTGCCGTCATTCGCGTTTCGCCATGACATTAGTGGCAACACACCACAACCCTTGGGCAACTTCCTGGAGGACCGTAAAGCGGCTACCGTCGGTCTCAGCGGGAATCTTCGTAATGAGTGGGAAGTTGCCGTCAGCTATACGAATTTTTTTGGGGCGGGACGTGTAAATCTGGTTAATGATCGCGACTTTATTTCTTTCGTTGTCAAGTATTCAAAGTAGCCGCGGCGGAGACAGCGTTATGTTGAAAAAAAATGTTCTTGTGATAGGCGGCGCAATTGCGCTAACGATTACCACGATTACCGGTTCAGCGGCGTTAACTCCAAACGAGCTTGCTCGTCTCGGAACAGACTTGACGCCGATGGGCGCAGTGCGTGCGGGAAATGCAGATGGCTCGATTCCCGCTTGGGATGGTGGCCTCAAGAACGCGCCCACTGGTTTCAAATCGGGGGGGCATCACCCCGATCCGTTTCCCGATGATCAGATTACTCTCACGATCGACAATGCGAATATGAGTCAACACGCCGACAGGCTTACGGAAGGCCACAAGGCTATGCTCCGGCAGTACGGCGATACGTACAAAATGAATGTCTACCCCAGCCGGCGCACCGCCGCCTTCCCGCAGCGGATCTACCAGGCCACCAAGAACGTGGCAGCTACCGCGCAGTTGTCACAGGATGGTAATGGGGTCACCGGGGCGGTGATCGGCATACCCTTTCCCATTCCCAACAACGGCTTGGAAGTCATCTGGAATCATATCCTCCGGTACCGTGGGGAGAGCGCCAGACGCATGATCGGTCAGGCGCCCGTGACCCGCGGCGGCACCTACACCATGGTGATGCTGGAAGACCAGCTCTACGCTCCCTATTCGCTGCCCGACGCCACGGAAGATAAGCTCAACAATATTGTCATTATGTTCAAGCAGCGGGTGACGGCGCCGGCGCGATTGGTGGGCCAGATCCTGCTGGTGCACGAGACCTTGAATCAGGCGCTGCAACACCGTAAGGCATGGGTCTACAATCCGGGACAACGGCGCGTGCGGCGCGCACCCAATGTCGCGTTTGACAACCCGGGCACGGCCTCGGATGGGTTACGCACCAGCGATCAATTGGATATGTATAACGGCAGTCCGGAACGATATAACTGGGAGTTGATGGGTAAGAAGGAGATCTATGTTCCGTATAACGCGTACCGGTTGCACAGTAACAAGCTCAAGTACAAGGACATCTTGCACCCATTGCACCTCAATCCTGATCACTTACGCTATGAACTGCATCGCGTATGGGTGGTGGACGCGACCTTGAAGGACGGCACCCGGCATATATATAAGCGGCGCACTTTCTACTTCGATGAAGATTCTTGGCAGATCGTCGCGGTCGATCAATATGACAACCGGGATCAATTGTGGCGGGTATCGGAAGGTCACGTCATTAACTATTACGACGTACCGACGCTGTGGACGACATTGGAAGTGCATTATGATCTGCAGTCCGGCAGGTACTTAGCATTTAGCCTGAATAACGAGGAAAAATATACCTATGATTTTTCCGCTGGTCTGACCGCCAAGGACTTCTCGACCGGGTCTTTGCGGCGCGCAGGTCGGCGATAATAACAACCCTCAAGCCGGACTTTCTGTCCGCGTCCGGATCGTCAACCTCGGAATCAGGTGTTGGCCTTTGGGGTGCCGTGGTGCAATATACGAACTCGCGCTGATCACCAGTATGTACTTGCGGCCGCTGTTAATCACGATTTTGTTGCCTTGTGTGGCCGTTGGACAGCCTTCTGGTGATGCCGAGTACTCCATGTCCGCTCCACTGGCGGCAAAATCATTGCTGCTCGATGTTGCCGCTGTCGACGATAGCTTTGTCGCCGTGGGTGAGCACGGACATGTTTTAATTTCCGATGCGCAGGCTCGCAACTGGAAGCAGGTGCGGGTGCCGACACGCGCTACGCTTACCGCCGTTGCCTTTCACGATCACCGCCTCGGGCTCGCGGTTGGACACGACGCGGTGATCCTCCGCTCCGATGATGGCGGCCGCACCTGGCGCCGCGTGCACTATGCACCCGAGGAAGAACGGCCGCTGCTCGATGTGTGGTTTCACAGCGAGCACCGTGTGATCGCGGTGGGCGCATACGGCTATTATCTCGAGAGCGACGACGGAGGCTTGACATGGCAACCGCGCATTTTAAAGTCCCGGGTAGTGAGTGATGATCACGATACTGCCGCGGAACCCCGGGAAGAAGAACCGGGTGATGATTTTCACCTGAACCAAATCACGGTCTCCGATAACGGCCGTTATTACATGGCTGCGGAGGCGGGCACTGTGTACCGCTCCGATGATGAGGGTAAGACCTGGTTACGTTTGCCCTCTCCGTATGAAGGATCATTTTTTGGCGTGTTGACCTTGAATGCCGATTCGTTGCTGTTGTTTGGCTTACAAGGCCGGTTATTTAGATCCAGCGATGCGGGTCTGAATTGGGTGCGTATTGACATCGGCACCCAGGCGGCGTTGGTGGATGGTATTCGCTTACGTGACGGTTCGATCGTTATTGTGGGATATGCCGGCACCATACTGATAAGCGGTGACGGTGGGCAGAGCTTCACTCTGCGGCAACAATCCAATCGAACGGCTATTACCAAATCACTTGAATTGGCCAACGGCGATCTGCTTGCAGTAGGGGAAGCAGGCACACAGCACCTTTCCAAGCGTGGATATACATCCAATCCGCAGTGATAACATGCCTGACCATCCGCTTATTCGGTGCTTACAAAGACTGATTTTCGGACACCGGCCGGCTGTCATTACCGTTTTCGCCGTCATCACCCTGCTGATGGGATGGTTTGCGATCCACGTTCATGTCGATGCCGGTTTTGCCAAGATGTTTCCGTTGCAGCATCCCTACATGAAGACTTTTGTGAAATACCGGGAAGAATTCGGGGGGGCGAATCGTGTTTTGATAGCGATTATGAGCAGGGACGGGGATATGTTTACGCCTGCCTTCTTCACGACCTTGAAAGCCGCGACCGATGAGGTGTTTTTTATCTCCGGGGTGGATCGAAGTCGTGTGAAGTCACTTTTCACACCCAATGTGCGATTCACCGAGGTGGTCGTAGGAGGAATTTCCGGGGGTAACGTCGTGCCCGCGGATTTTCAACCTACACCGGAAGGGCTGGTTCAGGTGCGGGAGAATATCTTGAAGGCGGGGATCATTGGCCGTTTGGTTGCCAATGATTTCAGTGGCGCAGTTATCTATGCAGAGCTTCTGGAATTTGATCCTGATACCGGACAACGTTTGGATTTTGTTGCGGTTGCCCGTGAATTGGAAGACACGGTTCGCGACAAATTTTCCACCGGTTTCACCCAGCAACAGTTTGATATCCACATTATTGGATTCGCAAAGATCGTCGGTGACATTGCCGACAGCGCGGTCAGAATCGTCCTGTTTCTTACTATATCTTTCTGGATTATCGCGTTTTTACTGTACCTGTATTGTGCGTCGGCCCGTATGACGATGATGATTCTGTCCTGTTCGGTCATTTCCGTAATCTGGCAGTTAGGCACGTTGACCGTGCTGGGTTTCGGCATCGACCCGATGCTGCTTCCGGTACCGTTTTTGATTGGCGCCATTTGTGTGAGTCATGGCGTACAGATGGTGAGTGCGGCGCGTGCCGAGATCTTTAGCGGCGCCGATGCGCAGACTGCGGCTCGCGAGAGTTTTCGCCGCTTGGCGCTTCCCGGTGCTGTCGCCTTGACGAGCGACACTGCTGGATTCATTACCATCATGTTGATCGACATCGGCATCATCCGCGAGATGGCAATTACCGCCAGCCTGGGCGTCGCGGTAATCGTGTTCACGAATTTGATCTTGTTGCCTGTGTTGATCTCTTATCTCACCGGTGTGGAACAGTACCGTCAAAAGTTACATCGGCGCGCGGAGGTCTTGGCGCCGCTGTGGCGGACATTGTCGATGGTTGCCACGAGAGGCCCAGCTACTGCGGTGCTGGTGGTCGCCGGGGGATTACTGCTGTTGGGCGTATGGAAAGGCACCGACGTAAAAATCGGCGATCTGCACCATGGCGTCCCGGAACTACGGCCGAATTCACGATACAACATCGATGCGTCAGTGATTGCAGATCGGTTTTCTATTGGCGCTGACGTATTGACCGTATTCGTGGAAACGGTCCCGGAGGGCTGTATCAAATACGAATACATGGCCGCCATTGACCAGTTCGCCTGGTATATGTCCAATGTCCCCGGCGTATTGTCCACCCAAACCCTGCCCATCATTGCCAAGATCATCAACGCGGGTTGGAATGAAGGTAGTTTGAAATGGCGCGTATTGCCTCGTAATCAGCATGCTCTGGTGCAAGCGACGAGTCCTGTGGATACGAGTAGCGGTTTGTTGAATCGGGACTGCAGTGTGATGCCGGTGTTGATGTTTACCGAAGATCACAAGGCGGAAACTATCGAACGAATCGTCGATGCGGTGAAGCAATATGACGCGAAACACGGTACTCAGAATCTGCGGTTTAGACTCGCCGGAGGTAATGTAGCAGTCATGGCCGCTACGAACGAAGCCGTTGAGGAGGCCCAGTTTCCAATGCTGTTTTACGTGTTCGCGGCAATTATCGTGTTATGTCTGCTGTCATTTCGCACAATTACCGGCACATTATGCATCGTAATTCCGCTGGTATTGGTCTCGTTATTGGCCTATGCATTGATGAGCTGGCTTGGCATCGGTCTGAAAGTCAACACCTTGCCGGTGGTGGCCCTAGGCGTGGGAATCGGCGTGGATTACGGTATCTATATCTTCAGCCGTTTCCAAAGCCTCGTCGACGAAGGAAAGGCGATCGCCGAAGCGTATTTTACGACCTTGGCGATTACCGGGGTGAGCGTAATCGTTACCGGTTGCACCCTTGCAATGGGCGTCGCCGCCTGGATTTTTTCGCCACTGCAGCTGCAAGCAGACATGGGCATCCTGCTCACATTCATGTTCCTGATGAACATGCTGGGCGCCATTCTATTGCTTCCCGCGCTCGCGTATTGGATGTTCCACAAAAAAACCGGTGTTCAATCGTCCGGATGATTGCGCTTGCATCTGGGGTAAACTATCGGTGGTAGTGCGAAGTATCACGTTACCGATAATCCCAGGTGGTAGTCGAATAGGAGCTGGCGCCAGCGTCATGGCTAACGTAAATCAACCATCCGACCGTGATCGGATGGTTGACACTCAAATACAGGATCCTCACGATGGCCGTCCACCGGTCGTGGATCATGCCGTGCTGCGCGCCATGCGCAAGGTGCCACGCCATCTATTTGTCCCCCAGGAGCATCAGTATCTTGCCTACGAGGACAGGCCATTGCCGATCGGTTATGGTCAAACCATCTCGCAACCTTACATCGTCGCCATCATGACCGAGTTGTTGCAGCTCGCATCGGAGCATAGGGTTCTCGAGGTGGGAACCGGGTCCGGATATCAGGCCGCGGTGCTGGCCGAGATCGCGGGCGACGTGTACTCCGTGGAGATTGTGGAACCCCTGGCGATGCTTGCGCGGGAGCGGTTGGCGGCCTTGGACTATGACAATGTGACGGTACGCGCCGGAGACGGGTATCTTGGCTGGCCGGAATATGCGCCATACGACGCGATTATTGCTGCTGCAGCGCCGCGAGACGTCCCGCAGTCACTGCTTGATCAATTGAAACCCGGAGGACGGATGGTGTTGCCGGTCGGCCCGGCATGGCGCACGCAGATGTTGAAACTGGTGGCACGGCACAGCGACGGTTCCATCACCCGTGACGATATCATGGCGGTGGGTTTCGTGCCGATGATCACGAACTAGAGATGAGCAACCCATACGTGTATCCAGCCCGAACATTGCCCCAAGGCGCCCCGCGTTCAGCCGCCCGACCCAGCGACTACGCGCAGTGCAAGTCTTGTCGCCAGCCTCCGGGACCCGTGGCGCGATATCCGGACCTGAAAGCGCCGCAGAGCTCGTGGCTGCTGGCGACATGAATAGCTAGTGAACAAGGTTCGTCCTATGGCCATGAGAATCTACAGGCCAGGCGGTACGGTGCCGTGATGCGGTGCAGCGGTACCGGACCGTGGCCGCATAGCCGGAGGCGATAACGATGACAGCGGAACAGTACCGGGTCGAGCACGACACGATGGGCGAGATGCAGGTCCCTGCTGATGCCCTATGGGGCGCGCAAACTCAGCGAAGCTTGCAGAATTTCAAGATCGGCACCGAAAAGATGCCACGCAAACTCATCCATGCGTTTGCGCATCTCAAGAAGGCTTGTGCGTTGGTCAATCACCAACTCGGCGGTCTTGATCAGTCATTGCGAGATGCGATTGTCGAGGCATGTGACGAGATTTTAAGCGGACAGCATGCGGATCAATTTCCATTATCGGTGTGGCAGACCGGTAGCGGCACGCAGTCCAACATGAACTGCAATGAGGTGATCGCGAATCGCGCCACGCAAATCCTCGGCGGCGATTTCGCGAAGGAGAAACAGGTCCATCCCAACGATCATGTCAATATGTCACAGAGTTCAAACGACACGTTTCCAACTGCGATGCACATCGCAACGGTGATGGAGGTCGAGGATGCTCTGTTGCCGGCCATTGAACTGCTTCGTGCCACCTTGGATGTGAAGGCAGAGGTCAACGCCAAGATCGTGAAAATCGGCCGCACCCATCTGCAGGATGCGACACCGTTGACCCTGGGGCAGGAAATCGGCGGTTGGTCGGGAATGCTTGCAACCAATATCGCGCAGATCGCACAGGCGCTGGGTTACGTGCGGGCGTTGGCCATCGGCGGTACCGCGGTGGGCACCGGTATCAATGCCCATCCCGAGTTTGCTGTGCGCGCCACGAAGGCGGTCGCGCAGTCCACCGGCAAGGAATTTTTCTCGGCCGCAAACAAGTTTCAGGCATTGACGTCTCATGACGCGGTCACGCATCTCAGCGGCGCATTGAAGGCATTGGCCGCCAACCTGATGAAAATCGCTAATGACGTGCGTTGGCTGGCCAGTGGACCGCGCTGCGGAATTGGCGAGATTTCAATCCCCGCCAACGAGCCGGGTAGCTCGATTATGCCCGGTAAGGTGAACCCCACCCAGGCCGAGGCATTGACCATGGTAGTGTGTCAGGTTTTCGGTAACGACGCGGCGATTTGTTTCGCGGCCAGCCAGGGCAATTTCGAATTGAACGTTTATAAACCGGTGATTATTCATAACTTGTTGCAGTCCATCCGTTTGTTGGCGGATGCAATGCGTTCATTCAACGATCATTGCGCGGTGGGCATCGAGCCGGTCGCCGAGACGATTGCAAAGAACCTTCATAACTCGCTGATGCTGGTCACCGCATTGAATCCATACATCGGTTATGAGAATGCGGCGAAGGTTGCACAGACAGCGTTCGCGAATGATATCACCCTGAAACAGGCGGCCATTGACCTTGGTCTTTTGACCGCGGAGCAATTTGACGAGTACGTCGTGCCGGAAGAGATGGTGAATCCCAAAGGATGACGTTGTCTTAGCTTTCGCCTATCCCGGGGCGAAACATGAAAACTTGAAACGAGAAGTAACTCGACCCGTCAGGAGCCACATAAAAGTCCCCTGCTCGTAAGAACGATCTCTGGGCAAGTTTAGTTTGTATTAATCGGCACTTGATCTGTCAGTCAGTGCCCGATGTATTCGATTCCGAAAAGGCCGAAACCGGCCAAGGCGGCGGTTCGCTGAAACCGTGACATAACCCGATCACGCCAGATCGGCTCGTCTACCTTGAGAGGAAGAGCCGTGATCGATTTCTCAGATCGGGGCATGGATATTGCCGCAAGAAACGAGGCGATAAGCGACCAAAACTGATTATACAGCGTGGATGCGGCAACGGTCCGATTATAGTTTACAAAAACGATCGTCAGATGGCCACGGCCTAGACGGAGTAAAATAACCTGAAACCGACGTAATACCGTTGACCCCAAGGCCCCCAATAAATAGCATGCCACGTGCAACATTTGACAAAAATCTGTGCAGGAACTTGGGCGCCGGAGTCACGTGCTACAGGTTTGTCTGCGGACACGGAGAATTTTTATTATGCGTGCGTGGGAAATCATTACCGACGGTGGTATTGATGCTCTAAGCTTGAACGAGCGGCGAATGTCCGAGCCTGGTCCGGGTCAAGTTCTGGTCAAGGTTCATGCGTCGTCGGTCAACTATCGCGATCTTTCAACAATTGAAGATCCAACCAGCCGTAAGCTTTCATTCCCAACGATACCGAACTCAGATGCGGCAGGTGAAGTGGTGGCGGTTGGTACTGGTACGGTCGGGGTCGCTGTCGGCGATCGCGTGATGGGTTGTTTTTTTCAGGACTGGGAAGCCGGACCGATCTCATCCACGGCAATGGCGTCTGCGCTCGGCGGTGCGAAACCTGGTGTTCTGGCTGAGTATGTAGTATTGGATGCTCGTGGCGTAGTGCCGGTGCCAGCGCACCTGTCGTGGGCGGAAGCAGCGACTCTACCTTGTGCGGCGCTGACGGCCTGGCACGCCTTGACGCAACCCCGTCCGGTGCGTCCAGGCGAGACCGTTTTATTACTTGGCACTGGTGGCGTCTCTGTCTTTGCGCAGCAGTTTTGTCAGATTATGGGCGTGCGCACGATCGTGACGTCATCGAGCAACACGAAGCTGGAAAGAATGCGGTCATTGGGCGCATGGGAAACCATCAACTACCGAGAAACAATCGATTGGGATTCCAAAGTTGTTGAGCTAACGGACGGTGTTGGCGCTGATTGTGTCATCGAGGTGGGTGGTCCGGGGACCTTACAGAAATCGATTGACGCCGCCCGGATCGGCGGGTTCATCGCGCTAATTGGTATTCTGACCGGCGTTGAGGGGGCGGTGTCGCCTTCGAACATCATGCGAAAATCAATCACTGTGCAGGGAATCTATGTCGGTTCACGACAGATGTACGTCGAAATGAATAAAGCAATCTCACTGCACAAGATGAAGCCTGTGATCGATGAGGAGTTTGAGTTTTCAGACGCGCGCGCAGCTTACCATCGAATGCGGAGCGCGCAACACTTCGGGAAATTGGTGATCGGCGTGGGCTGAACCTAAATGCTCCCATGGTTTTGACCGAGTTCCCACTTGGGTCGCTTCATGGCATCGGCCCAATCCGGTCCTTAAGGGCTTGTTGCGTGAACGGCTGGTCGAGACTCTAACTTGGACGTTCGCAGTCAAGCGTCGTAAAACCCAAGGTGGCGTCCGTGTTGGAATTTGCAATTCTGTCTTACGCAGCGCCGACTTTTAAGCTAACGTGAAAAGAGAACCTTCCGGCGTAGGACTGCTCAAACCGTGGGAACGGGATTCTATCTGCCGGTATTCCTTGTGTCCTTGTTGTCATGCATACTCGTGAGAATAAATACGAAGAATGACAAAACCAACCAACGAAACCCCTATTCCACTTCGTACACCTCTGTTTCGTGGCGATCGGCGCTTACGTATCGCGCTGGTCGGGATGCCCAACAGCGGCAAGAGCACGCTGTTCAAGGCGGTATCGAGTACATCGATCAATACCGGGCAGTTGGCCGGCACCCAACGTGCTTATGGAGAGTGTGCGGTTCAGATCGGCTTTGACGAGGCGCGCCTGGTCGATCTGCCGAGTATTCATTCCCTGAACAATCTGCAGCATGATGATCTGGTCGCCTTGCAGTATCTGCTGTGGGGTGACGAGTTGCCGCTGATTTCAGTGCATGAGCCGGGTGAACCACCCGCCCCCTTTACCCCGCCCGACGTCATTATCCAAGTGGTCGATGCCACGGCACTGGAGCGCCACTTGGAGCTCAATCTGGAACTTAGCCAGTTGGGGCGGCCCATAGTTATCGCATTGAATATGATGGATGAGGCCTCGAAAAAGGGACAGTACATCAACACGAATGCCCTGAGTAGATTACTTGGAGTACCGGTGGTACCCACGGTAGCGCTGATGGGACACGGCATCTCGGACTTATTTGCGGCAGCGGTGGACGCCGTGCGCGAGGGGGAATATCCACTTCCGCAACGCGCCAGTAAGCACATCTGCGATCGCCTCCAACCCTTGAGTAAAGCCTTGAATCGCCCCGCGCTGCAAAGGGCATTCCGCGTTCCGCACTCATTTCTGCTGATGCAGGTGGCGGCGGGCGATCAATACTTTTTAGATGAAATGCAACAACACTTCCCTACGATGCTGCCGGAGTTGTTGCGTTTGCGAACCGAGGCGGCGCAAACGCTACCCCGGCCACTCGAGGAGGAGTTGCATGCCGACCGGCATCACCGCGCAGCCAGTTTGTTTGAGACGGTGACCCGCGTGGGTTCTCCGCACGAAGCGAGGGGTTGGCGCTATTGGCTGGACGAATTGTTTCTGCATCCCAAGTGGGGATTAGTCGGCAGCCTGGCGGTGTTCGCCGCTGTGCTGTTTGTTGTGGTTGAGGTCAGCGCCTGGCTCGATGGGATGACGGCGGCACGGCTGGTCGATTGGGTGTCTGGTTGGCAGCCACAAGCGATTGGTGGCGTCGTCGGACGCGCGGTCGTGGATGGTCTGATCGGTCTGATCGGAATTGTCGTACCGTACATGATTCCGCTGGTGTTGTTGTTGGTAACGCTGGAGGAGGCGGGCGTCATGCAACGAATCGCCTTCGTCGTCGACCGTGGTTTTCATCAGATCGGGTTACACGGCGGGGTTGCCGTGCCTTTCCTGCTTGGGCTGGGTTGTAATGTGCCGGCGATTTCCGGTGCCGCCGCCGCCGCTCACGGACGCGATCGCGTCGTCGCGTCGCTGCTGATCACTTTCGTCCCCTGTTCGGCGCGTTCCGCCATTATCTTAGCCTTGGGCGGCAAGTATCTGGGGGGAGTCGGGATTTTTGCGATCTTCATGCTGACGATCGGCGTGATTGCGGTGCTAGGACGCCTACTTACGCTCCGCTATCCCGCAACCGGCCCCGGACAGGTACTGGATATCCCGCCCTACGCCATGCCAACCTGGCGTTCTCTGCTTTATCACACCTGGGCGCGCACTCGCGACATCTTAACCATCGTCACGCCTTTATTGGTAGGCGGCAGCGTCGTGTTGGCGTTGCTCAGCCATGCCGGTGCGGACCACATCATCAACGCGATGTTCACACCGGTGACCTCCTGGTGGTTGGGCTTGCCGATGGTGCTGGGTGTGCCAATTCTGTTCGGCATTCTGCGCAAGGAGTTATCATTGTTGATGATCTATCAGGCACTGGGTACGTTCGAAGTTGGCGCTTATTTAGATTGGGTGCAGATCGTGACCTTCCTGCTATTCCTGACATTCTACATCCCGTGCATTTCGACGTTTGCGGTGATGCTGCAAACCATAGGCCGTAAAGAAGCACTGTTCTCGATCTCTCTGTCGGTAGGTGTGGCGCTGCTGGTGAGCGGGATTGCGCGGTTACTGTTGGAAGGCGCGCGGTATTTTATTATTTAAAATATGTGCGACGACAAAAAGTAAGTCGCAAAGGAAATAAGCCGGAAAACCGCTGGTCAGGGCTCGTGTCGACTACGGTCGTTAACGGCCTGCAGACATTGGTCAAACGCGAACGCCGCTATTTGAAAGGTCCGCTTTCTCGATGTTGGGGGGCTTTTGTCCCCGCACTGCGACTACGCGCAGCACAAGCACTGCGATTTCGCGCAGCGTCGTTTGAGATCTGGCGGTCTCTGGCAGATCAATTCTGAGTTGTTACCGTTAATTCTCCGCCGCCGTGTAGGCCGCAAAACCGGCGATGAAATCTCGCAGCCGGTCGCTCAGCGCATCATCTTGAATGATCCCGTATTGGTCGAAGACCTGATGGGCGCCGGATACGTAGAGGCTGCGACCAAACCAGGGTTTGGTCCCCAGGGCGCGCAGCACCGGCAGCCAGGCGGTCTGGGAGAGTGCAGTGCCCATGCCACCCGGAGTTGCACCGATGATTGCTACCGGCCGTCCCCGGAATACGCGGGCTTGGTCTTGCGGTGGCCGCGACAACCAGTCAACGGCGTTTTTGAGTACACCGGGTAGAGAATTGTTGTACTCCGGGGATGCGATTAATAGAGCATCGGTGGCGGCGATACGATCTTTCAATCGCTCCACCTGTTGAGGAATGCCCTCGGCCAGTTCGATGTCGCCATTGTAAAGCGGTATGCCGGCGAGGGTTTCGATCTCTACCCGGCAATGCGCTGGCGTCATCGCCTGGGCCGCTTTAAGTAGCCGCAAGTTGAAGGAATCTATGCGCAGACTTCCCGGAATGCCGAGGATCGTAATCACAATCGGTTGCTTCGGTTGACCGCTGTTACACTAGCAGCCCGTTGTGCCATGGACAAGCCGAGGCATGTGTAAGTGATAAATAATAGCCGCCGCGAGCGGCCAGCGGCTTTGTTTTGCGCGCGGCCTGGAGTACAGTTTACTCCCCGGTCAAGAAGCGCTCAGGAATAACGATATGTCCACGCAAGCGGCGCCACGAAAATCCATCAACGTCACGACGTTCAAGAAAATGAAGCAGGCGGGAGAAAAATTCGCCAGCCTTACCGCCTACGACTATTGCACTGCACATGTAGTCAGCAGTGCAGGGGTGGAAATGATCCTGGTTGGTGATTCGCTGGGTATGGTTATCCAAGGTCACGACAGCAGCCTGCCGGTTACAGTAGAAGACGTTGCATATCACATGGGTTGTGTAAAACGCGGCAACCAAGGAGCGTTTTTGATGGTTGATCTGCCGTTTATGAGTTATTACTCGGAACTCAAGACCCTGGAAAACTCCGCGACCTTGATGCGCGAGGGCGCGCAGATGGTGAAGCTCGAAGGTGGGGCATGGCTAGCCGACTCTACGGGTTTACTGGTTCAGCACGGCATTCCGGTTTGCGCCCACATGGGTCTCACGCCGCAGTCAGTGAATCATCTAGGCGGTTATCGCGTACAAGGCCGTGACCCGCAAAAGGCCAAGGAAATGGTCGCGGAGGCACTGGTCCTGCAAGATGCCGGCGCCAGTATCTTGTTGCTGGAATGCGTGCCGACCGATCTCGGGCGGGCAATCACCGACAAGTTGGAAATCCCGGTCATCGGAATCGGCGCCGGTCCACATACCGACGGACAGATTATGGTGTTGCATGACATGCTTGGGCTATATCCGGGCAAGCCCGCCAAGTTTGTGAAAAATTTTCTTGCCGGCAACGCCGAAGGCGTGCAGGGTGCCATTGTTGACTATGTCAAGGCCGTGAAGGCGGGCACGTTTCCCGCTCCAGAACATTGTTATACCTGAGCGGGGGACGGCACCGGGTAGAAATATTCGGGCTACGGGATGATCTGGGAGATGGTGATCGATACCGGCTTGTTGCTACCGGTTTTTACGGGCGCGAGCTCGCCCTTCAGATCTCCGCTTTGCGGATTTGCGGTGCCGCTCTTGGAGATTCGCGCGCCTATCATCACCTGGTCGAATTTGGACAGCTTCATCGTGGGCATGACTGCCGAGCTGTCATCGAGGGTCACGGTGACCGGCAGATCAGCGGCTTGCCTCCTGACCACCGCAACGGGCATCGGCGGACCGTTGAGGGCACGCGCAAAAATATACACGGCATCCGTGGGGGCGACGTTTTGCTTTAATGATTCGTTGATGGATACCCGAACGGTGACAGTTGCGGTCGCGCCTGAGGTGACCGGGACACTGCCGGCTGCGCTGGATCGCGTCTCTGCCGGTGTCGACGGGACCGCGGTGGCCTCGGTTTGACTCGCGGTCGCCGCGGTTGGGGTAGACGCGGATCCGGTTGTTGATTGACCGCCCAATCGCTGCGTTGCATCCGCGATTTGTTGTTGCAATTCCGCCAAGTTCTTGGGGTTGTCGGCAAACGCCGGTTCCAACTTACGCCAGTGGGCGAGCGCAGCGTGGAGGTCGTTCTGCTGACGCGCCGCCATGCCCGCCATCCACAATGCCTGGGTATTGTTTGGGTCGATGGTCAGGGCTTGATTGACGAGTTGTGCCGGTTTGCCCGCCAAGCGTCCGCCACTCACCATTGCCAAGGCATCCGCATACCGCACCAGTACGTTAGGGTCGTCTCCCACCAGTTTTTGCAGATTTTCCATTGCCATTGCCGCATCGGAATAGCGTTTCATAGCCATATAGGTATTCGCCAACATCGACCACCCTTGGGGGTCACTGGGATCGGCTTTGAGCCGGGCGGCCAAGTTTGCCACCATTTTATCCATCGAATCAGGATGTCGGTTGTCCGCTCCTGCCCCCGCCCCCGCCCCTGACCTCGCGGCTTGGAGTTCGACACTACTGATAGTTGTTGGACTGCCAATACCGAGATAGAGCGCTCCAGCGAGCACCGGAACACCGAAACCGACCACCATCACCGCCCAGTGCCCCGAGTGCACGGTTGAGCTAGACATTTCACGTTGTTTTGTAATCAGATCGTCCGCCAGCCCACGCTCGATGTCTTCGCGCCCTTGTGCGAATTCTGGTTCGGAAATTTCGCCCCGCTCTAGCTGGAGTTTGAGTTCGTCCAGCCGCTCGCGGGCGATAGCAAGGTTCTGTGCGGTTCGATCAGCACTTTCGCGAGCGCCGCGGCCAAACAGGGCCGGTAACACCAAAGCCAATGCTGCCAATAACAAAGCGGCGGCGATGAGAAAGAATACAACGACATTCATGGCAGAGTAATGGGTTTAGTCATCCCGGTCCAGGAGATGGCGGACCTGGGTCCGCTCGACGTCACTCAAGGCTTCGTCCGGTGTTCGATTACGCCGCCGGATCACGAGCGCCAGGCCCAGTATTCCCAGTCCCAATAAAACGAACGGACCAATCCACAGTGGCAAAGTGGTGGATTTGAACGGCGGACGGTAGAGCACGAAGTCGCCATAACGGGCGACCATATAATTCACGATTTCGGCGTCGCTGGCGCCGCTCGTTATCATTTTGTAGGTCTGTTCCCGCAGATCTTTTGCCAGATCGGCGTTGGAATCGGCGAGGTTCTGGTTTTGACACACCAGACAGCGCAGCTCGTTGATCAAAGCCTTGTAGCGGTCTTCTTGTGCGGAATCGGCAAACGTCCGCATCTCGATCACTGCTTGCGCAGGGAAGGAGACGAACAGCAGTGACCAGATGATCAGGAAATGTTTCACGCCTTGTTTTGCCGTAAGGTGTTCACCAGTGGAATGATGGTGCTGTGGAGTTCTTCGGCGGTGATAGGACCAATATGTTTGTAGCGCACGATTCCCTGTTGGTCAATTACAAAAGTTTCAGGCACGCCGTAGACGCCCCAATCTATGCCGACTTTGCCGTCGACATCTATCGCGGACGATTGATAGGGATCGCCCAGCTGCTGTAACCAGCGCTTGGCATCGCCGGGACGGTCCTTGTAGTTCAGCCCGATGATCGGTGCGATGTCCTCGCGAGCCAGGTCTTTCAGCACTTCGTGCTCCGCGCGGCATGCAACACACCACGACGCCCACACGTTCAGCAGCCAGACCCGTCCGGTAAAGTCCTGGGGGCTTAGATTGACGTCAACGTTGTGCAGCGATGGCAACGAGAACTCGGGCGCCGGTTTGTCGATGAACGGTGACGGCACCTCGCGTGGGTCGAGTTTGAGCCCGATGCCGAGAAACACGACGAGCACGGCGAAAACGACTATCGGAAGAACAAAACGTGTCTTCAAGCTCAATACCTTCTATGCAGCGCCAGTCGTCGCGCCATCGATTTCCACTGCGTCCGCACTCCGCTTCGCGAGTGTGCGGTAGCGCCGATCGGTTGCCGCCAAACCACCCCCCACGGCCATGAAAATGGCGCCCAGCCAGATCCAGCGTATGAATGACTTGTAGTAGATGCGGATCGTCCACGCATTGGCACCGACGGGGTCGCCGAGCGACACGTACAAATCCCGGGTCAGGCCCGGATCAATGGCGGCCTCGGTCATCGGGTTGGTATTCACCAGGTAAACCCGTTTTTCAGGTCTGAGTTTGGTGACACGATCCTCTCCCTGGTATACGGTGACGAGTCCCTGCTGCGCGGTATAGTTGGGTCCCCGTACCTCGACCACGCCCTCGAAGCGAAACGTGTGTCCGGCGATGTCGTGTTGATCGCCGGGCGCCATGCTGATGTCTGTCTCCACCGAGTAGATGCTGGTGAGCGTGATGCCAACGGTGAAGACAGCGATGCCAAGATGCGCCACGGTCATGCCCCAAAATCCGCGTGGCACGGCCGCCAGCGCCGCCACGGGATTCTTCTTGTTGGCTACCCGGTCATAGACACCTTGCAGGGTGGTCGCGGTGACCCAGGTTGCCAGCGTTAGTCCCGCCGCTGCGGTCCACGAGTATCCACCGTGCGTCAGTAGTGGTAATAACAGGCCGATCACGATGCTCGCTACCAATGGCACGCGCGTGTGCCGTAACAGCGTCGCCATATTGTCCTTTTTCCAGCGCGCCATGGCTCCAAGGCCCACCATCGCCGCCAGGGGCACCGTCAAAGGAATAAACACCGAATTAAAGTAAGGGGGTCCGACAGAAATCTTACCCAGCCCCATGGCATCCAACAACAGCGGATACAGGGTCCCCAACAACACCGTGGCACACGCCACCACCAACAACACATTATTGAGCAACAGGCCGGATTCGCGCGATACCAGAGCAAAACCGACGCGGCTGCGAATCTGCGGTGCACGCCATGCATACAACGCCAGGGAACCACCAATGACGATCGCAAGGAAAGCCAATATGAATACACCGCGTGTGGGATCGGTGGCGAATGCGTGGACCGATGTGAGTACCCCTGAGCGGACCAGAAACGTTCCCAACAGGCTCAAGGAGAAAGCGAATACCGCGAGCAGTACGGTCCAGGCCTTGAACGCTCCGCGTTTTTCAGTGGCTGCGAGTGAATGGATCAATGCGGTGCCAATCAGCCACGGCATGAATGACGCGTTTTCCACCGGGTCCCAGAACCACCAACCGCCCCAACCCAGCTCGTAATACGCCCACCAACTGCCGAGTGCGATGCCGAGGGTCAGAAATAACCAAGCAACATTGGTCCATGGCCGCGACCACCGCGCCCAGGCCGTGTCCAGCCGTCCACTCAACATCGCCGCGACGGCGAACGCGAATGCCACCGAGAATCCAACGTAACCCATGTATAACAACGGTGGATGAATCACGAGCCCGATATCCTGCAGTAGCGGATTCAGATCCCGCCCATTCACTGCCGCCGGTATCAGCCGTTCGAAGGGGTTCGAGGTCATTAACGTAAACAGCAAAAAGCCGATACTGACCATACCCATTACGCTCAACACCCGCGCGACCATGTCTTCGGGGACGCTGCGGCTGAATATAGTTACCGCGCCGCTCCAGAGGGCAAGTATCAGTACCCACAGCAATAGCGACCCTTCGTGAGCCCCCCACACCCCGGAGATTCTGTATGCCAAGGGGAGTGCCAAGTTGGAGTTCTGGGCCACGTAGGCGACCGAGAAATCGTTGACGATGAACGCGTAGGTCAAACACCCATAAGCGACGATCACCATCATCAGTTGTGCCTGGGTGGCGGGGCGCGCAACGGCAATCCAGTTGCGATTGCCGACGATCGTGCCCGCCAGGGGGAAGACGGTCTGCACGAGCGCCACACACAGCGCGAGGATGAGCGCGTATTGTCCGATTTCAGGGATCATTTGGGATGTCCTTTAAGCTTGTCCGGCAAATTTTTTGCAGCTTCCAACGCGTCGGACACCTCCGGCGGCATATAGTTCTCATCATGCTTGGCGAGCACCTCCGAGGCCTCGAACACGCCGTTGTCCGTCAATTTGCCATTGGCGACAATGCCTTGCCCTTCACGGAAAAGATCCGGCAGGATGCCGCTGTACACCACGGTAACGCTGTTTGCCGTGTCGGTAAGGTCGAATTGTACCCTCACGCCCTCGCGTTGGACCGTACCCTCGACTACCAATCCACCCACGCGGAATTGGCGTTGTTGCGGCAGTTCACCGCTTTTGATCTGCGTGGGCGTCACGAAATAAAGCAGATTTTTTTGGAACGCCAGCAATGTCAAAGTTGCGGCGATACCGATACCAACGACCAATATGCCGACAACTAGCAGCCGCTGTCTTTGTGTAGGACTCATGGAGTTTTCCTCGATTTCATACGTCGCAACTCGCGCAATAGCCGCTGCCTGCGCACTATGGGCACGACGACGTTGATCAACAATATTGCGAAGGCAATGCCGTAGGAGGTCCACACATAGAAGGCGTAGCCCCCCATATCAAAAAATTCGCTCACAGTCATGACTGCTCCAGGTATTCATCGACCCAGTTACTGCGCTGTTCCTGGTCGAGCACGTCCCAGCGTGCGCGCATCAGTAATACCGTTGCATAGAACACCGTGAACGCCACCGACATTATTAACAGTGGCGCGAGCATACTTGGATGAATAGACGGTGCATCGAACTTGCTAACCGTCGGTCCCTGGTGCAGGGTATTCCACCACATAACGGAGTAATGAATAATGGGCACGTTGACTACACCGACGATCGCCAAGATGCCAGCCGCCCGTTGCGCAGTACGCCGTTCCTCAAAGGCGGCGTACAAGGCCATCACTCCCAGATACAGGAACAGGAGTATCAATTCCGATGTCAACCGGGCATCCCACACCCACCATGCACCCCACATGGGCTTACCCCACAGCGAACCGGTTACCAGGGCGAGGAACGTAAACGAGGCGCCAATGGGGGCCGAACTCATTGCCATCACATGGGCCAGCTTGATTCTCCAGATCAGGCCGATGGCGGCTGCACCGGCCATCACCATGTACACGAACAACGACATCCACGCACTCGGCACATGAATGAACATGATGCGATAACTTTCTCCCTGCTGATAATCCGGTGGTGCTACGAATAAGCCCAGATACAATCCGATCATTAACAACACGATGGTGGCGGCAGCGAGCCACGGAATCATGCTGCCCGCAATGCGGAAAAACTCCCTTGGCGATGAAAAGCGATGAAAGTAGCGAAAAAAGCGCATATTTATTCCAATGTCACCCGTAACGCGGCCGATGTCGCGAAGGGCGTCAGGGTTAGGGACAACACCAAAAGCGCGGCCAGCAGGTATAACTGTCCGGCCACGTCCAAGTCGTCGATAGACATATCAACGGCGCTCGCGCCGAATATCAATATGGGTATATACAACGGTAATATCAACAACGCCAACAAGATTCCGCCGCGCCTCAGACCCACTGTAAGTGCCACACCGATGGAACCAATAAGACTAAGTGTAGGAGTACCCAGTAATAAGGTCCAGACCAATATACCCAACTTCTGTGGTGGAAATGCCAAGGAGATGGCCAGTGCCGGCGATATCAGGGTCAGCAGCAATCCCGTGGTACACCAGTGTGCCGCTACCTTGCCGAGGACAATGACGGAAAGAGGGTGTTCGCTCAAAACAAGCTGTTCCAATGATCCATCTTCATAGTCCGAGCGAAAGATGCTTTCCAACGAGAGCATGGTGGCCAACAGCGCTGAGATCCACAGTACCGCCGGCGCTATCTGCAGTAGTGTGCGGCTATCTGTCGATAGACCCAGGGGAAACAAGCTCACAACAATGACAAAAAACGCCAGTGGATTGATAAGTTCGGAACGGTGTCTCAAGGCAAGCTTGATATCTCTCCGAAAAATCGTGGTAAACGCAGTCACTGCGTTGTTGGGAACACCTTCCATAATTAAATTACTGTAATGAAACCGTAACGCATCGCTCGCGCAATTGCGGATGTGATAGGGCCTGATGACTGGTCAGCACGACGATACCGTCCCCTTGAAGATGGTTAATGAGCTGCGCTTCAATGACGTCACGGCCATCGACATCGATGGCCGTAAAAGGCTCATCTAATATCCACAGAATGGCGCGTTTGACCAACAGCCGTCCCAACGCCAACCGCCGCCTCTGGCCGGCAGACAAATGGCCGACCAACAGATCCTGGTACTCCCACAATCCGAGTAGCCGTAAGCTGTCGTCGATAACTCCGTTATCTCGACATCCCGACATCCGAGCGTTGAATTGCAGGTTCTCGAGTGCGGTGAGTTCCGCTTTCAGCCCGTCACGGTGGCCGATGTAAGTACATTCCCGCCGGTGGATCGATGCGGAACCGCGGATGTCGTGCCCGTGCCAACGTACCATACCTTCCAGCGGCGTGAGCAGACCGCACAAGATGCGTAGCAGCGTGGTTTTTCCGCAGCCGTTGGGCCCGGTGATATGCAGCAGCTGACCCCGCGACAGGCCGAACGAGAGGCTGCTGAAAAGGACGCGGTCGCCGCGGGCTCCTTGCACCGATTCTACCCGCAATGTGGGCGGGTCCAGGGCTGTTTGCTGCGCTTCGGCGACGGTGTTTTTGAGCGTATTCAAGGGAATTAGTGGGCGGCGTACTGGTAAAGGGCGGGGAACTTAGCATGTCCCCGCTTCCGAGTCATCGAGCGGACTTGATCTAAATAACGTTCTGTTAACATCTGGTTGCAAATCTCGCTGTGCTTGCCGCCCGGATCGGCGGCCGGCGTCCGGCAATAATCCGGCTCTTTAGGGAAAGTATAGAGCACAAAATTCGCGGCCCGGGGCGACCGGCAGCCGCGATTCGCGGTGTGGGATGCGGCGCGGGCCGATCCGGACGCCGGCGCCGAAATTCCCTGCCCGAACGCGGCTGTCCCACGGGTGGGGCCCTGGACGCGACCCGGTAGTAGCGGTGAACGCCACCACCGGGCTCGGTTTGACCTGGTTGTGGCGCCTTTAGCCGAGGAAATTCAATGTAGTGCGCCGTCCTCGCGGTGCACGGCTCCGCGGCCGCCGTTCGCGTCCCTGGTCTCGCTACCGTGGCCGGCTTGCAGGTCGCCGGGTACGTCAAAAGAAGCGGGCATTGACTTGGATCAATCCACCGGAGCGGCATTTTTGCCATTATTTTCCCCTTTTTTGTCTCAGCAAATTGACCGGCGGCGCGCGACACGATCGTGGATACCTACGAGGAAGCATTGAATCGGTTTGATCAGCTGATCCAGACTGCCAAGAAGTCCGAGTTAGGGGCGCCGCTCAGCATGACCTTGGCCACCGCAGACGAACGCGGGAAACCGTCGGTTCGCTTGGTGGCAGTAAAGAATTACGACCGTCGCGGATTCGTATTCTTTACTCATCAACGCAGCCGCAAGGGTCTTCAAATTGATGGTAATCCTCATGTGGCGTTGTGTTTTTTTTGTCAACCATTGATGGAACAAGTCACCATCGAGGGTGAGGTGGAGTTGGTCAAGGATTACGAGGCAGATGCGTACTGGGCCACTCGCGCCAGAGATGGGCAATTCGCGGCTTGGGCGTCTAATCAGTCCGAGCCTCTTGAATCCCGAGCAACGCTGCAAAATCGGCTGGCAAAATTTCAAAAAAAATACGCCGATCAACGTGTGCCGCGTCCTTCTACGTGGGTGGGTTACCGCGTGGTTCCTAATCGCATCGAGTTCTGGCGTGCCGGATGGCGGCATCTGCACGAGCGAGTTTGTTACAACAAGATCGAGAGTGGTTGGGAGGTAACCCTTTTGAATCCCTGAACCGGGAAGGTAGAACCGGTAATACATGTTCCTGGTCTCTAATCCGAGAAGCGAGGGGGCGAAAATGGCTATCAAAGATATATTGTTGCAAGTTGACAACAGAAAGTCCTTTGATGCGCGTATGCAGTATGCGGTGAATTTGGCGCTTAACCATGGGGCCCACCTGACCGGCCTCTACTTAATGTCGAACTGGACGGTACCCGCTTATGTGGAAGGACAGATTCCAGTCGATATATTGGAGCAGCAAGCGAAGCGCGCAGGATTGGCGGCAGTGGAAGCCGAGCAGCGGTTTGAGTCCCACGCGAAACGCCAAGGATTGCTCGCGGAGTGGCGCATGGCGGAAGGAAACCCCCTGGATCAACTCGTATTGAGTGCGCGTTATGTCGATTTGGTGATCGTTGGCCAGCCGGAGAAGGACGTGCCGGAAATACTGGAACTCACCTACGCCGATCGAGTAGCTTTGGAATCGGGACGTCCGGTATTGGTAGTGCCGTTCGTCGGGGTAGGTAAATTGGATATCGACCGCGTACTCATCGCTTGGAATGGAAGCCGGGAGTCGATTCGAGCTGTCAATGATGCACTGCCTATATTAAAGCGTGCGAAGGAGGTTTTCGTGTTGGCGGTTAATTTGCCCGAGGCTTTGCAGGGTAGCGATGTGCCTGGCGCCGATATCAGCCTGCACTTGTCCCGCCACGGTGTAAATGCTCAAGCGGAATCGATGAATGGCGCCGACATCTCAGTGGGAGATGTTCTGTTGTCGCGCTCCGCGGATAAGTCTGCGGATCTGATCGTCATGGGTGCATACGGACATTCACGGTTTCGCGAGTTGGTGCTCGGAGGCGCGACCCGCCATTTGCTCGCTCATATGACGGTACCGGTGCTGTTCTCACATTGATTCCAACCGGGGCCGCATGCTTTATTACTGGGCACGACTAGCGGCGAACCAGCCCGTATTTCTCACCATGGCGTGGAAAACTGGTGTCGTCACAACCTTTCGCCGTCACTCGCGATGCCTGGTGCAATCTGCGGGCCTCGTGATGGTGGCGAGGCGGGCCGGAAATCGACGCCGGTGTGATGCTATTTTTTGCAGCGCATTGCGAGCTGGTTCAACGCCGAATTCATTGACGTGGGGCGATGTTCCCGCCGCCACGGCGGATTTTTCATTTGTCTGACAGACAATCGAACTATCGGTATCCGTCAGATTTTCTCCATTGATCATTAATCAATCAGGAACCCCAGGATTCGCGCAACGAGGTCTGCGCCACCCGCCCCCCGAGACGGGGAATCCGGCGCCCATGTTGCTCGTTGCCGATCGATATCACGCAACAGCTTGGTGGCTTTCTTTCCTTCATCGACGCGCTGTTTTTCCCACTTTTCGGCATTGCTGAGTCCCCCGGTTTTGATCCACCGCAAGATGACGTCCAGCTCACCGAAATCAAGCCAGATTCCGTGTTGCTTGCAGGTATCTACCAGCACGCCACTGCGGCGTCCGTAATTCCGCCGGTGCATGAGCGCGTCGCACCGCGGGCATTTGCGGTAAAAGCGTCCGTGGCGATCCTGCGCCTGAGTGCCTTGTCCCCGATGTTTCTCATGTTCGTGGGTGGTATCGGAGGCGGCACTGCGGGTGGCGCGCTCTTCGAGCAGTTCAAACACGGTGTTGTCCAACCACATCCCGCCACACCCGCCGCACTCCATTACCGACACACGTGCATCGCTCAACGCACGGCTGAACAACTGCCGTTCGGCGCCGCAGGCAGGGCAATCGTATTCTGTCGATTCGCCGGCCGAGCCCACGGGTACGATGGGGGTGGCGCAATAATGGCAGAAACGTGCGCGGTCGCTGATCCGTGCCGTACATTCGGGGCATATGGTGTGTAGATCGCGCTCGTGGAGGGTGAAGTCAGCGCCGCAATACGTGCAGGCCGGTCGCTGGTTGAGCCGGACTCCGCCACATGCGGAGCAACGCACCACTGCGGCGGCGTGGCCGCGTTCAGTTGGCACCGTGACAAGTTCACCGCATCGGCAATAGAACCCGTCTCCCGTGTGCCGCTGGCTGGCGTCGTACTGGCGTTTGCAGCGACGACATGCGACCAGGAAGCGTACGTGTGCGTTGGAATCGTGTGCCAGGCTCTTCATTTGTTGGCTTCAATTATAGCCAATTTGGTGACGGTTATAATCGACGTCAGAATCCAATGACGGTCGCGCGCAAACAGCCGTGTCCGCACGCGCCGTCAGGCGTTCATGCGATCGATCATGTCCCGGCTGGATACGCTGCCGCCAGTGACGTAAGCGACGTCATCGGCAACGGCGCTGTCTGCTCATCAGAGCCGTCTTGTCACCTTCATTATTTGCGGATCATCAGCGTGTCTCTCGACGCCAAATCCCATGGTCTCGGCCAATTGGAGCATGTCTTTGTTGTCATGCAGGACTTCGCCTTCCATTGTACGAATGCCTTTTTGCCTGGCAATTTCGATCAAGTAGTGCAAAAGATGTGTGGCGACTCCTTTACCTTGCCATTCATCATCCACCACGATTGCGAATTCACAGCTAGTCCCGTCTGGGTTTTTGATGTAGCGGCTGACGCCGATCTCCCGCTCCTGGCCATCACTTTCTGTCACCGCGATCAAAGCCATCTCACGGTCGTAGTCAATTTGCGTGAAGCGAGACAACATTGCGGGGGTGATCTCTTTCAGGGCATACATAAAACGGAAGTGCTTGGCTTGGTCGGATAATTGATTCACGAAATCCTTCTCGATGATGGCGTCCTCCGGCCGGATCGGACGGATTAGCGCATCCGAGCCGTCCGTCAATTGCACAACGCGGCAGAGCTCCTTTGGATACGGATGGATTGCCATGTGCGCATACTTTTCTCCCAGCGGGGCCCGAGGTTCGACCACCATGCGGGCGTCAACGACGATCGCATTGTTTTCATCGGCGATAATAGGGTTGATGTCGATTTCCGAAAGCCATGGTAATTCACAAACCATCTCAGAAACACGCAACAGCGCGGATTCGATGCTGTCCAAATTCACCGCCGGTAGATTGCGGAAATCGGAAAGCAAGCGGGCGACGCGCCCGCTTTGTATTAGTTCACGGGCCAGGAAGTGGTTGAGGGGGGGTAGGGAAATGGCCTGATCCGCGAACACCTCGACCATGGTGCCGCCGAGACCAAAACTTATTGCCGGCCCAAACGCCGGGTCACGCACCATGCCGATCATCAGCTCTCGTCCGTTGGGCGAGTGAACCATAGGTTCAATCAAGACTCCTGTGATCTCGGCGTCCGGGCGTTTTGTGCGAACGGCGTCGATCAAGTCCTGATATGCGTCCCTCAATTGCCGTGCTCCGGCCACATTCAGACGTACTCCGTTTACGTCTGACTTGTGGGTAATGTCAGGTGAATCGATTTTTAAGGCGATAGGAAATCCAAGTTCCTCCGCCACCGTCAATGCTTCTTCCGGTGTACGTGCGGCAATGCTCTTTGCAATCGGAATGCGAAATGCCGCGAGTAATGCCTTGGCTTCAGTAGCGTTGAGCAGTCTCCGTGAATCTTTCAAGACATTCTTGACGATCATCGCGGCACCTTCGATATCCGGTTTGTCTCCGTGGGCCACGGGTTCCGGCACCTGCAGCAAAAGTTGCTGATTACGATGGTGGGCCACTAGAAACGAAAACGCCTCTACCGCCGCCTCCGGCGTGCGAAACGTCGGGATGCCATGGCGATGAAACCACTCTCGGCCCGCCGCCACGTCATCCTCACCCATCCAACATGTCAACATCGGCTTTCCGCTGTCTGTATGTGCAGCGGTGATCTCCCGAGCGACGGCTTCCGGATCGGTCATCGCTTGTGGAGTGAGGATCACGATGATGGCGTCGGCATGGGGATCTTTGCTGCAGAGCTCGATGACGTCCCGGTAACGCTCGGGCGTGGCGTCCCCGATAATGTCTATCGGGTTGGCGTGAGACCAGGTCGGCGGGAGGAAGGCGTTCAAGGCCGTGAGCATATCATCCGACAGCTCCGCAAGTAGCAAGTTCTTGTCGGCCACATAGTCGGCAGCCATGACGCCGGGACCGCCCCCATTGGTGACAATCAATGCGCGATCTCCCTGTGCTCGTACCCCGCTGGAAAGAATGGTGGCCGCGGCGAAAAGATTGCTGAAGTGAAGTACGCGTACGACACCGGCGCGGCGCAACGCGGCATCGAAGACGTCATCGCCGCCCACCAGCGCCGCGGTGTGCGAAACGGCGGCCTTGAGCCCCTGCTCATGGCGCCCGGATTTCATGACCACGATGGGTTTGGCCCGCGCCGCCGCGCGCAACGCGCTCATAAAGCGCCGCGCGTTTCGAATGCCCTCGATATACAGCAAGATGCCTTCGGTCAATGGATCGGCGACCAGGAAATCGAGAATTTCACCAAAGCTGATATCAGCGCCGATGCCGGTCGAAATGACGTAGGAGAATCCAACGTTGTTGGATTCCGCCCAATCAAGAACCGCCGTGCACAGGGCCCCGGATTGCGATACCAGGGCGAGTTTCCCGATCCGTGCGTTATTGCCGCTGAATGTAGCGTTGAGCCCAATGTTGGGACTGATAATGCCCAAGCAGTTGGGTCCGAGTATGCGCACACCGTGGCGATCTGCAATGCTCATAACCTGCCGCTCCAAATTTGCCCCGGCGTCACCGGCTTCGCGAAATCCGGCGGAGACCACCACTGCCGCCTTAACGCCGTGTTTACCGCAATCGTCGATGATATCAACGACCGTATGCGGTGGTGTCGCAATCACGGCGAGGTCTATGTGCTCGTTGATCTCTTCCAACCGGGCATATGCCTTGGTGTCTTGTACGCGTTTGTGTTTTGGGTTGAGCGCATAGAGTCTGCCCCGGAATCCGCTTTGTTTGAGATTCTTGAACAACACTGCGCCCACTGAGTTAGGAGTATTGCTGGCGCCGAATACAGCTACGGATTTCGGGTTAAACAACGGTGTCAGATAATGATTGTTCATTGTAGATGGGATGCGGCAGTTTAGATGTATGGTTGTAGGTGTTCACGTAGCTGCTGGTTTGATGTAAGGCGATTGATTCCTGTCAATGCATTTTTGCCAGCCACCATGTAAAGTTCAGATATTCGCACATTGATGCTGGAGGCAATGTCGATGAAAAAATTCAGTTTGTCGTTGGTGGGCCTCACTTTGGGCATTGTGCTAGTGACCGGTTGCGCATACGTCCGCAAGGTAACCTATCCGCCCGACTTCGTATATCTCGAGGACAGGAAGGTCGTTAGCGCCATGGCCGACCTTAATGTCGACATGTGGCGTATCGATGACATTATCGCCAATTCTGAATCCATCTGGCCCTATCAACGAGAAGAAATTATTCAACTTTTGCGGCATATGGAAGACGTTGCGGACCGACTTGGCGCCGGAACTGCGGTCACCAATCATCTTCTCATCGATCAGAATATTGATTTATTCAAGGACGATGTACGTGCCGCACGCAAGTATGTGCAAAGTGACCCGCCGAATTATTATCTCGCCGGCCGTTTGTCCGGTAGCTGCACGGCATGTCACCGGCGGCGTTGATGTGCTGGCGGATCATTGCTGGAACACGTAGCGCCCCGGCGCGTCTTCCAACGGTTGGCAGCCATGGTCCGTTGCGCCAGACCTTGGCGCCTCGACCTTTTCCGTTGAGTGTTGTCCCAGCCACTTAATCCACACCGGCCACCAGGATCCGTCCTGTTTTCGTGTGTTTGCCTGCCAGGTATCGGGGTCGATGTACCGGTCGCCTTCCTTTCGCGTGGTGAATTGAAAAGCGCGCCCCGGGTGACCGGGTTCGCTGACGATTCCCGCATTATGCCCACCGCTGGTAAGTGTAAAGGTGACGTCCGTGTCTGCCAGCAAATGAATCTTGTAAACCGACCGCCACGGAGCGACATGATCGTTGGTGGTCGCCACTGAGAAAATCGGTGCGCGGATGTCGGTAATCGATATCGGTCGCCCGTCCACGATATAGCGGCCGGCGGCGAGGTCATTGTTGAGAAACAACCAGCGCAGATACTCGGAATGCATGCGATAGGGGAGGCGCGTGGTGTCCGCGTTCCACGCCATCAGGTCGTTCATCGGTTTACGCCTACCCATGAGGTAGTCGTGAACCGCCCGCGACCAGATCAGATCATTGGAGCGCAAGAGTTGAAAAGTCCCGGCCATCTGTCTGGCGTCCAGATATCCCTGTTCCCACATGATGTCTTCAAGGTACGCGACTTGTGCGTCGTCGATGAATAATGTGAGTTCACCTGCTTCAGTAAAATCAGTCTGGGCTGCGAAGTGGGACAGGGTTGCAATCCGTCCATCTCCATCTCTGGCCATGGCGGCTGCGGCGATGGTCAGAAGGGTGCCGCCGAGGCAATAGCCTACGCCGTGAACCTGGGTGTTAGGAATCACTTTGCAGACGGTGTCCACTGCCGCCATCACCCCGCGCCGCCGATAATCCGACATGCCCAAGTCGCGATCCTTTTCGTTGGGGTTTTTCCAGGAAATCATGAACACGCTGAAGCCTTGGTCAACGAGATACCTGACCAGAGAATTCTCGGGCGATAGATCCAAGATGTAGTATTTCATAATCCATGCCGGTACGATAAGAACCGGCTCTTTTTGCACGTGCGACGTCGTAGGGCGGTATTGGATCAATTCGATCAGGCGGTTGCGGAAAATGACCTTGCCGGGTGTGTTGGCGACGTTGTCGCCGACCCTGAATCGTTCCGCGCCGATTGGCGGCTTCGCTCCGGTTACCCGCTCCCAGTCCTCGATAAAATTGTTCCATCCGCGAATGAGGTTGTGACCGTGTTCTTCAATGGTCGTCTTTGTTACTTCGGGATTGGTCCACAAGAAATTGGAAGGTGAGAAAAAGTCCAACCACTGACGGGCGCCAAACGCCACTGCCTCTTCATGGTGCCGAGATACGCCGCTGACTTCGGTTGTTGCGTTGTGCCACCACTGTTGTGTCAACAAAAACGACTGATATAGTAAGTTGTACGGCCATAAGTCCCATGCCGGATGGACAAACCGTTTGTCTTGAGGCAACGGCTCGATACACAGTGCGGCATCGCCGCGAACACATCGCGCGCTTAACAAACCGAGTCGGGTTGTTTTACGCACCGCCTTCGTCAGCAGTTCGCTCTGTTTGCCGGGTGATGACATCAAATGCAAAAGCCAGTCTAAATAAGCTTGCATCAGCGACACCGGCGATAGACCGTTCGTCAGCCGCGCCAACCAGGCGTGAAACAGACGATCATAGACATGGGGCGACCGGACGACATCCTGAAACACCGCCTCCGCTGCGGCGGGATGACGAATGCCGCCAGCGGTTGCGGGTTGATCTCGTCGTCCGTTATCAGAAGCGATGGGCACCGGCTCGGTCACAAAGTATTCCCCAATTTACGCAGCTTTTGTATAGTTATTATCCACGCGTTGGTGCGCGGGTCTATGATCCGGGTCAAATCATTATGCAGCGCAACATAACCCACAACCCGCGCCGCGATGGCGCCGGCGAATTCGACACGGCGCGCTACCGTCGCCACCTGGCAGCAAGATTAGCCTCGGTGCCATCCACCGCGGCCACGGGCCCGTGCTCCACTGGTGCTGATGCTCCGGGCAAGTTGGGCACAATCCGGCACTCGTTTTGATATCGATCAAGGCGCCTCGGGTTGCGGATATTTATTGTGGTAACAAAAGGAGAGCGCATTATGACGACTTGGTTATTGGTTGCCGACAGCGTACGGGGAAGGGTGTTTCGGGCCGATTCACCGACCGGGCCGATCACCGAGATCGTCACTCTCGCTCACCCGGAAGGCCGCCTCCACGAACAGGCGCTGACCAGCGACCTTCCCGGCCGCACGTTTGACCGCGGTGGGCAGGGACGCCACATCATGGAGGATCGAATCAGCGCAAAGGAGCAAGATAACATACGATTCGCGCTTCGCATTGCCGACCATCTGGAGACGATGCGGATGGAGGGAAAGTTCGAGCGACTTATCATCATCGCACCGCCCGAGTTTTTGGGGATCTTGTCCGCAAAGCTGAGTGATGCCACGCGGAAACTGGTCAGCATGCGAGTCGATAAGAACCTGGCGCAGGAAACTGCGAAGCAGATTCGTGCGCACCTGCCCGTGCGGCTGTGGGGCAATGCGGCCGGTTGAGGCCAGACGCGCACCGGCTTGATGCATACGGGCTAAGTTTCCATGGCCGTATAACAGTATCCATGACAGCGACAGGTTGTGTCCCGAGGGTATGATGCGGCTTGTTTACGGCGCCGATATGACCAACGTCACGGTACACGTTTGCTATACAAGAAAATCTCACACAACCTGCCGAATTGATCGAAATCAAGGACGAAGTCGCTCCGGTGCCGAACAATATCTCTCTAACGCTGCGCCTCAGGATTTGGCCCGTATGTCGCACCAAGGTGATGAAGATATAGATCTGATGTTGTTTGGAAGAAGGAATTCGAGCAGTGCCCGGTGTCAAATCTTGTGCCCGAGTATGCGCCTGTCAAGGCGTATGCGTGGACTTGAAGGTCTGGATTTGCACTTCACTGAACCCCAAGCAACGGCTGCTTCAGCGCACCGTCATCCGGGTTCCTTGTTGCAACATTTGGAATGACATTGGCGCGGGAAATAATTTAATACCAGGTAAGAGCACATATCATGCTACAACATGTTACAGGTCTGTTGACCCAGCCACGGCAAGAATGGGAAAAGATTCACACTGAAGAAGAATCTGTCGGTGAGTGTTACCTGCGCCATGTCCTGCCGTTGGCGGCGTTGTCTCCGGTAGCGGGAATATTCGGCACCACGCTGATTGGCTGGCAGATTGGCAGTAGTGTCCCGGTGACCCTGACCGTGGGCAGCGCCGTACAAATCGGTATCGTCTACTACCTTTCGATACTGTTTTCGGTGTTCATGATTGGGGTGGTGATTCGCTGGATGGGAGAGACGTATGGCGCTGAGCAATCATTGTCGCGTTGTGTGGCCCTTGCCGCGTACACCGCAACGCCGTTGTTTTTGGTCGGCGCGATGCAGCTGTATCCCGTTTTGTGGGTGAATTTTATCGTTGGTTTACCGGCCCTCGCGTACACCGTGTATCTGCTCTATATGGGTGTACCGGTCATGATGGAAATCCCCACGGAACGCGGGTTTCTATTTGCCAGTGCCGTCCTCGCCGTCGGCTTGGTGACATTGGTTGGCCTGCTGGTGAGTTCCGTCATGTTATGGAGCTTCGGTATCGGGCCGTACTTTGCGGTGTAAGCACGCCGGGTTTGATTCTTGGGAGTTCGGAGAAGCTGATGAGTACAGAAAACACCTACAACTATCGAGTCGTGCGGCAATTCGCCATCATGACGGTCGTGTGGGGCATTGTAGGCATGCTGGTCGGTGTGATCATTGCCGCGCAAATGGCATGGCCGCAGCTCAACTTTGATATTGCTTGGTTGACTTTCGGGCGGTTACGGCCCCTGCATACCAACGCGGTGATCTTCGCCTTCGGTGGATGCGCGCTGTTCGCATCCTCCTATTATGTCGTACAGCGCACTTGTCACGTGCGGTTGTTCTCTGACAAATTGGCTGGTTTTACTTTCTGGGGTTGGCAGTCGGTGATCGTGCTTGCCGCGCTAACACTGCCACTGGGCATTACCACGTCCAAGGAATATGCGGAACTCGAATGGCCCATCGATCTGTTGATCACGGCGGTGTGGGTGGTCTACGCGGTGGTGTTTTTTGGTACCCTGGTAAAGCGCAAGATCAACCATATCTACGTGGCAAATTGGTTTTTTGCCGGTTTCATACTCACCATCGCGGTGCTGCATGTCGTCAACAGTGCGGCGCTGCCGGTGTCGTTCACCAAGTCCTATTCGGCGTTCGCGGGTGTGCAGGACGCGATGGTGCAGTGGTGGTACGGCCATAATGCGGTCGGTTTCTTCCTCACGGCGGGATTCTTGGGCATCATGTACTACTTTATACCCAAGCAGGCGGAGCGCCCCGTGTATTCGTACCGCTTGTCCGTGGTGCACTTTTGGGCGATCGTGTTTACTTACATCTGGGCGGGACCTCATCATCTCCACTATACCGCGCTGCCGGATTGGGCACAGTCATTGGGTATGGTGTTTTCGTTAATTCTTCTGGCGCCATCGTGGGGTGGCATGATCAACGGCATTATGACTCTGTCTGGGGCGTGGGAAAAACTGCGCACCGACCCAATTCTTAAATTCTTGATTGTCTCGGTGTCGTTCTACGGTATGTCGACGTTCGAAGGACCGATGATGGCCATCAAGACTGTTAACGCGCTGTCCCACTATACGGACTGGACCATCGGTCACGTGCATTCCGGCGCCCTGGGTTGGGTCGCTTTTGTATCCATTGGCGCGATGTACTATCTGATTCCGCGATTGTTTGACCGCGAGTTGTATAGCCTCAAGCTCGCCGAGATCCACTTTTGGATCTCGACTATCGGCATTGTGCTCTATATCACCTCGATGTGGATTTCCGGGATTATGCAGGGCCTGATGTGGCGGGCGGTGAATGCGGACGGCACGCTGACATACAGCTTTGTCGAAAGCGTGCAGGCAATGCATCCGTATTACATCATCCGCTTTCTTGGTGGCGCCTTGTTTCTAACAGGCATGTTGATCATGGCCTACAACTTGTACCGTACCGTGGTCGGGGCCAAGCCGCATGAAGCGGTCATTCCCGCGGTCGCACACTGAGGTAGCTGCCATGGGGTTACAAGAAAGAGTTGAAAAAAACGTAGGGCTGTTGATCGTTCTGACTTTGTTGGTGGTCAGCGTGGGTGGACTGGTGCAGATCGTTCCCTTGTTCTTCCAGCAGTCAACCACGGAACCGGTCTCCGGCTTGAAGCCTTACACCGCACTACAACTGACTGGGCGCGATATCTATATCCGCGAAGGCTGTTACGCCTGTCATTCGCAGATGATCCGGCCGTTTCGCGCCGAAACGGAACGCTACGGCCATTACTCAGTGGCCGGCGAGTTCGTCTACGACCGGCCCTTCCAGTGGGGGTCCAAGCGCACCGGTCCGGACCTGGCCCGGGTGGGTGGCCGGTACAGCGATGACTGGCAGCGCGTTCATATGATCAATCCGCGGGACGTGGTGCCCGAATCCATCATGCCGGGGTATCCGTGGCTGGCTGACACGCCGGCCGACGCGTCAAACATCGAAACAAAGTTGCGCGTGCTCAGAACGCTCGGTCATCCTTATAGCGACGAAGAGATCAACAATGCGTCCAAGGACCTCGAAGGTAAGACCGAGTTGGATGCAATGGTGGCCTATCTTCAGGTCTTGGGCATCAGCGTGAAAACTCGCAGGTGACGCAATGGGACTCGTACACGGCATTTGGACCCTGTTGTTGTTGTTGATTTTCTTGGGCATTGTCGCCTGGGCCTGGAGTTCGAAACGTAAGAAACATTTCGAGCAAGCGGCGCAGATTCCATTACAGGACCGTGACTCGGCCTCCGAGGGTGAACCACAGAACATGGAGAAAAAAGATGGCTGCTGACTTCGTAAGTGATTTTTGGCATTGGTTTATCGTCATTCCGACGGTGATCGGGATACTCGCGTTGTTTCCACTGGTAATCTTGAATCGGGGAAAAAAGACCGCCGACAAACCCGAGACCATGGGCCACGTCTGGGACGAGGATCTACAGGAATACAACAACCCATTACCGAAGTGGTGGCTGAACATGTTCTACATCACAATCGTGTTTGGGCTCGGTTACCTTGTCTTGTATCCCGGCTTGGGCAAGTTCGAAGGGATCTGGGGGTGGTCCTCGACTGGGGAGTACGACAGCGAGGTCAACGCAGCGAATCAAAAGTTCGGTCCGTTGTTCAAAAAATATGCCGCCATTGACATAGAAACTCTCGCCAAGAATCCCGAGGCGATAAAGACCGGTGAGCGGTTGTTTGCCAATTATTGTTCAACCTGCCACGGCGCGGATGCGCGCGGTGCCCTCGGGTTTCCGAACCTGCGTGATCAGGATTGGTTGTATGGAAATGAACCGGCGCAAATCAAGGCCACTATCCTGAACGGACGCAACGGGATGATGCCGGGTTGGCAGGCGGCGCTCGGCGACGATGGCGTAAAAAACGTCACGGAATTTATTTTTAGTTTGAGCAGAAAAGAGGTCGACCTGGATGCGGCGCAGGCCGGACGCGAGCACTACAACAAGATGTGTATAGCCTGTCATGGCCCAGACGCGAAGGGAAACAAGCAACTGGGCGGCGCCAATCTGGCCGACAACGTCTGGTTGCACGGGGGTTCGCGTAAGGCGGTGATGCGCACCGTCGCCGAGGGGCGTCAAGGAAGGATGCCCCCGCATAAGGATTTTCTCGGTGAGGACAAGGTCCATATACTGACGGCCTACGTTTACAGCTTATCGGCCGGCAAAACTCAGTGAGCCGGAAAAGCTCGCCAAAATCCCAACGGCTGGTGGCAGTGTTATGGCCGTCGTTCTTGGTGTCTGGTGTCGCTACGGTCCTCTTTTTTGTGATGTTTGATCCGCTGCCACGGCTTGCGAATACCGATTTGGCGGAGCTGAGCCGGCTAGGCGCCTACAACATCGGGTTTTTGTGGTTTTTGATTACCGCGGCCAGCAGCTGGTTGACGTGCTATTGTCAACGCTCTCCCGAGCAGCTTGAACAGACCACGGCCGACGCGTGAGAATGTTGGTATAAAGCATAGCGGAACGTGCTCATCTGGCAGCACAACCTTTATCACCGACAACATCGTACCGCTGAAGTCCTCTCCTCAGGTTAACAGACAGGTGACAAGCTCAGTCGAAAATATCGAACAGACACTGTACGCCAAGCGCGAGAAGATATTTCCGCGACAAGTGCACGGGTTGTTTGCGCGTCTACGGTTGCTCGGTATTACCGTTTTGATGGGTATTTATTACGGCCTGCCGTGGGTAACTCTGGGAGACCGTCAAGCAGTGTTGTTTGATCTGCCGGCACGTAAGTTCTATATATTCGCCCTCTCATTCTGGCCCCAGGATTTCATTTATCTCGCCTCATTGTTGATCATCGCTGCGTTGGCATTATTCTTCTTCACGGCCTTGGCCGGACGTCTATGGTGCGGGTATGCCTGCCCGCAAACGGTGTGGACGGAAGTTTTTTTATGGATAGAACGCAAGGTAGAGGGGAATCGTGCCAAGCAGATGAAATTGGATAAGTCGCCGTGGAATCGTCGAAAAGTTCTCATCAGGGGAACGAAGCATGTCCTTTGGATCGCGTTGTCTCTATGGACGGGGTACACTTTTGTTGGCTACTTCACGCCAATTCGGGAATTGGGCCATTCCGTACTCAACTTGAGCACCGGACCGTGGGAGACCTTTTGGTTGATCTTTTATGGATTTGCCACGTACGGTAATGCGGGTTGGCTGCGGGAACAGGTATGTATATACATGTGTCCCTACGCGCGTTTCCAGAGCGCGATGTTTGACAAAAATACGCTCATTATTTCCTATGACATTGATCGCGGTGAGCCGCGTGGGTCGCGCAAGCGCGGCATTGATCCAAAAAACGCCGGCTTAGGTGATTGCATAGATTGTACTTTGTGCGTCCAGGTCTGTCCTACTGGCATAGATATTCGTAATGGTTTGCAATACGAATGCATTGGTTGCTCAGCATGCATCGACGCGTGTGATGAGGTCATGGATAAGATGGACTACCCGCGAGGTTTAGTGCGTTATACCACCGAAAATGCCATCGAGGGCAAACCAGCCAGAGTGCTGCGTCCTCGGGTGCTGATGTACGCGATAATCTTAATTGGTCTACTCGGCGCAGTGGGCTATTCCATTGCCATTCGCGTGCCTGTCGGTCTCGATGTGATCCGTGATCGAAATTCCCTGTATCGTGAGACGGTGGAAGGTCTGGTCGAAAACGTATACACCCTGAAGTTGCTGAATATGGATGATCGAGATCAGCGATATCGAGTGTCAGCGTTTGGCCTGAAAGACCTGACGCTGAAACAAGACCATGCATCCATCGAAGTTCCTGCCGGACAAGTGCGCGAGTTTTCCGCACGACTGCAGATCGACCCGGTAAACCTAAAACAGGCCAGCAATGAAGTGTTCTTCGAACTGGTAGCAATCGATAATGAAACCCTGAGGGTCCGTGAGCCCGCACGTTTTCTTGGACCCTCGAGGTCGCGATGAGAATGAGTGTGCCAGAGCCGGTACGAGAATGGTATCGTCAGCCGATGGTGTGGTTGTTGATTGCCATACCGCTGTCGGCCGTGTTGATGGGTGTGACGATCATCATTTTGGCTGTCGTCAGCAATGACGGCATGGTCGCTGATGATTATTACCGGCGCGGGATGGAGATAAATCAATCTCTGGCGCGGGACCGGATTGCGGCGCGCTACGGCCTGCGCGCCGTGGTCAAATTGGATACGGATGGAAAGGCGATTCATGCGACACTACGTGCGGACAACGTGTTGCGGTTTCCCGACAGCGTACAGCTAACTCTTTCGCACGCTACCCAGTCGGGACTTGATCGCAGCATCAGGTTGATACAAACTGCGGGACGGGTTTATCAGGCGGGACTTCCGGAGTTGCCTGTCGGGCGGTGGTACGTGCAACTGCACGCGAGGGACTGGAGGTTAAACGGTGTTTTGCAGGTTCCCGGGCAGAATGAGCTGATCTTGGAGAACGATTCGACGCTCGAAAGCGTTAGCGGCGCATACCCTGGTGCCAGGCGCCACAGCGGGCGTTGACTGAATACACTGTTGCGCACCGCACCATATCAGTTCTCGTTTACGCGATTTTACGCGGACACGTGGCGCGCGTGGCCGGCCGGTCCTAACGGAGGAATGGAAGGGGTGCCCATTTCCGGCGTGCGATCACCGCCGCGCTGCGGTTGACCGGAAGGTTTGGTTTTACCTTGCTCTAGTTTTGACTTAGATCAAATAGTAAGCTGTTTCTGCGGCGCCGTTGTTGCCGTATGTCGGTAAGTTGTATCAAAGTGATTTAATCTGGACAACGCGTAGCTATCGGAGAGTGGGTATGACCAATGTCATCGAACAGATTCACCAGGATCACGTCAATATGGCGCGCCTGTTGAATCTCGTAGACGCAGAAATTGACAAGGCAAAACAGGATGGCATGCCGGATTTTCTCATGCTGGAGCATGTGATGCGTTACATGACCAATTATCTTGATCAAGTGCATCATAATAAAGAAGATGCAATGTTTCGACGCGTTGTCAGCCTGGATCCGCAAGCGAAAGACGCGGTGAAGGATCTGCTGCTCGAACATGAGGAATTGAAAAGCACGGGGCGGCAGCTCTATGATCTCGTATGTGCGGCGCAAAACTCAGATTTTGTTCGTCGCGAGGATGTCATTTCGCAGGGGACGGATTACGTAAGGACGCTACGAACGCACATGGGCAAGGAGGAGGGCGATCTGCTAGCGCGAGCGAGGCGGTTATTGACGGAGCACGACCTACGCGATGTCGATGCCGAGATCGACTCGATCCATGATCCGCTATTCGGCGACACGGTGGAAAAAGAGTATCAAAGCCTTTATGCGTATATTATTGCGCAGCAGGAAAGCGTCGCCGAAGCACGTCAAGGCTAGCGCGTATATACGATCGGGTCTGATTCGATTCCGACCCTATGTTCTGAAGTGCGCCGGCCCAAGCGCTTCGATATGCGGCGACTTATAACACCGCCTGCAGGGCGCGGCCTTACAATCAACCTCACATCGAGGGGTAAATCGTGGTCTGTCCCGAATGGCACTTACTTAAGCCTTACAGAGGCTAAAAAGTGCTGAATTGAGGGAGAATTTCCGGGACCGTCGCCAGCAACGATGCTGGCGCCGAGCCTACAGGGAGGTATTGACGGCGTGTCCCGGGAATGGTCACTCGGTTCAGCGTGTCGTGACCCCTGAAGTAAGTGCCATTCTGGTCTGTCCCCTATTTAGTTTGGGCAAGATTTGACCCCTTATTTTCCTGTTTTTGCTTTTTGGTTGCTGCCCACTTTGCTCAATTTCGTGTTGGTGTGTCATCCGCGTCCGATGATTTTTCGGTTTGTTCCGGTGTGCTCGACGGGGTGTCGT
The DNA here is from genome assembly GCA_947258975.1 of uncultured Gammaproteobacteria bacterium. GTDB lineage: Bacteria > Pseudomonadota > Gammaproteobacteria > Arenicellales > JAANXG01 > CALZGZ01. The sequence goes on from CAMYKK010000016.1 coordinate 51,062, forward strand.
TGTCGTCCAGCAGGATCCGGTAGGCGGGGCCCTCGAGATCGTCGAATTGGCCGGACTTGACTGCCCACACGATTGCCCACACGATGACGCCGACCAGCGCCAAGGACAGAGGAATTAACAAGAACAATATCTCCATTAACGCCTCACGGTGTGCCGTGGTGCCATGTGCGGATTAGTCTCATCAACGACTCGCTCCTTCAACGAGTCGCCCAGGAGCGGCCTCTGGGGCCAACACCCGGGGTTCGTTCACGAGTTGTGATTGACTCCTGTGAAGGCCGGCGCTCGCGTAAACGCAGTGCATTACCCACAACGAGTAATGAACTGGTGGACATGCCGATGGCAGCCAGCCATGGTGGCACCATCCCCATTGCGGCGGCGGGCAGAGCAAGCAGGTTGTAAGCGATCGCCCAGGTTACGTTTTGACGCACGACCCGCATGGTGCGTTTTGCCAGTCCGAATGCTTGAAATAACGTGTAAAGTCTGTCATTCAATAGTATGAAATCGGCGTTGATGCGCGCGAGGTCGGTCCCATCGCCCATGGCGATTGACACCTGTGCTGCGGAGAGTACCGGTGCGTCATTGATACCGTCGCCCACCATGGCCACCGTATATCCGTTGGCCTGCAATTCTTGAAGTTTGGAAAGCTTTTGTTCCGGTGTCAGTCCCGAGGCTCGTTCACGTATCGCCAGTTGATCGGCAATTTTATTGACAGGCCCGGCACGGTCCCCTGAATACAACGCTAAACCAACGCCGGTTTGCTCGAATGCACGAATCGTTTCGGTGGCGTCGGTACGCAGGTGATCGGCAAATAAGAATTCTCCATGCACCCGCTCGTCATCGGCGAGTAGCACAACCGTATTATCGCCGAGTGACATCGGTACATTCCGCACGCCGGCGCGCTCCATGACGTATTCCGGGCGGCCGAGATGATAGCGCTTGCCTTCCACGGTGCCGCTGATCCCTCCCCCAGACTTGGTGACAAGATCTAATGCCTGCTTCGCCGGTATTCCCCCGGCCACCGATAGGACCGCTTTGGCCAAAGGATGCTGGGAAAAGGCCTCCAACGCAGCAGCGATGGCTAAGCCCTCGTTCCGCGGAAGGTCCGATAGCATATGGGCCTCGGTAAGGATTATGTCACCCTGAGTTAGCGTGCCGGTCTTGTCGAATACAAAGTAATCCGCGCGTGCCAACCGTTCAAGGGCATCGCCACCGGTGGCGATAATTCCCATTCCGGCGAGGGTGTTTGATACCGTTGTTTGCGCGGTTGGCACGGCCAGCGACAGGGCGCACGGACACGTGATCACGAGCACCGAAATCGTAACCGCAAGCCAGATGCTCGGATCCTGATGCCACCAGTACATACCTACCACGACAGCCAGACACAACACCGCGATGACGAACGCCGTCGCTGCACGGTCTGATAGTCGTGTCAGCCTCGGTTTATCGAGCTGCGCCCGCTCCACCAGCCGTACTATCTGCGATAGTATGGTGTCTTCCCCCACTCCGGTGGTCTCGATCTCGATGGGTTGCTCCAGGTTAACCGACCCCGCGAGCACTAGCTCTCCCAGTCGTTTTTCAATCGGCCGGCTTTCGCCCGTCAAAAGGGTCTCGCTGACACTGGAGCTGCCGGTTACTATTCGCCCGTCGGCCGGTACGTTGGCGCCCGCGAATACGCGCACGCGATCCCCATTTTTAAGTTCCCTCGCCAATACCGTCTCTAATTCCCCCGAGGCGGTAATTCGTTCGGCAACATCTGGCGCAGCCCGCATCATGGCGTCCAATTGACGTGTGCTGCGTTGACGCGCCACGAGTTCAAAGTAACGTGCAGATAATAAAAAAAACACGAACATGGCCACCGACTCGAAGTACACCTGTCCGCCTCCGTTCCAAGTCGCCCACGCGCTACCTGCAGATGCGATGGCGATTCCCAACGCGACCGGTACATCCATCCCGGGCCGTAAATACTTCATGTCACGCCAAGCACCGCTGAAGAACGGAGACGCGGCATAAAGCAATATCGGCACAGTCAGCAGCAAACTGACCCAGCGGAACAGATTCTCATAGGTCCACGAAATGCCGTGCCATTTTCCAAAGTACATGGCGACTGCGATCATCATCACCTGTATGCCGAGTGCCGCAGCCACGCCGAGGCGCTTGAGCAGTTGCTTGCGCGCCTTTTCGATAACTCGTTCGCGCTGGTCCGGATTGTAGGGGTGAGCGACGTATCCGATATTTTGAATCGCCGCGAGGATGTTGCTCAACTGGATGCGATCTGGGTCCCAGGTTACCCAGGCGCGATGGGTCGAATAGTTTACGTGGGCTTCGCGGACGCCGTCGAGTGAACGCAAGTGATGCTCATTCAGCCAACTGCATGCGGCACAAGTTATTCCCTCCAGGATCAAAGCCGCCTGAAGTGATCCCTCCTCTGGTTCCCGGACGAAACTCTTTTGCACGTCAGGATGATCGTATGTGGAAAGCGCCGTGCTCAGATCGGGGATTAGATGTACGGGATTGTGTGCAGTCTCGGTGCGGTGGTGGTAATAGTCGCCGTAGCCACCGTCAATGATCGCTTGGGCAACTGCCTGGCAGCCGGGACAACACATTGGGCGCTGTTGGCCAGCGATCTCCACCCATTGCTTCGTCCCGGATGGGACCGGCAATCCGCAGTGGTAACAATTTGTGTGCGCCGCATCCGCCATTGAGAACCTTTGCATACCGACAGTAATCGCAGTGCTTGTTACCGTGGCCGGCTAATCTCCGTCGGAGCGATCGCTAGCCGTGCAATGAGCGACGAGAGCATGCGTGTATGTTGGCTGACCAGGGTCCGTGACATTCGATGGTTGCGAGCCCGATCAAATGTGAGCCCCCCGCTGTCGGCGTCTCCATTGCAGCGCCAGCAGCGGTAGCGTCTGTGCACACCCTGGAAGCGCACGGAGTATGCCCAAGCCACACCAGTAAGACCGGGTTGTCCACGCCCGGCCACACTTGGTTTCTAGTGTAACATGTCCGCAAACGGCTTGATTTTTGGCAAGCGAAATCCGGCCAATACATTTAAACGATCATGGTTCTGGATTTCTACGGAATTCCTGTTTACGGAAATCACTTTGTCGTGTTGCAGGCGTGTTAGTGTGCGGCTGACCGTTTCCACTGCCAGGCTCAAATAACTGGCGATGTCGGTGCGTGACATCGGTAGAGTGAAGTTGGTGGAAGAGAAGCCTCTATTCAGATAGTAGTTGGAGAGCGTGACGAGAAACGACGCGAGCCGCTGAGTCGCGCTCTTGGTTCCAATGGTCACCAGAAAATCTTCTTCCCTGGCCATCAACGCGCTTATTCGTTTGAGCATTGTTTCCTGGATTCGAATAGAGCCCATACACAACGTAGCGAGATCCCCAAAGCGAATCGCGCAAACACTTGCGGTATCGAGCGAGACGGCGTGGCATGTATAGTACCCGCGGGCAACCGCGTTGAATCCGATCAGATCACCGGGAAGATGGAAGTCGATTATCTGTTCTTCGCCGTCGGGCGTAATTTTGTACGTCTTGAACGCTCCGGACCGCACCGCGTACAAATAGTCAAAGGCATGGCCTTCATTGAACAGTGATTGGCCCCGTTTTAATAGCTTTGGAGTTGCGGAGATATTCAACAGATCGTGCGTCTCAGTGTCCGACAGGCCTTGGCCCAGACAAACACCGGCTCGATCACAGGACTGGCACTGACCTGATTGCAGGGGGAATTGGACGACTTGTGTTTCGCGACTCATGACGGTCCTCCTATGGCTTGTTTTCCACAAACCATATACCGTCAGCAACCACCGACCAACTCGCGATTCCACGTACGTGGTTCTACGTATCGTGATCCCAGTCAGTGATGGGTGTCGGTTTCGAGGGCGTTTATGATGTGTTCGACCAGTCTCTGGTTTCGAAACGGCTTGGTGAGGACCACCGAAGCGCCGGCGGTTTGTGCACGGCTGACCAAGGTATCGTCCTTCTGCGCCGTGATCACCACCGTGGGGATGGCAATACCGCGATTCCCCAGTTCTTCCAGTAGCTCCACGCCGTTCATTCCCGGCATGCGAAGATCCAGCACCAGGCAGTCGCTTTTCGATCGCTGATAATTAGCGAGAAACTCTGACGCCGAGGCATAGGGCCGCGCTTGCCAGCCCATGGAATACGCCAATAGGGTGATCGCCGAGCGAATCGCTTGATCATCGTCCACAATGTATAGTGTGGACGGGGAATTGGAACCAAAACTCGTTTGATATTGAGCCATGATTAGGAACGAAATGGGCGTCTCTGCGTAGGCATAGTAGTAGACACCAGAGTACGGAAAGATGCTTTGATGCGGATCAATTACCCTTCTAATCAAGGCCGTTTCACTCGCTGGAATTGGAGATCAGCTGCACCAGCTCTACGGCATTTTTGACTTCCATCTTTTTTAAAATCCGCGAGCGATGTAACTCGACCGTTCGCTCACTAATTCCAAGGTCGAGGGCGACGACTTTATTCGGCTTTCCGGCGGTGATCATGTCCATGATTTCGCGCTCCCTGTGGGTGAGCCGCATAACTCGTTGCTCGACCGCGCGGTGCTGGGTGACGCGGGTGTAGTTATCGCGCTCATTTTGCAGGGCCTGCCGCACGCAGTTCAATAACAGTTCCTGATTCACCGGCTTCTCAATGAAATCCATCGCTCCGTCCTGCAGTGCTTGTACCGCGGTGGGCACCGTCCCATGACCGCTCAAAAAGATGATTGGCATGGTAACGCCGCGTTCGAGCAACTGCTTTTGCACCGCGAGTCCGTCCATGTCCGGCATTTGCAGGTCAAGGATAACGCAACCACGGCATGCGCAGTTCTCGGGACAGGATCTGAAAAAGTCCAGCGCTGAAGCGAAATGTACAATTTTGAATCCTTCGGATTCGAGCAACAACTTCAGACCCGCGCGCACCGCGTCATCGTCATCGATGATATAGACGATCGATGATTCGGACATCAATACATTGCTTCCATGATCGGTAGAGTGAAAGAAAAAGTAGCGCCGCCTGCTGCGTTTGATGTCGCTGACAGTACACCGTCGTGGGCTTCAATGATCCTGTGGCTGATGGACAAACCCAGTCCTGTACCGTTTTCTTTCGTTGTGTAGAAGGCGGTGAACAGGTTGGTCATATCGTCGGTGAATCCACAACCGGTGTCGCTGATTTTTACTAGTAGCGTATCGTCGTGTTTGCAGGTTTCTATATCCAGCTGCCGCAAATCACTGGCCTCCGTTGCTTCAATTGCGTTCCATACGAGATTCAGCACTACCTGTTCGACCTGTAATTGGTCGGCCCAAACACCGGGAAGATGCTTGCCAAGATGCAGTTTCACATCGACTTCATTCATATGAATTTCGTGACTTACCATTGCCAACACGTCTTTTATGACCGCATTCAAGTGGACGATCTCTCGATCGAGCGCACCGGTCTTTACGAATTGGCGAAGTCGGCGAATGATGTTGCCGGCGCGTATTCCCTGCTCGGATATCTGACTCAAGGCGTCACCGATTACGTCTTCTGGAATTTTATCTTTCTTGAATAGATTCTGGCATGCGTCGGCAAAACTAACGATGGCGGTCAACGGCTGATTGAGTTCGTGGGCGATCCCGGATGCCATTTCCCCCAACGCGGCCAGGCGCGCGGCGTGTGCGTGTTCAGCCAGCCTCTCTCGTTCTCGCTTCTCCGACAAACGCCGTTCCGATGTGTCTCGAATAACGCCCGTAAACAACCGTCGGTCCGGTAACAACACTTCGCTGAGGCCCAATTCCATCGGAAACGTGCTGCCGTCTCTGCGGAGACCCATCAGCTCTCGCCCGCTTCCTATGACCTTGGCCTCGCCTGTGCGCAGGTAATTTTTAATATATCTATCATGTTCCTCGCGGTAAGGAGACGGCATCAATATTTTTACATTCCGGCCTATCGCCTCTTGCGCGTCGTATCCAAAGAGCCTTTCCGCCGCCGGATTAATGGACTCGATGATACCTTCGGTGTCGATGGTGACAATACCTTCGATTGCAGTCTGGACGACAGCGTGCAGTCTGGCCGCATGTTCCTCGATCTCCCGTTGAGCGCGTTTCTTGCCGGTAATATCCAGTCCGGCGCCTATGATCCAGCGAACACGTCCATTGTCCTCACGTATTGACGAATTGAACCAGTGGACACAAATTCGCCGTCCGTCCTTGGTCAGCCAGTAGTTTTCATTCTCGTTGGGGACCGGCTTTTGGACGAGCTCGTCAAACACAGCCTTTACCTCATCCACCTGCTCGGGAAGCAACAGGCGGTCCCACACAAATTCGCCGATAACTTCGCCCCGGTCATATCCGGTGGCGGTTTCACATGCGTTATTGAAATAGACCACCCGGCCCTCCGGGTCCAGTGCGACCAACAGCACGCCGGTGTGGGCGAGTATCGCCGCCGCGGTTCCGGGCTCGGTGGCAAGCGGATCGAATTGTTGTGCCGGTTGTTGATGTTTTACCGTCATTGCTCTGTGGGTGGCGAAAACACCGCGTCATGGATGAGCGGAACCTTATCGCATATCCCGTGGATGGGGCCAACTTACTCTACCCGTGCGGGAAATGATGGTCGCAATTGGTGCTTGCGCCAGGCATGGAATATTAGTATATTAGTGATCACTTATAATATTAGCCGGCGTTCCTGCGTGGGCGCACAAAAACGAGTGGGCGGGGCTTATATAAATGAAACGCTTGAATTTGCTGGTTATCTGTATGTTGTGGTTCCATGGCGCCGCGTCTGCGGAGCCGTTCACTACCCTCGAGCAGGCGGTGGGCTATACCGTCGATCGGAATTTTTCACTGCGTGCCTCGGCACAGCAGCTTGCCACCGCCGAGGCCCAGATCGGCGTGGCGGAGTCGGCGCGTCGTCCCCAATTGATGATTCGTTACGCCTTTCAGGCCAGCGACAATCCATTGGACGCCTTTGCCGCGTCCCTGAATACGCGCACTGTTCAGGCGGAGGATTTCGATCCAGACCGCCTCAACGACCCGGATGTCAGTACCCTGTTCAGCGGTGCCGTGGCGCTCCAGTATTCGCTATATAACGGCGGGCGTACCGAGGCGGATATTGACAGCGCGCAAGGCAATTCCAACGCCATAAGGCTGCAACACCGCAGGTTTTTGCAACGTTTGGCCTTCAATACCATGCGCGCTTATTACAACAGCCAAGCCGCTGAACACGGTGTAGTGATCGCCAAGGATGCAGAAACCGCCGCCAGGCGTCACGTCAAGACCACCCGCCAGCTAGTGAAGGAAGACCGCACCGTGAAATCGGATCAGCTCACCGCTGAGGTGAATTGGTCGGCCTTCAAGAGTTTAACGACTCAATCCGCGACCGATCTGAAAGTGGCTTACAATCGGCTGAAGGTGGCGATGGGAATGCCCCAGACGCAAGCGATCTCGGTTTCCCCGTTGAGTCTTGCATCAAACCCGGTACAACTGCGGGACGTCGGCAGCTACGAACAACAAGGCTTTGCGTCGCGTCTTGACCTGGAGGCGCTCAAAACGGCGCTGGACACGGCACGAGCGCAGATCCGCTCCGCCGAGGCGCGACTGCGCCCGCGGGTGGATTTGGTGGCGGATGCGACCCTATATCGGGATGATCCCCGCGTTAACGAGCCCTCGTGGCGAGTGATGGGAATGATAAGCCAGGATCTTTATACCGGTGGGCGTACCCGTAGCAGCGTCGACGCGGCGCGATCCCGCGCCGACACCATTCGTTATCAGCTCGAATCTCTCCGTCAGGAGATTCTTGGCGAGATCCACCAAGCCTATGACCGCGTCGGGGAGTCTCAAGCTCGACTCGAGATCGCGAAGGGCAATGTCGCCAGGGCCCGCCGTAACGTCAGGATGATCAGCGAACGCTATGGGCAGGGCCGTACCATCCTCATCGACTTGCTGGGCGCAGAACAGAGGCTTGTCGCGGCCCGTAACGAAGAACTCAACGCCCAGCAAGCATTGATGACCAACCTCGCGGCCCTTGGTTTGGCGGACGGCAGCCTGAACCCGCACGCCAAGTTCGGTGATCAAGGCACAACGCAGTGAGCGTGAGCAAGTGTCTGGCGGTGCTAGTAACGGGTGTGTTGCTTGCCGCCTGTCATCAAGCACCAACACCCAGTCCACAAGTCGAGCGGGCGTCGCTCGAACGCCGCACGGTCGAAATTGGACCGGCCAAAACCGGACAGATTCTGACCGCGCCCAAGGACGCGCTGCTTACCCGCGCTGGAATCCCGGGGGTGTTCGTGTACCGGCAGGGTATGGCGCGTTTCCAAATGGTCAAGGTTGGGCGAACCGTGCGGGCGTCAGTGGAGATTCTGAGTGGGCTTAACGGCGACGAGACGTTGGTGGTTGGTGATTTGAAATCGGTTTATGACGGTTCTCCGGTAATACCCACCAAGTGATAAGGCCGAGAAATCAATGAGCAATAACCATCAACCGCGCCCGGAGCCGCGCTTAAACGCAGCGGGACGTATCGCCAGCTATTTCATAGACAGCAAGCTCACAGTGCTGTTGGTGTTGTTTTCCTTTGTCGCGGGCCTCTTGGCGTTTCTGATTACACCACGTGAGGAGAATCCACAGATTGTGGTCCCCGCGGCCAATGTCATGATCGAGAAGCCGGGGGCATCACCGAAAGAGGTCGAACAGCTGATTGTGAAGCCTCTGGAGGCAATTCTTCAGGGCATGTCGGGTATTGAACACACATACGGTATTGCCATGGATTCACTGGGCGTGGTCAGCGTTCAGTTCGAGGTCGGTGAAGACAAAGAGGAATCGTTGGTCAAACTGTACGACCGGATTATGAGTAATCTGGACCGCATTCCACCCGGCACGCAACAGCCCCTGGTCAAACCAGTGGACGTCGATGACGTGCCGATTCTTGTTATATCACTGTCCTCCCAGGTGCGAGACGATCTGCAGTTGCGGCGTATTGCCAACGATGTGCTGGAACACTTGCGCCAGGTGGACGGGACCTCGGCCTCCTTCGTGCATGGCGGACGCCGCCGCCAAATCAATGTGCATCTCGACCTGTCGCGAATGCGTGAATTCAATGTCGCGTTGGCGGATATCCGCCGGGTGTTGGAGGCCACCAACGTCGATATGCCCTCGGGGAAATTGATCAGCAGTAATCTCGAAGCAAAGGTGCGGGCCGGCGCGTTTCTTCGCGATGCCGACGATGTGGGTGAGTTGGTGGTAGCTGTGGACCGGCATCGCCCGGTGTATTTGAAACAAATCGCCCGCATCAGCGACGGAGCAGGTGACATTGAGCGTGTCCATCGCATTGGCTTCGGGTCCGCATATACCGGTCAGCGGCCGGATGACTACGAGGTACCGGCGGTCGCTATTGCAATTGCCAAACGATCCGGGTCCAACGCGGTTGCGGTTGCCGATCACGTGATTGCGGAGTTGCAACGCGTGCGCCGGGATCGGGTGCCCGATGACGTCATCGTCAACGTGACCAGAAATGACGGCGAGCGGGCCAGGGACGCCGTGAATACCTTGATGGAACACTTGGTCATTGCCGTATCGACCATCATCCTGCTGTTAGTGGTGTTTCTGGGTTGGCGTGCCGCGGGTGTCGTCACTATAACGATTCCACTGATCCTGTTCATCACCTTGGCAGTGGGATTCGTGGCGGGCCAGAGCATTAATCGCATCACTTTGTTTGCGTTGATTCTCTCGCTCGGTCTGCTGGTGGATGACTCGATCGTGGTCATCGAGAATATCTACCGGCATTACGGCGAAAAAGGTGCGGATCGCCTGAAAAGGGCGGTGTTCGCCGTCAATGAAATCGGCAAACCCACGAATCTGGCAACTTTCACGGTAATCCTCGCGTTTTTACCGATGCTGTGGGTAACAGGGATGATGGGACCGTACATGGGGCCGATCCCGTTCAATGTGCCGGTGGCGATGATCACATCGCTGCTCATCGCCTATACCGTGGCGCCGTGGGCCGCGTACCGGTGGTTGAAGGTCAATGGACACGGCCATCAAAACGCCCCCGGAATTCTGGAACGCGGCTATGCGGCTGTCATGGCTTTGCTGCTCAAGGTCAGAATCGTGCGGGTATTGTTTTTCCTGGTGATATTGGCGTTGATGGGGATGGTGTTGGCGATGCCTGTTTACGACCTCGTGCGGTTCAAGATGCTTCCGAAAAACAACACCAATACATTGAATGTCACCGTCGATATGCCGGAAGGCACGGCGTTGGAGGATACCGACCGCGTGATGCGCTTGGTCGGGGATGTGCTGCGCGCAAATCCGGATGTCGAGACCTACGAGACGACGGTGGGTGAATCTGGGATCGTCGATTTTAGCGGTATGCTGCGCGGGAGTGGCCTAAAGCAGGGGGGGCACTTGGGCGAGGTGCGTGTGAATCTGCGGAACAAACACGTGCGAGAGCATAGTTCGATCGACATCGCTTTACGGTTGCGGCAGCCCATTGCCGCGGTCGCGAGCGAGACGGGGGCGACTATCAAACTGGTGGAAGATCCGCCCGGCCCCCCGGTACGCGCGACGATTCTTGCGGAATTATACGGGCCGGATTATCACCAGCTGCGACAGATTGCCGGCCAATTGCGCAAAGAAGTATTCATGGAAACGTACGACGTCGTGGATATCGATGACTCAGTCGGAGATGATGTGCGTGAGTTCAAGATCGTCGTGAACCGAGAAAAGGCGGCCCTTGCCGGCATTCCGCCGCTTGACATAGCGCAGACATTGAGAACTTTTCTCGACGGCTTTGACGTCGGCACTGTACACATGGAATTAGAAAAGGAGCCGGTACCGATCCGTTTCCAGATCCCGACTTCGGATCGACGAAAACCAGAAGACTTGAAGCAGATATTTTTCATCACGCCCCAGGGACGACAGGTTCCTCTGAGCCGTATTGCCGATGTGGTCGAGGTCACTGCGCCGAAATCGATACATCACAAGGACCAAAGGCCGGTGGTGTACGTGACCGGCGAACTCGGGTCAACCAGCCAAGTGTATGCGGTGATGGATATGTGGAAACATCTGCACAACAATCCGTTGCCTGGTGACGTCAAGCTGACCCAGTATTTTCTGGGAGAACCGGACGCGTCTAATTGGAGTTTGCGGTGGGACGGCGAGATGCGACTGACACTGGACGTGTTTCGGGATCTTGGCGCGGCATTTGGCGTCGCCATCTTGTTGATCTACTTGATACTGGTGGGCTATTACCGATCATTTGTCATACCGCTGGTGGTGATGGGAGCCATTCCGCTTACAATTGTCGGAGTGTTTCCTGGGCATGCGGTCATGGGGCAATACTTCACGGCTACATCGATGATCGGGGTCATTGCTCTTGCCGGCATCGTGGTGCGTAACTCGCTATTGCTCATTGATTTTATCCTCGAGTACCGGAAACAGGGTCACCGGTTGGATGACGCAGTTCTGCAAGCGGGAATCACGCGCCTCAGACCGATCACGTTGACGGCGTTTGCGATCATTCTCGGAACGCTGGTGATGATTTTGGATCCGGTGTTTGGTGGGTTGGCGATATCGCTGATCTTCGGTACCTTTGCATCAACGCTGCTCACACTTTTCGTGATTCCGCTTCTGTATTTCAGTGTGCAAAGATCATCTGTTGATCTGAGTCCCTCGCCAAGCGATCCTACTACGCGTCAAGTGATCGAAACCTAGACATATATTGCACCAGGGCAATCCGCGTTCATTCTTGCCAATTACACGGGAGACCCATATGTTGCTATAACCAAACGACCCTGCGACCACGCGCAGGACAAGTCCCTTCGCCATCATCCGGGATCCGTGGTGCAATATGCTGATTAGAAAATTATTGTTGATTGTGTCGGGTTGGCTTGCGGCCTGCAGTCATGGTCCGCCGGCGCCCCCTTACAGCGAAATACAAGCCACGCTCGCGGTACTGGCGCAAGACTACCCGGCTATTGCGCAGCGGCTCGAGTACGGCAAGAGTGTGGATGGCCGGAATCTTGCGGTCCTGCGCATTGCGACCTCGCCGTTGCGCAAATCTGCAAGGTCAGTGGTCATTCTCGGTGCCATTCATGGCGATGAGTATATGCATATTGTGGACCGGTTGGGAATATGGTTGCTGAGCGTATCCGGTAAACCCTGGTTGCGCGGATTCCTTGCTCGTGGACACCGCATTTATATTGTCCCCATTGCCAATCCGGACGGATACGAGAACTGGCGCAACTGTCGATTCGGACCGCGCCGCAACAACGCCAACCGGGTGGATCTGAACCGCGATTTTGACGTGATATCCACCGGCGAAAAGAGATTGACTCAGCCCGAAACCCGGGGATTGATTGAACTGCTGGAACGAGAAGCGGCAAGCGTTCGCCTGGTCATGAATTATCATTGTTGTGCGGGGGCATTGGCTTATCCGGGTGGGCACTACAAATTTTATATGCCGGATGAAGACAAACGACGCCACGTTGAGATCGCGCGCGAACTGCATGGCATACTATGGGGGGACATCGAGATCGGCGATTGGAAGTCTGTTGTGGACTACACGGGACTCGGCGTTGCCATTGATTACTTCTATCAGCGCCACCATGCCGTGTCTTTCCTATACGAAGGTGTTTCGTAGGAAGATAGATTTTTTGCGCATCACGCCAAGGCGTGGCAGTTCTTGTTGCGCCGGGTTGTAGACGTAGAATGGTGAGCGCCGAACCCATGCCCTGGCAATGGTATTGCCCGCTGCTGATGGTCGTCGGCCTGAGTCTGTTGATTATCTCCTGCGCCCCAAGGTCAACGCCGGTCCACCCGCATCCTCGTTACGGTTGGGTCAGCGACCGCGGTGCAGATCCGTACGATCAGGGAATCCGTATCATTTTACCGCCTGCCGCCCCCTCGATTCAGTACCGGTACCGGCCGCTGCCCACCACTGACGAGCGGAGTAATTTTTTGGGAATTCACGAAGGCATCGACATCAGCGGCGAGATCGGGGATCCGATCTTGGCTCCGGCGCCGGGCGTAGTGGTGGAGTCGCAGCGCTCCTGGTTGTGGGGAAACACGGTGCGCATCGACCATGGCCGTGACGATCGTGGACGTTTTATACAAACGATGTACCTACACCTGACGGAAAGGCAGGTCGAGATGAACGACCGGGTGCGCCGCGGACAACAGATCGGCACCATGGGCATCACGGGTGCAAGTGCGGGTAACCCCACGCACCTGCACTTTGTCGTTTATGCGGGGCCGGCGGCTGAATTCTCTACCCGGCATAAACCGGTCAATCCTCACGGGTATTGGGCCGACGGCGTCGGGGTGATCACTTGTTATGAGGATCCACACCCTATACCCGAGCAGCCGTTACGGTTTACTTATCTATCCGGTTGCGTGCCGGGGGATGTGAAGACGTCGATCTTCGCGGCTATCTTGTCCCCGCGCAGCAGGGGATAAGCCGCTCCCACAGGTACGGAGGACGCGCTGTGGGAAACACGAACCCCGCATCAATGACCACAGCGCGGTCAGCGCTGCGGTAACGTAACATAAGCCGCATGGGCATACGCCGCCGCTACAGTTGCTCTCGAGGCCAGCGCAAATTACAGTCTCGTGCTTTTGCATTCATACGTGGGCAACACCTTGGCGCGCCAGCAGACGGCATCGATAATCACTGACCATTTTCCACCCCTGGCCTTGGCGTGGACGGTGTGGGGCCTGGGCGCCGTACTCTATCTCGTCGGTTTCTTTCAGCGTGTTGCCCCGGCGGTGATGGGCGACGAACTGTCGCTCACATTCGAGCTAAGCGCGGTCGGCCTGGGAAACCTGTCGGCGTTCTATTTCTACAGCTACGTTGCCATGCAGATCCCCACCGGATTGCTGGCGGACCGTTGGGGGCCGCGCCGCCTCCTGTGTTTGGGTACGCTCGTGGCGGCCTTCGGCACCTTGGTTTTCGCCCTTGCCGCCAACAGCAGCGTCGCCGGCATCGGCCGCCTGCTGGTCGGTGGTTCAGTCGCGGTGGCCTTCGTCGGCATGCTCAAATTGGCCAGCCACTGGCTGCCGCTGAAGCAATACGCGACGGCCAGCGGGCTGGCGCTGTTCGCCGGTATTTGCGGTGCGGTATTTGCCGGCGTGCCGTTGCAAATTAGCGTCGCCGCCATAGGATGGCGCCAGGTGATGGTGTTGATGGCCATCTTCACCGGGGTGCTGGCGGTTTGCATCTGGTGGCTGGTGCGCGATGACCCGGTCGAACGTGGTTACCTTTCCCATGCACCGGAACACAGTGAAAGCGATGTCCAGTTCGGGGTATGGGCGGGTCTGCGCAAGGTCATGGCCTATCGCAACACATGGCTGTTGACATTGGTGCCTGGCGGGGTGGTGGGCTGCCTGTTGACCTTCGCCGGTCTTTGGGGGGTGCCGTTCCTCACCTCGCAGTATGGGCTCACGCCGGTGGGTGCGGCTGCGGTGACCTCGGCGCTGATGGTGGCCTGGGCCTTGGGCGGGCCGGTATTCGGGGCACTCTCGGATCGCGTCGAGGCGCGGAAATTGCCCTACGTCGTCGGCGTTTGGGTAGTCCTGATCGGTTGGTTGGTGGTGGTTTACGTGCCGGTCCTGCCGGTTTGGCTGCTGGTGGCGGTGTTGGTGGTAATCGGGTTTTTCTCCGGTTGCATGATCTTGGGTTTTGCGTTTGCCAAGGAGTCCGTGCCGATCTCGCTCGCGGGGACGGTCTCCGGCGTTGTCAACAGCGGCGTGATGAGCGGACCGATGCTGCTGCAGCCGGGGGTGGGTTGGATGCTGGATCGAATGTGGCAAGGCCAGGCACAGGCCGGCGTGCGCGTCTACGATCTACCGGCCTATCAGGCCGGCTTCAATCTGATGTTGGCGTGGGCCGCGCTGGCAGCGGTGCTGATCCTGTTCACCCGCGACACCCATTGCCAACAGACTCAGTGACAGCGGGTTCCGTAGTTTGCACCCAGGCCCCCAACACCATACAAGCGCCAGCGAGGAATCTTACCGTGTTGGAGGTTCATAACGGCATTAACCGGGTAAGATCCTTCGGCTTGCGCCTCAGGATGACAAGAAACAAAAGCGACTTGGGATGCTTGTTAGTCACTCCAGGCGCGGTGTTCAGCCGCCCGCCCCTGCGCGTAGCCGCAGGGCAAGTTCCTTCGTCATCATCCCGGACCTTGGGGCCATATACGGTTTGTCTGTCTTGTCTTACTCAGCCAACTCGCGGACCTTATCGGCCACCGCGTCGGCGACGGCACGGGTGCCGGCATCGCCACCCAGATCAGGCGTGCGCATAAATTCCTCCGGTCCCTCGTGCATCGAGCGGTCAGCATAAAAGCCTTCGGTGTTCTCGCGCACGATCACCAGATCGAATGTCATCCCGATGGGCGATGCAACGTTGTTTCGCGTTCGAGCCGGACGAATATTGGCAAACAAATCCAGTTGCTTGCGGAGCTCACCCGAGGGGTTGACGCCGCCTTGCGCGGCGGGCGGATAATCGTTGTGTGCGACCGGCCCGAGGACAATCCCGTTGGCCTGTGCGGCCTGTTCAATCACGGTGACAGGCAGGGTGCTACCTTGGGACTTCAAAGCATTGAAGCCGACCTCGCCGGGAACGAATGTCATGCGCAGATCAATCACATCGTTAACCGTCCCGAGCACGTGCAGTGGGGCGGCAGTGATCTCCGGTCCGATGCCGTCCCCTTCCAAAATGAGCAGGCGTAGCGGTTTGTGTGTCACCGGGCTAGCGTAACGACCTGCTACTTCTGGATTGATGTTGTTTTGAGTGCATGGCGAGCATCGGTGCAAAAGAAAAGATCAACAATACCCGAAATATGTGGTGGGCGGCCACGAAAACGGGGTCGATGTGCAGTAATACGGCGATTAGTGACATTTCGGCGATGCCACCGGGGACGAACGCCAACAGGACTGCCGCGAATTCAAATCCCATGGCTCGGCTCAATGTCCAGGCGAACAGGCCCGCCCATGCAAGCAGCAACAAGGTCAGTAGCGAAGACAGGGCCAAAATCCGCAGCAGATCGGCGGCCCGGGTGTTGGCGAATTGAGCGCCGACATAGGCGCCGACAATCAATTGAACAATGTCGAGTAGCCAGTTGGGAGGCACCGCCGTGGTCACAGACAGAAGATGAATCGCGACGCTGAAAATCAGCGGCCCAAGCAGAAACGGATTGGGCAACCGCACCAGACGCCCGGCGAATGCCCCCAACACCGCGCACCCCAACAGCAGCACCACGTCCACGGGCGGTAACGTGGCCCATGGACTGAAGCCGGGCCGGGCACCTGCAATGTCGACGCCGGCGACGAGTCTCATAGTTGGGGGTAGCAATAGCAGGACCAACGCCAGGCGGGAGGCGTGCGCAAGTCCGATACGTCGCGGATCTCCCCCTAAGGCGCTGCCGGTGAAAATCATCTCGCTGAGACCGCCGGGTATGCCGGCATAAGTCGCCGATACTACGTCGAATCCCATGACCTTGCGGCAGTATAAGATCGCCAGCGGCGAAGCAGTGACTACGAACACGGCCATCGCCGCCAGCGTCAGCCACCAATCCTGGGCGCGCGCAATGAGATCTGGGGTCAAAGCGCTGCCAATGGTCACGCCTAAGACCGTGAGCGCCGGATTGCGGACATAGGCGCTCATAGCCAACCGCAGACCGGAGAAACTGCCGAGCATCGTAGCTACCAGCGCGCCCAACAGCCACGGCAGCGGCAGATGCAGGCTGGCAAACACGGCGCCGCCGGCGAGTCCTAAGGCCAGGGTTTGTAGTGTCGGTCGAACAGCGTGTTGCATCGACGGTGGTTACTATCCTGTGTTGTTGAGCCCGTTGGGTGGAAATCTAATGTGAGGCATCCACCTCGATCCGACCTGCAATGGCTGTTGACCACGCATCATCAAGCTTGTCCCCAGGCGCAAGGTGATGCCTGTCAATCTTTACCGTGGTGCGCCGGTGATCACACGCGCTACGGTGGGCGGATTGTGCCCACGACCGCAGGTTCAGGCTGCGTGTGGCCTGGATTTGACTTTCGGGCAGGCCTGTATCACCGTCTAGCGCGGGTCATCGCAATGTTTCACGGTGCCCGTGTTCGTACTCGCCGGGATTACACGCAGACCCTGCATCCCCCGCCTGAAGTCAGATACAGCCATTATGATGCGGTGCACCATTCCTTTGCAAATGAGCGCTTGTTATCAATACAATCCGGATACGCTAACTCGGCGATGACAGCTGGGGCGTTATTCGTTATTCAATTTAGATCACTGCCACGGAAATAATGAGGAGGATTGCAACGCGGAACGAGTGTTCATTCCCACTAGTCCTCGACCTTTGAAACCAGCCTGGAGGGAAAAAGTGACTAAATTAGTGAACCCGTAACGCGACGCACGTTCATAGCAACGGTCGCCGCAGCGTTTGCGAGCGCCGTGTTAATCGGTTTGGCGACGGCTCCCAACACCAGCGTTGCCGCTGATTTCAGCGGCAAGACCATCGAATGGATTATTCCGTTCAAGGAAGGCGGTGGCTCGGACAAATGGTCTCGGTTCTACGCGCCGCTTCTTTTCGAGGCGTTGCCGGGCAAGCCGACGGTGGTGGTCAAGAATATGCCGGGCGCCGGTTCCACCAAGGGTGCGAACTACTTTGCCTCGCGTGTGAAGCCCGACGGGCTCACCATTTTCGGATCTTCCGGTTCCACCCAATTTCCTTTTCTACTGGGTGATCCGCGCGTGAAGTACAACTACGCAGATTGGAACGTCGTTTTGGCTACGGCCACCGGTGGTGTCGCCTACCTGCAACCGGACCTGGGCGCCAAGTGGAAACAAGATCCAAAGTCGATTCTTGACACCAATTTCATCTACGGCTCACAGGGCGCGACGCGTCTCGACTTGGTGCCGCTGCTGGCTTTTGAGATGCTCGGCCGGAAGGTTGATCCGGTATTCGCGATCAAGGGCCGCGGCGCGGGACGGTTGATGTTCGAACGCGGCGAAGCCAATATCGACTACCAGATCTCATCGGCTTTTCTATCCAAGGTCATGCCGTTGGTAAAAGAAGGCAAGGCGGTGCCGATCATGACATGGGGTGCGCTGGACGATAACGGCAACATAGTCCTCGATCCGACCTTCCCGGACCTGCCGACGTTTAAAGAGGTGTACACCCAAGTCAAAGGCCAGGCGCCCTCCGGGGATGCGTGGGAGGCCTGGAAGGCCTTCTTCATCGCCGGCTTTCCCGCGCAGAAGATGGTGTTCCTACCCAAGGGCACGTCGCAGGACATCATCGATACTTTTAGCAACGCCTTCCAAAAAGTCATCAACCGGCCGGACTTTCCGCAGATTTCAAAAAAACGTCTCGGTGTCTATTCGCAGGCCACCGGGGCCAAGGCCGCCGCCTTCAAGAAAAGAGGCAGCGAAGTCGATCTCAAAGCCATCGCCTGGATCAAGGGTTGGCTCAAGGACCGCTATGGGGTGGAGCTGAAAAAGTAGACGCCACATAGCCGGGCGCGGCGTGCGCCGCGCCCGCACGCCTTGCGGCGATCGCAGCGCACAACGCGGCGTTGCCGCCGCCGATAATCAACACGTCATAGATGAGGTAGGTGTCGATCATGGATGAGAATGGGAGACCAGGTCTAACTCGCGTCCCGTGTCCATGCAGTTCAATTCTTTACTTTCGCGAGCTTGAGATGGCCGTCGCGGGTCTGCGGCGTTTTCATGTCGAGCACGGAGCCGGCGATCTGGGTTTTCAAGATCTGTGCGGTGCCGCCGCCGATGGTGAACATGCGCGCGTCGCGCACCATGCGCTCAAGGGGCAGGTTTCGTGAATAGCCGCTCGCGCCGTGGATCTGCAGCGCGTCGTTGGTGACTCGGATCGCGGTTTCGGACGCGAGGACCTTGGCCTGTGCCGCCTCGCGCATGTCGGGAAAGCCGGTGCCCGCCCCCGCCGCCGCCTTGTAGACGAGCGCCTGCGCCGCGGCCAGCCCAATGGACATATCGGCGATCATCCACTGCAGCCCTTGAAACTCGGCGATCGGCCGCCCGAACTGCTCACGCAGCTTGGCATACTCGACGGCGAGCTCGTACGCGCCTTCAGCGATTCCGAGCGCCACCGTAGCGGCGCCGACGCGCTGTGCGTTGTACGCGTTCATGAGCCCCGCGAAACCGCGCTTCAGTCCCTGCGGGGGGGTGACCGCCATATCCTCCGCCACCTCCAGATCTTGGAACACGATCTCGGTCTCCGGGATACCGCGCAGACCCATCGCCGGCTCGCGCCTGCCGACAATCAGGCCCTCGTCCTCTTCGCGCACCGCGATGAAACCGCCGATGCCCTGGTGCTCGCCGTCATCCATCACCCGCGCGAAGATCAAATGCAGTCGCGATACGCCGCCGCCGGTGATCCAGTGCTTAAGGCCGTTGATCACATAGCGGTCACCGTCTTTCACCGCGGTGGTGGTCATCTCGGTTGCGGCGCTGCCGGCGCCGGGCTCGGTGATGCAGATGGCCGGTTTGTCACCGGCCAACACCAGTGCCGCGGCGCGTCGCTTCTGCTTGTCGGTCCCGTATTTCATGATCGCTCCGATGGCACCCATGTTCGCCTCGACCACGATGCGCGCGGTGACGCCGCAGCATTTCGCCATCTGCTCGATGACCAACACGGCGTCGAGATAACTCAAGCCCAGTCCGCCGTATTCCTCGGGAATCGTCATCCCCATGAAGCCCGCATGCTTCAGCTTATCGACGTTTTCCCAGGGATATGCCTCGCTGCGGTCTACCTCGGCGGCGCGTGGGCCGATTTCGGTCTCCGCGAGCTGGCGAGCGGCATCCTGGATGTGTCTTTGATCGTCGGTGAGCTCGAACATGGTCTACTCCGCGGAGGTCAGTGCCTCGTCAAGGGCGTCTTCGTCGAGAAATTCCCGGATGGTTTCCACCGTGTCGGCGCCACACACCGGCGGCGTCCGGCGATAAGTGACGGGTGTACGAGAGAGTTTGAGGGGATTCCCGATTAGATCTACCGTACCCGTCCCCGCCAGGGAATGGGGCATAGTGATTTTCATGTTGTGCGCGCGCGCTTGATCCGAAGCAAACAGCTCCGGCAATGTATTAATGGGTCCACCCGGCACGTTGCGCGCCTCCATGCCCTCGATCATGATCCGTTTCTTCATCTGACGCAGACGTCGCGCGAGAACCCCGATCAATTCGTCGCGATGATATAGCCGGTTCGCGTTGGTGCGATAACGATCGTCACCGGCAAGTTCCGGCATGCCGATCAGTTCGCAAAAGCGGACGAACTGCGCATCGTTACCCACCGCAACGATGATATGTCCGTCCGCAACTTCGAAGACCTGATAGGGAACGATGTTGGGATGCTGGTTGCCGCGGCGCTTGGGCGGTTGGCCGGACACGAGATAATTTGTTCCCTCGTTGATCAGCCACGCAATCTGCGTATCCACGAGCGCGATGTCGATGCGCTGACCTTCGCCGGTGCGATCACGGTGGCGCAGCGCCGCGAGAATTGCCGTCGATGCATACA
Source organism: uncultured Gammaproteobacteria bacterium (assembly GCA_947258975.1). GTDB lineage: Bacteria > Pseudomonadota > Gammaproteobacteria > Arenicellales > JAANXG01 > CALZGZ01. The sequence continues at coordinate 71,588 of CAMYKK010000016.1, forward strand.
TGCCGCACATCACATCGGCGATGCCCACGGCAACCTTCATCGGTTCACCGTCCGGCGTCCCGGTGATGCTCATGATGCCGCCGTAGCCTTGAGCCATGATGTCGTATCCGGCGCGATGGGCGTTTGGTCCCGTCTGGCCAAATCCGGTTATTGAGCAATAGACGAGCCGGGGGAGCTCGTGTTTGAGGTCATCGTAGCCGAGTCCGTACTTGGCGAGCCCACCGACCTTGAAGTTCTCGATCAACACATCGCACTTGGCGGCAAGCCGTCGCACCAGCGCCGTGCCCTCGGGCTTTGCGATGTCGACTGCTACCGATCGCTTGTTGCGGTTGGAGGAGAGATAGTAGGCGCTCTCGTTGGTGTCATGGCCCTCGGCGTCGGTGACGAACGGCGGCCCCCAGGTGCGGGTGTCGTCGCCCACACCCGGGCGTTCGATCTTGATGACATCGGCGCCGAGATCGCCCAGCAGTTGGGTGCAGGTGGGGCCGGCGAGAATGCGGCTGAGATCGAGAATCCGCAGCCCGTCGAGGGGACCGGTGGTCCCGTTGTCAGTTGCGTTGTCGGTTATCGTGGTCTGTCCCATGCCACCGCGCGTTTTCACCGTTGTTCTCCATGAAAAAAGGACATTCTAGTTTTTCGGCGGACCAGATGCCCAAGATACCAGCCAGCCACTAATACATGGTGGATTTCCAGGCTGCGTGAGACCGGCGAGTTCAGCGCCTTGGCCGAGTTGCTGCGAATGGTGCCATTTTCTGCGCATCGTTGCCATCCAGGAGACACACTAATGCGCCCGAACTGTATTAGACAAAAAGTGCGCAGCGGCATCAGACGCGGCACTCGTGATACGCTCGGTTTAACGCGACCCTCGCAAACGATATTGAATAGAGTGCTAATCGCAAAGTGGGAGTGACTGCAAATACCAAGGTGATACCGAGACTTATAGTGGTTGTTCTTGCCTATGCGTATGCGTCTATGTGGGTATTGCGCATTTGGGATGTGCGCACGCCGCGATTCGGCTTGATTGCGATGATCGTCCTGGTGTCCGCGTGCACGTCGCTCCAGGATACGTACTACCCACCGCAGCAACCTGGCGCCGAGTATGACTCGCTGTATCCACAGTACATCCAGTTATGCGCGGTCAGTCAGATCCGCGCCAGATTCGCCACGAAGGGCGGCAGTGCCGGCCATGCCGTTATGTATCTCAATGGTGCATGCAAGGACAATGCCTACCCTTACCCCCGCATCAAATTGTGCGCGGAGGATTCACGACAAACGGGCGTCGGCATCAGTGTCAACAAGACGTTCAAAAACGTCAACTGGATGGCCGTCCCGGGGAAGGCGTTGTTTTTTCATGGCAACCTCAAACCGGGTGAATTTCTCGAGACTGAACAGGTCCGCGCGACGATACGATATGCAGCGGATGAAGACGTTTTTGAAGGGATAAAAATCCATGAGCAATATGAGCCCCCCAGCGACGACGAATCGGCGTTGGAAACACTCCTCGCGTCGGAAACGCTGGGCACCGATTTCGCGCTCACCTTCGGCCGCAATGTCTACTGCGCCAATGTGCCGGTTAGCGAGCCGGTACTGAGCGACATCGTCGATTATCTGAACGGCCTGAACGACCAGTACGCACGCGGCGAGGCGACCTACAACTGGAGCGGGTACAGCGATAACTGCGTGCATACCTTGCGCAACGCACTGGCGGCCGGCAGTGTCTGGCCGCCAAAATCGATCAACCAGATCAAACTTTTACAGCTGTTTCACTTGGCGGTACCGGCCAATGAATTCGCAGAACTGGCGTTTCGCGCCAACCGGTTCAAGATCGAGGATTTCGAACGCGTCTACCAGGACCCGCACATGCGCGAGGCGCTGCTGCGCTACGGATGGCTCCCTGCCCGCCATGGTGCAATACTGGAATATATCCCGGTACATCAGAACAACGTACTTTACGATATTCGCTACCGGATCTTCGTCTTACAGGCGCCTCTATTGCGACTCAAGAGCCGCCGAATCGGAAAGATGTTCGTTGACATGCGCTACACGCACGTGGAAGCAAACCTGCGTTATTACCAAAGCCTCTACGCCAAGATCCTGCATGAGCGGCCGCCGGATTGGGGCGAGGTTCCCGAGGGAGACGACCGTTCGTTGGTGCGCCGGGCCTATTATCGATACATCGATGCACAGCTGGCTGACGTTGAACGAAAGCTGCAACAACTCAGTGTTTCTCCCCATAGGAGCAAACACCCGCTCCAAGCGGTAACCGGTATCGAACGATTCAGGAAAAATAAAAGTCAGAGTTTGCCAATAAAATAGCACTAATGAATTGCAGGACACTCCTCACATGAACTGAATCTCCTCCCGCATTCTGCGCCGGGTCTTCGCGTCGGGGAATCGGCCGTACGCGGTGCCAAGGTTTTCGCGCAGGTGTTTGGGGTTGGTGGTTTCGGTCAGTACGCAGGTGACGGCGGGATGGGAAAGAATGTACTTCAGTGAAAACTGCGCCCAGCTGTGGCAGTCGAATGCTGTGGCCCATTCCGGCAGCGCGATATCGCGCACGCGGGAGAAGTAACCGCCATTCATGAACGGGCGGTTGATCAGCACCGCGATCCCCAAATCAGCGGCCAGCGGCAGCACGCTCGACTCCGCGTGGGTTTCCGCGACCGAATAATTCACCTGTATGAAATCCGGCCGCTCACCGCGCATAAAACGCATCATCGCCTCGTGGTGGCGATCGGATGAAACCGTCGCGCCGATATAACGCGCCTTACCCGCGTCCTGCCACTCCTTTAGGATTGGCCACTGGGTCTTGAGGTCCCGGAGGCTGATTACCTGGATCAAATCAGAGGTCTTACCGTACAGCCGCCGCGTGCGTTCCAGCATTTCCCTTCCGGCCTCGGCCCCCACCGCGTCTACCTTGGTGGCCAGGAACAGATCCTTCACCATGCCGTCGGCCTGGAGTGCCTCGCCGGTCAGCTTGTCCAACGCGGCGTTGCGCGACCAGGTATCCACCACTGTGCCACCGCCGTCGAGCAGGGTTCGCAACAGCAACTTGAATCCGGCGGTTCCGCGCTCTGCGAGTTGCAACACCGCCTTGGTGGAGCCCAGCCCGATTATCGGCAACTGCTCGCCGGTTTTCGGGATCGGGCGCGCCGGATAGGCAGACTGCGCGACTGTGCTCGCGGGCAAGAAAGGCACAGCGGTCCAGGCCGCGGTACGGATCAGAAAATCGCGGCGCGATAACAACGTGCGTCGACCCTTGCGTATCATGTATAGCCCCGATTGTGACCCGTCGATTCCGGCATGATACACCAGCTCGGATGACGATTCTGGAACCGGAGACCGGATCCCGTAGAAAGGTTGCGACAGGCTGGTTACCCTTCCACTGCCACGACCTTGCAATAATTCCGCGCAAGCGTGACTCGAAATGACAGCAGCGGATCCAAACGGGTTGGTGTCGCTTACGTATTGGTCATATTACATTGGCAGAATTGAGTACCATTGCAAGGTGCTTGTTAGCCGACGGGCGGATACTCTGAGCGGATCGAGGACGATGTGACGACGATATAATCAATTCGCAACATGCCTTCATGGTATGTATTTCAATCACGATCAATCTCGTCAACTTAAATGTATTTGTTCTCTTCGAGACCCAAGTCGATGTTGGGCCTGGTTCTGTTGGGTTTTTCCGTGGTCGCACTTCCCCCGATTATCGCGGCGATTCGAGCGGCCGCGTACGTTAACGATCTGTCCGTTCGTAGCGAGGATCTGGTTGCGGAGGGCTTGAAACTCATCACTGAGGGCGAGTTGTTGAGCGAGCAGTTTACTGCTATGGAGCGGAATGCGCGACAATATCGTGTTCTCGACGATGATTCGCTGTTGCAACTATACGACGAAAAACACTCGCGATTTGTGGACAGTGTAAACGTTCTACTTGGTCTGAGTAAGACCCAGGCAATGCGGCAACGCTTGGACCGCATGAAGAGTGACGCTCAGAGTATAGCGTTGGCATTGCGGAAGAATGCGCCCGACTCCGTTCAAGTAGATGAGGCGCTGCAGTCGTTTCCCGATCTTCACGGCATGTCTGATGATTATCTGGTAGAAAGCCGCCGCTATATCAATAACCAACTCCACACACTGAGGGAGACAGCGCACCGCACTCGCCAGAGTCTCGCCTGGCAGGGAACCGCGTTGGTGTTCGGCACACTGGCTCTGGTGGTGTTCTTTGCCCGCCTCATTGTGAAGCCCATCCGCCAGACGGGCACCGCGATTCGACAGTTTGGTGACGGCGGTTTTAATCAACCGATCAGGATCAACGGACCACCGGAAATAGCGAATTTGGGGCGGGAATTAGAATGGTTACGGCGCCGTTTGAACACCTTGGAGCAGACCAAAGGTAAATTCTTGCGGCACATGTCGCATGAATTGAAGACGCCCCTCGCGAGCATCCGTGAGGGGACGGAACTGCTCATAGATGGGACGGCCGGACAACTTAATACCACTCAGCATGAGGTGGCCAGCATACTAAAAAACAACGGTCTGGAACTTCAGAGCATGATTGAGAACCTCTTAAACTTCAGTTCACAACAGGCCATGGAGGACTCGTTAAAGCTCACGGAATTCAAACTGAGCCGGATCATCAATGAGATTCGAGAAAATCATCATTTGAGTTTAGTCGGGAAACAGATTCGTTGGGATGTGCAAGGGAAAGATATCACCTTGATTGCTGATCGCGACAGGATTCGCGCAGCTTTGGATAATCTCGTATCAAACGCGATCCGATTTTCACCGGATGCCGGTACGGTGAGCATTCATGTTCATCTTGATCAACACGACTACTCAGTTGAAGTATCGGACCAGGGACCTGGAATAAACGAGGTAGATGAAGAACTGATTTTTGAGCCCTTTTTCCAGGGCAGGAAACCGGGACATGGGCATCTGCGAGGTACCGGGCTCGGCCTCTCGGTGGCGCGGGAATGTATAGAATCCCACGGTGGAACCATCGAGCTCGTTAAAGATCGTGATGTCGGCGCTTGTTTCCGGATTACGCTTTCGAGATATGAAAAGTAAGGCGGCATTACTATTGGTAGTCGGCTCGATCTGCGCTTGTGTGCGAATGACGCCCGTCGATGAGTATGTTGTCCTTAAACACAAGCTCATAGAGGCTGATGTAGAAGAGATAAGAAGAATATCGAAGCAGGTTGAAGAGCAAAATGACAACAATCCCGGTCCCGACTCGCGGATTCGAGTTGCTCTGCTTTTGTGTTCACCGCAGCGGTCGGAAGAGGAACTGATACGAGCACGGCAGATCCTTGGAGACGTATTGTCGTTTTCCAGCGCTTTGTCTCCGTCGGTGGAGGATTTCATCGAAATTAATAGACGCGAAATCGATCAAAGGTTGTCAGCGATAAAAACGATAAGGGAGAACGCGGAGCTCGTCGAAAGCTTAGAAGACGAGCGAACGCGCCTGCGAAGCGAAATAGAATCCTTGCAGCAAAGCTTGGCGGAGACCAATAAGAAAATTAAGGCGCTGAAAAAAATAGAAGAGTCCATAGATAGACCCAACAAATTGGAGGTCCCATAATATGGCTATGCCGAGCGGAAAAGTGTTGCTTGTCGATGACGATCCTGGTCTGCTGCGTCTTTTGAGCCTTCGTTTGCGTTCGTTTGGTCACGAAGTAGAGGCCGTAGGCAGCGGAAATCAGGCGCTTGCCGCATTGGATAGCTTTCGTCCGCAGACCGTAATCACTGATTTACGCATGGAGGACATGGATGGTATCGAATTGCTCGATGCGATTCATCGCCGCCAACCTAGTCTGCCAGTCATGCTTATTACGGCCCATGGAACGATACCGGAAGCTGTTGCCGCCACACATAAAGGCGCCTTTGGTTTCCTGACCAAGCCCGTCGATAAGGAATTTCTGCACGAACAGGTCGTAAAGGCGTTGCGGGTATATGGGTCCTCGGAATTCGAGCACGACGTCTTCACGGTGGATATCGTTACACGAAGCCGGTTAATGGAAGACGTGTTGGCAAAGGCCCGATTAGTTGCCAGGTCCGATACCAGTGTTCTGATTACCGGCGAGAGTGGTACGGGCAAAGAACTTTTGGCAAAAGCGATTCATCGCGCAAGTCCTCGTGTGGACCAGGCCTTCCTCGCAATCAATTGTGGGGCGATCCCTGAACATCTTCTCGAGTCGGAGTTGTTCGGGCACGAGAAGGGCGCCTTCACCGGCGCAACGCGGTCGCACACCGGAATTTTTCAATCAGCGGATAAAGGCACGCTTCTATTAGACGAAATAGGTGATATGCCTTTGGACCTGCAGATGAAGCTGCTTCGCGTGTTGCAGGAGGGCGAAGTGCGCAGGGTGGGAAGTGCAAACTCAATCAGCATTGATGTCCGACTGATATCCGCGACACATCATGACCTGACCGCACGGTTGCGTGAACGGCGCTTTCGGGAGGACCTCTACTATCGACTCAACGTCGTGCACCTGGAAATTCCACCGCTCTCGAAACGCAAAGAGGATATTCCTTTGCTGGTCTATAAGTTCCTCCAGCAATTGGCAGAGAGTCGTGACGAACCGCCCAAGTTATACTCTCCCGAAGCGATGGAGTTGTTGGTGTCGGCGGACTGGCCTGGCAATGTGCGCCATCTTTATAACGCTGTTGAAAGGAATGTGGTGTTGTCACCGGCCCGGGTTATCACTCCCCGCTTGGTTCAAGAGGCCCTGGGGAAACCGAATACGGAACTTCCATCATTCTCCGAGGCTAGACACGAGTTTGCCCGGAATTATCTGACGCAGTTACTCTCCGCGACCGGTGGGAACGTGACCAAGGCCGCCAGGATGGCAAAGCGGAATCGCACGGATTTTTACAAACTGCTCTCCAGGACAAACATAGATCCGGCGGTGTTTAAGAATAAGTAACAGCTGACACCGTTGCAGATCGCCGACACGATATGTGTTGCGTTCTTTGAAAAGGGGTCTTTGGGTGTCTTAAATTGGCGACAAGACCAACCTGGTTGGCCGGTGCGATATCGATGTTGTGCATCCCAACACCTTGAGTTACAAAGAATTAATTTGATTGGCATGATCTTCGCTAATGGATGAAGTGCGTCAGGACGAAAAATTAGTTGGGACGCCGTGAACTATTCAACTATGCAACTTCTCAGGAGACATGTATGAAAAAGCTGCTTGCGCTTGTAATCGCTGCCGCTCCCATCGTCGGCGTCATCGCCGGAGAAAAGAGCGCGATCCCGGCCTTCAAGGAACTCGATGCCGATCAGGACGGTAAGATCTCGGTGACCGAAGCCACCGCGAACCAAAAGTTCGCGAGTTTATTTAAAAAGCTGGATGTCGATCAGGATGGTGGAATCAATGCGGCGGAATATGCAGATCTAATCAAGTCACAGACGATGTAAAAAGTCGCCGCCGGAGGCGGCGCTCCCCTGCTGGCCTAACTGCTGCCGTTAGCGCCAGTACACGCCCGGGGCCACGTTGCTGTTTATGGCGTGGCTCCGGTTCTTATATGTTCCCGCGATAATGGTGCGCTGCTTCGATTAGCCCAGCTTGTTACTGCACACCGGTCTCAGACCGGTCTGGCCAGAAAATCCATCTCGTTGAGGGTGCTGCGAATCCCGCCTATGGCCATGCGGGCATCCGGGTGTACGATCTTGCGTCTTGAGCCGCGATCCTGGATTTAATATACGTGCCATGTGAAGTCTTCAGATCATGCGGCGGACTCGGTGGCAGTCACATAATGGGTATGCAGCAGTTCAGAGATTTGTTCCGCGGGTAGCGCTTTGCTGAACACGAATCCTTGGAACTGAGCGCATTTGACGTCGCGCAGGAACGCTCGTTGCGTTTCGGTTTCGACGCCCTCGGCGACGACCCGCAGCCCCAGTTGTCGGGACAAGGCTACCATAGCGGAAACGATCATCTGTCCCTGTCGATCCGGCAGCGAATCGGTGAGAAAGCCACGATCGAGTTTGAGCGAATCGACGTTCAGGTCTTTGAGGCAGCTCAATGATGAATAACCGGTACCGAAGTCATCGACTGCGAAACGGACGCCCATGTCACGCAACCGGTTTATGTTACTCGTTACGAGTTCGATATTTTCCATAACCGTCGTTTCCGTGATTTCAAGCTCGAGCTGAGCGCCGGGAAGACCGGTATTCTTGAGTATGGCCATCACCTTATCAGCGAGATCATTCCGTCGCATCTGCACGCCGGACAGGTTGACACCGATGATGAGGTCGGAGAAACCGTGATCCAGCCACTCGCGCATCTGCTGACAGGCCGAGTGTAACGCCCATTCTCCAATCTCATTGATCACGCCCGTGCTCTCGGCGATGGGGATGAATTCACTGGGCGGAATCGAACCGAGCTTTGGATGTTGCCAGCGTAATAACGCCTCCAACCCGCGTATCTGCATCGACTTGATATCGACTTGAGGTTGATAATGTATCGACAGTTCACCATTCTCCAGCGCATTATGGAGTTGTGTTTCCAACCAAAGCTGCCGGTACGCGGATTTATTGATATCAGGAGAGAAGAAGCGCAGATTGTTGCGACCGAACCGGTGTTTGGCGTCGTTGCGCGCGGCGCTGGCATTTTGCAGCAGGGCCTCGGCGCTAAAGGCATCGTGGGGATACACGCTGACGCCGGCGCTACAGGTGACGAAGATTTCGTGACCGTCTATTTCAATCCTCTGCGATAAGCTTTCGAATATCCTTTTCACAATCCAGGTAACGAGTTCGACGTCGGTGAGGTCGGTTACCAGGATGCCGAACTCGTCGCTTCCGATCCTGGAAATGCCGGAGTCTTCGCTATCGCACCCTACGAACGCCACGGTGTCTCCGGAGCGCAGAGTTTGTACCAGCCGTTCCGCCACCGTTTTGAGCAATTGATCGCCAACAACATGACCCAGGGCGTCATTTACGCGTTTGAAGGCATCTATGTCGAGAGATATAAGCGCTACCACGTCGTCGTTGCGCGAGGTGCGTGCCAGGGCTTGGTGTATTCTGTCGGCGAACAGCAGCCGGTTCGGTAATCCAGTGAGTTTGTCAATGCCTTGACCGCGTTCGGACAATTGCTTATTGAAGCCGAGTTCGCCTTCCAGCTCTGCGATGCGTTCCTGAAAGTAGCGCAGATCATTATCCCCTGCCGCACTTTTCGCGGTGTCGGCAAGGGCATCGTGATTGGGTATTGCGTTGGTATCCACATGGTTCGACGCATCTTCCGCTGAAAGACTGGGTTCCCACTCGATCACGCGGTTGCGTCCCGCCTCCTTCGCTGCGTACAGTGCCTTGTCAGCCCGATTGACTAGGTCGTGTGCATCCGGCATTTCCTCCGACAGGGAGGCGACGCCAAAGCTTGCAGTCACTCGCATCGAGGACGTGAAGCGTATGCGCGATCCCTCCGCGATGCTGCCACGTAGCCGATCCGCGATCTCGATACCTTCCGTGATGCCCGTCTCCGGCAAAACAATACAGAATTCCTCGCCTCCGTATCGGCCCACCAGATCGGCGGGCCGCGAATTAGAGCGCAAGAACTCGGCAACGATCTGTATGACCTTGTCGCCAGTGATATGTCCGAACTGGTCGTTGATTAATTTGAAGTGGTCGATATCCAACATGATGCACACCAGTTCCGTGTTCATGTTGAGGGCATTGTTAACTGCCGCGTCATACTTCTCTAAGAAAGCCCGCCGGTTAAGGCATCCGGTGAGAGGATCCCGGGTCGCGAGATACTCGAGTTCCAGGGTCTTATTGCGCAATTCTTCTTCCGAGCGGCGTAAATTCTTCAAGGTCTCCTTCAGTTCGGTGTGTTTCCTCTCCAGTGCGGTCATGTCGTTGAACGTGGCCAGCACGCCGCGGGTAACGTCCTTGCTGTCAAAGATGGGCGCGGTGTTCACCATGAACATGCGGCCGCTGTGTTGATCCGATTCGAATACTAGGGGGATGCCGGTCTGCGTTTCTTGTTCGTTCAAGCTGCGCAGCCACGGAAAAGCGGATTGTCCGCCCAGCCGGTCGGTATCCCAGCCCAGGCTGGAGGCCTTCAAACCGACCAGCGCCGTGGCAGGCTGTTGTACCTTCTCCGCAAAGGCGTCATTGGCGAGGATGATGTGCTCCTTCTCGTCCATGAGCAACAGACCTTCGGCCAAAGCGTTAAACGCGGATCGGACCCGCTCTGGAATCGCCGAACCGGGATCGAGTTCCCGCAGCGCTTTTCTGATGAAAATCCAATAAATGCAGAAACCGAATCCGGCCACGAACAGCATTAATCCGATCGATGATTGGGTGATCGAATCCAAAAACGTCCCGGTTATCGGGGCAAAGGCTATTTCAACCGTTCCCCAGCGGGTGTCGCCGTTGAAAATGGGAACCTGGACCCGATTCGCCGTGGATTGGTCCTGTGGAAGTTCCTCGTTCCAGTTCTCGCTGTGATCACCCGCCTCGGCCAGCAGCCCACCTTCCGTATCCCGCACTGCCACCGACAAGACATCGGCATTGCGTTCCACCATGGCGCGCAACGTGCCTTCCACAGAATCCATACCCGTGCCGCCCACGACCGACGAGATATGAATGGCGAGATATTCACAGAATTTTCGCCTCCCCTCAATCAGTCCGCTGCGCTCATCCGGCGACAAACCGGCGAGATCACCGAGCAGAAAGATGCCGTTGGTGAGCAAAACCAACGCGAGACTGATCCGAATCGTTGGACTTAATTTCATGCCGGCTCCAAGATCGACGATTGTGGTTGCGCACGTTGATCCGGCGCTGCGAATAGATTGTCTATTCTGTGATCGGCGGATCGTGCTGCGGCTTTGTCTTCTTCATTTTCTTCGTCTTCCTCCGAGGGCAGTTTGGTCTTGAATAACACCGGCAATGGATCGAACTGCCGCCACAACGGCGTCGTTGACAACAGGGCCGCGGCGAGGGAGCCCGACTTCAGCACCCAACTCACGTAGCCGGCGGAAAGCACCACCGTGGTGCCGAAGGCCGCAGAGACTTGAAGGATATTTTCATCCGCCAGCCATCCGTGGTTGTGCATCTGTTCCTTCACCGAATCGAGCAGATTCGAGAGTTGGGTCGAAACTTCAAACGTCGGTACGGGCAGGGATGCCAGCGCTATATCCTGGCGCCCGTAGACAACTTTTATTCCCGCATCGGGCAAGGACTGTGCCGCAGGCTCCTGCAACGCATGCTGGATGACCTGTAGCGGTACCGTGATCGGAATCGGGGCGCTCATAGACACCGGCTGAGCTTGTCCCGTTACTACAGGTGTATCGGTGTCGATCGGTTTGATAACGACATATTCTTCCTGTTCGGTGTCGCTCACGTCTTCGGTGCCCGGCTCAATTGGCATCTCGTCGCTGGGGGTCGTCGCGGCGGTGTCATCAATGTCTACCGGTGGGGTTGTCTCCACAACCGGTAACACATTGTTATTCTCCGTATCTACGTCCGGGGGATCGCCAGCGGATGAATCCGGAGGCGGTGTGTCCGGGCCGGGTCCGCCGCCGGCGGGCGTGTCGCCACCGGCCGGGGCTTCATTGACGTCGGTAACGGTGATGGCGAGCCCCGCGGCGTCATCCGGGGAACCGCCCACGCTCAGGTCCTCCACTTCGACGCTGATGTCGAGGACAGGGTTGGTTTCAAAATCCAGTGTCGCGCCGGCCTTGAGGTGGAGTGCGTTGCCGCCGACGATCTCGAACAGGGTGGCGTCGGCGCCGGTCACGGTCACGGTGTTGGTGCCCAGGGCATCGTCGCTGACGACGATGTCGGCGACCTTGATGCTCGACGTGGTGCCGGTGTCTTTTGCCAGCGCGGTAACCGTGTTGGCGAGTATCACGGTTGGCGCCTCGTTGGCATCGTTGAGGTTGACGGTGATCAGGGCGGTGTCGTTCAAGGCGCCGTCGGTGGCGGTGATTTCGAGGTTAAAGACGGGGTTGGTCTCGAAATCC
>CAMYKK010000017.1 GCA_947258975.1 uncultured Gammaproteobacteria bacterium
TTTATTGCCTGGCTGGATGGCAGGAACAATACCTGGGGCTCCAGGCGGTCGGGCGGATCGATGGGACTGCGCGGGGCGTTCGTCGACAATCGTGGCACTTTGACCCACGAGGGCCCTATAGACTTGCGGGTGTGCGACTGTTGCCAGCCGTCAGCGGTGAACACCGCACACGGTCCCGCCGTGCTGTATCGGGACCGGTCCGGCGACGAGATCAGAGATATCGCCATTGCGTGGTGGGAGCACGGCGCATGGACGGGCCCGTTCCCGGTGTCCGTGGATAACTGGAGGATTGACGGTTGTCCGGTGGACGGTCCCAATGCCGATACCGACGGAGACACGCTGGCGGTAGTGTGGTTTACCGCCTCACGGGATCTGCCGCGCGTGAACCTGGCATTCTCCGGCGACAATGGCCAATCCTTCGGTAAGCCGATCCGGGTTGATGACGGCAAGGCAGTGGGACGCGCCGATGTCGTCTTGCTCGATCAACACACAGCGCTGGTGAGTTGGTTGGAATCGGTGGGAGATCACGGCGAAATTAGAATAAAACGTGTTTCCAAAGACGGAACCACCGAAGAGTCGCGAGGGATAAGCGGGATGTCGCTATCCCGCTCCAGCGGATTCCCGCAGATGTCAGTGCATGAGGGCAAGGTTTATTTCGCGTGGAGCGAGGGCAAGCGTATCCGCACCGCAGTCGCGCAGCCGTAACCCGCATATTGCTCAGTTGGTGGCTCCCTGCGCGGCGAGTGTTTGCACGAGCAGCGTATCCAATTCTTGGTGCTCATAGGCCCCGAGCTTTTTGGCGGCAATATTCCCCCCCGCGTCGACCAGCACCGAGTAGGGCAGGATCGCCATACCGTCGCCGTAACGGCGCATGACTGTGGTCACGTTGTGCTCCAGGATCAACAGCGGGTAATTGATCAGCAGCTCATCGCGAAACCGGTTCACGGCCTCGACCTCATCAATGGCAACGCCAACCACGCGGAAACCGCGCTCACGATAGCGTTCGAGCATGCTCATGAACAATGGGATCTCGTCCCGGCACGGGGCACACCAGGTGGCCCAGAAGTTGACCAGGGTGACGTTCACGTGCCAGTCGCCGACGGTCTTGGGCGCGCCGGTCAGATCCGTGAACGGCTCGGCCAGGATACCGCTGTGCGCCGACTTCGCTGGGTCCTCTGTCTGCAGGTAGCGGGACACAAATATTCCGGCTACCAAGGCGACTACGAGAACGACCGCGGAAACAACAGCTTTAGGTTTCAACATAAGTGCAACACGGACACCCAAAATGGTAAACAAGCCATCTTGTTGTCAGCAGCCAAGCAAGGTGCCTGTATCTTGTGGGTTAGTTAGCGTAGCCGCGTAGCATACAACGTCAGCGATTCGACATTCTACCGCCGCTCAATAAATGCGCCCAATCGCTACTAATCTTGTGCGCACCAATTAAAGAAATAACGTCTCGCAAGATCAGTTTCGTCCTATTTCCCCCTGGACGGGGAGCGAGCGTGGCAACCGGTGGCGTGATCTGTGAACTACAGACCGGTGACCCGCGTCGCGGCCAGCCGCTATCCCTCTTCGGTCATGTCCTTCCACGGCGGCATGATGCGCGTCAGTATAAACAGCAGGATCAATGGCCCCATAAGCACGCTGAACGCCGCCCCGTAGCCCTCGCGTCCGCCAGGATCGTGATAGGTCAGCAGGCCGCGCATGGTCTTGGCGATTTCCTGGCCGCTGATCACCACGTTCCAGCGCATCAGAAACACGTTCATCAGCACCAGCAGCGCGCAGATCACCGCGCCCACGATGAAGGCCTTGCCTCTTACCGCGCGCGCGAACATGAGGCCAAGAACGATGATCGGCAAGATCGCGCCGAGCCCGAACTGGAACACGAAGTAGCGGTAGAACAACGGGCCGGTGACGTACTCCATGATGATCTCGATGCCCTCCTTGGCCTTGTACACCACGTTGGCGAACTCCAGCCCTTCGAGTAGCAGCGTGAACATCAAAAAGCCCCACAAGGCTCCCGCCATGCCGCGCACGCAGGACTCGTCGATCGGAGTTTTACGGAGCTTGGACACCAGCGTGTACAGGACGATCAACACCGCGACACCGGAGATGATCGCCGAGAACAAAAAGATGACCGGCATCATGTCCGAGCCCCACCATTCCCTTGATTTCAGCGAGCCGAACACAAACCCCACGTAACCGTGCAGTCCGTGGGCGGCGGGAATCCCGACAATCGCCAGCGTGAGCATCCACTTGTGGTCATAGGACTGCGCCTTTTCCGAGATGTCGTCGGACCACAGTGTTATCGCGCGGTAAAAGGTCCTGGTGAAACCGGTGGAGTTGCGGGCGCGGATGACGTTGTCGGCGCGGAAAGCGAACCACACCTCCAGTATCAGCAGGATCGCATAGAAGGCGGCGAAGTAACCGAACGCCGCGAACGCCGAAGTCATGTGCGGGGTGATCATCGCATTGAATGCCCGCTGGGGTTGTCCGAGATGGAGCAACAAGGTCATCGGCACGAACAACATGAAGCACAAGGCGGTGAGCAGCGCAAACCGGGCGACGGGCTTGAAATTCTCCATCCCGAAGACGTGGTACATGCTGGAAACCGAGAACGCCCCCGCGACCAGGCCGGTCATGAACGGGTACACGACGATCATCACCGTCCACGGGATAATGGTCTCGTTGGGGTACACATAGCCGGTGAACGGCGAGACGTGGTACAGGGCGTCCATCACGACACCTCCTTATCCAGTCCGATATAAAAACAGGTCGGAGCGTTGCCGGTCTCCGGTTTGAGTACTTGAACCCGGTTTTCACGCAAGAATTTGCTGATATCGCTGGCCTCATTGTTCATGTCGCCGAATATCCGCGCACCGACGGGGCATACCTCCACGCACGCCGGCTTCAGGCCCTTGGTAATGCGGTGATAGCACCAGGTACATTTTTCAGTAACCTGTCTCTCGTAGTCAAAAAATCGCGCCCCGTAAGGACAAGCCTGCACGCAGTATTGGCATCCGATGCAATAGTCGTGATCAATGAGCACCGCGCCGTCGTGGGTCTTGAATGTCGCGCCGGTGGGGCACACCTGCACGCAGGACGGATGCCGGCAATGGTTGCAGATCTTGGGAACGAAGAACGCCTTGTCGATCTTTTTGCCCTGGTAGCGATTGTCGAAACGGTATTCTTTCTCCGATCCCGAGGCGGCGATATTCCCCGGGTCGCTGTGACTGTCCACCATCGGCCGTTCCTCGCCTTCCAACCACACGTAGCGCTCGACCCAGGTACGAAAATGATTAGCCGTGGGTACGACATTGTTCTCGGCCTTGCAGGCCTCGACACAGCGCAGGCATCCGATACAGCGCGTGGCATCGATGCCGTAACCCCAATCATGTTGGGTCCAATCATAATCGGGTATCGGGGGAATGTCCGGTTTGAGCACCGCAGCGTGACTGGCGCCTTTCTTGCCGATCAGGCCCGCGCCACCGATCATCAACGCGCTCACGGACGCAACTGCTTTTCCCAAGCCGCGCAGGAATGCCCGCCGCCCGGACTTGATGTCACCACCGCTGCCTTTCCTTTTCATCGTTGCATTCCGCCTTTTCGCGCCACTGCTTCGGCAACGGCAAGTCGTTTCATGTTGAGTGTGTTTGTCAAATTGATGCCCCGCAACGGTCAGTTCGACGGTTTGAATGACGAGTAATACCCCGCGAGTTTGCCGATCTCCTCATCGGTCAATCCCTTGGCGATCGGCATCATCATCGGGTTCTGGCGTGCCCCCGATCTATAATTTCGTAACTGATCGCTGAGATAGGCGGCATCCTTGCCGGCCAGTGCCGGGAATGCCCCCATGCCCTGTCCCTGGGCTCCGTGACAGCCCACGCACTTCGCGTTTGCCTCAGGGGCGGCCACAGTCGGCGCCGGCGCCGATTTGGCGTCCACCGTGGCGTAATATTTCGCTAACATCTCTATGTGCGCATCGGTTAAACCCTTGGCGATCGGCGTCATCATCGGGTTCTGGCGCACCCCTGATTTGTAGTTGCGCAACTGGTCGTGGAGGTAGGCGGCATCCTTGCCGGTGAGCGCCGGAAATGCCCCCACGCCTTGTCCCTGGGCGCCATGACAGCCGACGCATTTGGCAGTTAACTGCCGCACTGCCGAGGAGCCGTCCTCCGGGGCATCGGGCGCCGCTGCCGACTTGTCACCGAGGGTCGCGTAGTACTCGGCAAGCACATCGATATCGCGGTCGGACAACGCCTGCATGATGGGTGTCATCATCGGGTTCTGACGCGCTCCCGCCTTGTACTTCTTCATTTCCCTCGTGAGATAGACGGCGTCTTTGTCGATCAGTCCCGGAAACGCCCCGACGCCCTTGCCGTCGGCGCCGTGGCAACCCGCACACTGGGCCGCTAACGCCACCGCCGGTTTCAACCCACCAATGGAGGGGGAATGCGGGTTGTGGCAGGTTATGCACTCCAAGCGGTCCTCATGCGGGTAGGGATGGTCCTTGACCACGATCTGCGGCTGCGTCGCCGGACGACTGGGCATTTTTTCGTGACACAGGGTACACAGCTTCACGGTGTCGGTGGGAATCGGCAGCTTTCCGGTCGCGGGATGCTCGCCTGCCGGAGTGTGGCAAATCTCACATTTCACTACCTTGTGAACACCCGCGGTCCATTGCACGTGACGTTCCGTGTGACAGCCCTGGCAGTAGGCGGTCCCCCTGAATTTTGGTATTCCGGCAGCCATCTCCGGCACCGAGTCTGCTCGGTAGTGGCCGTAGCGGTAAAAGGAGTCGTCGGTAAAATAGATCTTGGCGGTCACCGCGGTGGTGAAGAACACCACCAACAAGACGACGAGTCGAACAATATGCTGAGGCATTCTCGAGGTTTGCAGTCATTCCCTAGGGTTCGCAGACGATAAACTACCGGCGCGGCGGAAGTATTTGACATTCGTCAAATTACTCGGGGACGATATGCGGTATCTAGTAATTTATCACGGCAAGCACAGCCGCGCCCGGTGGTGGGCTGATATGATGCACCGGCAATCAAGTGATGATCTGCGTTCTGCAGAACTTGTAATCGGGCGAAAGCGCTAAACGCAGGAGCACTGTTATGAAAAAGTTCCGAGCTAAGTCGGTTATCGGTTGTTGCGCCTTGCTGTCGTCTGCGGCTGCGCTTGCGGGACACGCTGACCCGGCGGCGCCCCTCAACTTGCTGGTGGCAGCGGGGTTCGCCGTCCTTATTGTTGTCGTCGGAGCGGGCGTGTATTTTGCGAGAACTCGTGATCCCAAGGCGGCACCATTGACAACTGTGTTAGGGGACGAGCAACCCGATCCGCATGCCGTCGGCCCGGAGATGTCGGTTCAGGACTGTGTGCGCAAGATGAACGACGAGAAGAGCGGTGCGGTATTGATAATGCAAGACGAGAAACTCATGGGGATTTTTTCTGAACGGGATGCCCTGACCAAAGTGCTCGCCGCCGGGCTCGATCCCGCCGACACCAAGATCGGCGAGGTGATGACCAGGGACCCCACGGTAATCACCCCTAGCACCAAGGTGGACGATGCAATGCGAATCGTTACCGAAAAACACATCCGCCACCTGCCGATCGTCCAGGATGGCAAAGTGCTGGGCATGGTAACCAGCAGCGACTTGACCCACTGGGTAGTCAAGGACGAGGCGAAGGAAATCCAACATTTGGTGGATATCGCCGAAGGCGCGTAGTCCGCATTTCACAGCAAGGATCCTGGATAAAACGGGGTCGGAGTCTGTGACTCCGACCCCGTTTTCTTGGGTTAGCCTTACGGGCCGCGCAGCCAGCGCGTGGCGCGCTGTTCAATGACGATGTCCGGCCGGTGTTGCGCGACGAGTTTCTCGATCACGGATAATGGTGCCGGACTGATGGGGAAATAGTGCACGTAGGCGAACGATTCCGACACATACGGCATCATCGCTAACGAGAACGAGTCGCGGAACATGAGCAACCGCTGACCCGCGCCATCACATTCGGTGCTAAACGGTTTCTCGAACCGAATTCGGTCGTCGGCATCGGCGGGGATGCCCTTGGTGACAGCGCACGACACTACGGATTGCTTCAGTTCGATACTGGGCTCGCGTAGGATCTCGGCCAACGCCAGGTTCTGGGCCAGATCGCCCCCGGGACGATCTCGGATAACGAACGAGTCAGTGGAGAGTTGTAATAGGCGTGCGCTGGGATGTTGTGGAATGAGACGTTGCATCAACGCTCGGTAACCTAGATACGCCCCGAAGTCGTTCCAATGGGTGTCGGTCTTGTGGTAGGGGCGTAGTATGGGCTTGGCCTGCAATAAGACCGGCCGCAGGTCCAATACCGGCACATCGGTGTGGGTGGTCAGATGTGTGATCAGCTGATCGGCCCGTGATTGTGCCCGAATGCGGTTGATGGCGGTGGGCAGGTGCTCGGGATAAATAACCGGTTTATTCGGCGTCACCACGAACAGGTAGTCAATATCTCGCGCCGCCAGCCAGTCTCTTTTGGCGGACAAAACTCGGGCCCAATGCGCTAACTCCCCCCTACCGTAGGGCCAATCATTGCGGGTGTCACGGATGTGAGGGCCACCCCCCTGGAACAGCCAACCGCGATTACCGACCAGCACCCATTCGCTGGGTGACACCTGCAGCCAAGCCACGCGCAGCAGGTTGTACCATTTCACCAAGGCCTGTCTGAGGCCGAAGTGATCGTTATAGAAGGCCTCGAATTGTGCTGGAAACTCATCGAGAGCGCGCCGGTCCCAATACAAGGTGGGCAGCGGGGCCAAGCGGCGTCGTTCGGCTTCGGACTCCGTTTCAGTGGGCCCCAAGACCATTACCACGAGCGGCAACCAGATCGCTCCCATAAATAAGGCAATCAATACACGTTTTGGGGGCTTCGCCAGGATCATCAGAAACGAAAGTAGATGAAAGGATTGTGGGTGCCGGCCGCGAGATGCATGCCGGCGCCGACGACAAAAGATAACAACAACGAAATTACGATGACCGAATATACAACGTTGAGAACCGGTGATCGCAGTAAGACTTTCCCGAGTCGCGGGGGTGGCCCGAGGAACCATCGGCGCTTGAGCCACGGTAATACCGGGGTCGCCGCAACGAGACCGACTGCGAAAATAATTGCCGTTTCCCGGTTCCAGTAAAGGCCTGCATGAAAAGCGGTTCCCGCGCCGCTTGCGGCACCAAACAGCGCTTGTATAAATGCCCAGGCATATTCCAGCGTCTCGGCACGGAACAACACCCACGCCAGCATCACCACGAGCAACACGTAAAGATGGCGAAACACTGCCCAACTGCGCGCTAACAGCGCCCCGAACCCGAATCGTTCGAGAGCCAAAAATGCACCATGGACCATTCCCCACAGCACGAAGTTCCAACTTGCGCCGTGCCACAGGCCGACCAGCAAGAACACGGTAAACAGGTTTGCGTAAACCCGCCACGGTGAGCAACGATTTCCCCCGAGCGGGATATATAGATAGTCGCGGAACCAGCGTGACAGGGATATGTGCCACCGGCGCCAGAATTCCTGAATGGATTGTGCGATATAAGGGTAATTGAAGTTAATGAGGAAGCGGAATCCGAACATGCGCCCCAATCCGATGGCCATGTCCGAGTAGCCGGAGAAATCAAAATAAATCTGCAGCGTGTAACATGCCAAACCCAACCACGAGAGCCCGAAGGTCAAATGTTCGGCGGGGATGGCAAAGACCTGGTCCGCGACCGCGCCCATTGGATTGGCAATCAGCATCTTCTTGCCGAGGCCGAAAATAAACAATGTGACCCCGCTCGAGAATCCGTCGAGATCGACACGGCGATGGACCAGCTGTTTCGCGATATGGTGGTAGCGCACAATAGGGCCGGCGATCAATTGCGGAAATAAGGCAATGTACAAGGCGCTATTGATCGGATTGCGCTGTACTTCGGCCTCCCCGCGGTAAACGTCTACCACATAGGACATCGCCTGGAAGGTGAAGAACGAAATCCCGATGGGCAGATGCACCGGATCCAGATTGACCGGCGTGTGGCCAACGGCGCTGATCAAGATGTTGAGATTGTCGACCAGGAAATTGGCATACTTGAAGCTGGCGAGCAGTGCGAGATTGGCAATAACCGCCACCCACAATGCATACTTGCCGATGGTTTCACGACGGTAGCGGGCGACCACCAGCCCGCCCAGATAGTTGAATACGATCGAGGCGAACATGATCGCAACAAACACCCCCTCCCCCCACGCATAAAAGAGCAGGCTGGCCAATAACAAGAAAAGGTTTTGGAGTTTACGCGGAAGGACGAAATATAAGACCAACACCGCGGGCAGGAACAGAAACAAAAAGACCGACGAGCTGAAAACCATGCACGCGGACTAACCCAATCTCCAGCGGTGGAACCGCTCTACCCAGCGGAGCAGGTGTTGTGGCGCATGGCTGCGCTTCCATTCTCCGGCGGCCAATTTGTTCGCTTCGGTCAGCGTCGGATACACGTGTATCGTGCCCAGTATCTTGTTGAGGCCCAACTTATGGCGCATGGCGGCCACATATTCGGCGATCAGGTCGCCGGCGTGCTCACCCACGATGGTTGCGCCCAGTATCTTGTCTTTCCCCGGCACGGTGAGCACCTTCACCACCCCGTGCGCCTCCTCGTCGGTAATTGCACGATCAAGCCCCTTTAGGTCATAACGCGTCACCTCATAGGCCACGCCCTTGTCCTTGGCCTCGGTTTCATTCAATCCAACGTGGGCGACCTCGGGATCGGTAAACGTGGCCCAAGGGATCACCGAGTAATCGGCCTTGAATTTCTTGAACCCGCCGAATAACGCGTTCACTGACGCATACCACGCCTGATGCGCGGCGGTATGGGTAAATTGATAGGGGCCCGCGACGTCACCACAGGCAAATATGGTCGGTACGCTGGAGCGCATGTAGTCGTCCACCGCTATCGTCCCGCTGCGGGTCAGGGTGACGCCAAGTTCCTCGAGGCCGTAGCCGGCAACGTGGGCGCGACGCCCAAGCGCCACCAGTAACTCATCACCCATGAGGGTGACCGGTTCTCCTTGATGTTCGCACACGAGATAGATCACGCCGTCCTCACGGTGGACGGATTTGGCGGTGGTGCCGCTGCGCACCTCGATGCCTTCCTGCGAGAAACGCTGGTGGATGATGGCCGAGATCTCCGGATCCTCTTTACTGAGCAGACGCGGCAACATCTCTACTTGGGTCACATCGCTGCCGAGGCGCGCGAACGCCTGCGTGAGTTCACAGCCGATGGGCCCTCCTCCCAACACCAACAACCGCCCGGGGCGTTTGCGCATCTGCCATAGGTTGTCAGAGGTCCAGAAGTCGACGTCCTCGATCCCGTCGATGGGCGGGACCAGAGGTTGCGCGCCCGCGGCGACAATAATGCTGCGCGCGGTCAGCGTCTTGCCGTTGATCGCCACGCTGTAGGGAGAGGTGATGCGCGCCTGGCCATGAATGCATTCGACGCCGAGCTGGTTGTAACGCTCTACCGAATCATGAGGTTCTATGGTCTTGATGATGCGGTGCACCCGATCCATGATTTCCGCGAAATCATAATCCACCGTCGCGCCCCTCATGCCGTAGTCGCGGGCGCGTTGGATTTGGTGCACGTATTTGGCGGCCCTGATCAACGCCTTGGATGGGACACAGCCGGTATGCAGGCAGTCGCCCCCCATGCGGTGTTTCTCGATCAACGTGACGCGGGCCTTGACCGCGGCGGCGATGTAAGCGGCGACCAGACCGGCGGATCCCGCGCCGATGACTACCAGGTTGCGGTCGAACCGTTCCGGTTTTGGATGATGGCGAAGCACTTTGTGTGTGTCCAAATATTCAACGCCCTTTTTCGCTAACAGCGGGAACACTCCCAGCAGCGCGAAGGATACGAGCAATCCCGGGGACAATATACCACCCAGGGACTCGATCTTTGCCAGCTGGGTGCCGGCGTTCACATACACCACGGTTGCCGGGAACATCCCGATCTGGCTGACCACGTAGTAAACCAGGGTGCGGATCGGCGTCAATCCCATTAACAGGTTGATGACGAAGAATGGAAAGACAGGCACCAGTCGCAGCGTGAAAAGATAAAAAGGACCGTCTTTGCGGACACCTTCGTTAACCGCCGCGAAACTGTCGCCAAAGCGTTCCTGTACCCAGTCCCGCAACAGGAACCGTGATACCAGAAATGCCACCGTAGCACCCAAGGTGGAGGCAAACGACACCACTAAGGTCCCTACCATAACGCCGAAGATTGCGCCGCCGGCCAACGTCATCAGAGCGGCGCCCGGTAATGACAACGAGGTTACCGCTACGTAGATGCCAAAATACATGCAGATCGTTACCCATGGATTCGCACGATAAAAGACATCGATGTCGTTTTGTCGCGCTTTGAACGCATCCAACGTCAGGTACTGCGGTAGGTCGAAGGCAAAAAAAACCGCCACCAACAGGGCAACGAGGCACAACACGGCAAATCGAGATCTTCGTATCAAGGATTCAGCCTATGATTCATTACATGCCCGCGTGCAAAACAGTCCGGCACAGTTCACATTTATCACCGTGGTGCATGCTTACGGACGCCACCCAGGCTCTTGGTGCCGATCTCGCGTACATCCCCAGATAGATCGGAAGTCCCCAATATGCGTTGAATTTGCGCTGTCATCAACGCGGACCGGGTCTTTTCGTAGCGCCGCCAATGGTTGAAGCCGGTCATCAAATAAGCTGCCAACTGCGGATTGAGGGCGTCGAGCTTGCGCACCCAGTCGGCGATGAACCTGTACCCCGCCCCGGTGGGATCGTGAAATCTAACCGGATTCGCGTGTGCGAAGGTACCGAGGACGGCGCGCACCCGATTTGGGTTTCTAATATTGAACGCAGGATGTCGTGTGAGTTCCACCACCCGTGCCAGGGTATCGGTCCGCGACGAAGCGCCCTGGATGCTGAACCACTTGTCGATCACCAACGGTTCGTGCTCCCATCGTGAGTAGAACGTCTCCAGCGCCGTTACCCGTTCCGCGCCGCGCATGTCGTTCAATAGGGTCAGTGCGGCGGTACTGTCGGTCATGTTAGTCGCGGTGTCGAATTGATGGACGATTATCTGGCGTACGTGCGGATCGTCCAACTTCGCCAGGTAGCTAAGACATGCGTTTTTTAGCGCGCGCCGTCCGACGGCATCGGCATCCAACCGTGGCACGCCGGTGTCGTGATTGCGCTCATAAACCGCCGCAAACTCACTTGCCAAGGCCCTGGCCAGCGCGCTCCTCAGCAGCTCGCGAGCACTGTGTACCGTGTCCGGATCAATCAGTGACAGCAAATCGGCAATATAGGCCTCGCTCGGTGTACGCAATAGCTCAGCGATATAGGCGCGGTCCGGTTCATCGCTGAGCAGGTTGGCGCGAAAAGCGTCCACATACTCGCTTGGCGGTGTCGCCGCAAGCGGTTCTGGCGGCCGCTCGATCCACTGAATAATCAACCCGGCCGCTGATTCTATAGACGCGTTCCAACGCGAGTACGGATCGGTGTCCTTAGACATCAACAAATAACGTTCGCCCGGTGCCCGCTCCATATGGAGCTTTACCGGTGCGGAGAAGCCGCGCAATGCGGACAACACCGGCGCTTCCGGCACCCCTTCGAACACGAAACGTTCCGCCGTGTCACGCACTGATAACACCTGTTCGCGGGCCGGCGGGGTCCCATTGGCGCGCAGGTGCAACTCCAGTGGTTGCCCCTCTTTCCCCAGAAGTGCCACAGTCAGTGGTATGTGAAACGGCTGTTTCTCCCTCTGTCCCGGGGTGGGAGGGCACCATTGGACGACATCAAGCGTGTACGTCTGCCGGTCAGGATCGTACGCGGTTGCGATCTTCACCTCCGGGGTACCGGCCTGATCATACCACCGCCGGAATTGCGTCAAATCCACGCCGTTTGCCTGTTCCATAGCTGCCAAAAAATCATCCGTAGTCGCTGCCTGACCGTCGAAGCGATTGAAGTAATAGTCGCATCCACGGCGGAATCCGTTTGCCCCCAATAACCGGTGCAGCATGCGCACCACCTCTGCGCCCTTGTTGTAGATGGTGACGGTATAAAAATTATTGATTTCCTGGTAAGAATCCGGCCGCACTGGATGCGCCATCGGACCGGCGTCCTCGCGAAACTGCTGGGTGCGTAACAGGTTTACGTCCTGAATGCGTTTTACCGCCGCCGAGCCCATATCGGCGCTGAATTGCTGATCACGAAAAACCGTAAAGCCTTCCTTGAGGCTCAATTGAAACCAGTCGCGACAGGTGACACGGTTTCCAGACCAATTGTGGAAATACTCATGAGCAACGACCGCTTCAATATGTTGATAGTCGCCGTCTGTCGCAGTGTCCGGTTTGGCGAGCACGTAACGCGAATTGAATAGATTGAGCCCTTTGTTTTCCATGGCCCCCATATTGAAGTCGTCTATGACGACTACCATGTAGATACTCAAGTCGTACTCTCGCCCATAGCGCTCCTCGTCCCATCGCATCGCCTTTTTTAGCGACTGCATCGCATGGCCGCACTTATCGATATTGTGGCGCTGGGCATAGATCATCAGCCCGGCTTTGCGACCGGACATGGTCGTAAACTCATCCTCGAGACAGGCAAGATCGCCCGCAACCAGTGCGAACAAATAGCTTGGTTTTGGATGCGGGTCCTCCCATGTCACCCAATGCCGTTCATCGCCGGTCTCTCCGCGCGCGACAAGGTTGCCGTTGCACAACAACACAGGATAGCGGTGCTTATCGGCGCGAAGTGTGACCGTGTAACGTGACAGCACGTCCGGGCGGTCAAGGAAATAAGTGATACGCCGGAACCCCTCTGCTTCACATTGGGTGCAAAAATTACCGGCGGAACGATATAGCCCCGTCAATGCGGTATTCCGATCGGGATGCACCGCGTTTTCGATCTCGAGCTGGAAACGGTTCAGAGCTGTGTCGATGATGAGTTGCTCTTGGTTCACGTGATAATGTGCCTTATTCAGCGCAACGTTGTCGATATGCACTGTCAACAGAGTAAGGGTGCGGCCATCTAATACCAACGGGCGGAAATGATCGCCATTACGTCGTAATGCTAATTTAGAGCGTACCCGGGTTGTGTGCTCACCGAGTTCAACATGCAGGGTTACATGGTCGACAAAGAAATCGGGGACCCGATAGTGCTGGCGATAGATGTTGTGATCAACAGTGCGATCGGCGGTGTCGATCTCAGACATTACTTCAATATTTGCGGTGTCAAAACGATCACTTTAGGGTTCCCACGAACGCCATTTCAAATCGCCATCGCTCTCGTGATCTGGATTGTGACGCATGAAAAGATGGGTTGCTAACTGCGCGTTTGTGTGTGTTGAGAACTGTTAGAACACGTC
The DNA here is from genome assembly GCA_947258975.1 of uncultured Gammaproteobacteria bacterium. Classification (GTDB taxonomy): domain Bacteria; phylum Pseudomonadota; class Gammaproteobacteria; order Arenicellales; family JAANXG01; genus CALZGZ01. The sequence continues at coordinate 13,428 of CAMYKK010000017.1, forward strand.
GACGTCGATTTCGTGACCGTCCGGCTCCAAGTTCAATGACCTTTGTGTAAACGAGATCCTCTTGTGGCGGTCCATCCGCTGGGGTACTCGGCCAACCGAATCGAAAACGATGTTCAACGTCGGCGAAACCAAGGGACGGTGAGCGCAGCGACTGCGCGCCGAGAAACCAACCGCTATCCGCCGCGCGGGTGCCAAAACCTGGCCCCCAGGACGTGTCGTCTTTGAAGGCGGGGCGACAGCCCGATCTGCCGGAGATCCCGGACAGGCGCAGTCTTGCCGCCGCCGTGGAAAATGCCACGCCGTCGCGGATTGCACGGTGGATATTTCGAGCTGCCCAAGCAGCGGTCTCCCGAGGCTGAGATTGATGATCCGCACCTCACCGCGGGATGCCGCGTAATCGATGGCCTGCAACACCTCAATACTGCCTCCGAAGAAGCCGTCGAATGCCTTGATGGGCAGGACCTTGGCATCGTAGGCGATGCCAACGCTGCCCGCTGCGTTGAAGTTGCCGGTAATTAAGCCGCTGACCAGGGTGCCGTGGCTGGTAAAATCGTCGGATCGTACCCCGCCCCCGTCGGCGAAGCTTCCCGCAAGGTCCGCGTGTGTCAGGTCGACGCCGGAGTCCACCACCGCCACGGTGACCGGTGCACCGCTCAGGCCCTCGTTCCACGCCGGCAGCACGTTGACAGCTGTGAGGTGGGTCTCGTTGTTGAAATTCAGGAACTTGTGGGAGGTTGCCGCAGGGGCGGCGTGACCAGCCAGGACGAACGCACCCAGGCATCCCGCCGTCGGGCACCGCAGCACACAATGAGACCTCATCAGACGGTCCTCCCGAAGCCCTACTAGGCTAATCTGGCGGCTGGATTCCCCACCCCCTTGCTGAGGATTAGTAGTATAGCGGGCCGATTGGGGTCTACGCCAGGATTAGTAGTAAAATGACGAACGCCGTCACTAGCGCCAGCGGGAGCAACAGCCCGGCCCAATCTTTTGGTGCACGTTTGCTCTGTTCGAATGCGGCCTTGAGCCCTGGTCTGAACACGAAGATCAGCAGGATGGCCAGCGCGCCGACGAGGAGCATTTCCCAGGTTTGCGGTGACTGCATATTTGAATATCACTACTATATAGGTGACCGGGCGGGCGATCTTTGTGGATCGACTGCAAATAGTATCGCACATGTATGACCAGGATAACGAGATGACCCTGCAGCGAATCTCAGAGCTTGAACTTGAGCACCGTGACTTGGACGATGTAATAAAGCGGGTCCAAGAGGGTATCTACGTGGATCAACTTCAATTGCGGCGCCTGAAAAAGCGCAAACTGCAACTCAAGGATGAGATTACGAAATTGAAAAGCTCGTTGATTCCCGACATCACCGCTTAATCGCCCAGTTTCAATAACCGAGCACCGGCGCCAGCCAGCGTTCGGCTTCAGATGTGGCCATTGATTTACGCCGCGCATAGTCGGCAACCTGATCGCGCTGAATCTTGGTGACCGAAAAGTAACGTGCCTGTGGATGGGCGAAATACCAGCCGCTCACCGAGGCCGTGGGCCACATCGCAAAGCTCTCTGTGAGCGAGATCCCAATGCGTTGATCCGGCTGCAGCAGTGACCACAAGGTCTGTTTCTCGGTGTGATCCGGGCACGCCGGATAACCCGGTGCAGGTCGGATGCCACGATATTTTTCGGCAATCAATGCTTCGTTGGACAGCGACTCATGCGGCGCGTAACCCCAGTACACCCGCCGCACGCGTGCGTGCATATGTTCTGCGAATGCCTCGGCAAGCCGATCTGCCAGCGCTTTGAGCAAAATACTCTGGTAGTCATCGTGGTGCTTTTCGAACTCCGCGATCTTTGTGTCGATATTGATGCCGGTGGTGAGCGCGAACGCACCGATATAATCCTTGATACCTGAATTCTTCGGCGCAATAAAATCCGCGAGACAGTAATTGGGCTGCGCCGTGGATTTCGCCGTTTGCTGCCGTAGCTGGTGCAAACGCGCGAGGACCGTAGTCCTGGACTCGTCGGTGTACACCTCGATGTCGTCGCCGATGCTGTTGGCGGCGAAAAATCCAATTACCGCGCGTGCGGTCAGCCACTGCTCGTCGATGATGCGATCCAGCATGTCCTCGGCGTCACGAAGCAGGTGCTGCGCAGTCTCTCCAACCACTGGATCGTCAAGGAGTTTCGGGTACCGTCCCTTGAGTTCCCAAACGTGGAAAAAAGGCGTCCAGTCTATGTGGGCGCGAAGCTTCGCCAAATCGTAGTCGTCGAAATGTTGAACGCCCAGTGTTTCCGGGTGCGGCGCCGTGTAGCGCGACCAGTCCGCCTCGAATCGGTTTGCGCGGGCGGTTTGTAAGGTTGCGGTGTTCCCTGATTTGGCGCGTGCCAGCCGCTCGTCGCGGATCTGTACATACTCTTCCCGCACCCCGGCGATGTACGCTTGTCGGTGCTCGGCGGACAACAGCTTCTGCGCCACGCCCACTGCGCGTGACGCATCGGCGACATGCACCACCGGGTGGGAATAGCTGGGCTCAATTTTGACGGCGGTATGCACTTTGGAAGTCGTTGCCCCACCGATCAGCAGTGGGAGTGACATCCCCTGCCGCTCCATCTGTTTCGCGACATGGACCATCTCGTCCAGTGAGGGAGTGATCAAACCCGACAGCCCCACGATTTGGCAGTTTTCGCTCACGGCCGCTGCGAGGATTTTGTCTGCCGGCACCATAACGCCCAGATCAATCACCGCATAATCGTTACACTGCAGTACCACGCCGACGATGTTTTTGCCGATATCGTGGACGTCGCCTTTCACCGTCGCCAACAAAATCTTGTTCTGCACTCGGGCGCGATCATCTTTTTCCGCCTCCAGGTACGGCAATAGATACGCCACCGCCTTTTTCATCACGCGTGCGGATTTGACCACTTGTGGCAAGAACATTTTTCCCGCCCCGAACAGATCGCCCACGACGTTCATACCGTCCATCAATGGGCCCTCGATGACCTTCAGGGGCCGCGCGAACTCTTGGCGCGCTTGCTCCGTATCCGCTTCGATGTAATCGGTCAGTCCTTGAACGAGCGCGTGTTCCAGACGTTTCGCCACCGGCCAATCGCGCCACGCCAGGTCCGGTTGCGACCGCTCACCACCGGCTTGACCGCGATAACTTTCCGCTTGCGACAACAATCGCTCGGTGGCATCCGGCCGTCGGTTGAGAATGACGTCCTCCACCGCCGTGCGCAGTGTGTCCGGGAGATCCGCATAGATGGCCAGCTGCCCCGCGTTGACGATGCCCATGTCCATGCCCGCTTGAATGGCGTGGTACAAGAACACGGAATGAATCGCCTCACGAACAAGGTTGTTACCGCGAAACGAAAACGAAACATTGGACACCCCGCCGGACACCAACACGTGCGGCAATGCTTGCTTGATCGCACGGGTGGCGTCGATAAATGCCACCGCGTAATCGTTGTGATCCTCGATGCCGGTGGCCACCGCAAAAACGTTCGGATCGAAGATGATTTCTTCCGGGGGGAAGCCTATCTGCTCGGTGAGTATCCGATACGCGCGGGTGCAGATGGCGAGCTTGCGTTCCTGGGTATCGGCCTGCCCCGTCTCATCGAAGGCCATGACAATCACTGCGGCGCCGTAGCGGCGCACCAACCTTGCCTGGTCGACAAACGCGGTCTCTCCTTCCTTGAGGCTGATCGAGTTGACGACCGGTTTGCCCTGTACGCACTTGAGCCCGGATTCTATTACCTCCCACTTGGAGGAATCGATCATCACCGGCACCCGGGAGATGTCCGGCTCTGCAGCGATCAGGTTGAGAAAACGGGTCATCGCCGCATTGGAGTCCAACAGCCCCTCGTCCATGTTGACATCGACGATCTGTGCGCCGTTCTCGACCTGGTGCCGGGCGACCTCCAGCGCTCCTTCGTAGTCATCCTGTTGAATTAGTTTTCGGAAGCGCGCGGAGCCGGTGACATTGGTGCGCTCGCCGACGTTGACAAACAACGAGTCGGATTCAATGTTACAGGGCTCCAGGCCGGACAGCCGGCAGGCCTTTGCTAACTGCGGAACCGCCCGCGGGGGATGCGCCGCCACGGCGTCCCGTATCGCCGCGATGTGTGCCGGTGTGGTACCGCAGCATCCGCCGACAATGTTCAGGAATCCGCTTTGTGCCCACTCACCGATCTCCAGCGCCATGGCCTCCGGTGATTCGTCATACCCGCCCATCTCGTTGGGCAGGCCGGCATTGGGGTGTGCGGAGACGGGGATATCAGCGATCCGCGACAGTTCCTCCACGTAAGGACGCAATTGATGCGGGCCCAGAGCACAGTTCAAGCCAATAGTGATGGGGGCGGCGTGGCGCAGGGAGTTCCAGAATGCCTCGGTCACTTGCCCGGTCAGGGTGCGCCCGGAGGCATCGGTAATGGTGCCGGAGATCATGACCGGAGCCGTCGTCCCGCGATCATCGAACAGTTTGCCGACCGCGAACACCGCAGCTTTGGCATTGAGGGTGTCGAAAACGGTTTCGATCAGCAGCGCATCGGCGCCCCCCTCTAACAATGCCTCAGCGGATTCATAATAGGCCGCAACCAGTTGGTCGAAAGTGACGTTTCTGAACGCCGGATCATTGACGTCCGGGGAGATCGATGCGGTGCGGTTGGTGGGGCCAAGCACGCCGGCGACAAAACGCGGCCGCTGCGGGTCGTTGCCGGAAAAATCGTCGGCCGCCCTGCGAGCCAACTGCGCCGCTGCGACGTTGATCTCCCGTGCCAGTTCCTGCATGCCGTAGTCGGCCATCGCCACGCGGGTGGCGTTGAAGGTATTGGTTTCGATGATGTCGGCGCCGACATCCAGATAGAGGGCGTGGATTTCCTGAATAATTTCCGGCTGGGTGAGGACCAGTAAGTCATTGTTCCCTTTTAATTCACGATCCCAGTCGGCGAATCGCTGGCCACGATAATCGGATTCGGACAGCCGGTGCGCCTGGATCATAGTGCCCATAGCACCGTCCAGTATCAGGATGCGCTCCGCCAGGGCCTGAGTGAGCGTGATCACAATCCGAGCCGCTTCCAGATCTCGCCGGTTGGCTGGTGTTTGTTCAAGGTATAGAAATGCAAGCCCGGGGCGCCGCCATCGAGCAGTGCCGCGCACAAGTCAGTGACCACGTCCAGGCCGAACGCTCGCAATGACGTAAGATCGTCTTGATATTCCTCCAGTTTCTTACGGATCCAACGTGGGATCTCCGCGCCGCAACTGTCGGAAAATCGTGCCAGCTGGCGGTAATTCGTGATTGGCATGATGCCCGGCACGATGGGCACATGAATATTTGCCCCTTCGCACTCGTGAACGAACCGCAGGTAGGCCGCGGCGGAATAGAAATACTGGGTGATGGCCGAGTCCGCGCCCGCCGCGATTTTGCGCTTGAAGTTTTTTAGATCCACCTTCGGGGTCGGTGCTTCCGGGTGGTATTCAGGGTAAGCCGCGACTTCGATATGAAACGCGTTACTGCTGACATCGCGGATGAAAGTCACCAATTCGTTGGCATAGGCGAATTCTCCGCGTTCAACCATGCCCGAGGGGAGATCGCCGCGCAGTGCCACCAACCTTTTCACACCGATGTCCTGGTAGGCCTGCAGCAGCCCCTGTACGTCGGCACGCGTGGTGCCGATGCAGGAAATATGCGGGGCGCCATGCAAACCGTTTGCTTGTATCTCCTTGATCACTTCAAACGTTCCTTCCCTGGTACTGCCACCCGCACCAAAGGTGACGGAAAAGAAGGCGGGTTCGAGCGCCGCCAGCGCGGTGAGCGTGGTACGCAGATTCGCCGTCCCCTCCGGCGTCTTAGGCGGGAAAAATTCGCAGCTGTACAAACGCGTATCGTGTATATCTGATTGCATGAGAGACGGTAATCGAGTCGAATGGCCAAGTGTCCCAACGACTTTGGCGGTGGGCGTAAACCGGGCATTTTGCCATCGCTGCTTCGCGGGCCGCAAACTGCTTTGCTCGCGAACAACTGGCCGCAGGGATTCCGGCACGGTGGTGTAGCGCCGGACGCATGCTCGGACACTGCATGTCACGAGCGGTATGGAGCGAATTTGTTGTTTGCGACACCAATATTCGTTCAACTCCTTGCCGCCGTCGCGCGTGATGCCGGCGGGGTGACGCGCAGAACCTGCCGCCGTGACGGTGCCGGAGCTTCACTGCGATCCGCAACGGCCAATGCCGTGACAGCCGCTGTGTGAGGTGCCTAGGTCTCACGCAACTGCCGGAGGGTCGTCCGTTGCCGAAATCGCCGGCGGGCTGCACTAGTAACGGTAAAAATCAGGCTTGTACGGACCGTCGATCGGCACCCCGATGTAGTCGGCTTGCTCGTTGCTGAGGGTGGTGAGATCAGCGCCGAGTTTTGTCAGGTGCAGGCGCGCTACTTGCTCGTCAAGCTTCTTGGGCAACACATAGACCTTGTTTTCATATTGGTCCGGGTTTCTGAACAATTCGATCTGTGCCAGTACCTGATTGGTGAACGAATTGGACATCACGAAGCTCGGGTGGCCGGTGGCGCAGCCGAGATTGACCAAGCGGCCTTCGGCGAGCAGTATGATCCGCTTCCCGTCGGGAAATATGATGTGGTCCACCTGTGGTTTGATGTTTTCCCACTGATGCTGACGCAAACTCGCCACCGCAATCTCGTCGTCAAAGTGTCCGATATTGCACACGATGGCCTGGTGACGCATCGCCTGCATGTGTTCGTGTGTAATGACATGCAAGTTGCCGGTGGCGGTGACGAATATATCCGCCTTGTCCGCCGCGTCGTCCATGGTCACCACGCGATAACCCTCCATCGCGGCCTGCAGCGCGCAGATTGGATCGATCTCGCTCACCCACACGGTCGCGCCCAGGCTGCTGAGCGATTGGGCGCAACCCTTACCGACGTCACCGTACCCGCACACCATCGCGATTTTGCCCGCCACCATGACGTCGGTGGCGCGCTTGATACCATCGATCAAGGATTCGCGACAACCGTACAGGTTGTCGAATTTGGACTTGGTCACAGAGTCGTTGACATTGAACGCCGGGAAAGGCAGCTCCGCCGCCTTTTCCATGGCGTACAAGCGATGGACACCGGTGGTGGTCTCCTCGGTTACGCCACGAATATTTTCTTGGATCTTCGTGTACCAACCGGGTTGCGTCTCCAGGCGCCGGCGAATTGCGGCAAATAGCACCTGCTGTTCCTCGCTGGACGGATTATCGAGCAAGGACGGATCTTTTTCCGCCTTGCTGCCCAAGGTGGCCAACAGGGTGGCATCGCCGCCGTCGTCGAGAATCATATTGGCGCCGCCGCCGTCGTGCCACTCGAAAATACGATGGGAGAAATCCCAATATTCCTCGAGGGTCTCGCCTTTGTACGCGAACACCGGAATACCCTGCGCGGCGATCGCAGCGGCGGCATGATCCTGGGTCGAGAATATATTGCAGGACGCCCAGCGCACCTCCGCGCCCAACGCGGCCAGTGACTCGATCAATACCGCGGTCTGGATCGTCATGTGCAACGAACCGGCAATACGTGCGCCTTTCAAGGGCTGCTGCTCCGTATACTCTTTACGGATCGCCATCAACCCAGGCATCTCGGTCTCAGCAATAGTGATTTCTTTTCGCCCCCACTCCGCAAGTGAGAGATCGGCAACCTTATAGTCCGGCGCGAGATTTTCAGCGGCTTGCGTGGTCATGATTTCCCTCAGATTTTACTCAATGATTGATTATTGCCGTGCGCGTGTGATTGTAATGTGAACGATGTTCACGCAGTCTGGACTTCTTGTCTCAGTCCGGCGGCATCGCGCAATTCTTGCGCCTTATCGGTGCGTTCCCAGGTGAATTCTTTTTCCGGGCGGCCGAAATGGCCATAGGCGGCGGTGTTAAGAAATATGGGCCGCAGCAGATCCAGATCAACGATGATTGCCTTGGGGCGCAGGTCAAAGTGTTGTTGAATCAAGCCCTCGATGTCTGGTTCCGGGATCACGTTGGTGCCGTAGGTGTTCACCATGAGCGACACCGGGTTGGCGACACCGATGGCATAAGCCACCTGCACCTCGCAGCGCGTGGCGAGACCGGCTGCGACCACGTTCTTGGCGACGTAACGCATCGCGTATGCGGCGGAACGATCCACCTTGGATGGGTCTTTTCCGGAGAAGGCGCCACCGCCGTGGTACGCAGCGCCGCCGTAGGTGTCGACAATGATCTTGCGGCCAGTCAGTCCACAATCACCCACCGGTCCGCCAATCACGAACCGTCCCGTGGGATTGACCAGGTAACGGGTCTGGCTGGTGATCATGTCTGCGGGCACCACCGGCTTGATAATCTCCTCGACCACGGCCTGTTCAAGCTCCTGGTGCTCGACGTCCGGTGCATGCTGGGTAGACAACACCACCGTGTCCACCGCTACCGGCCGTCCATCTTCGTAGCGGACGCTCACCTGCGACTTGGCGTCGGGCCGCAACCAGGGGAGCCTGCCGCTGCGGCGAACCTGCGCTTGTTTCCTGACCAACTGATGGGCGTAGTCGATGGGAAACGGCATATAATGTTCGGTCTCGGTGCACGCGTAACCGAACATCAGTCCTTGATCGCCGGCGCCCTGCTCTAAATCGAGCCCTTGGCCCTCGTTGACACCCTGGGCGATGTCGGATGATTGTTTGTCCAACGATACAAAGACGGCGCAATTGCGGCCGTCGAAGCCCAGCTCGGACGAATCATATCCAATCCGGCAGATGGTATCGCGCACGACATCCCGGTAATCCACATTGGCATTAGACGTAATTTCACCGGCAAGCAGCACCATGCCGGTGTTGACCAGGGTCTCGCATGCAACACGAGAGCTTGGGTCTTGTGTCAACAACGCATCTAATACGGCATCGGAGATCTGGTCTGCGACTTTGTCTGGGTGGCCCTCGGAGACGGACTCGGAGGTGAATAAATAGCTTCGTGACATGAAACGGCGCTCCCCACGTCGATTTCGGTAAAAGGGACGCTAGTTTACCAGTTCTTTCCGACGTAGACAGCATCCGCCGCTCTAAGACCATTTCGTCTGCCAGCGGCAGCGGTCATAATCGCGCCTATGGCTGAGTGCAAAAGGCCCCCAAAGACTCTCACCCGAGCCGTCGGGCGGGCGATGGCGAATTACCGCATGATCCGCAGCGGCGACCGGCTATTGTTGGGTCTGTCCGGCGGGAAGGACAGCCTCAGTCTGTTGCATACCCTGATGCACATCAGGACCTACGCACCGGTTCCGTTCGACTTGGGCGCCGCCACTGTGGACCCGCAAATCGACGGATTCGACCCGTCACCGTTGCAGCGCTATACCGCGGAGTTGGATCTGCCGTATATCTATTGTTCGGAGCCGATTATGGAGCGTGCGCAGACACAGATGCGGGGGGACTCGTTCTGTTCGTTCTGCTCACGCATGCGGCGCGGGATCTTGTACACCACTGCGCGGGACAACGGCTATAATGTCTTGGTGCTCGCGCAACACCTCAGATGATCTGGCCGAATCTTTTTTGATGAGCGCGTTTCATCGTGGCCGTCTGGAGACAATGAAGGCGCACTACGTGATAGACGCCAACGACCTGCGTGTCATTCGACCGTTCATCTATGTGCGAGAACGGCAAACCGTGCAGTTCGCGGATGCTGCCGGTCTGCCGGTGATTCCTGACAACTGTCCAGCGTGTTTTCGGATGCCCACTCAGCGTCAGCACATGAAGGCGGTGTTGGCGCAGCAAGAACGTCAACATAAGCACTTGTTTGCGAATTTGTTGCACGCCATGCGCCCGTTGATGGGGGAGCCTACGACGCCGGGGACCGCCCAGCAGCGCATCCCACTGCGTGTCGCCGGGTGATCCGCAGTTATCCACCTTCGATGACCGCCTACTTAAAAAGACTGGTAGCTGTCCTCATCGTGGTTATGCTCGGTGCCTTGGTGACCGTGACGTACGTCAGGGGTGTGCGTTTTCCTCCCCCGCAGTTTGAACCCGATGCGGCCGCAGATACCGCAGACCACCCCCGCCTGGACTACCGCATCGCGGCAAATGGGGCACATTTCCAGCAAACCGATGAACGCGGCTTGCGGTTTCGCGCGTTCACACCGCAACCGGAAATCACGGTGAGCGCCGCGCAGCGCGTGGAGTTTTTCGTGCGTTTGGAAAACGTTCATCCCCGGGCGCTGCTGAGCGCGAGTGCTGCCGGGGTGACCGAGCATACGCAGGGATTGGTGCGGCGGGTGCGCGGGCTGACTACGCCGGGTGCCAGCCTGCGACTCAAATGGCGGCTCCCGGACCCGGGCACGTACCGATTTACCGCCATCGGCGATACCGGCGGCGGTGCGGAATTGCGCTGGGTGCTGCGCCGCTCGGCGCAGTTGGGCGCCGATTTTGTGTTGCACCTGGGAGACATCAATTACTCTCCCGAGGACTTCTCGCAAGCTGTAGCAGGGTTGAATACCTCGCCGTTGCCGGTCTATGTTGCCATCGGTAATCACGATTTCTACGATGCGGGGCGCCCGGTACACGAGTTTTTCACGCGTCATATTGGACCGCGTAACAGCAGTTTTGTGCTGGGTGGCGTGAGCTTTGTGAACTTGGATACCGCGGCCTTTGCGTTTCCATCGTCCATGGGCGCACGCGGACGTCTCGTGCATGGTCTGCAGCCGTTGGCTGATGCGTCGCCCGGAATCAGGGAATACGTCGTGTTCACACACAAGCCACTGAGCGATCCCCGGGCCACGGAGACTGACAGTTACTCGCATTCACTTGGATCGCTGGAGGCGCGCTGGTTGCGGCGGCAATTACTGCGGATCGGGGTGCGTTCGTTGTTGGCGGGACACATACATGTCGCAACCGAATTTGAGCATCAGGGATTGGTAACCTATATATCGGGCCAGGGTCTGGCGCATGCCGACCTGATCGTAGACCGGCCGGTGGCGCGCATTCTGGTGGGAGAGGTTACTCCCGGGCAACCGGTGGCATACCGCTGGGAGCCGCTCGATATGCCATTCACTGCGCACTGCAGCCCCCGGGGTTGGGAGGTGTTGGAAGCGCTGGCCAAGCCCGACGTTCTGGCCCAGCTGCGAGAACATTGCGGCTAGGGTGGAGCATTTGCGATATCAAGGCTAACTCTGATCCACGCCCAGCTCTTTCAGCTTGCGCGCCAGGGTATTGCGCCCCCACCCCAGTCGTCGCGCGGCCTCCTGTTTATGTCCCCCGGTGTGCTTGAGCGCGGTTTCGAGTAATACGCGCTCGAAGGCATCACCCAGGTCGTTGAGAATCCCGTTTTCGCCGTGACGCAGTTTGCTCTCTGCCAGCGTCCGTAATTGGTTCTCCCAATCCTCACCGCCTTGGCGGTGCGCAATGTGATCGCGAAGCTCACCCGGCAGATCTGGTGGCGATACCGTTTGCCCAGGCGCCATCACCGTAATCCATCGACAGATATTTTCCAGTTGGCGTACATTGCCCGGCCAATCGAATTGGCACAGATACTCCAACGCCTCGGCGGTGAGGCGCTTGGAGCTCACGTTCAGTTCACGCGCGTTTTCGTTGAGGAAGTAACGCGCCAAAAGCGGTATATCCTCGCGCCGCTCCCGCAGTGCCGGTAACGCGATGCGTATTACGTTCAAACGATGAAACAGGTCTTCTCTAAATCGTCCCTCCGCGACTAGTTTTTCGAGGTTCTGGTTAGTGGCTGCCAGGATGCGAACATTCACATCGACCTGGTCGTGACCGCCAACCCGGTAGAAGCGGCCATCCGCCAGCACACGCAGCAGCCTGGTTTGCAGCGCCGGAGGCATATCTCCGATTTCATCCAGGAACAGCGTGCCGCCGTTGGCCTGTTCGAACCTGCCGACGCGCTGGCTATGGGCCCCGGTGAAAGCGCCCTTTTCGTGTCCAAACAATTCGGACTCCAACAATTCTGCAGGTATCGCCGCAGTATTGATGGCAATAAACGGATTTTGATCACGTGGGCTGTGTTGGTGCAGCGCGCGTGCGACCAGCTCCTTACCGGTGCCGGACCCGCCCCAGATCAACACATTTATATTGGAGTTGGCCAGTCGCCCAATGGCACGAAACACGTCTTGCATCGCCGGGGCCTCACCGATCATTTCCGACATGACGACGGCGGGTTCCGGGTGTGGATTTTGCGGATCCTGGTGTTGTTCGATGGCGCGTCTCGCCAAGGCCACGGCTTCATCCATGTCGAACGGCTTCGGCAAGTATTCGAATGCGCCGCCTTGATAGGAGGCGACCGCGCTCTCGAGGTCCGTGTGTGCGGTCATGACGATAACCGGTACGTTAGGGGCGATGTTGTGGATGGCGCGCATGAGTTCGAGGCCTGATAAGCCGGGCATTCTGATGTCGGTGATGATCGCGTCTGGTTGTTCATGCACAAGCCGCTCCGGCACATCGCTGCCATCAGCGAACGTGCGCGCGCGAAGACCGGCGTTTTGAAAGGCCTTTTCCAGGACCCATCTAATCGATGCGTCGTCGTCAACGATCCATACTTGGTTCATGCGTTGGTCACCTTGTTCGTGAACGGTAGATATATACTGAACCGTGTACGACCGGGTTCGCTGGCGACCTCGATCAAACCGCCGTGTCTACTGATAATGTCTTGTGCAATGGATAAGCCGAGCCCCGTGCCCTGCGCGCGCCCGGTGACCATCGGGAAGAAGATCTGCTCCCGCAGTCCATTGGGAATCCCGGGCCCATCGTCTTCGATGTCCGTGCGGATTACCCGTCGATGCGATGTGTCGCCAATCTTCATGAAGCGCTTGACCCGCGTGCGTAAGCATATTTGACCGTCGCCATCCATAGCCTCGACCGCATTGCGCACGATATTCAAAATGGCCTGCACGAGTTGCTCGCGGTCGCCCTCCAGCTCCGGCAGGCTCGGGTCATAATCCTGACGCACGATGAGGCCTACCGGGTTTTCCGCCTGCACCAGTTTGCACACGTGTTCCAGCACTTGGTGGATATTCACTGGCGCGGTCCGCATTGGCCGGAACGGGCCCATCATTCGATCCACTAGTTTGCGCAACCGGTCCGCCTCATGAATGATGATTCGGGTGTACTCGCGGTAACTGCGATCCGGCAGTTCGCGGTCCAGCAGTTGTGCCGCCCCGCGCAAACCTCCCAGGGGGTTCTTGATCTCGTGGGCAAGGCCCCGCAGCACCGCGCGTTTCGCGGCGTGGGTGTCACTCAGTGTTTCCTCCCTGGCCAGCCGTAGAAACTGATCGACGCGGACGAGTTCCAGTAGCAACCGCTCCTCTCCGCCCCAACTAATCAAGGGCGTTGCCGTGTAGTCGACATCGATCGTGGTTCCGGGCGACAAAGTCAGCCGCATGCCATGGGCGGTGACCGGGTGCCCGCTGTCGATGGCCTTGCGCAGAGGCGCCAAGGATTCCTCGTCATTTCCGCAAACCTCCAGCAGCGAGCGATCCACCAAATGGTTGGCGCTGAGGCGGAACAGCATCTCGCCGGCCGGATTTGCGGACGTCACCAACAGATCGCGATTGCACGTCAGCACCGCGGTATGCAGGCAGTCCAATATTCGCTGCGCGCGCTCGTTACGCGACACGTCGCAACCGGGAACGGAAGAAAAGGACGGGGCGAACATGTTGCACCATGAGCGTGCGGCCGGGAACATAACGCCCCCGCTCGGGAGGCGTTTCTCCGTTTCAGACGCTGTAGTACATGTCAAACTCGATCGGATGCGTGGTCATATCCAATGCCGTGACTTCCTCCATCTTCAATTCTATATACGCGTCGAGAGTGTCGTTGCTGAACACCCCGCCGGCAGTGAGGAATTCGCGGTCTTTGTCGAGTGCTGTTAACGCGTTTCTCAGTGAATCGGCCACCGTCGGCACTTTGGCCTCTTCTTCGGGAGGGAGATCGTACAAATCCTTGTCGAACGATTCGCCTGGGTGAATCTTGTTTTGAATACCTTCGAGTCCGGCCATGAGCATCGCGGCGAATGTGAAATAGGGATTTCCGGCGGAATCGGGAAACCGCACCTCAATCCGGCGTCCCTTCGGATTCGGGTCGTGGGGAATGCGGCACGAGGCCGAGCGGTTACGCGCCGAATAGGCGAGCAGCACCGGGGCCTCGAAACCCGGCACCAGCCGTTTATAACTGTTGGTGGTGGCGTTGGCGAAGGCGTTGATGGCGCGTGCGTGCTTGAAGATGCCGCCGATGTAATACAGCGCCGCTTCGCTCAAGCCGCCATACTGGTCGCCGGAAAAGATATTGTCGCCGTTTTTCGACAATGACTGATGCACATGCATACCGCTGCCGTTGTCACCGACCACTGGTTTGGGCATAAAGGTCGCGGTCTTGCCATTTTGCACGGCGACGTTGTGAACGCAGTACTTGTAGATCTGCAGCTCGTCCGCCTTGCGCACCAAGCTGTTGAACCGCATCCCGATTTCTCCCTGCCCCGCGGTTGCGACCTCGTGGTGATGGACCTCGATCTCCAGCCCCATCTCCTCCATTGCGCGGCACATGGCGGAACGAATGTCCTGCATGGAATCCACGGGTGGCACCGGGAAGTAGCCGCCCTTCACGCCCGGCCGGTGCCCGAGGTTTTGCTCATCATACAATCTGCCGGTATTCCACGACGCCTCCGAGGAGTCTATCTCATAGAACGCCCCGTTCATCTCTACGTCCCAGCGTACATCGTCGAAAACGAAGAATTCAGCCTCCGGTCCGAAGTAAGCGATGTCGGCGATTCCGGTTGATTTCAGATAGGCCTCTGCGCGCTTCGCGATCGAGCGCGGATCACGATCGTATCCCTGCATCGTTACCGGTTCGACCACATCGCAGCGCAACAGCAGTGTTCGGTCTTGCATGAACGGATCCAAAACCGCCGAGTCGGGATCCGGCATCAAGATCATGTCGGACTCATTGATACCCTTCCAACCGGCGATACTCGACCCGTCGAACATCTTGCCGTCTTCCAGAAATGACTCGTCAACTACCCGGGACGGTACGGTGACGTGTTGTTCTTTGCCTTTGGTGTCGGTGAAACGGAGGTCAACAAAAGTAATGTTGTCCTCCTTAATCATGCTAATAACGTCTACAGCAGACATTGAAGAATCTCCTTAGTATCTGTCGTTGTGATGGGTTGACCATTGAGCGCGGCTGACGACCGCGCCACCGAAGCCTGGAAACCGAACTGTTAGGCACAAATCGTGCCAGGCTGAAATCGTTTACGTAGCGGTCTTTTTTGAACCGAGGCCGCGCGCGTGAGTGTCCCTCACTGGGCTATAATAGTGCAAGCCGCCCCAGAAATGCACAAACGTAGTGCAAAGATGCCGCTCAATCGAGCTTGTGCACCCGCAGACGCACCACGATGTCGCCACGACGCTCGGCCGTCTCGACCACCTGGTGACCGTGAATCCGGCACCAGGCCGGGATGTCGTGCATGGCGCCCGGATCGGTACACCAGACCTCCAGCTCATCGCCGCTATCGAGCAGCTCGACCTTCTCCCGCGTACGCACTACCGGCATCGGAGAGATCAGATTGCGTGCGTCGAGAGTGAAATTGGTCACAAGTACCACTCCTTTTTATCGTTTTCTACCGCGCCGCAGATGCGGCGCTTGTTGTCCAATTAATCCACGATCAACAGACCGTAATCGGGCCTGACTTGGTGTCGAACGTGGGTGCTAAAGTGCGTGGGGAGGTCCCGCGATGTAAAATCCAATGTAGCTATTTACCCCCTGCACATGGATGCCCTGATCGACACAGTTTTCTTTCGGGAACAACAACGATTCCAGGCCCCGGGATATGGCGCGGCCGCCTTTTGTTGCGTGGTCATATAGATGGCGTCTAAGAATAGATCTGGAGACTTCCCCCCCCAAACGAAAGGGCCCCACTGGGGCCCTTTCGGTTTCCTCTACAGGCGCAAAACCACCTGCTCCTCCTCGGTGACTTGGGCGCAATCGGGCCCTTCAGAACACACAACCTTATACCAAATTCAAGGTGTTGTCTAACCATTTTGCGCGGCGCTTCGAGGCGCCGCGAACGCAACGGTCTAGGGTATAATCCGCGCCTTCTGTGGCATCTCGAACCTATTGATATATCAACGACCAAGACGGACGCCGTGACTTTCCAAGAAGTCATTCTCAGCCTTCAGCAGTTCTGGTCTGATCGTGGATGTTTGCTCATGCAACCTTACGACATGGAAGTCGGCGCCGGCACGTTTCATCCCGCAACGTTTTTGGGCGCGATCGGTCCGGAACCGATCAACGCCGCCTATGTGCAGCCGTCACGGCGACCTACCGATGGGCGTTACGGTGAGAACCCGAATCGTCTCCAACATTATTTTCAGTACCAAGTGATCTTGAAGCCCTCGCCGTTGGAAATTCAGGATTTGTACCTGGATTCCCTGCGTCAGCTGGGAGTCGATCCGCTGCGCGACGATATTCGTTTCGTGGAAGACGATTGGGAGTCGCCTACCTTGGGCGCGTGGGGGCTGGGTTGGGAGGTGTGGCTGAACGGCATGGAGGTCACCCAGTTCACGTACTTTCAGCAGGTGGGGGGGCTGGATTGCCGACCGGTCACCGGCGAAATTACATATGGTTTAGAGCGCATTGCGATGTATCTGCAGGGAGTCGACAACGTGTTCGAACTCATGTGGGCGCCCGGGTACCGTTACCGGGAACTGTACCACCAAAACGAAGTGGAGATGTCCGCGTTCAACTTTGAGCACGCCAGCGTCGCAGATCTGTTCAATCAGTTTGACTCTTTCGAGCGGCAGAGCAAAGACCTCATGGCACATACCTTGCCCTTGCCCGCTTACGACATGGTGTTGAAGGCGTCCCACGTATTCAATCTGCTCGACGCCCGCCACGCCATTGGGGTGACCGAGCGGGCGCGCTACATCGGCCGTGTGCGCGTACTGGCGCGTGCGGTTGCCGAGGCCTACTTCGCTAGCCGCGAAAAATTGGGGTTTCCTCGCGGCCGAGCGCCGGCCGAGGCAACATGACAACCGGTAACCGCGCCAATTTGCTGGTGGAAATCGGCACCGAGGAATTGCCGCCCAAGGCGTTATCGCGACTGGCCCGAACCTTCGCCGACGGTTGTCGCCAGGGTCTGGCAGACGCCAAGCTGATCGACGACGCCGACACCCCGCACCGTTGGTTCGCCTCGCCGCGGCGCGTAGCCGTGTGGATTCGAGCGGTGCGCAGTAAACAGCCGGACCAGCGTATTGAGCGTCGTGGTCCATCAATCGCGGCCGCCTTTGATGCCGGCGGCCACCCTACAAAGGCGGCGATGGGTTTTGCGCGCGCGTGTGGTGTCGAGATAGACCAATTGCGTCGCGTCGGAGATGAAAAGGGTGAATGGCTGATGCACCGCAGTGTCGAGCGCGGGCGCACCGCGGGCAAATTGATCCCGCAAATCCTGGAGCAGGCGGTCAAGCAGCTGCCGATTCCTAAACGGATGCGCTGGGGGGAGGGGAGCGCCGAGTTCGTACGCCCAGTCCACTGGTTGGTCATCATGCATGGCAAATCCGTGATCAAGGCGAAGCTCTTGGCGGTGAACAGCGGCGCGTACACTCGCGGCCATCGATTTCATTGTCCACAGCGATTGCGGCTGACCAGCGCCGATCAGTATGAAAAGGTGTTGGTCGACAGCGGATTTGTCATCCCCGATTTTGATAGCCGGCGGCGGATAATCCAGCAGAAAGTGCAAGCGCTGGCGAAGCGGGTCGATGGGACGCCGCAGATGGACGACGCATTGCTGGATGAGGTGACTGGTTTGGTGGAGTGGCCAATACCGATCCTTGGAGAGTTCGACAAGATATTTCTCAAGGTGCCGCAAGAGGTGTTGGTGTCATCCATGCGGGATCATCAGAAATACTTCCCCATAAAGAACCATCGCGGCCGTTTGTTGCCGCATTTTATAACCGTCAGCAACATCAAGAGTAAAACCCCCAAACGGGTGCGCGATGGGAACGAACGGGTATTGCGTGCGCGCTTGTCAGACGCACAATTCTTTTGGGAATCAGACCGCAACGCGCCATTGGAATCCCGAGTAGGCGCCCTGAAGGACGTGTTGTTCCACAATAAGCTCGGATCCGTGTTCGATAAAACCAGCCGTGTACGTACTCTGTCGGCGTCAATCGCGAACCTGCTTGGCGTGAACGTAGAACACTGCGAACGTGCGGCGCTATTAGCGAAAACCGACCTGGTCACCGATATGGTTGGGGAGTTTCCGGAACTGCAGGGCACAATGGGCAAATATTACGCGATCCATGATGGTGAGCATAAATCGGTGGCCACGGCGATCGAGGAACACTACCGGCCGCGTTTTGCTGGTGACCTGCTCCCCGGCGGGGGCGTGGGTCAGGTGGTGGCGATCGCCGACAAATTGGATTCGCTGCTGGGCATCTTTGCTGCTGGTGAAGAGCCGACCGGAGACAAAGATCCCTTCGGTTTGCGGCGCGCGGCGCTGGGAGTATTGAGAATACTCATAGAGAAGAAGTTGAATATCGACCTTCTGATGTTGCTCGAGGAATCCGCACGCATCTATCGCCACCAATCACTATCGATCGCGGTTTCAGAACATGTGGTTGAGCGCGTATTCGAATTCGTATTGGAGCGTACTCGCGCCCATTATGGCGCAGCTGGCTTTCAGCCGGACGAACTGAACGCGGTAATTACTGCACGACCGGTCAGCCCGCTTGATTTCGATAGGCGGCTGCGTGCGGTGGCCAAATTTCGCAAGTTGCCGCAGGCGGAGAATCTCGCGGCGGCGAACAAGCGTATTCGTAATATCCTGCGCAAGAGCAAGGATCCGATTCCGGGCCAGGTTGACCGGAGTTGTCTCACGGAAAACGCGGAACAACAGCTATTCCAGGCGTTAGAACGATTGACCACGGAGGTAAGCGGCAATTTCCGTGACGGCGAATACAATCAGGGACTGAAAAAACTGGTGTCATTGAAAGAGCCGGTGGACGCATTCTTTGACGAAGTTCTGGTGATGACAAAGGACACGTCGCTACGGCAGAACCGTTTGGCCCTGCTGCGCCAGATTCAAGCGCTGTTTTTACTGACCGCGGATATATCAAAACTACAGGTGGATGCCGGTTGACGAATACAATCCCGCGCCGTGTTAATCCAAAAGTCGTTGTGAGAGTCAATAAACCTACATGAATACGGACTCCTACCGGGCCATGCTCACGGCGGTACAGGCCTTTCACGATAAGCATCGTTGCAAAGAGAACGGCGGTGAAGACTTGGTGTACCGGGTCGCCTTGATGACCGAAGAGTTGGGCGAAATTTCAGAGTGCGTCACCAAGGGAAAGGGCAAGGCGCACCTGGCCGAGGAATATGCGGATCTTATGATTCTGGTCATGGGGACCGCCATTGCGGCCGACTTCGATCTCGAGCACGCGTTCTGGGACAAGCTGAAACAGCTCGACCGCCGCGGCGGCCGCTTGGTCAAGGCGCGCATCCGTGTGTCCGAGTTCGATTAGGTTGCGCTGCCGATGCGTCTGGTGATTCTAGACCGTGATGGTGTCATTAACCGGGACTCGGATGAGTACATTAAATCTCCGAATGAATGGGTCCCGATACCAGGCAGCCTAGAGGCCATCGCCCGCTTGTGCCGGGCGGATTATAAGGTGGTGGTGGCGACCAATCAGTCGGGCATTGCGAGGGGATTGTTCAGCGTTGACACGCTGAACACGATCCATGTGCACATGCTGGAAAGGGTCCATCAAAAGGGAGGGCAACTGGACGCCATCTTTTTCTGCCCCCACGGTCCGGAAGATGAATGTCTGTGCCGCAAACCCAAGCCGGGCATGTTTTTGGATTTGGCGGAGCGCCTGAAGGTGAATCTCACTGCGGTACCGTCGGTGGGGGATGCACTGCGGGATTTGCAGGCGGCGCGGGCCGTCAATGCATTACCGGTTTTGGTCTGCACCGGGAAGGGCAATCTCACTCTCGAGTGTTTGCGCGACCGCGATCTGGCCAACACCGCGGTATACGAAGACCTTTCGACGTTTGTGGACTCGTTGCTCAATGGTGAACTGGACGAGCGCGTCAACATGTTGTTACAACGCACGGAATCCAGGACCCCCTGAAGTTCTGATGCAGTTTCTACGCTCCTTGTTGTTTCTGCTGGGACAGATCATCACTGCGTTGCCTTACAGTCTCGTGGCAATCGCCGTGGTGCCGCTACCACCGGTCACCCGATCGCGGCTGATCAGTGGCTGGGCTCACTTTATCATGTGGTGGCTAAAAATCACCTGCGGCATCACGCACAGCGTTCGGGGTTTGGAGCACCTGCCGAAGGACCCGTGTGTGATCTTGTCTAAGCATCAGTCGGCTTGGGAGACCATCGCCTATCAGGTCATTTTTCCACCACAGACCTGGGTGCTCAAGCGGGAGTTGCTGTGGATCCCCCTGTTTGGTTGGGCATTGGCGGCCAGCCGGCCGATAGCCATCGACCGGGGCGTTGGGGTCAAGGCGTTGGATAAGGTGGCCAAACAGGGCGTCGATCGTATTCGCGATGGCCGCTACGTGATCGTGTTCCCGGAAGGGACCCGGGTGCGCGCCGGAGACAAGGGGCGATATAACCCGGGCGGCGCGATGTTGGCGGTCAAGGCTGGGGTACCGGTGGTGCCTGTGGCCCACAACGCGGGCGAGTATTGGCCGCGACGCGGATTTCTGAAACGTCCAGGCGTGATTCAGGTGGTCGTTGGTCCACAAATTGCCGTGGGCGGGCGGCGTGCGCGGCAGATTACCGCACAAGCCGAGACCTGGATCGAAGCGACGATGAGCGAAATCACCGCCTAGGAGAAGCTTGCGTCGCGCCTGCGCCGCCACGCTGTGGGCGATGGCACAAAGATTCGATGGGAAAGTGCACCGACGCGTCATTGACGGCCTGTATCATAGGTTCACCGGTCTGTTCATCTATGCGGTATATGATGTCCAATTGCTGCCGTGCCTGGTCGTCGACTGCAGGTCCGCCGTCATCGAGGGCCATGGCACGCCCGACGTCTAGATCCACGCCGGCGCCGGGTTTGAGACGCAGCGGCACGAAGAACTCCGGTGCGTCACCGTCCGCCACCCGACTGTACACTACACCATAATCGATCAGCAGATGCGGTGGTTGCTCGGGTAGCGGATCCGTCCACTTGAACAGGAATTTGCCGTGCAGATTGCCATTGGTGTGAAATACCGCAATCCCCCGGTCTGCGCGGTCAGCGTGCAACTGAAAAATCCCTTTTTGCAGTTTTTCGTGGTCGCTGCGGCTCATCTGCTGCGGCACGGTGGCGATATAGCGATCCGGTTCTACCAGAAACTGATTCGCCATCAAAGATTCGTACTCATCGTAAATAACGCTGCAGTTGAAGTAACCCGCAGCAGCGGTCCGGCACGCCAAACCCAGGATCAAGATCACAGCTCTCCAGAACCAACGCATTGTTATCGCCTTATATGTTCACGCCAATGAATCTCCGGGCGCGCATTATACTTGCGTTGCGAATGGCCCGTACATGGAGCGGTGGCTAGCCCGTATTTCTATCCGGGCGCCCCGCGACTATTCTGAAAAAACGGGGTCGGCGTCACAGAATCCTTTCCAGCAGGGGGCTCAGCTGCGCGAGTCCCACGCCGGCATCCGGGGTCCTGGTGAGAAATGGGGGCTAGTCCACGACAACGAAAGTGTAACCGGTGCAGCATCTGCAGGTGCCACGCCAACTGGACCGAGGGAAGATTTGCGCGATCCGCTGAGGATACTCCGTGTACGTGCAACACCGTCCCTGCTGACCACCGGAGCGCCCGGATCCACGTAGGCGGTCCGCAGTGTCAATCAGCCGCGGTGGTAAGCCGCGCATAGTCTGCCACGCTCAGTTGCTCGGGACGCAGACCCGGGTCGATGCCCGCGGCACGGACCTGTGCCTCGCTCATCAACTCCCGCAGGGCGTTCTTGAGTGTTTTTCGCCGCTGTTGAAACGCGGTGCGTACGATTTTTGAAAACATATGGTGATTGGACACCGGATACGGGGTGCTACGATAGGGCCGCAACATCAGCACCTCAGAATCCACTTTTGGGGGCGGGAAAAATGCGCCCGGCGCCACCGTCATGATGCGGTGGGCCGCGCATTGCTGTTGGACCATGACGCTCAGACGACCATATTCCTTCGTCCCGGGAGACGCCCTCACTCGCTGTGCCACCTCCTTCTGCAACATCACACACAGGTCTTCCATGCAGTGACTGTGGGCCAGCAACCAAAAGATCAGCGGTGTCGAGACGTTATAGGGCAAGTTGCCGATTATGCGGATTCGTTCATCAGGGCCCGTCGTCAAGGCGCAGAAATCAAACTGCAGCGCGTCGGCGTGATGGACCATCAGTTGCGGGTGCCGCGCAGCTTGTTCCTGCAACAACGATACCAGCCGCTGGTCCAGTTCAACGACGTGCAGCAGCGACACTCGCGGTGCCAGCCGAAACGTCAGTGCGCCTGTGCCGGGTCCGATCTCGACAACGGTCTCATGCAGCTTTGGATTGAAAGCGTTGATGATACGATCGATGACCGTTCGTTGATGTAGAAAGTGTTGGCCCAGGGATTTCCGCGGCGCGGGATTCCTCATAGATCGCCGGGCGTCAAGGTATGTGACGAGTGCTTCCTAGCGAGCCGATTGGCAATGTCAATCGCCGTATTCACCGCGGCCTCTAAACTGCCCGCATCAACGTTGCCGGTACCGGCAAGGTCCAACGCGGTGCCGTGATCTACAGAGGTGCGAATGATCGGCAGGCCCAGAGTAATGTTGACCGCCTCGCCGAAACCGGCATATTTCAACACTGGCAGGCCTTGGTCGTGGTACATCGTCAGCACCACATCAAATTTTTCGAGTTGACCGCGGGTAAATACGGTGTCCGCTGGCAGTGGTCCGGTGATGCGTAGCCCCGATCGCTTCAGTTTCGCCACCGCGGGTTGGATCACGTCGATCTCTTCACGCCCCAGGTGTCCGCCCTCCCCGGCATGGGGGTTCAAACCACACACGGCAATGCGCGGCTGCCCTATACCCAGCTTGGTCTCCAGTTCGGTCGCCAATACTGTGGCGAGCTGTTCCAGATGTTGTCGCGTCAAGCGATGACTCACCGCGGACAGGGGAAGATGGGTGGTGACCAGCGCGACGCGCAACTCGCCGGCGGTGAGCAGCATGACCGGGCAACGCGCGCCGGTACGCAGCGCCAGGTATTCGGTGTGCCCTGAGAATGGACAGCCGGCGTCATTGATAGCGCCTTTGTGTACCGGACCGGTGACCAACGCATCGAAATGCCGGTCTACGCACCCGTCCACGGCGCGGTCGAGACTGGTGAGCACGTAACCGGCATTGGCGACGTCGATTGCGCCGGCTTGCACGGGGGCCGATGCGGGCTGTGACAGCACTGCCAACGCGCCAGCGCGGTGTGGTTGATCATCCCATGCCGTCAGTTCCAGGCTCCGATTCAGCATCGCGGCGCGCGCCTGCAACAGCGCGGGGTCGGCGATCGCCACCAAACGGCACGGCAGCTCGCGCTGCGCGAGCAATACCGCTAGATCTGGGCCGACACCGGCGGGCTCCCCCGGGGTTAACACGATACGCGGCAACGTCTGGGTCATGGAACGCCTCTAGCCCGCATATAGCACCAGTAATCCGGGAAGCTGGCGCCGGACAGGCGTGCCTGGACCAGCCAGAGCCCGGATAGGACACCGGCTGTATACAAAATGTACCCGGGCCACGTGAGGTGAATTCGATATGTACAAACAGTTTTTCAATCAGTTACCTTAAGGCCGGCGGCCGACTGGTGCAATATGCGGGCTGATCCAACGCGTTGGATGCGCCGTCACAGTACGGTCTATTCGCGGTGTGTTCGCAACCTCGCCGGGCGTCCTCGGTTGGCCCCGTGATGTTGGGCGTTTGCGGCGCGACTGCCGTGCCCTTGTTTGTGACCGGTGCAAACCAGGCCGGGTGACGGTAGGTGGGTGTCGGCGCCAGCAAGAGGTCCCGCGAACCGGTATCAATCTGTCGGGGGATCTTTGCGCGATCAAACATTTCGCCACCTTAATATCGTTTCTTGCCCCTGGGGCCGCATATGATACCGGCCCCATTCTGTCAGTGACAGCCGATTGCGGGATTCGTAGCGCGTACCGTTATCATAGGATCCGTGAATTCGATACTTGAAATCGAGCGTTTTGCGTCCCGGCAGCATGGCCTCGGGAACGTACCGCTGTCTGCCGTCACCTTGGCGATTGGTGCCGGTGAACTCGTGACCCTGAGCGGTCCATCGGGCTGCGGTAAGACCCTCTTGTTACGGGCCATCGCCGACCTGGATCCATCCATCGGCACGGCGATGCTGGATGGCAAACACCGCGATCAGTACTCCGGGCCTGAATGGCGCCGGCGTGTAGGGTTCGTGGCGACCGAGAGCGCCTGGTGGACGGCCCGTGTCGGCGATCACTTCCCAACACCGCCGGCTGGCGATGACCTCTCGGCGTTGGGTTTGAGTGCAGTCGTGTTGACGCAGGACGTCTCGGGTCTTTCCACCGGCGAGCGGCAGCGCTTGGCTTTGCTGCGAAGCCTCGGTAACCGCCCGCGGATCATCTTGTTGGACGAACCCACCGCGTCTCTCGATCATGAGTCAACGTTGTGCTTGGAGGCACTCGTGCGTGCCTACATCACGTCAACCAGGTGCGGTGTGTTGTGGGTTTGCCACGATCTCACTCAGCGTCAGCGGATCGCGGATCGCGCTTTTCAGGTGGACGACGGAGCGCTGCGCCAGGTGGACAAAACGGAGCCCAAATGGGTGTTGTCCCATTAAGTTATGTGGACCTGGTGTTGGCGGCGACCCTGGTGTTGCTGCTGGCCGGGATATCGTTTGCGCTCTCGCTGGGGATCACTCGAGATCTGCTCATCGGCGCGCTACGCGCCACGGTGCAACTGCTATTGGTGGGCCTGGTGCTGAAGGTGTTGTTTGCCCACGCCAGCGTGTTGTGGATATCGGTGATGGCGTTGGGGATGGTGGCGGTGGCCACCCGAGAGGTTTACGCACGTCAGCAACGTCCGTTGGCCGGCAGTTGGGGCATCGGTGTGAGCGCCGGACCGTTGTTTGTGTCCTCGTTCAGTCTTACCGTGCTCGCTTTGTTGATCATAATCGGTCCCGACCCGTGGTACCTGCCTCAGTATGCGATCCCGCTGTTGGGCATGTTGCTCGGTAACGCGATGACCGCAGTGGCGTTGGGGATGGACCGGCTCACGACCTCCGCGGTTCAACAGCGCGATCAGATCGATGCGCGTCTGGCCCTGGGGCATCCATGGCAGCAGGCGATGAGTGGTCTTCAGCAGGATAGCGTACGGGTCGCCTTGGTGCCGATAATCAACGCCATGGCGGCGGCCGGGGTGGTGAGCCTGCCGGGTATGATGACGGGGCAGATCCTCTCTGGCACGCCGCCGATGGAAGCTGTTAAGTATCAGATATTAATCATGTTTTTAATTGCCGCGGCGACGGGTATCGCGGCCCTGCTGGCGATCTCGGGTGCCGCCCGGCGGCTATTCGACGAACGCCAAAGACTGCGCTTGGACCGGCTCCAACCGGCGCCGTGAGTGATGCGCGCACCGGCGCTGATTCGCAGACAAACGGCATATATACCCCGATAATTGGCCTATACTCAATAGATAGCGACCATGGGGTGTCTGGACGCTGTTCCGGACGCAATATCGTTACGACACCAGCTCATCGGGATCGGGGGCCCGACATGGCATGGACATCAACAACAACGAGTTGCGAATCACGACGCACGCGGTCCGGGATCTGATTCTGGTACTGTTGTTCGGCGGCATTGTGTATCTGGGTGCCGAGGGCCTGGATCTTTTCAACTTTATTCAGTACCACAGCCTGGATAAGTTATTCATTGTTGTTCCCACCTTCTTGCTGGGACTGATTTGGTTCGCATACCGCCGGGCGATCGAGTCGCGTGAGCTCGATGCGCACTATCGCATGCTCGTGGATCGGAGTTGGGCGTTAATCGGGATGCATGATCTCGACGGGGTCATGAAATCGATAAACCCGGCGATTGCACAATCGCTTCGCTACTCCGAGGAAAAGGTCATCGGAAAATTCTTCGGCGATTTTTTTACCGCCTCCAAACGCAAGGACCTCGTTGAGTACCTGGAGCAAATAAAGAAAGAGGGTACCGCCGAGGGCCAGTTCCACCTGCTGACCAAGTGCGGCAACCCACGCGTGTGGGAGTACCGCAATATGGTCATCCGCGGACGCGGCCCGTCACCCCTCGTATTGATCCACGCCCTCGACGTTACCAAACGGCAAGTTGCCAGGAACGCATTGAAACAAAGCGAAGAGCGATTCAAGCACTTTGCCGAAGCCGCAGCTGATTGGTTGTGGGAGACTGATGAGAATATGCGGATTGCTTATTTATCTCCGCGGCTCGAAGAAACCACCGGCGTGGCGCCGGATCGAGTGCTTGGCCAGACTCTGTTGGAGTTGACGACATACTGGAACAAAGAGCTCGCAGGATGGCGGGAATTCGAACAACAGCTCAATTTTCGGCACGCGTTTCGCGACTTCGAATTCCCGATGATAAAGATTGACGGCGGTTTCTGTGTCATGCACATCAGCGGGACGCCGTTCCATAACATGGATGGACAGTTCGGCGGATTCCGCGGTACTGGCAAGGATGTGACGAATGAGCATCAATTGACGCAAAAGCTCGCTTATCAGGCAAACCGGGATCCACTGACAAAATTATTGAACCGTTCCGCGTTCGAGCACAGAGTGAAGCAGGCAGTTGCAGGCGCCAAGGCCAAAGGCTCCCGGCACGCAATGTGTTATCTCGATCTGGATCAGTTCAAGATCGTCAACGATACCGTCGGTCATTCTGCCGGTGACGAACTTCTGCGCCAAGTCGCCAATCTTTTCCGGCGCCACACCAAGGGTCATGATGCGCTGGCGCGTTTGGGTGGCGATGAGTTCGCGATCCTGCTGTTGAATCGATCCCTCGACACAGCGACTGAACTTGCCAATCAAATCGTAGATGATGTGCGAAAATTCAGGTTCGAATGGCGTGACAGCGCGTTCAGCGTATCTGCGAGTATTGGTTTGGTGGAGATCATTGCCGCGTCCGAAGATGTGGGCGAAGTGATTCGCCAGAGCGATGTGGCCTGCTACATGGCCAAAGAGCAGGGGCGCAACCGCGTATATGTTTACCACCCGGAAGACCAGGCGTTGCGCAGGCACGACGCTGCCATGAATCAGGCGACCGAGTTCATCGCTGCATTGGACGAAGGCCGCTTCCGGTTGTACTGCCAGCCGGTGATGGATATCTCTCAGACACCCCCGAAACCGATCATGTACGAAGTGCTGCTCCGATTGATGGATAAAAAGAATAATATCGTGTACCCCAAGGACTTTATTGGATCCGCGGAGCGCTATGGTTTGATGCCCACCATAGATCGATGGGTCATAGACCGTACGCTGCAAGTGGTCGCCCCACGAATCGATTTATTGTCGGGGGCCGCACTGTCCTTGAATATTTCCGGGACGTCACTGAACGATGCGCGGTTCATTGATTTTCTGCATCGGCAGTTGGACGAATCGAGCGTCCCGGCCAATCGTGTCTACTTCGAAATCTCGGAAAATTCGGCAATTTGTTACTCGAACGAAGCCAGCGAGTTCATGGCGAGCCTGAAAAAGCGTGGCTGCCGATTTGTCCTGGACGATTTCGGAAGCGCACTGTCTGCATACCGCAATCTCAAACTGCTGCCCATCGATTACTTGAAAATTGACGGCGACTTCGTGCGCAAAATGCATGAGGACCCGATTGACGAGGCGATGGTGGCCGCCATTCAGCGTGTAGCCCAACTCATGGGCATTGAAACCATCGCCGAATGTGCGGAAACCGACTCCACGCTGCGCCGCTTAGTGGGAATGGGCATCAGTTATGCGCAAGGTAACGCGCTGGAGCGGCCTAAGCCATTTACCGCTATCACCAGCGCGCCGCGCGAGCACCAGACCCACGTTGCAGTGGGATAAGCGGCGTGCAGCCGCTTGGTCCCCGTGTCATCCACGGGTGTCATTTCACCCATTCGGGTGAAGAAATGCCCCTCGCGGTTCGCTAATCTAGCCCGGGTACTTGGTGCAATACTCGGGCCGTTTCATCAGCTGATCTGGTCACGGTGACCGTACCCGGGCTATTGCGTGTCGACGGTCGGGATCACGTTAGCAAACAGTCGCGACAACAAGCGGACCAGATCGACCTGCCGGTTGGTATTGGTTTTTCGATATATCGACTTCAAATGCGTACGTACGGTATTTGCGGAGACATGGTGCGCCTCACCATAATCATCGATGGTTTGACCGTTCAACAACGCCGAAACCAGTTGGCACTCCTTGGTAGTCAAGCCATACAGGGTTTTGAGCAGTGGTTCCGGGGCCGGCGTCGGTTGGTTAAGATCAATGATTATGACAATAGCTGACGCCGACTCACCGGACGCCCCGTCACTCAGCGGCGCGACCCACACTTGGACACCCCGGCCGGCTGCGTCATCCAGCGTTACGGCGCCGACGACGGGCCTGCCGTCCAGGCCCAATGCACAGTCGATGGCGTGGTGAAACGCATTGTTGCGGTGGTTACGTGTGGCATGCAAACGGCCGCCACGGTTGACGAGTAATGTTTTTTCACCGATGAGAGATTTGGCGACGTGGTTTTGATGAATGACCGTGCGTTGACTGTCAACGATCACCAGACCCACAGAGAAGCGATCGAGCACTGCCTTGATGTGGGTGTTGCCGATGCCGGGTTCTCCAAAATGCTCGGCGACTTGATGGTTTATGTCGCCGAATCGTACCAAGGCGGTTTCGATGCTGGGTATCAACTGCTTGACGGAAATAGGCTTCACCAAGTAGCCGAAAACACCGGACCCTATGGCCTGATTGACGATCTCCAAATCGCTGTGGCCGGAGAGCATAATGATCGGTCGGTAGCAGGTATCCATCATCCGCGCAGCGAGTTCTGTGCCTGGAATGTCGGGCAGCATGACATCCACAACCGCAAGATCCGGTGTCATATTTTGAAATTGGGCGAGCGCCGATTCGCCATCTTGAAACTGATCGACGTGATATCCAGCACTTGTTAAACCGGAATGCAGAATATTGTTGACAATGGGATCATCATCCACGAGCAAGAGGCGGGCGCCGGTTCGAACAGGGTTCATATTATTCATGGAAAAAATCTAATGATATTTATCAACTTGAGGGCAAGGCGTAGCATGAAGTGTAAACCATAATACCTCAATCACGCAGAACGGATCAGCAAATAATGCCGTGTTCGTCGTATCACGAGCCGGAGGGAAATGAATTGCAAAAATCAAACAAGAAACCCGTGACCAGCAGGCTCAGTCGAAACGCGAATCGTTGGCAGGCCGATGATGAGATCTATCGTGATCTGTTTGAAAACGCCACTGATATTGTTTTCACCACGGATCTGTCGGGCCACTTTCTGGATGGAAATCGAGCTGTTGAACGCTTGTTGGGATACACCGTAGAGCAAGCAAAAGAATTGACGTGGGACAAACTGGTGGCACCGTACGACATGCCGAAGGCAACCACCGTTCTGAAGCGGCATGCCAAAGGGGAGCGACACGTAAATTATGAACTGGACGTGATAACAAGAGACGGCGACATTCGCGCATTCGAAATCGGCTCGCGGCCGATTTTTG
Source organism: uncultured Gammaproteobacteria bacterium (assembly GCA_947258975.1). Lineage (GTDB taxonomy): Bacteria > Pseudomonadota > Gammaproteobacteria > Arenicellales > JAANXG01 > CALZGZ01. Next base: position 43,194 of record CAMYKK010000017.1, read on the forward strand.
ACGCCGAGAAAATTATCGGTTTCCATGGCATCGCGCGCGATATCACCGAGCGAAAACGCATACAAAGCGAACTAATCCAAGCCCGCAAAGAGGCCGAACAAGCAAATCGAGCAAAATCATCTTTCCTCGCCAACATGAGCCATGAAATACGCACCCCCATAAACGGCATTATTGGATTTATGTCATTGATGGCGAAAACAGATCTCACCAAAGATCAGCAGGAGTATCTGCGGCCGATGGAGGAGTCGGCGCGGGCACTCATGAAAATCATCAACGATATTCTGGATCTATCGAAAATCGAAGCGGGCCAATTAGTTCTCGAAGACGAGATACTCAGTCTCGGCTCGGTAATAGAATCTACCGTTGCCCTGCTCCGGCCGCTGGCCCAGGAGAAAGGATTGACGTTGTCTGTGTGCGTCGACTCCGGCATATCGGATCGCCTCAGGGGCGATCCCACTCGGATCGGCCAGATAATCGCCAATCTGGTCAACAATGCGCTCAAGTTCACCGATCACGGCGGTGTCATGATCAGCGCCAAGCTGCAATCGTGTGACGGCTCACGGGCGATGGTTTCGATTTGTGTGATGGATACCGGTATCGGAGTCCCCGCGGGAGAGACGCAAACCTTGTTTGCGCCATTCCAGCAATCGGACACCAGCATGAACCGGCGCTTTGGCGGCACCGGCCTTGGGCTAACGATCACGCAAACATTGGTGCAGGCGATGGGTGGTGATATCGACATTGACAGCGTGCGCGATCAGTACACCAAGGTCAACGTACGTTTACCGCTGACGGTGGCGGCGCAACACGGGAGCGACACTGCCGATCGTCGCGGGCCCGCGGACTTCAGCGGCGCAGGAATCCGGGTGTTGGTGGTCGACGACAATGATATAAATCGCCGGTTTCTGAGCGCGCTGCTACGGCATTATCAGTGCCAGGTGCACGAGGTCGAATCCGGGCGCCGGGCGCTGACTGCGTGCCAGCGGCAGACCTTCGACATTGTAATGATGGATGTCCATATGGCGGATATGGATGGCATCGAAACCACAAGGCGCCTGAAACAAGCCCCCAGCGTGAATACCGCGACACCGGTGATCGCGGTATCGGCGGATGTGCTGGAAACCAGCCGTGCGCACTTCATGGAGGCGGGTATCGACGGATTTCTGCCTAAACCGCTCACCGAAGAGCTGTTGATCGTCGAGCTGCGGCGCTGGTTTCCCCAGCGTTGTCGGGTTACCGAATATAATGCACCGCCGGCTAAGCCCACCGCGGCCAACGATGAAGATCCAGTGCTCGACGTCAACGCCGGTGTCCGCATGGCGGCGGGCGATCGAACGCTATGGCGCAGCAGCCTCGAGGATCTCGTTGCCGGCCTGCCAACCCAGCTGGAGGTCGTTCGCGATTCGCTGGATACGGAGTCGTTCGCGGTCGCCCAGCAGGTGGCGCATCGTATCGCCGGCGCTGCAGGATACGTCGCCGCGGCGGCGCTGCATGGGGCGGCACGGGCGCTGGAAAAGGCGTGCCGCGCCCGCCACGGCGACGATGCGCACAAATGGCTGCAAGTGCTCAGTTTCGAGCTCGAGCGGGTGCGCGGCCATGCTGCCCGCAAGCCGAAACCGTGACCCATCGAAACGGGTTGCGACATCGTCAACAATAAAAAGCCCGTGCCCCTTGCGGGACACGGGCTCCAGGTTGCGCCGAAGCGCACCAGAGGGCACTCGGTCATCAGCTCGTTGACGTGCTGATCGGTGGCGATCCTTTGTTAAATCAGACAGTTACGCCTGATTTCTTGTCTCGCACACGGGTGAATTTGTGCAATGCAGCAATGTTGCGTTGCAGCATAAAAGATCCGCCGCCGCGTGTCAACCCCGGATCAGCCGCCCGCGGCTATGGCGACCAGCGCTTGGCCGCTACTCGTCTTTCTTGCCCCCTTTTTTCGTGCCGTTATCGACGCGCAACCCGGCGGCGCGAAAAAATTGGTTCTGCATGTCGTGCCAAATGTTGAGATTACGTTGGGTCATCTCGCTGATGGCGGAAATGGGTTTGCCCTGCAACTCCATGGCGGTACGCATCTGGTCCTGGAATGCCTTTTGTTGCTGATCAAACAAGCTCAGGCTGCGCTCCAAGTAGCCGCTGAACGTATCCTGCATGGATTCACCGTAGAAGCGGATGAACCGCATCAGGACATCCGTGGTGAACAGCGGTTTACCCCCGCTTTCCTGGTCGGCGATGATCTGCAGCAAGATGTTGCGGGTAATTTCTTTGCCCGAATTGGCGTCACGTACCTCGAAGTTCACGTTGTCCAGCACCAACTGCTGCAAATCCGCGAGGGTGATATAGCGACTTACTTCGGTGTCGTACAATCTCCGGTTCGGATATTTTTTGATGATGCGCGGTTTTGCCACGACTGCCTCTCTCTCTGTTTAATACATATGTTGGCCACCATTAATGGACAACGTCGAGCCGGTAATGAATCCGGCGTCGTCGGCGACCAAGAACAGTACGCTGCGGGCGATCTCACTAGCTTCTCCGAGCCGTCCTACGGGAATGGTTGCGATGATTTTCGCCAATACCTTCTCCGGTACTGCGCGCACCATTTCAGTGCCGATGTATCCCGGCGCTACCGCGTTGACGGTGATACCCTTGGCGGCCCCTTCCAAAGCAAGGGCCTTGGTGAATCCGTGTATGCCGGACTTGGCGGACGCGTAGTTGACCTGGCCGTATTGGCCCGCTTGACCGTTCACCGAACCGATATTGACGATGCGGCCGAATCCCGCTGCGCGCATGCCCTCAATGACGCATCTGGACATGTTGAAGCACGAGCTCAAGTTGGTTTGGATTACGGCGTTCCACTGCTCAAAACTCATTTTGTGCATGGTGCCGTCCCGGGTGATACCGGCGTTATTGATTAGTACCTCCACCGGCCCAAGTTCCGCTTCCACCTGTTTCACTCCCTGTTGACACGACGCCATATCACCGACGTTCCATTTGTAGGCCGGGATGCCGGTGGCCTCGGTGAATTTCGCCGCCGCTTCATCATTCCCGCCATAATTCGCTGCTACTTTGTACCCAGCGTCTCTCAGCGTTTCGCAGATTGCCTCGCCTATGCCTCGGGTGCCACCAGTTACCAGCGCAACTCTAGCCATGGTTATCTCCTCGTGTGATGGTTTTCATTCTAGGGTCTAGTTTACCGTTCAACTGCAATCGCGACGCCTTGACCGCCACCGATACATAAGGTTGCCAGTCCCTTGCTCGCATCCCGGCGTTTCATCTCATGCAGCAGGGTGACGAGTATCCGCGCACCCGACGCGCCGATGGGATGCCCCAGGGCGATGGCGCCGCCGTTCACGTTTACTTTACCAGTGTCCCAGCCGAGGTCACAGTCCACCGACAACGATTGTGCCGCAAACGCCTCGTTGGCCTCGATCAAATCCAACTCGTCGACGGCCCACCCGGCCTTTTGCAGACAAATCCTCGACGCCGGGATCGGTCCGGTGCCCATGATCGCTGGATCCACGCCGGCGCTGCTGTATGCCACCACCTTTGCCAGTGGCGCAAGGCCCAGTTCCTTGGCCATGGACTCGCTCATCACCAGTGCCGCCGCCGCGCCGTCATTGATCCCGGATGCGTTGCCGGCGGTGACGGTGCCGTCTTTCTTGAATGCGGGGCGTAGTTTCGCCAGTCCGTCGGCGGTGGTCCCGTGGCGCGGGAATTCGTCGTGGTCGAACACGAGCGGCTCCCCCTTGCGTTGCGGGATCTCAACGGCAACGATTTCATCCTTGAAGCGCCCGGCATTTTGCGCCGCCTCGGCTTTCTGTTGTGACGCGGCGGCGAATTCGTCCTGTTGCTGTCGGTTGAATTCGTACTTTTGCACGATATTTTCTGCGGTCACGCCCATGTGGTAATCATTGAAGGCATCCCACAGACCGTCGACAATCATACTGTCGATCAACTTCCAGTCACCCATCTTGACGCCGTTACGGGATTTGGGCAACACGTGGGGCGCCAGACTCATACTCTCCTGGCCACCGGCGATTATCACCTGTGCGTCGCCGCAGCGAATCGCCTGGGTCGCAAGATGCACTGCTTTCAGTCCGCTGCCGCATACCTTGTTGATGGTCAGTGCCGGCACCGTGTGCGGCAGGCCTGCCTCGATCATCGTCTGACGCGCAGGATTCTGGCCGACACCTGCAGTCAATACCTGTCCCAAAATGATCTCGTCGATCTGCTCCGGTTTCACGCCGGTGCGATCGAGCAGGGAGGTGATGACTTTGGCGCCCAGGGTGGTCGCCGGCAGGTTGGACAGGGCGCCACTGAAATTGCCAATCGCCGTGCGTACGGCATCGACAATGACTACGTTATCGGTCATTCTTCGCGTCTCCTCATGATTTGTCGTGGTAGAGATGTCTGGGTTGCCGAAGGAGATAAAGCGGGAGCAGGCTCGTGGACCCAGCTGGCGCTTTGCCGGCCCGGCGGATGTGGAATGTTGATGATCGGCTTAGGGTATAACAGATTGTTGCGCTGCACAATCACAATCGTCTTGTTGATGCGGTTGCCTGGGCAACGACCGGCCATGCCTGGGATACGAGCCAGTTCTTTGGGTCGATCGTAATGACAAACAGCGCGCACAGTCAATGGTGGGACCAGTGGCTGCGGAACTGGCAGTCCCTTGCCGCGCCGCAGCGTCCCGCGAATCCGTGGGCGGCCGCGTTGGATGAGTGGTCGCGCGTGCTGTCGCCTCCTACTCCCAGCCATGCCGATGTGTTCGCCCGTATGTTGGCTCAAGGCAAATCATTCTTCGCGTTCGGCGACGCGTTGGGACAGTCCTTTGAGACGCACGATGAAGGTTTAGATGTCCAGGCCCTGTTCCTCCGCTCCCTGGAGAGCATGAAGCCGGGACTGGACGCGCACCTGTGGTCAGGAGCCTCGGCGCCGAGCGGGCTGTGGCAGCTGCCACTGGAGTCCTGGCAACAAACTGCGTCGATCTTGACCGGAATGCCCGTGGACGCGCTGCACGGGGCAGCCGGTGGCGCGCCGACTTTACCGTGGTTGCAACAGCAACTCGAAAGGATGCTGGCGACACCTGGACTGGGCTATACCCGGGAACACCAAGAACAACTGCAGAAACTGGGCGGCCTCATGATCGCCTATCAAAAGGTGTTCAACGAGTACACAGCGGCTTACGCGGACATGGGAAAACGGTCCATCGAGCGCGTAAAGGTACGCCTGAAGGAACGGGAGGCGGCAGGCGAGCCGCCCATCGACTCGACGAAAGAGTTGTTCGATCTGTGGGTCGATTGCAGCGAGGAGGTATATGCGGAATTTGTGATGAGTGATGCCTACGTGCGACTACACGGAGAGATGACCAATGCGCTGATGGCGCTCAAAATGCAGGAGCGAACCATATTGGACGACAGCCTCGACGCGATGAATCTTCCAACCCGCCGGGAGATGGACACCCTGCTGCAGCGATTTCAACAGACGCGGCGCAACGACAAGGCATTGCAATCCGAGATGTGGGCGCTGCAGACCAAACAAGCGGAACTTCAGGTGCGCATCGCGGCGCTGCAAGATTGCTTGAGCTCCGGTAAAAAGAAAAAGGCCAAAGCCAAAGCCAAAGCTAAAGCCAAAGCTAAAGCCAAGAAAAAGCGAACCTGATCGAGCCGACCGATGTCATCTATTCAATTCAGACCAGATCAGGTTACCAAGGAGATGTTGGATTACGCCAAGAAGCTGGGCGAGGGTATGGAAACGCTGTCCAATCTCGGGCCCATCGAAACCGGCGTTACGCCGAGGGACGCGGTCTACGCGGAAGACAAGCTGGTGTTATACCGCTATCGGCATCCAAACGGTGACCCGCCGCGCAACCCGGTACCGGTGCTGATTGTCTACGCGCTCGTGAATCGGCCCTACATGACCGATCTGCAGGAGAATCGCTCCATGGTGCGCGGTTTGTTGGAAGCCGGACTGGACGTCTACCTCATCGATTGGGGCTATCCCGATCGTGCCGATCGTTTTCTGGGTCTGGACGACTATATCAATGGATACCTCAACCGCTGTGTCAATGTTATCTGCCGTCAACACCAGCGCGAACAAATCAATCTCTTGGGGATCTGTCAGGGCGGGACGTTCAGCCTGTGCTACACCGCCATCCATCCGCACAAGGTTAAAAACCTGATTACCATGGTGACTCCCGTCGACTTTCAGACCCCGGACAATATGTTGAGCCGCTGGGCACAGCAAATCGACGTAGATCTTGCGGTGAAGGCGATGGGCAACGTGCCGGGCGAATTGTTAAATTGGACTTTTCTGACCCTCAAACCGTTCCGGCTTATGACGCAAAAGTACATAGACACGGTCGATATCTTGCGCGACAAAAAGGCGGCGAAGAATTTTATGCGCATGGAAAAATGGATTTTCGATAGCCCTGATCAGGCCGGAGAGGCATTTCGTGAATTCGTGAAACAGTTCTTCCAGGAAAATCTGTTGATAAAAGGACAGGCGCGTATCGGTGAACATTCGGTCACGCTCGACAAGCTCGTCATGCCGGTGCTGAATATCTATGCCAGCGAGGATCACCTGGTGCCGCCGGCCGCATCGACGGCCCTCAAGGGCCACATCGGCACCAAGGACTATACCGAGTTGTTGTTCCCCGGTGGCCACATCGGTATCTATGTGAGCGGCAAGGCGCAAAAGCAGGTACCGCCGGCGATTGGGGCGTGGCTCGACGACAGGACCTGAATAACAAAAGCTATTAAGTGGGGGCGGTTTGCCCCCTGCTGCGCGGGGACCAGCACTGCTAACGACGCGCAGGACAAGCAACCGCGATTCACAAAACCCCTCCTGTTGGAACTGAACCGGGGAAGAATTTGCGGGACACGCCGTAAATACATCCATGTAGGCTCGACGCCAGCATCCCTGCTGGCGACGGTCCCGGCAATTTTCCCTCGATTCAGCTTTAAACTTTGTGGGAGCGGCTTTTTCCCCTGCTGCGCGGGGACAAGAGCCGCGAATAAAATTATCGCGCATGAAATGCGCTCCCACTATTTTTTTTGCTTCGGCAGCCATTGATGTCATTTTGCGCAGCGCGAAGAAGCCTCCCACATCTAAATGACACCGCGCGCGAGACGCAAATATCCTTCCCGCTGCTGTGTGGGGGCAGGCGACCCTGTGGCCTCTGGATGACAACAGGAGAGGGTCTTAGGCTGAAAAGAGCCGGGCCACAGGACTACCGTTCCTGCATGAAGGTAGGTTGCGCCAAGGCCGCGCGATGCATGTCGGCATTGTAATAACGGGTGGTGAAGATCTTCGCTTGCGCGTCAGCTGCGCGAAATTCGGCGTGTGGTCGCTCCCCGCCGGCTAGGGTCGCTGACCACCAGCCCGAGGGGTAGGTGCACTGTGGAAAGTGCAGGGTCGACACGCGTTGGAATCCGGCCTTGCCCATTTCCGCGCGCATCGAATGGATCAGCGCGCAATGAATCAGCGGCGATTCACTCTGGACGACGAGCACACCCGCGTCCCCCAGGGCGCGGCGGCAGCTCGCATAGAACGGCTCCTGAAACAGGCGCGCGGCCTGACCGATGGGATCGGTGGAGTCCACGATGATGATGTCGTAGGTGCCCGCATCGGCCTGCGCCACCCATGCCACGCCATCGGTAAAGTGCAGGCTCGCCCGGGGGTCGTTGTTAGACGCGCATAGCTCGGGAAAGAACTGCTCGCTGACCCGCGTGACCCGCTCATCGAGTTCCACCAACTCTGCGGCGATCACGTCGCCGTGTCTGAGCACTTCAGCGAGACATCCGCAGTCGCCACCCCCGATCACCAGCACTCGTTTGGGCTGTGGATGCGTGTATAACGCCGGGTGCGACATCATCTCATGGTAGATGAAATTGTCTCGTGCGGTGAGCATCACGAATCCATCCAACACGAGGAGATTCCCAAAATGTGACGTCTCGTAAACTTCGATGGTCTGGTAACGGGAGCGTTCGGTGTGCAGTTGTCTAGTGACGCGCAACGAAAACGCAGTGCCTGCCTCGTCGCACACTTCGGTAAACCAATTGCCGTCATTCAATGACACGCATATGTCCCCGCCTATTCTTCAGAACCGGTGCTATCGATGAAGTCCGCTTCGTCATCCGCCGGTGGTTCGCTTGCCAGCACCACACCCGCGAACACCGCGCCGATCTTGGTCACGCGGTGATCGATGGATACAGATTGCACGCGATGCACGGTCCAGCCGCGCGCCTTGAGGCCTTCCTCCGCCATGCGCCGCACCACCGCCTCGGCATCCTCGCGATGGCCGTGGGCGTTGTACTCCATGATGAGCCCCGGTTGCGCGTGGTCTTCCGGCCACGCGGCGGCAACGGCCGCGCAGATGATCGACCCGGGAATGTCAGACTCCATCGATGCGTAGGCGACCGGCACCAGTGAGCCCGGTGGTAAAGCCAATTGCGACACGGGAATTTCCCGCGTGCGCGGCGGTACGATGGATGACACCTTGATCAAGTTGGTGTTTCCGATGCCGGCGTCCAACAGCGCCGCGTCAAAGGCGTTGAGTGGAGTGAAGCCCTCGCTGGCACCGGTAACGAAGGTATGCGTGGTGGGCGTGGTTCTGATCACCGGCTACTTGACCAATGACAGTTGCGCATGCCGTTGATCGTCGCTCACGTTGCGCATCATGTCCACTTGTCCGCGACGGATCTCCATCGTGGAGATCTGTCCCGCTACGAACATCGCACGTAGATGGTCGAAGGCGGCGGCGGCCAATATGCCATCGCCACAGGTAAATAGATCCACCGCCGCATAGCCGTACTCGGGCCATGTGTGCACGGCTAGATGGCTTTCGGCGATGATGACCGCACCCGACACACCGTGGGGAGAAAAGTGGTGAAAGGCCCGTGAAACGATGGTGGCGCCGGCGATCTGCGCCGCGTCGATCATGGCTTGCTCGATGAACTCGACGTTGTCTAGTCGATCGCGATCGCAGTCATAGAATTCAGCGACAATCTGATTGCCTAGTGAGCGCATCGGCAAGTCCCCCAGTTGTTGATGCGGAGCAGCGTACACCCCGACCAAGTTGAACCAGTAGTAACTCCCGTGCACCCCCGGACAGCCCATGCCGCCTTCGGTGCCGTGGAATAGGGCGCCGAACTATAGCGACGTTTTCGTGCCAATGCAACGCGTTTAGAGCGCCCCGGTTGGGTGTCTGCGGACGCGCGCCTTACTCACGGGATAGACGCAGTGGCAGGCTGCTGATGCCGATTTTGGCCAAGCGTTGTTTTTCGTTTTTCATCTTCCGCTTGCTGGTGTAGGGTCCCAGGCGCACCCGAAAGAACACGCCCTTGCCTTCGATTGCCACCTTTTGCACAGTGGGCTCAAAACCCGATAACGCGAGTTTGGCTTTGAGCCGGTCCGCGTCCCTATAGTTGGCATAGGACGCCGCCTGCAGGATATACGCCACCGGTTTGGCGCCGCGCTTGGGTGCATCGACATCCTTGAAGTCATCCGGCATGACGCGCTCGATCTCGGGAAGCACCGTGTAAAAATCGAATTTCGCCGTGGGCGGGGGCACGCGCGACGGGATGCTCGGCGGTTTGGGTTCGCCGGTGACAACGCGGTTGCGGTGCTGTTCGTACAGCGCCTTCAGGCCGATACCCAATTGCGTGCCGTCACCGCTTTGCGCCCCCATATACAACGCCGTCAGGATGGCTCCGGATATCAGGCCGATGATCAACATGCCCCACCCCGGGGATGATTGCGGACTGGATCGCCGGCGACGGGGTTTTTTACGGACTTTTTTTCGCGCCTGGGCCATGGGATCACATTTTGTCCGGGGCAGACACACCGATGAGCTCGAGACCGATGGTCAGCACCTGGCGCGTGGCGTCGATCAACGCCAGACGCGTGCGCCGCAGGCCCGGCGCGACACCGAGGAAGTTGTGCGCGTTGTAGTAGGTGTGAAAGTCATTGGCCAGATTGCGCAGAAAGTACGCCAACCGGTGCGGTTCGTAGTTTGCCGCCGCGTTCTCCACGACCTCGGGAAATCGCGATAATGTGTTCACCAGCGCAATCTCGTGGGATTCGCCCAGCAGCGACAGGTCGGCGCCACCCAGATCACTGGTGTCGATGTTTTTTTCGGCTGCTTGGCGAAACACGCTGCAGATGCGCGCGTGGGCATACTGTACGTAATACACCGGATTCTCGTTGGACTGGGATTTGGCGAGATCGAGATCAAAGTCCATGTGTTGTTCCGACTTGCGTTGCACGTAAAAAAATCGTGCGGCGTCAGCGCCCACCTCCCGGCGAAGCTCGCGCAAGGTCACGAACTCACCCGCCCGGGTCGACATCGATACCTTTTCGCCGCCTCGATACAAAGCCGCGAACTGCACCAACAGCACGACCAGGCGATCGGGGTCGTATTCCATGGCTTGCAGGGCCGCCTTCATGCGCGGCAGGTATCCGTGATGATCCGCTCCCCACACGTCGATCAAGCGATCGAAACCCCGCTCCAGCTTGTTGAGATGATAGGCGATATCGGAAGCGAAATAGGTCGGTGCGCCGCTCTCCCGCACCACGACTCGATCTTTTTCATCGCCGAACGCGGTGGAGCGAAACCACAGGGCGCGGTCGCGCTCAAACACATATCCGCTCCTGGCCAGCGCCTGAATGGCGTTGTCGACGCGCTGATCGTCGAGTAATGAACGTTCTGAAAACCAGCGCTCGAACTTGACGTTGAACTGCTCGAGATCACCGCGAATGTCAGCGGTCAACGCATCCAACCCTACGCCGAGCACATATCGATATCCCTCATGCCCCAACAGGATCTTGGCGCGCTGGATCAATGCATCCAGTTGTGACTCGAGGTCCGGGTCGTCAATTTCCGTGCGCAACTTGTCGCTTGGGCGCCGGTAACGGTCGCCATGCTCGCGGTGGACGGTGGCCGCAATGTCGAAAATGTAGTCGCCCTGATAGGCGTTCTCGGGAAATGTGACCTGTTCTCCACACAGCTCCAGATAGCGCAGCCACACGCTGATTGCCAGGATATCCATCTGCCGGCCCGCGTCGTTGACGTAATATTCCTTCGTCACCTCGAAACCCGTGGCCGTCAACAGGCGTGCCATGGAGTCGCCGAATGCGGCGCCGCGGCCGTGTCCCACGTGCAGTGGACCGGTGGGATTGGCGGAGACGAACTCGATGATCACCTTCTGCCCGGCTCCCAAGTTGCTGCGGCCATATTCATTACCGGCGTCGCGGATGGTGCCGACAATATTGAACTGGGAAGCGGCGGCGAGGAACACGTTGATGAATCCCGGCCCCGCGATCTCCACCTTGGCGATCTCGGGCGCCGCGGGCAGGGCGTCAATGATCAGCTGCGCGAGCTCCCGGGGTGTCTGCCGACAGGCCTTACCCAATGACAGCGCCACGTTGGTGGCGAAGTCGCCATGCTGCTTTTGGCGCGCGTGTTCGAAGCGGACCGCCACCTGTTGATCCGGCGCCAGCACGCCGTCACGCTTCAGCATCTCGATGGCCGCGGCGAATCGTTCTTGTAGTCGTTGTTTCACGGTTGGTGTGGTCTGGTACGGGACGGGAGGTGATTCTACCCACGGCTTGTTCTGAGTAGAAGTGGAGAATTGCGCCTTGGTGCCATAAACCGGTCAATACAAATCCACCGGATCGACATCAATCGACCAGCGTACCTTACTCGATCGCGGCGATTTTTCGAGCCGCAGCAACCACGATGTGAGCACCCGGTGCAGCGGCGGCCGATGGGCCGCGCTGACCAGCAATTGGGCGCGGTAGCGACCGGCACGTTTCTCCATCGGCGCCGGTACCGGATCCATGAACACGACGCCCTTGGTGCGCATCTGCTGCGTCACTTGCAGCGCCTGGTCGCGAGCAAAGTGGAGAAACCCGATCGCCGCCTGTTCGTGGTTCGATTCCGCGCGTAATAGCGCGAAATGAGAATAGGGTGGATAGTGCGCCTCTTGGCGCTCGGCCAGCGTGGCCTCGGCAAAGCCTTCGTAATCGTGCGCGAGCAGCGATGCGAAATACGGATGCGCGGGGTACCAGGTTTGGATCAGCACGTCGCCGGCTTTGTCGGCGCGCCCCGCGCGCCCCGCCACCTGGATGATCTGCTGGAACAGGTGCTCGGCGGCGCGAAAGTCAACGCTGTACAGACCTTGATCGGAATTGATCACCCCCACCAGGGTGACGTTGGGAAAGTCATGCCCCTTGGCCAGCAGTTGAGTACCCACGAGGATGTCCGCCTCGCCCTCATGAATACGCTGCAGTGATTCTTCGAGATGGCCTTTGCGTCGGGTGGCGTCCCGATCGATACGTAGTATCGTCGCGCACGGGAACGAAGCGCCCAAGGATTCCTCGATGCGCTGCGTGCCCTCGCCGAGGTTGAGCAGCGACGCATGGCCGCACTGAGGACAATCAACCGGCACCGGAGTCTCGTGTCCACAGTGGTGGCAGCGCAGGTGATTCCGGCGCTTGTGATAAGTGAGCTTGGCGTCGCAACGCGGACACTGCGCGTGCCAATGGCATTGGCGGCAGAACAACACCGGGGCATAGCCGCGGCGATTCAAAAACACCAGGCTTTGTTCGCCGCGCTCGAGGCGTTGCCGGATCGCGGCAATCAGCGGTGTGCTCAATCCGGTGTCGGTGGGCGTGCGCCGTAAGTCCAGCAGATGGATTCGCGGCAGCTTGGCGGAGCCGGCGCGTACGGGCAGTTCGAGACGGCGATGGCGGCCATTGGCGGCATTGGCGAGGGTCTCCAGGGATGGTGTGGCCGAGCCCAGGACCACAGGGAAGCCCTCCAATTTTGCCCGGTACAAGACGAGATCCCGCGCATGATAGCGAAATCCGTCCTGCTGCTTGTAGGAAGTGTCGTGCTCCTCATCGACGATACACACCCCCGGGCGCGGTAACGGCGTGAACACCGCCGATCGCGTGCCGAGCACCACCCCCGCGGCGCCGGTGCTCGCCGCCCACCAGGCTTGGTGCCGCTCTGCCAATGACAGTCCCGAGTGCAACACCACCACCACGGCATCGATGCGCTGCCGGAAGCGCGCGATGAGTTGTGGGGTGAGGGCGATCTCCGGCACCAGTACGAGCGCTTGTCCACCGCGCGCGATGACCGTTTCCACGACGCGCAGATACACCTCGGTCTTGCCGCTGCCGGTGACACCGTGCAGGAGAAATGCCTGATATCCGTCCAGGGAGTCAATGATGGCGCTGGTGGCGGCGCGCTGCGACGCGTTAAGGGTGATCGGCGGCGCGGGAGACGTGTCGACGGCCGGTGGAACCGGCGCCTCCTGGACCGTTATCAGATGTTTACCCGCCAGCGCCATCATCGCGCGCCGCCACGACGGCGAGACCTGCCGACACTGCTCCGCTGACAGCCGTTGCGCCGGTGCCGCGCGTAACAGTTCGAGCAAGCGTTGTTGCACCGCCGCGCGGTCCAGGGCGGCGCTGTCGAACGCGAGTCCCGCATCGGTCAGGCAATAAGTCTGTGGTTGGCGCGGTTTGACCGGCGAGCCCTGCCGCAACGGTATCGGCAGCGCGGTGGCAATGACCTCTCCGAGTGGATGGTGATAATAATCCGCGGCCCAGACCAGTGTGTCCAAGAGCTTAGATGGAATGACAGGCTGCAGGTCCAAGACCTCGGCCACCGGTTTCAAACGTGTTATGGTCAGCGCACTGTCGGCGCCGATGGCGATCACCACGCCCACCAGGCACCGGGCGCCAAACGGCACGCGCACGCGGGCGCCGGGCTGCAATGCGAGATGCGCCGGAATCAGAAAATCGAACGTTTGACGTCGCGGAACCGGTACCGCGACGCGGGCGATGGGAGTGACAGTCATGGCGACAATCTATCATAGGATTTCCCGCCGGCCGCTCGTCAGCCCGCCACGGCGGGGTTCATAACTGCTTGATTGGAAACCTGTTCGTCGGTTACCCACAAAAGCTGTGGATAAGTCTGTGGACAGGTGACAACGAGATGGTGATTGCCATTACGCGGCGCGCGGTTCGGGTTGTTTGCGTAAAATTTGGGCACGACTAAATTGGCAGCAAAAACAAACGGTTAAAAATCTCCGATCGATGGTTCGGTGACTAAATCACCAAATCGCTATGGCCGCGATCGAGCTGCCCCGGGTTGTGCATAAGTCAGCCACCGGGAGGAGCGTAAATTCAAAGACTTAGCTTGGATTCTTCGCTAATTGTGAAAGTAAGCCCTTACTCTGCGCTATGTTAATTCCCATTATTTGCCGACACATCGAAACCGCCACCGGCATCCCGTTTCACGCGCCCCGCCAGCGTTCCGCCGGCGGTGGCTGCATCAACAGTGCCATGGTATTGGCGGACGACGCGCGGCGCTATTTCGTAAAGACCAATCACGCGTCCCTGGTGGCCATGTTCGAGGCGGAAGCTGCGGGGCTGGACGAAATCCGCAATACCGGCACCGTGCGGGCGCCGGCACCGGTGTGCTGGGGCGCCAACGACGAAAGCGCCTATTTGGTTCTGGAATATATCGAGCTGAGCGCGGGAGGCGGCGCGGTGTCGCGACGCCTCGGTGAGCAGTTGGCGGCGATGCATCGCGCAACCCGCGCGAGTTTTGGATGGGATCGCGACAACACCATCGGCTCCACGCCGCAGATCAACACCCCCAGCGATGACTGGATTCTCTTCTGGCGCGAGAAACGCCTGGGAGCGCAGCTCGAACTGGCGGCGCGCAACGGGTACCACGGACGCCTGCAGCAGCAGGGCGAGCGTCTGATGGTTAAGTTTGCGGGGTTGTTCGCGAGCCACCAGCCGTTGCCGTCGCTGTTACACGGAGATCTTTGGAGCGGCAATTATGCGGCGGACTCCGAGGCTCGACCGGTGATTTACGATCCGGCGCCGTACTACGGGGACCGCGAGGCGGACTTGGCGATGACCGAGTTGTTCGGCGGCTTCGGGCGTGATTTTTACGGCGCCTATCGCCAGGCGTGGCCGTTGGAGGATGGCTATCGGACCCGCAAGGCGCTGTACAACGTGTACCACATCTTGAACCATCTGAACCTGTTCGGGGGCGGATACCTCGGTCAAGCGGAGTCGATGATCGACCGCCTGTTGGCCGAGCTGGGTTGACCCGTATATTTCACCACGGCGTGGATGACGCCCCGCGAACGGGAAACAAGCCTATCTCATCGTTGTCGCCCACCTTGGTGGCGGGCTGCGCAAACTGCTTGTTTACGGTAACTTGAATCCGCTCGGCGACCATGTGCGACGTCCACGGCTCGCCGCGGGCGGCCAACCAGTCGAGCAATTCATCCACAGTGCGGACCGCGGCCGGCAATGCCACCTCTTCGTGGGACTTCTGCACGATGTCTGCCAGTTGGGCGAAGTACAACAGCTTCATGTCTGCGATGTCATGGTGACGATCATGTTGCCGGTTTTCGCTGGTTCGCAAACGCGTACAAACGACCGCCGCGCAAACCGGCGAGTATGGTTCTGGGTCCTTCTTGGGCGGCAGCAAGCGCCTGCTCGCGGACGCTTGTGACCGCGAATTGGAGACGCTATGCTCCGCGCCCTGCGATAAATTTCATGTCCCCGCGAGGAAGTATAATGGCGTCCAAGTCGAAACCCAAAAAGGGAAAAGATAAAAAACAAAAAAAGCGCAAACAAAAAACGCTGGCCAGCAAGGCGGACAAATACGAACTTTATCAACTTTCGGTGCAGTCGCCGGAAGAAGACGTCGAATTTCTGGCAAACCTGTATCGCGACGTCCGCGGGACGAAGGCGCTGCATTTCCGCGAGGATTTCTGCGGTACCTCGCTGCTCACTGCGTACTGGATCAGGCGCGGGTCGGAATACACCGCCGAGGGCTTCGACATTGACCCCGAACCCCTGAACTGGGGCATCGAACACAACCTGATCCCGTTGGGGGCGGCCGCTGACCAGGCGACCCTGCATACCAAGGACGCACGGTTGCCGAGCGATGAGGCGCCCGATGTGCGCTGTGCGCAGAATTTTTCCTACTGGTTGTTCAAGACCCGAACCGAGATGCTGGATTATTTTCGCCGCGCCCGCGACGATCTCAACGATCGCGGCATCTTCGTCATCGACCTACACGGCGGCCCGGAGTGCTTCGAGGCGATGGAAGAAGAGACGGAGATGGAAGAGGGCTTCACCTACGTCTGGGACCAGGACGAATACTGGCCGATCCCCAACGAGGCGAGGTGTCACATCCATTTCCGGTTTCCCGATGGCAGTGAGCTGCACCGCGCGTTTTCTTACGAGTGGCGGCATTGGGGGCTCGCCGAACTGCGGGATATCCTGGCAGACGCCGGGTTCGCACGCGTGGACTGTTATTGGGAGGGCACCGATGAAGACGGGGAGAGCGGCGATGGGATATTTACTAAGGAAGAAAAAGGCGAGATCTGCCTGTCCTATGTCGCTTACCTGGTGGCGCAGAAGTAATCCCCGCAACCTGGGCCGGTGACGAGTTGCCGCTCAGGGATTGCCCGGTGCATCGCGTTGCATAAGGGCGGGGGGCCTTGGCGCAATATGCGGGTCAGTGATACCCGGTCAACTCGACATAGCCTGCGCCGGAAATCGGGCGCTCGCGGTGGCGGCCGGTCGCGCTGACCGCCCCCTCCCAGTAACGAAACGCGCTGTTCAATTCCTGGCGCCGGATGAGTGGCGTCACGTCGAGCACCAGGCGGCGGCGCGGAATGCGAATCCGCCATTGTCCGGGGTACGCGACGCCGGTGGCCGGGCTGGTCCACGAATTGAGCACCTCAATGGCAAAGTCACCAGGGCGCAATCGGCTGACGCGCCCGTCGGGAGCCACATAGCTGCCGCTGACGAAGTCGGCATCCGCCGGGTCCCGCGCGCGCAGCCGGAACAGCATCAGTTCCGCCTGCCCCGACAACTGCAACGAGAACCAATCCCATCCCGCCTGAGCGTCTTCCAGCGCGGAGGTCGACCATTCGTGATCGAACCAGCTTTGACCGGTGACAGCATGTGTTTGTCCGTCGACCTCGATCGTACCTTCGGTCGCGAGCCGCGTCAGCGAGTAGTAGTAAGAGGCGTTGCCCGGGGTCGCACTTTTTTGGCTGAGGCCATTGTCGCCGTGACGCGCAGCGGGTTTGGTGCTGGTCAAGAACAGGGCGACGGCGGCCGCGTCATTTCCGGCTGAGATGCGAAGATTCAGGCAACCGTCACAGCCGCGTACCGCGGCGCCGGTAGCTGCGGACACGCGCCAATCCTCCAGCCACGCACGAAAGGGTGCCGCTCTGACGCCGGCAAGCCCCAATGCGCCGCGCGCGAAACGCTCGTCGTAATAAAACTCGTCGCCGGCGACATCGGTGACCGCGAAGTGTGCCATGTAGGTTTGGTTGGTCGCCCACGCCGAAGCGCTGGCGGGGGGTGCGGGGGTGACGGCGACGCGGAACAGCGTCAGCTGGTAACCGAAGCGGCGTCCGTCGGCGGTACCCAGGTTGCCGGTGAAATACCACCACTCGGTCTTGAATTCGGGATGAGTGCCGTGGTCGCGGGGAAATGTGAACGCCGCCGGCGCCAGGGCCTTGCGAAACCCGTCGGTGTTCACGGGGCTCAAGGTCCCAACCACGGACTGCGCCGGTTGCGCGCCACCGGCGTCGCGGTCGGCACACGCGATAATGAACAGCGCCGCCGTCAACGCCGTCCAGCGGTACAGGCTGCGCAGCGGTCTATTCATGGCGCAGGGCGAAGCTCGGCGGCGTACGTGCCAGGCGCAACGCGGGGTAGATGCCCGCCAGCAGGCCGGCGGCCACCGCCAGGACCAAACCCAGCACAAAGTGCTCGGGGGTCAGCCACACCTGCATGGTCCAGCCAAACGAGCGTCGATTGATGACAAAGATCAACGCCAGGGCGAGGAACAAACCCAGCGGCAGCGCCAGCACCCCGGCGGCGAGTCCCAACAAACCGGTTTCCGTGGTCACCAGCGCCCACAATTGCCGCGGTGTGAAGCCGTTGGCGCGCAGCACCGCGAACTCCCGGCCCCGTTCCAGTTGAATCGACATCAGGGCGCTGAATATGCCGATCACGGCGATCACCACGGTGAGCACCCTGAGCACGTTGGTGATCGCGAAGGTGCGATCGAAGATGTCCATCGACAGCGCGCGCAGCTGACGGTTGGAACGCAGGGTCAACTCGGTGCCATCGAGCACGCCGTCTTGCAGCGTTGCGGCGAAGTCGTCGGCGTCGATACCGGCATCGAGGTACACTGCGAATGACGAGATCGCAGGATCGGACCAGTGACGGTCGTAGGTGTCGCGATGCAGTGCGACCACCCCGCGATCCGAACCGTAGTCATAGAACACCCCCGCAACCTCGAATTCACGCGCGCCGCGGTCGGTGCGCAGCACTACCGTGTCGCCCACGCCGCGACGGTGATGATAGGCGTAGGGCTCGGAGACGATGACCGCGTCGCGATCCTTGAAGCGCGGCCAGGCGGATGCCGCATCCCCATCTTTGAACTGGAAGTTCTCGAACGCCTCGGACTGCGCATCCAGCACGAACAACTGGGTGCGCCCGGCGGCGCCGTCGAGATTGGTCCAGCGGGCGGTGGTGATCGATTTCACTCCCGGCAGTTGGGACACGCGGCGAATCAACCCGGGGTCGACGCCGTTCGCGCTGCCCGACGCGGACACATACAGATCGGCGCGCAGATAGTTCACCAGCCAGTGTTCGACGGTGGTGCGAAAACTGGAAATCATAATGCCCACGCCCACGGTGGCCGAGACCGCAACGGCCAAGGCGGCGATGGTGACCCGGGTGCGGCTCAAGCTCTCAGTTACGCCACGGGCCGCCATGCGCCCGATGAGCCCCAGGGTGCGCGCCAGCCACGGGTGGGCGAGGCGCACGATGAGCAGCAGCAGCGCCGGCGTCAGCAGTGCGAAACCGAAGATCGCGAAAAACAGACCGGTGAAACCCGCATACAGGCTGCCGCCGGGCAGCAGCAACAGCACCGCCGCGGCGACGCAGGGCACGATGGCGAACCACGCGAGCCGGCCCACCGAGCCGCGCGCCGCGGACTCCTGACCGGAGCGCGTATAGGTGATCTGCGGCGGCACCCGGCTAGCCTCCAGGGCCGGGGCGAGCGCGGCGACGACGGTGGCGCCGATGCCGAGCGCGATGCCCTTGGCGAGACTCCAGGCGCTGACCGACACCTGCTTGACGTCGAGTCGAAAATACAAGTCATTGATGGTCTGGGCGACCAGCCCCAACAGCTGGTGGCTCAGCACGATCCCCACGCCGATGCCGGCGACCACGCCCAGTGCTCCGAGCGTCAACGCCTCGAGGGCGACCGACGCGAACAACTCGCGGTCGCCGACACCCAGGGTGCGCAGGGTCGCGATCTGCCGATGGCGTTGCAGCACCGACACCGTCATCGTGTTATAAATCAGGAACATGCCGACCACCAGCGCCAGCAGACTGAGGGCGGTCAGATTGACCTCGAATGCCCGCGTCATTTGCTGCAGGGCGTTACCGCGGGCCGCGCTGCCCGCCAGTTCGGCGCCCGGTGGCAGCAGGCCGCGTACCCGCGTCACCGTGGCCGGGTCATTGAGTTCGAGGTCGATGCGGGTGAGGCGCCCAACGTTGCCGGTGACGACCTGGGCGGTGGAGATGTCGGTGATCACCACCGCGCGCAGCGCCTGGTTCTCGAGGGCGTTATCTGAACTTACGGTCGCGGTCACCCGCAGGCGATGATCGCCCTTTGCGCCGTGCACGCGAAGTTCGCCGGGGATCGTCAATCCCAGCCGCCGCGCCGAGTCATCCGCCAGCAAAGCGGCGTTATGCACGCTCAGCAATTCGGTGGGACTCAGGCCTCGGGTAGAGCGGTGTATTGCGCTGTGGCTGGTCTGCGCAAACGGATCGACCCCGATCACGGTGAAGCGCTGGCCGTCATGATCGGGCAGCCGCAGCCGGCCTTCCACCACCGGCCATGCGCCACGTATGCCGTGTTCGACGCGCAGGTCGCGGTACAAGGTCTCGTCGAGACCCGAGGGTCCGCCGATAATGTGGTGGGTGGCTTGGCCGGCGACCATCTGGTTCGAAAGTTTGAACGCCCGGCGGGCGCTCTCGTTGGTCAGGTCAATGGCGATCACCACCGCTACTCCCAGCGCGATGCCGACGATGGACAGGATCGACTGCCACGGGTGGCGCAACAGGTTACGCATCGAGACGCGGGCGAGAATCATGACTGCGCGCCGTCGAGAGTGCCGTCCTGAAGGCGCATGACGCGGTCCGCGCAGCCTGCGACCTCCGGGCTGTGGGTGGCGGCGATCACCGTCGTGTCGTCGCGCTTTGGCATCTCGCGCAACAGTGCCAGGACCTCCCGTTCGGTATCGCGGTCCAGGTTGCCGGTGGGCTCGTCGGCCAGCACCAGAGAAGGCCGGTGGGCCACGGCCCTGGCCACCGCGATGCGCTGCTGCTCGCCCCCGCTCAACCGATCGGGGAACGAATCACCGCGATCGGACAAGCCGAGGCGAGAGAGCAGCTCCTCCACCCGGCGTTGCGCCCGCGCCCGGTCGACGCCGTTGAGGTCGAGGGTGAACAGCAGGTTCTCGAACACCGTGAGGGTCGGAATCAGGTTGAAGAACTGAAACACGAAGCCGACGTGTTCGCGCCGGAACAGGGTGCGGCGGCGCTCGTTGAGGTTGGCGATGCTCAGCCCGTTGAAGCGGATGTCTCCGCCCGAGGGCAGGTCGATGCCGCCGAGCAGGTTCAACAGGGTGGACTTACCCGAACCGCTGCGACCGAGGATGGCGACGAATTCCCCGCGCCGGAATGTCGCGTTGATCCCCCGCAACACCGTGCGCTCGCGCTGGGCGTCGGGATAGATCTTGTGGACATCGGATAGTTCGATAACCGGGTCGCCGTCAGTCATGGACATCGGTGGAGGCCAACAATATTGCCAGCTTAAAGTCTAAGCTCCCGCGCGTGAAGTGCCGGTCAAGATATACACCACACCGCGCCGCAAGCCGACGACCGGGGCGCTGGTATACTCCGTAAGCGCACTATACAGGCCTACGATCCAAAACATACTGCCACGCATACCCCGTGACTACATTGCTGATTGCTCTCGTCCTCGCGCTGGTTGTGGCGTTGTTGTGGGCGTCCGGTGTGCCACGGGCAAAGCCCGCCGCACGCGGTACAGGTATCAATCCGCCGGTGAGTTGGCGCGTAGACGACGTCGATTCGCTGGTGGTCGCGTCCTATAACATCCATGGCGGCAAGGGCCTGGACGGCAGGCGCGATCTTGGCCGCACGGCGCGAGTGATCGCCGGTGCGGATATCGCCGCATTGCAGGAGGTGCGCGCCGCCGGCGTCTTCGGCGGCAGCGGCCAGGCCGAGGTGATCGCGCGCGCGTGCGACAAAGGCTGGTTGTTCGCCCCGACCCAAACCCGTTGGTTGCGTGACTTCCGCGGTAACGCCCTGATCAGCGCGTTTCCGGTCCACGAGTGGCAGCGCGAACCGCTGGTCAATGTTGCCGGTCACCGCTACCGTAATCTCACCATCGCCCGGATGCGAATCGCGCGCCGTGACCTGTGGGTATTGTTTACTCACCTGCACACCCGCGCTGGGCGTGATCTGCAGTTGCGCACGGTGCTCGAGTGCTTTGGCCGGTACGAACCGGCGGTTCTGCTCGGCGACCTCAACACCACGCGCGCCGACCCGCAGCTTGCGGCGGTGTTGCAGCAGGGCGCCGTCGATGCCGTGCGTCAGGTATTGGGCGACCAAGACCGAGACGATCGCGTCGACTGGATCATCACCAAGGGCGTGGAAATAGATGCCGGCGGCATGCACAACGAGGGGGTATCCGATCACCCGTATTTTTGGGCGACGATCCGCTTTTAAAAACGTAAAAACGGGGTCGGAGGCTTTGACTCCGACCCCATTTCTTCAGTGATTACAACGAGGACTCGAGGCGCGCGACCAGGTTGTCGAGTTCCTGGCGGAGCGCTGCCGGGACGCGGTCACCGAAGTTGCGATAGTAGTCGCGCACGCCGATTGCCTCGCCAAGCCAACCTTCGACGTCGACGTGCAGCAGTGCATCCATGTCCCCGGATGCGACTTCCAACCCCGAGGTGTCGAGCGCACCGTCCGCGGGGAGATAACCAATTGCCGTCTCGGTGGCCGCGCCGGTTCCCTCGCAGCGTTCGAAGACCCACTTGAGGACGCGGCTGTTCTCGCCAAAGCCTGGCCACAGAAATTGGCCATCGTCGCCCTTGCGAAACCAGTTTACGTAGTAAATCTTCGGCAGCGCCGCGCCGCCGCGTTGTTGCAGCGACAACCAGTGTGCCCAGTAGTCCGCCATGTTATAGCCGCAGAACGGCAACATCGCCATGGGGTCGCGCCGCACCATGCCCAGGGCGCCAGTGGCGGCAGCGGTCTTCTCGCTGCCCATCATCGACCCGATGAATACGCCGTGTTGCCAATCCCGCGCTTCGTGTACCAAGGGCACCACGGTGGCGCGTCGCCCGCCGAACAGGATGGCGCTGATGGGCACCCCTTTTGGATCTTCCCATTCCGGCGCGATCACCGGACATTGACGAGCGGGTGCGGTGAACCGTGCATTGGGATGAGCGGCATGGGCCTCGGCGTGGGGGTGCCAGTCGTGCCCCAACCAATTGGTGAGCTTGGCCGGCGGCTCGTCGGTCATCTCCTCCCACCAAACATCGCCATCGTTGGTGAGTGCGCAGTTGGTGAAGATGCAGTTCTCCTTCAAGGTGAGCATCGCGTTCGGGTTCGACTTCATGCTGGTGCCCGGCGCTACGCCGAAGAAACCCGCCTCCGGATTGATCGCGTACAGCCGTCCGTCATCGCCGAATTTCATCCACGCGATGTCATCGCCGATGGTCTCGCACTTCCAGCCGTCGAGCGAAGGGTTCATCATCGCCAGATTGGTCTTGCCGCAGGCACTGGGGAAGGCCGCCGTTATATAACGTGATACGCCCGCCGGGTTGGTCAGTTTCAGGATCAACATGTGTTCGGCGAGCCAGCCCTCGTCGCGGGCCATCACCGATGCGATGCGCAGCGCGAAACATTTCTTGCCCAGCAGCGCGTTGCCACCGTAGCCGGAACCGAACGACCAGATCTCCCGGGTTTTGGGGAAGTGCACGATATATTTGTTGTCGGCGTTGCACGGCCACGGCACGTCTTGTGCGCCGTTTTCCAGTGGTGCGCCGACGGAATGCAGGCACGGTACGAACTCGCCGTCGCCCAGGGTGTCGAGCACCCGCTGTCCGACGCGGGTCATCATGTGCATGTTCGCGACCACGTAGGGAGAGTCACTGATCTGCACGCCGATGTGGGCGATGGGCGAGCCTACCGGTCCCATGCTGAACGGAATCACAAACATGGTGCGACCACGCATCGAGCCGGCGAACAGCTCCCGCAGGGTGGTCTTCATTTCCTCGGGATCGTGCCAGTTATTGGTGGGACCGGCCTCATCCTCGCTCTGGGAGCAGATGAAGGTGCGGTCCTCGACCCGAGCTACGTCGGCGGGATCGGACAACACCAGTATACTATTGGGGCGTTTGCTGTCGTTCAGCTTACGTGCGGTGCCGCTGTCGAGCATGATGCGGATCATCTCGTCGTATTCGGCCTGGGAGCCGTCGCACCAGCGCACCGCTTCGGGTTGACACAGGCCGCGGACCTCCTCGACCCAGGCGTTGAGCTTTGCATTATCTGTCATTCACTCTGTCTCCGATTCATCACCATTGTTTAAATTACCTCCGGGGAACAAGACCCAAGATGTATCTCCGCGGTATCTTGTAACCGGGCCCGATGCCTGGAAGTCTACAACATTCGGTGGGGCCAGGCCCGGAAGTTCCCCCTCAATTCAGTGATCTTCCGTGGGGTCAGACCGCAATGGTTCAATGGTAAAGATCTTCGCGGCTGCTTGTGCTGCGCAAGGTTCCCCTGCTATGCGGGGCAAGCGCAGTGCTTGTGCTGCGCAAGGTTCCCCTGCTATGCGGGGCAAGCGAAGTGCTTGTGCTGCGTGACGCAGGCCAGGAAGCCGCTCCCAACAACGCCTTGTGTCGTATCATCGCGATGAATCGTACAACGCGCCGTTGCGGGTTGCGAGGAACGCGTCCAACGGAATCTCTTCTTGTTTTATGAAGCCTTTGGCTGGCAGCACACCGTCCGCCACCAGCTCGAGCACCGCGCACACCGAGGCGGCGGTGGTCCAGGCGATCGCACGCCACTGCTGTTGCGCGATGGTCTTGGGGTAATAGGCGCGCACGAACTCCTCACGCATCAAGCGTCCGGCGCGGTGACCCTCGGCCGCGGTATGGATGTACACCACGTCGTCACTCACGGGCGGTTTGGCATTGACGAGAATGTCACCGGCTTCCTCGCGCCGGTGTTTCATATGCAGTTCCTGAAAGAAAAAGCGCATCAGGCTGCAATGCCCGGGGTAGCGCAGCGTCTTGTAATTGAGTTCGTGCACACGCCCCACGTAGGTGTCGCACATCGTGCCCAATCCTCCCGAGGTCGTGAATGCCTCCAGCTGTATGCCGTGGATCACGATGGTTTCGACCTGGCCCATGGGCGGCACCAGCTTCTTCTCGCCGTCGGTAATCACCTCGCAGTCGTTGAGGTATTCATTGACCACGCCCTCCGGCGACCAGTTGAACGCGTAGCCGAGCAAACCGCGGGGATGCTGGGGCAGCGCGCCAACGCGCAGCTCGATACTGCGCAGGGTGTCGAACTTATGGCTCAATGCAGCACCCACGATGGCGATAAAGCCGGGTGCCAGTCCGCACTGCGGGGCCATCACCGCGCTCGCGCTGTCGCTGAGTTCGATGATCTTCTTGGCAGTGGGGACATCTTCCGTCAGGTCGAAGTAATGCACGCCGAGCGCGTGCGCGGCCGCGGCGATGTCGATGGTCAAATGGTAGGGGAGACAGGCGAGCACCGCGTCCGCCGGTTCGAGTAGTCTGGACAAAGCGGCGCCGTCTTCGATGTCGACCCGGCTGGTCGGCATGGCGAGATGACGGGCCTCCCGCAAGTCCACCCCATGCACCTTGAAGCCGGTCTCGTGCAGCAAGGTGGCGGCGAGCGACCCGACTCGGCCAAGACCCATCACGACCACTGATTCGATCCGCTTAGCCATTGATCCCTCTCCTCGCGCCGCGACAATACGAGCCTGTCATTATATCGAAAGTCTCTGTGGGAGCGGCCTCATCCCCTGCCGCGTGGGCACGAGCACCCAGCACCAGCACTGCGCTTGTCCCCGCATAGCAGGGGAACTTTGCGCAGCACAAGCACTGCGGTCTTGTCCCCGCATAGCAGGGGAAAAGCAGGAGGAGATGCCATGTCCACAGCGTGCAAATCAGACATTCAGGCTGTATTGAGGGATGGGTGCGCCACAAAAGCGGTAAAAATGAACCATAATTACCCCCTATCGTACCGAGAACCGAATCCATGCAATCGTTGCAGCCGGCTTTTTTAGCCAGTATGGGCTTTAGTGCCCGCGACGTGGCTATTCTGCGCACTCTGGGGGAATACCGGGGCAAACAGGCCCTGTACGCCACGCAGCGAGCGGAGACCCTGGCGGCGTTGCGTACCGAAGCCCTGATTGAAGCGACCGATTCATCAAATCGCCTCGCGGGGATTACCACGTCCGCGCTACGCCTGATGTCGCTGTTCGAAGCAACCACCACGCCTCGTGATCGATCAGAGCAGGAAATCGTCGGATACCGCGATGTCCTGGAGTCGATTCATCGGCGTCGGAGCAAGATGCCGGTAACCGTCGATGTCATTCGGCAACTGCATCGAACCCTGTATCGACAGACGCCGGATGGGGGCGGGGAATGGAAGGTCGCAAACAACGATTTCGTGGAAAAGGATGGGCAAGGACATATCATTCGCACCCTCTGCGAAGCGTTGCCGGCAACAGCGACTCCCCAGGCGATGGACAGTCTGATCGTGGGATACGAACGAGCGATCGCGGAAGGCAATGATGCGATCGTGGTCATACCGTCGGTGATTTTGGATTTTCTTTGTATTCATCCATTCGATTCCGGCAACGGCCGGGTCGCACGATTGCTCACATTGCTATTGCTTTATCACGGCGGTTATGGGGTGGGCGAGTTCATCAGCCTGGAGCGGCTGTTCGAAAAATCTCGCGAGTCCTACCATGACGCGTTGGCGGCGAGTTCGCAAAGATGGCATGAGGGCGAGCATGAAGTCCTGCCCTGGCTGAACTATTTTTGGGGGGTATTGATTCACGCCTATAAGGAGTTTGAAGAGCGCGTCGGAGAATTGCATGGCGCGCGCAGTTCCAAATCCGAACGTGTGCGCGAGGCGGTAGGCCGCAAGATCTCGCCCTTTAAAATGGTTGACCTCGAGCGTGATTGCCCCGGCGTGAGCCGTGAGACGATCAGGCTGGTGTTACGCGAAATGAAGACCGAGGGACTTGTCCGCACGCAGGGGCGCGGCAGGGGCGCGCACTGGATCAAGATCTGAAAACCCGGGCCCGTAAACCGAGTGGGATCAGGATCAGGATCCGCATCATTGCTCTACGATTTTGGCCATATTGCTCCCGCGTGTTTGCCGCGAAGTTCGTGACGGATATCACGCCAATCATTGCTTGACAGCCACGACGTTGTAGGCAGTGACCGGATTGGAAAACCCCTTTAACGCCAGCGGGTTCAGGGGCTCGGTCTCGACGAGGTCCTCGACCGCGCCCAAGGCCTTGTGGCTCATCAATATTTGTCCGCCCTTGGCCTCGGTGCACAACCGCGCGGCGAGGTTGGCCACCGTTCCGATGGTGGCGTAATCCCATCGGCCCTCAAAACCCACCGCGCCGATGGTGGCATAGCCACGCGCAATGCCGATTCCGCAGTCCAGGTCATAGCCGCGTTTTTGCCATGCGAGCTTGAGCTCCTCGATACGCCGGCGCATGGCGGCGCTCATCCGCACCGCGCGCTCGGTGTGATCCGGCGCCGGCACCGGGTCGTTGAAAATCACCATGATGCCATCGCCGGCAAATTGTTCGATCGTGCCCTCGTACTCCATGATCAGCCCGCCCATCTTGGCGTGGTAATCGTGCAGCACCCCCATGACTTCCTCGGGTTCGGCGGTTTCCGCAAAAGACGTGAAGCCCCGCAAGTCCACAAACACCACGGTGACCTCCCGCCGGTGGGCCTGCATCGGATCGTCGGTGCCGCCGTCGACGATCATCTCCACCAGGGCCGGAGACAGAAAGCGCTTCAAACGTCCGACCTTATCGAGCTGTTCGAGCTGCTCTGCGACGCGTGTCTCCAAGGTTCCAGCCCACTGTTTGAGCTCGGCGGCTTGCGCCTCCACGGTATCGTAGAGTTCCTTGATCCGTAACAAGGATCGCACGCGCGCCAGGAGTTCCGCGTCGTTGATGGGCTTGGTCAGAAAGTCATCGGCCCCGGCCTCGAGCCCGTTGATCCGTTCCTCGCTGGGGTCGAGGGCAGTCACCATGACCACCGGCAAGATCCCGTAAGCCGCGTTTTCGCGTATTCGGCGGCACACCTCATAGCCGTTCATTCCCGGCATCATCACGTCCAGTAGTATCAGATCGGGTCTGTCGGCTTCGACTTTCTCGAGCGCCTCGAGTCCGGCGGCCGCGGTCACCACCGCATAGCCTTCCACCATCAGCATGTCCGCCAGCAGTTTCATGTTCTGCGGGTTGTCGTCGACCACCAGAATCTTTCGTTGTGCGCTCACCGGATTCCCCGCTGTCCTATTGATTTTTCCCGAGCACCTGCTGCACCGCTTCGAGGAATTCCTCAAGGTCGATGGGCTTTTTCTGGTAGCCGTCGAAACCCGCTTTCGTGATCTGTTGTTGATCCTCGTCCATCACCGACGCGGTGACCGCGATGACCGGAATATTCCGGGTATCCGCAGCGGCACGCAGATGCCCCAACGCTTCGATACCGCTCATGCCGCCGAGCCGAATATCCATGAGGATCAACGCCGGTTGCCGCGCTGCGGCCAGGCGGATGCCGTCCTCGGCGGAGGCGGATTCCACGGTCGTATAGCCGTTGGCCTGCAACCAGTCGCGCATCAGTTTCATATTCTTCTCGTTGTCCTCGACGATGAGGATCAGTTCTCCGGACATGGCCTATTCGGAAGTGTAAAGGTGAAAGTAGAGCCGGCACCCAACTCACTGTGCACCGACATGGTGCCGCCGTGCAACTCGACGAACTTCTTGGTGAGCGGCAGCCCGAGTCCGGTGCCCTCACTCTTACGACCCTGGTCATCGCCCACCTGACGGAATTCCTCGAACATGGTTTCCTGATCCGCCGCCGCGACGCCCGCACCGGTGTCGGAAACCGAAACCTCGATCCCGCCGTCGACACAACTGGCGGTCACACCGATGTGACCGCCATCGGGGGTAAACTTCACCGCGTTGGACAACAGGTTCACCATGATCTGCTTGAACTTGCGTTGATCGCCCACGAACGTCTCGAGTCGTTCATCGACGTTGAGATCAAGCGTAATGCCGTGGTTCGCCGCGCGTTGTTTCACCAGGCTCACGGCGTTCTCGACCGCCGACGGCAGATAGAACTCAGCCGCTTCCAACTCCATGCGGCCGGCCTCGATCTTGGACAGATCCAGGATGTCGTTAATCAACAACAGCAGATGGCTGCCTGAGGAGTGGATGTCGCGCACATACTCCAACTGCTTGTCGTTCAATTCACCGAACACCTGTTTATCGAGCATCCGCGAGAAGCCGATCACGGCATTCAGCGGTGTGCGCAGTTCATGGGACATGTGCGCGAGGAACTCTGATTTGTGACGATTCGCCGCCTCGAGCTGCTGGTACAGCCGTTCGAGCTCCCGGTTGGTGCGATTCAGGTGTTCCGCCAGGGTGCCGAGCTCGTCTCGGTTCGGCACCTCGACCTGTCCCGAGAAATCACCCGCGGCGATCTGCCCGAGACGTTCATCCATGCGTTTCACCGGACCGGTCAAGGACGCCGAGATTGCATAACCGGCGACCAGCGCCAGCGCGACGCTGGAGAGCGCGAACCCCATCACCACCCACTGCGAGGTCACATACGCGGCATGGCTGGTGTCGATCTTTTTCACCATTTCGGCTTCCGCCCGGTTGACGATCTCGTTGGTCAGGCGCTCGAGATGATCTGCCAGCGGCACCGCTTGGTTGAGCCTGAGGTCCAACGCCGCATCGATGTTCCCCGCGCGCGTTAACGCCACGACCCGAGTCACGACCGCGATCAACCGCTCGTGTTCGCTGCGGATGCGGTCGAACAGTTCCGCCTCACCCCGGGTCACGAACCCGACCCGCTCGAGGTCGTAGCGGAACTGATTCAGCTGCCGCAGGGCGCTCTCCAGAGTTCGCGCCTTGGGCGCCAACAGCGCGGCGGTGACGCTGTAGAGCTGGCTGGTGGTGTCGTGTTGCAGCTGCCGGAAAGCGGCGGTCTTGCGGTGCAGATTCGCCAGGTCCTCGGCGCGTTGATTCGTGCCCTGCAGCACCTGAAACACGACCACACTAAACACGACGAACAGTATGATAATCGCGAGGTAAGACCCCAACAGCTTGGTTTGAACTGTGGCCGGTGCCCGTGCGATCATATGGGGCAGCCAGTTCTTCATCTGCATGGATTCCGCATTGCCGCCGTGCCCGGTGTCAGTAACGGCTCGCCGTCCGCGAGGTCATCCATCGAGTCATGTCCCGACCTGTTGCGGTGGCGGGTTACAGCCAGGTCATCCCCAATTCTCTTTTCAGCGATTTGATGACGCGCCAATCGGTGTGCCGGGTGATGAACTCCTCGGGGGCGGTCTTGATCATGCCGACATCACGCAGGCGCAGGGCGTAGAAGCGGACGGTGTCTTCGGGGTTGTACTCCCGCCAGTTACCGTAGGGAATATCCTTCAGCGCCTGGAGTACGTATTTCCTTTCCGACTCTTTCCTGATCTTGCGCCGGATGAGTTCATCGGTGGCCAGCTCCGGGTTGCGAGCGACGATATCGTTGCCCTTCAATATGGCGCGTACGGCGCGCTTGGTGGCGACGGGATTCTTCTGGATGAATTTCTGGTTGCCGGAGATCATGCAGCAGAAATACTGGGACCATGGCCGATCCACATTGGTGTCGACCAGCAGGTGACCGATGCCCTTTTCCATTAGTTCCTGCGGCTCGGGCGGGAACGACATGAATGCGTCAATCTTGCCCTCACGGAACAGACGCTGTGCTTCGGCCTTTTTTACCCACGCATAATTGATATCCGTGCGCGGATCGAGGCCGACATAGGCGACGATGGAGGAGAAGAAGATGTGCGGGCCGCCTTGCTTATAGGGTCCGGCCCAGACGGTTTTGCCTTTGAGGTCGCGGACCGAACGCACCCGCTCGCTGCCGACGAGGGCGTAGCACCCGACGTGCAGCCCCGACAGGAACTTCACCGGCGGATCCGGTTGATCCAAAAGGTGGATCTCGCGGCCCGAGAACGACATATTGATGTCGACGGCTCCGGACCGCAAGGTGTCGGCATACTTCTTCCCGCCCGTCACCTTAATGTACTGCACATCAGTGAATCCCTCTTCGCGCAGCAGCGGTTCGGCCACATACTGGGGCGCCCAGCACGCGGTGCGGGTAATCAGCAGTCGCAGTCTGCTTGTCTCGGGGGGTGGTTCAACGGCCGCGGCAGCGATCGACGGGTGCCATCCGAGCAGCGCGGTGGTTCCCGTGCAGGCCAGCGCATTCAGAAAATCCCGGCGGCTCAGTCCGGATGAATGTCTCGGTTTCATAGCCCTCTCCCCGTATTGGTTTGTTCGCCTTATGTAGTTGGTTGTTGTTGGCGGCGAACTGTGATTGATGACATAGCCCTTACACACCTCGCGCCACCGGCGCATTGACTTTGATCAAAAAAACGCAACGCAATCGACTGGCTCGCACGCGAAATCGACACACCTATTGATGTCACTCCCCCCTTAATTTTTCTATCATTCTCAATTTCGTCGTCCCGCTGTGGGAACGGGTGTTCGCCTCAGGACTTTTTGGATTCTGCAAGGCTTCAGTAAGTGCCATTCGGGTCAGACCCCGGTTTTTGAGCGGTTCCCGATCCGGATCTGGGGTCATCTTCCCGAGCTGCCGCTTGCGACGACACTTGCCGTGCGCAACTGGTTTCTAGTATCGTTTTCAAAATAGCAGACGTTGACAACCATGGGCTGGAACCTCGCGGACGCTTTCAAACCGGTCACTGCGGCGTGCAACACCTTAGACCACGAGCGCGACTGCCTCGCCTGGCGGACCTTGCGGCAATTTGAAACCGCTTGCAGCGGCTTACCTCGCCATTCGCGCGTCAAATCATTCGAGAAGAAGGTCGCGATGATGATTCGGCCCGGACAGGCCTATCATGCGGCGTCGCTTGCCCAGCTCTACTTCGCCGACGGCGCCGGGCAGCCGATTGGCGCGACGGTTCGCCAGGTGTTGACGTCGCTCCGACTCAGTTGCGAATTCCGCAGCATCAGCAGCGACGGACATGGCGTGTTCGAGAACGGACGCTGCCTGTGCATGCCGCCTATCGCCCTGACCCCGGTCCGCGTGGCCTTGCGGTTGATCGGCGTTGATCTGCGCAACGGCTGAATGAGCACGATACGATCTCCCACAAGGCGGTTATGGGTGTCGTCACGACGGGCGGACCGATGTAGTCATTTGAGTCCATTGGTTTTAGCGCCAGCTTCCCGGATACTGGTGCAATATGCGGGTTAAGTACGCGCCATTCGGCGCAGACCTCGATTAGAGGTCTGCGCCCGATCTTTCCATCCCTACCCTACTTGCCCTTGTCGTGCGCGACGGTAACCGTTGCGCTGTCGTCGCTCGCATTGTTCGCGTCGTCAGTAGCGGTGTACACGATGGTGTAGGTGCGCCCGTCTTGTTTCTTATCACGCTCGCGACGCAGATCGAACGACAGGTCCGGGGTGTCAATATCCGCATTCTGTATGTCGTTCACGGTGTTGCCGTCACCGACACCCTTGGCATTGTCGGGCTCGTCGCTGGTGATGTCGGCCAGCACGAACGAGACGCCAGGACAATTGTCGGTGACGACCACGTTGGCGGTGATCGTCTCCATCTTGTGATTGGGCGGCCACAGGGTCGTCGGGTCCACACTCGCCTCGATCATCGGCGGCGTCGAATCAGTGATGAAGACATCACGCACCGCGATATCCGTGGCGCCGCAATTGTCTTCGGCATTGAAGATCACCTGGAGCTTCGCCGGCGACCCCTCGATAGCGAACACCAGCACGCTGCCTGAGACATCCACCTGGGTAGCGCCGTTCTGGTTGATGTTGATATTGGGTGCGCCGAGCGTGTAATTCGGCGGCTGCACGGGATTGAGGTTGACCGCAACGTCTGCCGCGGCGACCCCGCATTGGTCGGTGACGGTTGCCGTGAACTGCACCAGGAATTCGCAATTGTCGTCGACATCACCGCCGTTGATCGGATCGACGACAATATCCGGCGGGTCGTTCACGATGGTCAGGTCCTGATTGTTGACGTCGAAAAAGATGTTGTCCGCGGCCGAGACACGGATACGCCCTTGCGTCGTGAGCGCGCACGGAACCGGCATGTCGAAGGTGCCGTCATTAGGCGTATTGGCGGCGATCTGCTGCGGGAGGACGAGCCCTCTGCTGTGCGAGGACAAGCCCTCTGCTGTGCGAGGACGAGCCCTCTGCTGTGCGAGGACAAGCCCCGCGATGACCGTCAGCGAAACTCAAGCCCCGGGGGGTCGTGTGGCAACAATGCCTAGGTTGTTAACGGGCTTTGCCTGCAGTGGTGGCTTGCGGAACTTCGACCAACTCCCCGCTCCGGCAATCATAGATGTAGCCATAAATTGGAATATCCGCGGGCACCATGGAGTTGCTCCTGATGCGTTCTACATCCTCCACCACGCTCTTGGCATTGTCGCTGATCGTCAACCAATTGATGTATTTGCCATCCGCAGTGCCGCCCCCGGCGTTGCTGTCGTGCCATCCCGTCTCGTCAACGTTTGCGGTTTTAAGGCTGCCGGATAGTAGATCGCCCATGATCTCCGAGGTGAACGTTTCCATTCCGCAATCGGTGTGGTGAATGACAAACCATTCCCTGGTTCCCAGCAATTTGTAGGAAATGACCAACGAGCGAATGGCGTCATCACTTGCCCTACCCCCTGCATTACGAATCACGTGGGCATCCCCTTCGGCAAGCCCGGCATATCTTGCAGGATCTAACCGTGCATCCATGCACGTAAGTATGGCGAACTGCCTGGCGGGAGGCATCGGTAAATCACCCTTATCAAAATTTGCAACGTAATCAGCATTTGCTGTCATCACTTCTTCGACTACTTTACTCATCTTCATTCTCCTCTGGTGCACCACCTTTTTAATTCAGAAAGACTTCCGTTGCGTTTATTCCCGGAAATCTAACCATAGCGGTGATGCTATTTTGTATGGAACTGCTCTGTTTGCCATGGCCATCGCCCTTCGGCCTCAAGGTGTAGTGTCACGCTGAGAAAAGAGCGGATCAATATGATCAACCCGAGGATGGCGACGTTCTCTAATGTGTCCGCGACAACGACAGTGCGGATGATATCCCCGGCGATCAGGAACTCTAGTCCTAATATGATGGATCGCCCTAACTGTTGCCGGTAAGTGCGATAGGCGCTTCCTTCAGGCAACTGTCGAAACGTGCGAACGAAAACGACAGAGCAAATACATGAGCCCACAACGATTACGAGTACGCCCACTGCCTCAATAGCGTACCCGGCGAGAGAGATGATTTCGGTGAATTGCATGGTTTTGTTGATCCCGGGATATTGATTATGAAGTCGCCCAATTACTTAGTCTATGGGCCGCGCCTGAACGCGACTGCATCTGTGGCCATATTATTACTGTTGATTAACCCATTTGGGAGCGGCTTGCTCCCCCTACTGCGCTTGTGCTGCGCGTAGTCGCAGTGCGAGGACAAGCGTCGCGGTCATCGTGACGACATGTCGCCCCACAGCTGTTATGTCATGCCGAACGAAGTGAAGAATCTCGCGCCGTGGGATGGCCGTGACTGTGTTGCAGACGGTAAGCGCCTTCCGCGCGGTGCGCCTGGGGATGACAACGAGAATCGAGCGGGGACAGACTCCGAACCGAACGGTGGGACAGGCGAATTGATTATGTGGCGACGTCGATAAACTCAACAGTAACGGAGGAATCAGGCACCGGAAGTCCATCTTCCTTGAGCGCCTCGATGTGAAATTCGACGGCCTCTTGGATCAATTTAATGACCTCTTCTCTCGTCTCTCCCGCGGCAACACAGCCCGGAAGGTCAGGAACGTAAGCCCCGAAGCTGCTCTCCCCTCGTTCGATAACAACGGCGTAACGCATACCCCACCTCCCGTAGAAGAAATTATTCTTTGGCTTGGTTTTTTTGTGTTGTAATCCCATTCCTGTCCCAGTCTTTACTTTTCATGAATTGCCGTGGCGCTTTCGAGTGCCCACGCCCGGTCCTTATCCCCATGGCAGGTCATGCACGCATAGTTGACGGTTAGGTAGGCCCGTCTGTCCACATCCCTGCGTACGTGCTTTTTGTCGCCGGTGAACATTTTCCATTTCGGGTCCGTCGCGATGCCGAAGATATGCCCGCGCATGTCGCCCTCGGGTACTTCGTTCCCGGAGAATTTGTGGGTCACCGACACCGCTGATTTCACCACCCGTGGCATGTGGCAGGTGATGCAGTCCATCTGCGCCATGGTGGGGACCATGACTTTTTGTTTGGCGTGGCACACCAAACAAGTTTTCTTTATCCCTTTGAACCCGCGTTTTTTGTATTTGACGCTGCGGTGTGGGTCGTGGCATGCGGTGCACCGAAGATAGCGATGGGGCGAGACCAACAAATCCTCGTACTGATCCTGGTGTGTGATCAAACCGTCTAATGCATCGATGCGCGTGACATCACCACGCCGGTGGCAGTCGCCGCAACGCTCCTCGACGGTGAGTCTGACCAGGGTGGGGTTCTTGATGTGACCGCCGCCCGGTCCATGGCAAGCCTCGCAGGTTACGCCCGGCGCCGCCCAGGTTCCGTAGATACCGGGCAGGCCATCCTGATGGAGGCCGTCCGCACCGGTCGCCACCCATCCGGTCGTGTGGCAGGCGCCGCAGGTATAGGGCACGCGAGGCGCCTCTTCGTCACGGTAGCTGCTCCAACCTGCTTCTGTTCCCAGGCGCGGATTCGCGAGGATGTATTGGCGATTCTTTTTGCCGGTGAGGACATATCCTTGCTTATCCATAAACATAGCTTTCCAAGCAAAGCCGCCGATGACATAAGATATGTCATCCCAGCTCATATCTGCCGGCGGTGACGGTACGCCAAACGATGTACCGTTTGGATATGATGGCGGTCCGCCGGCTATCTTCTGTAATTTGTATGGATGACCGGTCTTGCGGTATGTCAAGTAGATTTTTGCGTGGCACGACTTGCATTGAGTGTCGCCCACATACTCTTCCTGGGCGCGCTCGCCTTGTTCCGCGCCGTAGACGGGTGTGACCAGACCCAGCAGAGCAAGAGCCCAAAGCATCGGCAGCGTCGGTACGAGCTTATCTGGCAAATGGTTTCCCAACACGCGATCCGAAATCCGCAAGAAATTGATTACCTACTATTAAAGTAGCACATCAACCGACCAGTGCTGTTGCCCCCATCCAGGATTACGGGTCAGAGGACAACTGACGCTAATATTTGAAGAATTTGTTCTCTAGATCCGGTTTTTGAAATGGGGGCGGCTTTCTTCTCTGCTGTCCCGGCACAGTAGAAAAGTGAGTGAGAATGTCGCTCGCACATCCGTGTGCGAAATACGATGTTATCCAACAATACGTAACGCGAGATACGGGACAATGTTAAACAGAAAGATACATATCTTGAAGAACGCCATTCCTGCGTAATGAATTGCATCGAATCTCTCTACCGATAACTTTAACCATTTCCCGTGCACTCGATAAACAAAATCGTGGGCCAGCGTCAGCCATAACAGCCAAAATAGCAACAACCCCAGGTTGATTACTGCGCACCACGCCAGAACATCACGAATTATCACGACTGTCATTTCGCATCCTCCTCGTTAGCATATTACGCTTCGCATCACTGGCCGTAAAAAGCAGGGCGAGAAACTGGGGGCGCATTCTTGCAAGGCGAGTGAATGCGATTGATGCGCCATTGGCAAACCCCTTTCTACCTGCAGGATTCTCAGGTCGGACCGGCATAGTCAACTGAATGCGAAGATTTTCACTGCATAACCAGGTCTTTTTCTACTCTTAGAAGTCGCTTTCAAGGTATAAAAAGCGGTTTTTAAGTGTGGGCGATCTGCACAATCAACGAATCCTATTGCCGCGCGCATTCCAATGAGTTGTGACGGTCCGACCCGTTATTTGTAGTTATTGAGATAGCCTGTTTTCACGGCTCTGTTGTAATGAGGTACTCCATTAGCGCGACAGCGTTGTTGCGGTCAATATCAGAGGCGCCGAACAGCAGCGTCACACGCTTTGTCTTGGACAGCGCGCGAATGGGCGCAAGTAACTCTTCTTTTTCCTTGAGTTCGGCAAAGTATCGCCGCTTGAATTCTTTCCACCTCGCCCGATCGTGCGCGAACCACTTACGTAACTCGTTTGACGGAGCGCACGGGCGCAGCCATTGATCGATGACGGCATCCTCCTTTGTCAGCCCGCGGGGCCACAGGCGGTCGACCAGAATGCGCAGACCGTCTTCGTCATAAGGAGAGGCGTACACGCGCTTAACCTGGAACGGCATCACAGACCTCACGTTTTTCCAGTGCGCAACATCAGGATTCAGCCGCGACGTTCGGGAAAAAGTGTTGACCAGGAATCTTCGGAGCCAACGAGCAGACTGAGACCGTCTGGTGCCGGTCTATTGCAGGGCTCTGCCTCGACAGCCCTTGCCACTACATCCGCGGCGGGCGAGAAGTAGGCCTTGACCTCGCAATGGAGGCGTCCCTCTGACTCATGCCGAATAAATACGGCCGTTTCTGTGCCGCTGTCGGCCACTCCATACGCTGCTAAAAAACGCTCGTGAATTTGGTCCAGTACGGCACCGGCCAACATCGCGTCACCGAGGTTTTTTGTGAACCAGACACTCATCTGTCCCCATTCTTATACTGTTAACCCAATACGGTAAGGCATTGATCTTACGCGTTTCTGTCCCAGCTTAGTATATGGGCTCCGGTCCCCAGCCCTCTGCTGCGCGAGGACAAGCCCTCTGCTGCGCGAGGACAAGCCCTCTGCTGCGCGAGGACAAGCCCTCTGCTGCGCGAGGACAAGCCCTCTGCT
>CAMYKK010000018.1:0-43792 GCA_947258975.1 uncultured Gammaproteobacteria bacterium
CAATCCCACTGTGAAATCCGAGTTGTTGCATTATTTGGAGATCTTCAAGCAAGCTGCTTGAACACTTTCTCGTCACGATTTATGCAATGATTGGGTTAAAAGACGATCGCAGGATACGAAGTCGATGTTCACCGGGAATCGCGTTAGGGGAGTCGTTCGGAATAACGCGAAACGTCTTTTGCAAAGATTTCTCAAGGAAAACTAGGTCGCTCGAGTCACCGACAAGCAGCACAATGCGGTTTACAGCAACCGAAGCAATCAGTTGTTCGATCTCGAATATGCAACCCTGGGTTTTTGATGAGAAGCCGCGAAGGTCCATGAGTATTGCATCTGCTTTTGGGGCGAGATGTGAGACGGTCATTTGCCACGTATTGTCGTGGCAGTAGAAGTCTTCGATGCGGTAAGATCCATCGGGATCGGGCAATACGACGTCATTGGATAGGCGATGAATGAGGTTGTCCTGACCCTTTACGAAAGCGCGAGTTAGTGTACCGTTTAAAAATTCAAAGAATTCGTGGGGTTCAATGGTCGCATAGGCAAGGTCTACGCGGCCGATCAGTCGAATAGGGCCAAGATATCGCCATCGTTGCCCGAGGTCCTCAAGCAGCTGCTGCGTTCGCCGGTCATGGCCAAAAACGCGGAGGAGCAGGAGCGTCCGAGGTGAAACCGGCCATGCTAACCGCTGTCGGCGCCGCAAGCTCCAGCGTGCATAGAATTTATAGACTGAGAAACCAACCAGCGCGCTGGTTCCCACAAACCAGCCGGGGTTGTTAAAGAACATGAATGATACAGACAGCGTGAAGATCACCATTACGACATCAATGGCCAGCATCTGGTCGCTAGCGTGCTTGGCACGATAATGTCGGGCGAGCCACCGGACGAACGTCCAGCTCAGAATGGCACCGAGGACCGCCGTAAAAAGCCAGATCCCAAAGAATCGAATTTTGACTCCCGTCGTCAACGCCGCAGCGTTTTCCGCGTTGATAACGCTCATTGGGTCATTAACTATGGTCCTGATTCTGTCCAGTATTTCCGGAGCGGGTAGTCGCCGGATCTCGTTGAAAATCTTTGCCCCAGCGTCGAGCATGGAAAGCTCAGCCAAGTCCGTTCTGTAAAACTTTATCGGTCCGATCACTTCCCACACGGATAATGTAGCGTACACCAACCCAAAAATGAGGCCGAAAAGGAGAAGGAGGGTGGCGGCAAAAACAATTGGACTCACTGCGCGCAGCCGCCGCATGCTCAGTAGCAGAATAACACCGGTAGGAATACTAGCGGTCTACATCCAAAGAGTGATGGGAGAACCACCTACGCTATTTCCTCATACCAACATTAGAGCGATCAACGCGGCGACCGAAAGAATTAGAAAACCCAGCTTTTTCCTAAGTACCAGCGTTGGTGCCAATACTACGGGTGTACTGTTGACGAGGAAAAGCAAGCCACATAAAAATATCAACTTCGTCACATCAAGCGAATGTGAGGAAACTGCGACCATTGCTAGAGTGAGGATGAGTGCATACCAACATGCCGCTGCGGCGTAATTTGCCGCAACCTTGCGGGGGCATGCCATCGAGCGTCAGCAAGGAGAGGCAGAGCACGGGCCGTCCTGGCCAGTTTTGTTGTGGGGTCGATCAGCGCGATTGCCAGATAACTCTGTAGTTTATTGGCCTCCGATTGTTGCGTCGTGGTGATTTCTGCAGAGCCGGCTGTAGCCCGCATTGAGCGCTCGACTTGACTACGAAACAACCGGACTAGAACTAGCGTGATAACGATTGTACCTAGTAACGCGAGTAAAGCTATGACCAAGAAAAACGCAGTTCCAAGTTCAAGCAGAAAACCACATTCAAGCTGTTGGAACACGATTGACGATCTCCAGAATCAGGGATACTTCCAAAAGACGTGTTGTCAACTTATGAAAGATTACAACGTCAAGTCATACTCTGACTTATTCCGCCTACCGCAGAACCTGCCCATTCATCTCACGACCTCAATATGCTAGCGGCGTTGACGTCGGCCGTCGACGGCGGGAAGATCATTTACGCGGGCCGAAAGCGGCCTTTTTATTGCGGTGCAAAACATCGCAATTACCTATCTATTGGACGCTCACGCCGCGCGTGCTTGCTTTTCCATGAAGATCATCAACTTGCTAGGAATCAGACGCTAATGGCGAGCTGGATCAGCATAGTCGAATTTGGTCAGTATTTCTGCTCCCCTTAGTGGCCTCTGCCGATTCCCTCACCGGCAAGGTCGTGGTGGGGGGCAGCGAGCGCTTTAGTCAGGTTCTCTTAGACAGTCCCGCGGGAGAACCTCTCAATTGTAATCCGGGGCATAGGAGAAATGTTGAAATGAGACACTCTATCGCACTTTCTTTGTTTACCGTCGTGCTTCTGTTCACGGGAGCTTCTTTGGCTTATGGCCCAAAATTCATGGTGGAACTAAAAACGGACCGTCAGGGAGGCGACTACAAGCAATTTGCAACATCTGGACTTGAAAGATGTATATCTGCTTGCGGGATACAAGCGACGTGTAAGGCCTTTACTTATGTCCGGCGAAACGGGCAACCTCCAAACTACAATAATCCCAAGCCAATCTGCTGGCTTAAGAACAGTGTGCCTGGCAAAAGATCGGATAACTGCTGCACAACGGGTGTAAAGCGGTAGACCTTCCATGTGCAGTTGACTTGGTGGTGTGAAAGTCTGACTGCTCGGACAATCACAGCATACCTCGAGAAGCTAGATGGCAAAAATGAATTGTTTAACCAAATTTAGAGGCAGATGTCTGACATCGTGCGCCGCTAGGTTGCCGATTATGGAGCACGACTACCACCGGATTTGAATACAGCTTTGGAGTAATTCTAATGACCAAATCAACATCTTTGAAATATATGGCGGCTCAATTTTTGCTACTGTTATTTCTGCTGTGCGGGCAAAAGTATGCGTTGGGAGCAACATTCAACAACCCAAAAGTCGAAGGATATGGTCTGGATTACTGTCGAGAATGGACACAAAATTGCGGTTGG
Source organism: uncultured Gammaproteobacteria bacterium (assembly GCA_947258975.1). Taxonomy (GTDB): domain Bacteria; phylum Pseudomonadota; class Gammaproteobacteria; order Arenicellales; family JAANXG01; genus CALZGZ01. Next base: position 3,020 of record CAMYKK010000018.1, read on the forward strand.
CCTGCTGCACACGCATTCTGTAAATCAAAAGGATATCGCAAAGCAATAGATTATAAGTGGGTGAAAGATAATCAGAAAACAAGAATCATACACGGCGGTCAAGTATGCGATGCTCAATTCTGTGATCGTATCTCACAAGTAGTTTGCCAACCTAAGACCGTCACATTTAACAATCCTAAAGTTAAGGGATATAGCCTGGATTATTGTCGAGAATGGACACAAAATTGTGGTTGGCCTGCCGCACACGCATTCTGTAAATCAAAAGGGTACCGGAAAGCTGCAAATTTTAGATGGGTAAAAGACAATCAAAAAACGAGAATAATAAATGGTGGTCAAGTATGCGATGCTCCGTTCTGTGATCGTATTAGCGCCGTAGTTTGTCAGTGATTCGATATAGGTAGGCCGTCGCCATTGGCGGTGGGTCTAGTGCACAGTTGCGGGCATAGTTTACTGGATTGACGTGCTAAGTAATTTGCGTAATGACTATACGAAGAAGCATGTCGTGCTCTGGTCGTTGCCACGTCTGATCGGACTCGCGGCAGCACCTGGTCCGTGGTGCGCTGGCACCGCACGGCGTGGGTCGGCCTTATTAAGATGTTTCTCAGAGCGGCGAGATTATAGACTTGCGGGGAAAGATCCATATGTGCTACGTGGTTGGGGCGCTCACTGAAGAGAACGAGGATGCATGACGCCGCTGTAGCCCAACGCCACTAAATCATCATACAGCTGCCGTAAGTTCCGGCGCTGTTTGCGATGCCGCGAGGATTCACGATGCAGCCACGACGACAGCACCTCCGCATACTCATCGAGCTTGCTCGCACTCTTGCGTTTGGGATATTCCGGCTCGACCACACCATTCGCCAGATACTTTCGAATCGTATTGCGCGACAGCCCAGTTCGTCTGGCAATTTCCCGGATCGCCATCCCGTCTCGCAGTCGCCAACGCCTGATTACACTCAATAACGCCACGTCTATCACTCCTCTTGTTCTCCTGCCCAATTCTCGAGCAGGTAAAGGTTACACGTGGGTCAATTTTCGGTGCAAATATCTAGACTAAGTGGGTCAGTTTTCGGTGCAAATCAACACACAAGGTGCTGGAGAGCATCTACGTGTCCTTGTTTTTGGACTGTTCCTATTATGGGTTCAGTCCCGGGCGGGGATGTCACGATGCGGTTCGAGCGCTTTATCAGCATTTGTATCAGCATGAGGTTCAGGCGGTCATAGATGTTGATGTGGCTGGCTATTTTGACTCGATCGATCATGGACTGTTGCTTGAGATATTACGAGAGAAGATCAACGATACGCGGTTGCTCCGTTATTTGGTCCGGCTATTCAAAGCCGGGGTGATTGCGGAGGGTGAGCTGCGTATTAGCGATGAGGGGGTGCCGCAGGGAAGCCTGTGCAGTCCCGTGCTCGCGAACATCTTTGCGCATTACGTGATTGATATGTGGTTTGAACGGACGGTCAAGCGTCATTGCGCGGGTCGTGTTGCCATGTTTCGCTATGGTGACGATGTGGTCGTGTGTTGTCAGTTTGAGAAAGATGCGAAGCGAGTTCGTGAAGCGCTGGGGAAACGGTTAGCCAGATATCGACTATGCCTCAACGAGAGGAAAACTCGATTGGTGCCGTTTTCCAGGCGTGCCCGGCAGCGGGGTGAACGACAAGGGGTGTTTGATTTCCTTGGATTTACCTTCTACCGGGGATGATCCCGGCGGGGCGCGTGGATTCCGAAGGTGAAGACCAGCGGAGCGAGTCTACGGATCAAACTCAAATGCGTCGCGATCTGGGCTCGCGCGGTGCGGAACCGGAGACGATTGCCGTGGATCTGGGCGATATTTTGCGCCAAGTTGCGGGGGCACATTCAGTATTTTGGGGTGTCCTTTAACACCGCCACGGTGAATACCTTTGTCCACCGTGCCGCGCGCATCCTGTCCCGGCATCTCAATCGGCGCAGTCAACGAAGGTCCTTCTGCTGGGAGCGGTTTTCCCTGTTTATGCAGGCCCATCCGCTTCCTCGGGTGCGAATTCGTCACTCGCTTTTTGTCTCCCGTGTCGCCGCGTAAAGGGTTTTGTCTTGAGCCTACTGCCTTAATAGGGCACGGTGGGTTGTAAACGGGGAAGGGCCGGTGTGCCCCGCCCCTCTACCAGCTTCACGGTCGTCGGGCTACACGTATTGGCTCGAGCGCAGTATCCAAGCTTGTTATTGCGGCAGAACTGTCATACGCTTGTATGACAAATAAATGAGGTTGAAGATGACATGCGGATCAATGCGCGACTCGACGAAGATCATAGACGTAAGCTGGAGCACCTAATGCGCGCGACGGGGTCACGTGTCAGCGACATTTTAAAACAAGCGATAGATGTGCTCTACGCCCGTGCAGAGCAATCTGAGAGTCATCCTGAAAAGTTGTTGACACGAGCGAGATTCGTGGGTTGCGGCGACGGTCCTGAGGATCTGTCTTCACGGTATAAGGAGGAATTGAAAAGAACCGTCGCGGCTAAGCATGGTCATCGCTGACACAGGATTCTGGCTCGCGTTGGCCAACCGCGGAGATAGATATCACGCGGCTGCCAAGAAGACCCTCGCCACTATAGACGAGCCACTCATAACAACGTGGCCGGTTTTGACGGAGACGTGTCACCTGTTGCTACAACACTTAGGTAATCAGGCACAGCAGAAGCTTATAAAGAGCTACAGCATCGGTGCGTTCGAGATATTCGATCTAACTCGTAAGCACATTTCGGATATTCACAAGTATATGAAGAAGTATGCTGACCTCCCCATGGATCTGGCAGATGCATCGTTGGTCGTTCTTGCGGAACACCTTGGACACGGTCGAATTCTTTCGACGGACCAGCGGGATTTTAAAACTTACCGTTGGAAACAACGCAAGCCATTTAAAAATTTGATGTTGTAGGGGGCTTTGTCAACTTGAGCGGTGATCATGCACAATATCAGCATGAACAGTCATTCAAAGGTAAGCGGTTAATCGACAGCGCTCTTGACGTCGTCGGTACTTTTCAGTTCGACGCTGTAGGGTAACAGGGCCTCGACGTCTTCAACGGTTTTTGTGTTGGGTAACTCGGCGAACACTCGGCGCAGATATTGATACGGTTCGATATTGTTTGCCTTCGCTGTCTTAATTAAGGCATAGCTGTATTTCTTGCGAAGATGCCGGATCACCCGCACCTGGGCAGGAATAATGTCCAACTGTTCAGTCTTGACCTCGTCAATGACCCGCAGGGTCGCGCCATCATGAGGGCAGACACGTTCGGATTCCGGTAATTCATGGACCACCTCAATGCGCGGCAACTCCGGTGGCAGGGGCTTGCGCCCACCACGCTTGCGGCGATGGGCCGGAACCGCAATTGTATCGGCGTTGGATTGTTGATCGTTGTCACCGTCTTCCCGATCGACGATTGCTTCAGCTTCGTTGAACAGCCGCATCTGATCGACCGACCATTGCTCACTGCTAGCGCCAAACTGCTTATGCCGTGCCAGCTTGATCTGCTCGATCAGTTGATCAATAAAGGAGGATTGGCGTTGAATCTTGGCTTGTTGTCCGGAGGCCGGTTGTGATCCGTAAAAAAGCCATCGCTCTGTAGTGGTCCCGCGATTTTAAGGTCGCGAGTCTGAGTTGATGGGGTAGAGGGAACCCTACGGGCACTGCCTTTTCGGGACAGGTACCGGTGCAACCAAGAAACAATGACTGACAGTGGGTGAGACAGGGAGAAGAAGTTATTGTCTCGCTTCGCGAGTGTCTGATTTGCGTTTAGTGAAACACGCAGATTTGGTCGGGGTGAGTGGATTCGAACCACCGGCCCCTCGGCAACTGCTCCATGCGTTGCACTATCTCCTGCGTCCGTGCAGTCGTGCCTCCCGAATCCAGTGGTTATCTGAAAACTTTATTTAATACAATACGTTACACGCCTTCCCCGCGTGTAACGATGACTGGAAGGGACAGGAAATACACAGGAAGTGACTCCCGGGTTTCACGTTCCGGTGTTTGACGCTTCGGTATTATGAGGAAAAAAGATTCTTGACTTGCGTCGAAATTCTAGTAGTATCTACATATGTAGATACAAACATGGCTTGAGCGAATGCGAACCGAAATCAAAAAATGGGGCAATAGTGCTGCGTTGCGGCTTCCAGCCACGGCTCTCGCGAAGGCCGGGCTCGAGGTAAACAGCCCTGTGGAAATCGAGGCGGCGGAGGGGAAGCTTGTCGTGAGTGCGGTGAACATCCCGCAGTACAGCCTTGAAGAACTTTTGGAAAATTGCTCGCCGAGAAAGATGAAGCTAACTGAAGAAGACAAACAGTGGTTGGAATCTGAGTCGATCGGTCACGAAATCTGGTAATGGCAAGAAAATATGTCCCTAATCGGGGTCATATTGTCTTCACCGACTTCGATCCTTCAGCTGGCCATGAGCAAGCTATGCGGCGCCCAGCTTTGGTTCTGTCACCTGAGCCATTCAATCGAAAGATCAAACTTGCTCTTGTCGCACCGATAACCAGCCGGATTCGGGGACACGGCTTCGAAGTCGAGCTCAAAGGCTCGAAAACGCACGGTGTAGTGCTGTGCCACCAGGTTAAGACCATCGATTACAACGCGCGCGGTATTCGTTTTATAGAACGAGCGCCAGAAGCAATTGTCCAGGAAGTACTGGCAAAAGTAAGAGTTTTAGTTACTTAGAGTCTCCTCAAAAAGTCAGGAGCACACTCCTCAACCCAAAGTGCCTGTGACGAGTGGATGTGTTGGTCGGTAACGGAACAACATCTGACCTCGTTGCCATAGCGCTAACAGGCCTGTCGGTGTCGAATTAGCATTCATGCGGCTATTGGGAGCTGAAGCAATCCACGGCAATGCTTCTGCCATCGGAAATCATCAATTTTCGCATGCAGTGTCTTAGATTCTCCAGCCACTTCGGCTGGTGTATCTCCACCGAGCGAAGCGTGAACACGTTTATGATTGTAGTAATGTTGGAACTCGCCGAGCTTGCTTTCGAGATCCACCGCATTCCAGAAGAAGATATGATCGAGATATTCTCGGCGGATAGATCCTATTAAACGTTCGATGAATGGGTGAGATACGGGAACATCGGGGACTGTCTTGATTTCGTCAACGTCAAGGACGCGCAGGTTTGCCTGCCAGCGGTGATACTCAAATAAAGGATCGTTATCCGAACTCAAGTATTTCGGTGGTGTGATTCCGGTAACGACTTTGTTGAACATCCGGGAAAGGATCGCACCATTGACATCTCCCGCGTAAACCGAAAATCAGATGATGCGGCGCGTGAATTGATCCATGACTACCAGCACCCAATGACTTTTGAGCGTAATCGATTCGCATCGGAAAAGATCTACGCTCCACAAACTGTCTTTCATGTGCCCGAGGAAGGTTAACCAGGAAGGACCATTACCGCCCGCTTCCGGTCGGTAATACTTGGCGAGCACGCGCCGCACCACGTTTCCGTCAATCTCAACGCCAAACGTCTTTGAGATGATTCTCGCGATACGGGGATAGCCAAAACGTGGATTTCGGCGCTTGAGTTCGACAATGGCGCGGATGAGTTCTTGTGACGGACCTTTGGGTCCGGGTTTGCCTCTGCTGTGAGGTGAGTAAAGGGCCCGATATTTCCGACGTACCAAATAGTCATGAAATCGCAACAGCGTCGATGGCCGTACACCTATGGCAATTTTCACAAGGCGGCCGGGCCGGAGAAACAGTGAAAAGAAGCCAAGTAGAAATCGGTCAGTCGGTAACAAATTCGGCGCACGCTGCCGGGGGCGGCAAACGACGAGCAGTTGTTGCTTGAGTAATAGGTTCTCAGCAATGATGCCCTTAATGCCACCCGAGCCGAGCAGCTTGGCGACAACCGTCAGTAGATGGATAAGAAGCAGAAAAACGTTCTTCATGTTGTCGGTAGGTTATCAGAATTGCTGCCGACGACAAGATTGCGTTAGCCATTGATTTAAGGTGAGAATTACTGATGGGACACCGACACGTTCACCCTCATGATCTGATGCGTACCTGCGGTAGCTGGCTGGTGCAGGCGGGCGTACCGATTCAGGCGGTGAGTGCGTTGTTGCGTCACAGCGACATCCGAATCACCGACCAGGTGTACGCGCACCTAGCACCGGAAACGGTAAGAACGGCTATCGAGGTGTTGGATGGGAATCCAAAAGGGGCGTCGGTTTCATGTTTGGGTTTCACGTTGGACGAAACAGCTCCAGAGGACGAAGCAGTGACCGTTGTAACTAGCTGATTTGTTGGATTTAAGTTGGTCGGGGTGAGTGGATTCGAACCACCGGCCCCTGCCTCCCGAAGACCATTCCTTACGTATTAAATCTTATTTAATCAGCAAGTTGCGCGCTTGGGCCCAGCGCAAATGTGCCTGGAAATGACACACAGAGACACGTTTTGACAAAAGCTAGTCACATTCTCGTCACACTGTTTGCTTGATAGGTGTACCGACACACGGTACACTATGTAATGATACGCTCCTTTAAGCATCGAGGGTTAAAGAGGCTTTATGAGCGAGGCGATCGCAGCCAAGTGAGGAGTGACCGCCTCGAACGCATCGAGGATATTATTGCCCGATTGGATGTCGCCACCATTCCCTCTGACCTCGACCTGCCTGGTTATGAATTACATTCGCTTAAAGGTAAGTTGAAAGGTTTTTGGGCGGTAAAAGTTTCTGGCAACTGGCGGATCGTTTTCCGTTTTCAAGACGGCGACGCCCTTGATGTCAATTTAATCGACTACCACTAGAGAGTAAAATTCGTATGCCGATGAAGAACCCACCGCATCCCGGGCGATCCATCAAGGACGCGTGCCTCGAACCGTTGGGGTTGTCCGTAACAGAAGGGGCAGAAGTTCTTGGTGTGGCGCGCCACACGTTGTCGCGCGTCATCAACGGCCAAGCCGGGATCTCTCCGGAAATGGCGATTCGACTCGAAAAGGCTTTCGGTAGTAGCGCCGATAGCTGGCTACGAATGCAGGCCGCTTATGATTTAGCACAGGCCAGGCAGCACGAAAACGAAATTGATGTAGAACGCTACGCTACTGCCTAAAATACGATAAGTGGGCTGTCATTCCCATTTATTCATCGTTCTCCAAGCTGTCCTTGGCGAATTATCATCACGCCGCCATGGGTGTTTGGTACAAGCCCCGACAGTGTGACTGCCAGCGATAATTGCTGATATCGATGGTGTTGCCTGCGTCCATGCTGGAAGCGACCGCGGGTGTGCAGCCTCTGAGTGAGCTGTGGACGCGATGCCGGTTGTAATAGTCTGCGAACTCAATAAGTTTGTGTTCCAGGTCACGTTCGTTCCAGAAAAGTGTTCTGTCCAGGCACTCACGGCGAATGGTCCCGATGAGTCTTTCTACAAACGGATGTGACAGCGGGACGTAGGGAACGGTTATGACTTCCGTGATCTTTCGTATCCGGAGATTGGCGCGCCATCGATGGAATCGGTATAGCGGATCGTGATCGGTGCTCAAGAACCGCGGTGTCGGTTGACCGCGAACCACGTGGGCGAACATTTGGCACAGAGCGGCACCGTCGACAATGCCTGCATGTACCGCGAACCCGATGATGCGACGCGTGTATTGGTCCATTACAAGCAAAACCCGATGAGATCTGAGCGTCGCCGACTCGCAGCGGAACAGGTCAATACTCTACAAGCTGTCTTTCATCTGGCCTAGGAAAGTGAGCCACGATGGTCCGTTTCCGCCGGGTATGGGCCGATAATGTCTTGACAGGACGCGGCGAACCACATCTTTATCCAGGGTAACGCCAAAGGCGAGGGAAATCTGCGCCGCGATACGCGGATAGCCCCAATCTGGATTGCGGCGTTTCATCGCAACAATGGTATCGATCAGTTCTTGTGTAGGACCCTTCGGTCCTGGTTTTCCTCGATGAAGAGGAGAGAAGAGAAGCCGATATTTGCGCTTGACCAACGACCTATGGAATCCAAGGTTTGTCGAGGGCTTCAGAACAATGGCCGAACGACTCACCCGGGTTGGCCGCATCAGCAGTGCGCACAACCCAGAAACGGTTCGATCCAGTGTCCTCAGATTTGGGCCACGCTGTCGCGAGCGATTAATGATCAAGAGTTGGTGCTTGATCAGCCAAAGACTCAGCAATGATGGACCGCGCACCGCCGGGCCCCAGCAGCCGGGCAATAGTCGTAAGAAAATGAAGAAACAGAACAGCGAGTTCGCGCATGGGTTCCATATCGTAGCGGACTCTGGCGCGCTGACAAGACTTGGATTGAATCGTGATTTCGGCTATGAATTACGAATTCGCCATAGACAGGACGCAGTTTACTGACGTTAAATGTTTTTTTGCGACAAATACCACAAATAGGCGACAAATAAGGTATTTATATGTCGTAAAAAGCGATTTAGCGACATATAATTCAATGCATGCCCAAAAGGATTCCCGAACAAGAGCTCGACGCAATCGTCGAGATCGTTGCGGCGCACCCAGAGGGGGTACAAGTCAAGGCCATCCGTGAAGGGTTGGTATTCGATCTGCCCCCGCGGATGCTGCAACGCCGTCTGGCACTATTGGTCGAACAAAAGCGGTTGATCGCCGAGGGTCGTGGCCGAGGTCGTAGCTATCGGCTGTCATCGGGAGAAATGGGTGTGAGTCCCTCGGCCGGGAGACTTGCGCCCATAAGGCAAACTGCCCAAGTTGAAGTCTATCCGCCCATTTCCCCGGCGGCGGAGGCGATCAAAAGCACTGTTCGCAAGCCGATTCAGGAGCGAAAACCGGTCGGATACCGGCAGGCATTTCTAGACGACTACAGTCCCAACGATACGTTCTATCTTCCAGCAGAAACCCGGCTGCGTCTCGTCGAGATCGGGCGCTCGCCGGATGGCCAGCTTCCGGCAGGGACCTATGCGCGCAAGATCTATAACCGCCTGCTGATCGACCTGTCATGGAACTCCAGCCGTCTGGAAGGCAATACTTACTCGCTGCTCGAAACCGAACGTTTGCTCGAGTTGGGAGAGATCGCCGAAGGCAAGGATGCGCGGGAAGCGCAGATGATACTCAACCACAAGGCCGTCATCGAGCTGTTGGTCGAGCAGGCCGGGGAAATCGGATTCAATCGCTACACTATCCTCAATCTGCATGCCTTGCTTTCAGACAACCTGCTCGCCGATCCGCAGGCCTGTGGTCGTTTGCGCGCTATTACAGTAGGGATCGGCGGTACTGTCTACCTCCCCTTAGAAGTCCCGCAGCAGATCGAGGAGTGCTTCCAGCAAGTCCTCGATACCGCAGCGGCGATAGCTGATCCGTTTGAACAGGCTTTCTTCGCCGTGACGCATCTGTCGTATTTGCAACCATTTGAGGACGTGAACAAGCGCGTTTCACGTCTGGCGGCGAATATTCCTCTGATCCGGGAAAACCTGAGTCCGCTGTCTTTTGTAGATGTTCCCGAACGCGCCTACATCGATGGGATTCTCGGTGTGTATGAACTCAATCGTATCGAGTTGTTACGCGATGTGTTTGTCTGGGCCTATGAACGCTCGTGCGCGCGTTATTCCGCTGTACGCCAGTCACTGGGGGAACCGGACCCATTTCGTCTGCACTATCGCGTATTAATGGCCGAACTGATTGCTAAGATTATCCGTGGCCGGATGGATAAGAAAGCGGCCGCAGCCTTCATCAAGCAGCACGCTTCGGAGCAGGTACCGCAACAAGATCGAGCACGCTTTGTAGAAGTGGTAGAAACTGAATTGATGGGCCTTCACGAGGGCAATATGGCCCGGTACCGTATACGTCCAGCGGAGTATCAGGCATGGCGACAACACTGGCGATGATGCGTAATGATGGTCTCGCTGCGCGAGTGTCGGATTTGCGTTTAGTAAAACACGCAGATTTGGTCGGGGTGAGTGGATTCGAACCACCGGCCCCTGCCTCCCGAAGACAGTGCTCTACCAGGCTGAGCTACACCCCGAACGAAGAGTTATCGTACAACGTAAAACGAGTAAGGCCTGTTCAAAAGCTCCTTTCGACCGCAAACACCGCCAGATCCATGAGCGCCTGTTTATGCGGCGATGCCGGCACGATGGCCAGGGCTTGCCGGGCCAGTTCGGCCTCCTCGTGGGCCCGGCGCGCAGTGTACGCAAGTGAGCCAGTCGATTCAATGATCGCGCGGACGTCGTCGATATGTTCGCGTCCGCCATTTGTGATCGCGTCCCGGAGCAGTTTGCGTTGGGTGTCGGTGCCGCGCTGCATGGCATTGATGATCGGCAGTGTGGGTTTGCCCTCGTCGAGGTCATCGCCGATATTCTTGCCGATGTCGTCGGCGCTGGCATCGTAATCCAATACGTCATCGATCAACTGGAACGCGGTGCCCAGGTGAATGCCGTAGTCGGCCAGGGACTGCTCCGTGGCGCTGGACTGGTTGCTGATCACAGCGCTGAGCTGGCTCGCGGCCTCGAACAGCTTGGCGGTCTTGCGATGTATGGTATCCAGATACTGCACCTCGGAGGTGTCCGGCGAGTGGCAGTTCATCAACTGCATGACTTCGCCTTCGGCGATCTGGTTGGTGGTCTCGGCCATGATCTCCATGATGCGCATGCTGCCGAGTTCCACCATCATCTGAAACGCTCGGGTGTACAAAAAGTCTCCCACCAGCACGCTGGCCTCGTTGCCCCATACGTGATTCGCGGTGGCTTTGCCGCGGCGCAACTCCGAGGCGTCGACCACATCGTCGTGGAGCAGGGTGGCGGTGTGAATGAACTCCACAATGGCGGCCAGGCTGATATGGGCGTCACCTCGGTAGCCGCAGGCGCCGGCGGCGAGCAGCACGGTAACCGGACGCAGCCGTTTACCGCCGCTGTGGACGATGTAGGCGGCGAGCTGGTTGATCAGGGCGATATCCGAGCGCAGGCGCGTGTCGATGAGGCGGTTCACGGCGGCCATGTCGGCATCGACCAGTGCGATGATGGCGTTGAGGTCGACCCGCGCGCGGTCGGCGGTCTGGATGGAAATGGAATGAATGGCCAAGCGTAAACTCCGACGATTCTTGTGGGTGATCGTTTTTCCCGTGGTTCGCTGTAGGTAAAGCATGCCGGGAGCGCGCGAAACATGCAAGCGGCAGCAGGGGAGGCTGGTGGTGATTGACCTGATCACGGCCCGTCGCTACAATCGCGCGCCTGCCCTTTCTAGCTGTTTTTCTTGAGGAAACAACCATGTATGCGGTTATCGACAATGGCGGGAAGCAATACCGCGTGGCCCTGGGGGACCGGCTCAAAGTCGAGAGCCTGAAGGCCGAGCCGGGCGCGAAAATCAATCTGGAACGCGTGTTGATGGTGGCCGGTGAGGGCGATCTCGAGGTCGGGACGCCGCACCTGGACACGGCGGTGGAGGCGACGGTCATCGGTCACGGGCGCGGCAAGAAGGTGCGCATTTTCAAGATGCGCCGGCGCAAGGGCTCCCGGCAGCACGCGGGCCACCGGCAGAACTACACCGAGCTGGAAATCACCCGTATCGGTGACGCACAGGCGGCGCCGGCCGAGCCCCAGGCGGAAACGGCCGCCCCAGCACCGGAGACCGAGGTTTTAGAGCCGCAACCAGCGGCGCCCGAGGCAGCGGCGGCCGAAGATGATCTGACCCAGATCACCGGCGTCGGTCCGGCGATTGTGGACAAACTCAATGCCATCGGCATCACCAGCCTGACACAGATCGCGGCGTTAACCGAAGAGGATATCGAGCGCGTCAATGGGGAGCTGAGTTTCAAGGGTCGCATCGAGCGCGATGATTGGGTTGGGCAGGCGAAACAATTATTGAAAGCGGGCAAACAGTAGCATGGACCATGGACCAATTGCGCTCACCATCCGGTGCATCACGTCTGTTACCGTGAACATCTAATATCGAGGGTTTAGCGATGGCACACAAAAAAGCCGGCGGCAGTTCCCGCAACGGGCGCGATTCGATCTCCAAACGCCTGGGCGTGAAACGGTATGACGGTCAGCAGGTGTTGGCGGGCAACATCCTCGTGCGGCAGCGGGGCAGCACGTTCCATCCCGGCCGCAATGTCGGCATGGGTAAAGACTTTACCCTGTTCGCCAAGGAGGCCGGCCGGGTGAAATTCGAAATCAAAGGCCCGCGTAAGCGCAAGACCATCAGCATCCTGTTGGCCTAGGCAGGACCAAATTTCTCATGCCGCAGGCCCCACCTTGGCGACAAGGCGGGGTTTTTTATGGCCGCGCATGCAGGAGCAGGCTTCGCGGCGGGTGACGCCGCGGTGCCGGCTGCTTGTGTCGGTTGCCGCTCCGCTTGTATCTTCCGCTGATGAAATTTGTTGACGAAGCGACAATCTCGGTGCAGGCCGGCAAGGGTGGTGACGGCTGTTTGAGTTTTCGCCGCGAAAAGTACCTCCCCAAGGGCGGTCCGAACGGTGGGAACGGCGGTAACGGCGGTAACGTATTCCTGATTGCCAAGGCGGGGCTGAACACCCTTGCCGACTTCCGCTATGCGCGCGTGTTCCGGGCCAAGAACGGTAGCTCCGGCAGTGGGCGCGATAGGACCGGGCGCGGCGGCGAAGACTTATATATAGAAGTACCGGCGGGCACCGTGGTCAGCGATCGCGACACCGACGAAATCATCGGTGACATCACCGCAGCCGGCGCCACGCTGCTGGTCGCGGCGGGTGGCCGCAGCGGGCTGGGCAACGCCCATTTCAAGTCCAGCACCAATCGTACGCCGCGAAAGACCACCAAGGGCAAGGCCGGTGATGCGCGCCAGCTGCGCCTGGAGCTCAAGGTGCTGGCGGATGTCGGGCTGCTGGGCCTGCCGAATGCGGGCAAGTCTACGTTCTTGCGCGCGGTGTCCCAGGCGCGTCCCAAGGTGGCGGAATACCCGTTTACCACCTTGCATCCCGAGTTGGGGGTGGTCGCTGTGGATGTCGGCCGCAGTTTCGTGGTTGCCGACATCCCCGGATTGATCGCCGGGGCGGCCGACGGCGCGGGATTGGGGATCAAGTTCCTGCGTCACTTGGGGCGCACACGGCTGTTGCTGCACCTGGTCGATGTTGCGCCGTTGGACGAACAACGCGATCTGGCCGCCGATGTGCGTGCGATCATCACCGAGTTGGAGCGCTTCGGTGGTGATTTGGCCGCGCGGGAACGCTGGTTGGTGTTGAATAAAATCGATCTGCTGCCGGAAGCGGAGCAGCGCAGGCGCGGCGACGCCCTGCTCGCTGCGCTGGACTGGCGCGGTCCGATATTTCACGTCAGTGCCTTGAGTGGTGCGGGTTGTAGGGAGCTCTGTCAGCGCGTCATGACACGGTTAGAACAAGCGGAGGTGCAAGTGCAGCCGGTAGCGGATCAAGCGACATGGTGACGCGATCACTCCTAACCAATGCCAAGCGTTGGGTGGTGAAGGTCGGCAGCGCGTTGTTGACCGACCACGCGGCCGACTTGAATAAGGACCTGATCCAGGGGTGGGCTGGTCAGCTCGCCGCGCTGCGCGAGGACGGTCTGCAGACGGTGATCGTCTCTTCGGGTGCGGTGGCCGCAGGCATGCGGCGCTTGGGTTGGCGCGAACGGCCGCGTGCGCTGCACCACCTGCAGGCGGCGGCGGCGGTGGGTCAGATGGGCCTGGTGCATGTGTACGAGTTCGCGTTCCAGGCACATGGCGTGCACACCGCCCAGGTGCTGCTGACGAACGCCGACCTCGCCCACCGGCAGCGCTACCTGAACGCGCGTACTGCGCTGCGTACGCTGTTGCAGTTGGGCATCATTCCGGTGGTCAACGAGAACGACACCGTGGTTACCGACGAGATTCAGTTTGGCGACAACGATACCCTGGCGGCGCTGGTGGCCAATCTCGTAGAGGCTGATGTGCTGGTGATTCTCACCGATCAAGCCGGATTGTTCAGCGCCGACCCGCGCAGCGACGCGGGGGCGCACCTGATCGATGAAGCCGATGCCGGCGATCCGGCGCTCAACGCCATGGCGGGGATGGGGAGCACCGTCGGCCGGGGCGGTATGGTCACCAAGTTGGCCGCCGCCGGGAAGGCGGCGCGTTCGGGCACGGCAACGGTGATCGCGTCGGGCGTGGAGCCGGATGTGCTGCTGCGTCTACGCCGCGGCGAACCGCTCGGCACGCTGCTCAAGCCGGTCACCAACCGCATGGCGGCCCGCAAGCAATGGCTCGCCGGACACCTGCGGCCGCGTGGCAGGTTGACCCTGGACGCCGGCGCGGTGAAGGTGTTGCAAACGGCGGGGCGCAGTCTGCTGCCGGTTGGGGTGACCGCGGTCTCCGGCGAATTCCGGCGCGGCGAACTGGTGGTCTGCGAGGATCCCGGCGGCCGCGAAATCGCGCGCGGGTTGATCAACTACCCGGCGGCCGAAGCGCGGGCGATCATCGGACGCGCCAGCGATGAGATCGAATCGATCCTCGGCTACGTCGATGAGCCGGAGTTGATCCATCGCGACAACATGGTGATCGTCTAGCGCGCACTCGGTGCGGGTGGGTCGTAACACAGCGGCTGCCCCGCAGCGGGGGGCAGGCATCAAGCAGACTGGGAGAAGGTCTTGAGCCGGGCGTTGAGCCGGCGTTTCAAACGCGCGGCACGGTTGCGGTGATGCAGATGTTTGGCGGCCGCGCGGTCGACCAGTGATGTGGCGTCCTGGTAGGCGGTGCGTGCCGCTTCCACGTCGCTGCCGCCCAGCGCCTTGAGAAACCTCTTAACCGAGGTCCTCATCGCCGAGCGCTGCTTCGAGTTGAGCAATCGCTGCCGCAGGTTTTGCCGGGTGCGCTTGCGCGCCTGTGCGGAATTCGCCACTTGTCGTAGTCTCTTTCAAAAGTGGCGCGAACTATCCTGATTTTGTGGGGTGTTGTCAAGGTGTCGTCGTCGCGCACCCGGCCCCGATTGATGGTATCCCCCGGTAGCGACCCGCAACGTAACTGCTATGAAATGACGACATGGGTACGCGGTGTTGCTTGACAAGATCCGGGGCGGGCGCAGCGCGCGGGGGATGCCAGGCGCCGGTTGGCGCTGGCCCGTGTTTCTCTCTATAGTCGCGGCATTTGGCCGGGAATTAACCACCAACGCATGTCGCGCAAGCTGCTCAAATCCGCCGGTGTCGTCGGCGGAATGACATTATTATCCCGTATCACCGGATTGGTGCGGGATGTGGTATTCGCTTATATCATGGGCAGCGGCCTGGTTGCCGATGCGTTTTTTGTCGCCTTCCGCATCCCCAATTTCTTCCGGCGTATTTTTGGCGAGGGCGCATTTTCCCAGGCGTTCGTGCCGGTATTTGCCGAATACCGGGAAAAGCATTCCGCAGCCGAGGCGCGCGCGTTCACCAATCACATAGCGGGGCGTCTGGGACTGATCCTGTTGGTGCTCACGGTAGTAGGCATTGTCGCCGCGCCGGGGGTGGTGGTCATGATCGCCCCCGGATTTATCGATAATCCGGCACAGTTCGCGCTCACCGTAGACTCGCTGCGCATCACCTTTCCGTATCTGTTGTTTGTGTCGCTGGTGGCGATGTCGGCGGGGATATTGAATACGTGCGGATATTTTGCGGCGCCCGCCGCCACCCCGGTGTTGCTCAATCTTTGCCTGATCGCCGCCGCGTTGTGGATCGTTCCCGGTGTGGGTAATGCGGCCATCGGTCTGTCGCTCGGGGTGCTGATCGCCGGGGTGATGCAATTGGTTTTCCAGGTGCCGTTTCTGCGGCGGGTGGGATATCTCCCGTTTCCGCAAGTCCGCCCGCGCAACGAGGGGGTGAGCCGGGTGTTCCGGCTGATGTTGCCGGCGATCTTCAGCGTGTCGGTGGCGCAGATCAATTTGTTGGTGAATACCCTGTTGGCGTCGTTACTTGTCACCGGCAGCATCTCGTGGTTGTATTACTCCGATCGCGTGATGGAGTTTCCCCTGGGGGTGTTTGGTATTGCCCTCGCCACGGTGATTCTGCCGAGTCTCTCCCGGCTGCACGCGCGGGGCGAGCCCCAGGCGTTCTCGCAGCTCATGGACTGGTCTTTGCGGTGGGTGTTCTTGATCGGTGTGCCCGCGAGCGTCGGGTTGATCACCCTGGCCGGGCCGATGGTGACGACGTTGTTTCAATACGGTGCGACCACGTCGGACGATGTGCGCATGATGTCCCAGAGCCTGATCGCGTTTGCCGTGGGCTTGCTGGGATTCGTGCTGGTCAAGGTGTTGGCGCCCGGGTTCTTCGCGCGGCAGGACACCAAGACGCCGATGCGGGTGGCGGTCGTGGCCATGGCCACGAATATCGTGTTGAGTCTGCTGTTGATCAAACCTATGGCGCACGTCGGTCTCGCGCTGGCGATATCGTTGGCCGCGTGGATCAACGCCGGGCTGTTGTATCGGTTGCTGCGCAAGCAGGGTATCCACGCACCGCGGGCGGGTTGGTTTGCCTATTTTACGCGCGTGGCGGCGGCGGGTGTGGTGATGGGCGGCGTCTTGTGGTGGGGCGCGGGTGATCTGGACTCCTGGATCCACACGGATCTGGCCGATCGGGTCGTACGCCTGGGTGGTTGGGTGGCGGCCGGAGCGCTGGTGTATTTTAGTGTAATATTTGCCCTTGGTATTAGACCGAAACAGTTGCTATTGAGCAGGACCGGGATCGAGTAGGCATCGTGGCCGTCAACGCCCCACAAATCACCCAGATCGGCTCCCTCGAGGAACCGCGCATCGTTACCTTGGATGAGGCCAACGAATTGTTCCCATTGGTGCGCCGGATCACGCACGATGCGCATAAAAAGCTGGAACCCATCAAGCGCCGGTTGGAGAATATGCTGGCGACGGATCCCCGCATGGTGGCGGTGGAAAAGGAATACGAGACGGTGGTCAAGTGCTGGGTGAGGAAAATGGAACGGCTGGGCCTGGTGGTACAGGGTCTATGGCTGGTGGACTTCGATACCGGCGACGGATATCTGTGTTGGAAATACCCGGAACTCAGGATCGGTTATTTTCATGACTACACCTCCGGATTCTCCGGCCGGCGTCCGCTCAGCGAGATAATCGAGGAACTGGATCCGGACTGGGCGTAATCGTTGCGCATCGTCCTGCCGGGGACAATGGGCAGGACCCGGGCGGCGGGTACGACGCGCGATCGTAAATCCGCAGTCTTGAATTAATGTGATGCCTTAATGGGCGGCACCATGAGTGCTGCTCGGACACTATGAGTCATGGAACTTATTCGCGGCTTACAAAACCTGGAACCGCGCCATCGCGGCTGTGTCGCGACGATCGGTAATTTCGACGGCGTGCATCGCGGCCATCAGGCGGTGATCCGTCAGCTGCAGCGGCAGCAGGCGGTCCTCAACATCCCGTCGACGGTGATCGTGTTCGAGCCGCAACCGCTGGAGTATTTTGCGGTGCCGAATTTGCCGCCGCGCTTGACGACATTCCGTGAAAAGTACGATTTATTGGCGGCTTATGGGGTGGATCGCGTTTTGTGTGTGCGGTTTGGGCGGGCATTGGCGGAAATGTCCGCCGATGACTTTGTGCGCGCCGTGCTGGTGGACGGCTTGGGCGTCCGTTATCTGGTAGTGGGTGATGATTTTCGTTTCGGCAGGGGGCGGGCCGGAGATTTCGCGGCGTTGCAGGCTGCCGGCGAGGGATATGGATTTCGTGTCGATCGCACCGCAACCCTGGAGTTGGACGGCGAGCGGGTCAGCAGCACCAATGTGCGCGCCGCGTTGCAGGTGGGCGAGCTGGACGCGGCCGCGCGGTTGCTGGGGCGTCCTTATGAAATATTCGGCAAGGTGGCCCACGGTGACAAGCGCGGACGGGACTGGGGATTCCCCACCGCCAATATCCATCTCAATCGCCGCAGGTCCCCGCTCACCGGAGTGTATGCGGTGACGGTGCGCGGCATCGACCACGCGCCGCTCACCGGCGTCGCCAATCTCGGCAACCGGCCTACGGTGGGCGGCACGCGCACGCTATTGGAAGTACACTTGTTCGACTTCGACCGGGAAATCTATGGCCACTGGGTGGCGGTGCGGTTCCAGTACAAACTGCGCGATGAACAACGGTTCGCGAGTTTCGACGAGCTCAAGGTGCAAATCGAACGGGACGTACACCGCGCGCGCGGTTATTTCCGGTCCCACATGGCGCAATGTTCATGATCGTTTGATACGATTTATTTCCATTGAACCGTCTGATTTTTTATAGGTATGAAATGGTGTTCCGTTGATGGACTATAAGCATACGATCAATTTACCCGCTACCAAGTTTCCCATGAGGGCGAATCTCGCCCAGCGGGAGCCGAATATCCTCGCGGCATGGGAAAAGATCGATCTTTACCGGTGCCTGCGCCAGGCCGGCGCCGGCAAGCCGAAGTTCGTGCTCCACGACGGCCCCCCCTATGCCAACGGTGACATCCATATTGGCCACGCGGTCAACAAGGTACTCAAGGACATCATCGTAAAATCGCGGACCTTGAGCGGCTTCGACGCACCCTATGTGCCGGGTTGGGACTGCCACGGCTTGCCGATCGAGATGGAGGTCGAGAAGAAGGTCGGCAAGGCCGGAGCCAAGATCGACAAGCAGGCGTTTCGCAAGGCGTGCCGCGCGTACGCGGAGCGGCAGATCGACAACCAGCGCAAAGATTTTGTCCGCCTTGGCGTGGTCGGCGATTGGCAGCGTCCCTATCTGACCATGGACCCGGCGACCGAGGCCAACACCGTACGCGCCCTGGCGAAGATCATCGCCGGTGGTCACATCTACCAGGGGTTGATGCCCGTATACTGGTGTACGCATTGCGGTTCGGCACTCGCCGAGGCGGAGGTCGAGTACTTCGACCGTACCTCACCGGCCATCGATGTACGGTTTCCGGTGGTGGACGAGACCGAGTTTCTCAGCCGCATGGACGCCGCGCCCGGCGGTGCCGGCGCCGGACCGGTCAGCGTGGTGATCTGGACCACCACCCCGTGGACCCTGCCCGCCAATCGGGCGGTGGCGGTGCACGCCGGGTTCGACTACGTGCTGGTGCGTTTCGACCGTGGTGACGGCCGGCCGGAACGCCTGCTGCTCGCCGAGGCGCTGGCGTCCGCATCGGTGCAGCGCTTTGGCGTGGAGTCGTATGACATCGTTGCCCGTTGCCGGGGGGATGCCCTGGAACACGCCACCGTGCGTCATCCATTCTATGCCCGTGAGGTGCCCATCATTCTGGGTGATCACGTGACTACCGAGTCCGGCACCGGCGCCGTACACACCGCGCCGGGCCACGGTCAGGAAGATTTCGTCGTCGGACAACAGTACGGGCTGCCGGTTGACAATCCGGTGGGACCGGACGGCAAGTTCCTTCCGGATACGCCGTTATTCGCCGGAGAGTTCGTGTTCAAGGCCAATGACCATGTGGTCGAGGTGTTGCGCGAGCAGGGGGCGCTGCTGCACGTCGAGCCCTTTGCACACAGTTACCCCAACTGCTGGCGGCACAAAGAGCCGATTGTGTTCCGCTCCACCGCGCAGTGGTTCATCAGCATGGACAAAAAGAAGTTGCGTGCGGGGGTGCTGGCAGAAATAGAAAAGGTGCATTGGCATCCGGATTGGGGGCAGGCGCGTATCGCGGGCATGGTGGAAAACCGCCCCGACTGGTGCATCTCGCGGCAGCGGACCTGGGGTACGCCGATCACCCTGTATCTCGACCGCCGCAGCGGCGAGCTGCATCCGCACACCCAGCAGATCCTAGAGGAAGTGGCGCTGCGCATAGAACGTAAGGGCATTGACGCCTGGTTCGACATGGACGACGCAGACCTGTTGGGATCGGACGCGAGCAATTACGACAAGCTCAGCGACATCTTGGATGTCTGGTTCGATTCGGGCGTCACCCACGACACGATCTTGACCCGGCGGCGCGACCTCTCCGCGCCCGCGGACCTGTATTTGGAAGGTTCGGACCAGCACCGTGGCTGGTTTCAGTCCAGCATCATGACCGCGGTCGCCATGACCGGCAAGGCGCCGTACAAGGGGGTGTTGACCCATGGGTTTACGGTGGACGCCGAGGGCAAGAAGATGTCGAAGTCGCGCGGCAACGTCATCGCTCCGCAGAAAGTGATCAAGACCTTGGGCGCGGACATCCTGCGGCTGTGGGTGGCGGCCACCGACTATCGCGGCGAGATGAGCATCTCCGATGAGATCCTCAAACGCATGGCCGATTCTTACCGCCGCATACGTAACACCGCGCGCTATTTACTGGGCAATTTGGCAGGATTCGACAGCGGGAAGGCGGTGGCCCCCGAGCAGATGTTGGTGTTGGATCAATGGGCGCTGCATCAGGCCCGCGGCCTGCAGCGACAGATTGTGCGCGCGTATGACGATTACAACTTTCATTTGATCTATCAAAAGCTGCATCAATTCTGCGTGGTGGAGATGGGCGGATTTTATCTGGATGTGCTCAAGGATCGCCTGTATACCTTGCCCGCCGACAGCATCCCGCGGCGTTCGGCGCAAACCACGATGTATCACATCCTCGAGGCGTTGGTACGCTGGCTGGCGCCGATTCTGACCTTCACCGCCGAGGAGATCTGGCAGCACATGCCCGGAGAGCGTGCGGCCTCAGTGTTGCTGACGTCGTGGTATGAGGACTGGCCGCAGATCGAGTTGAATCAAGGCGAGATGGGCGAGCAATACTGGGACGACGTGATTCGCGTGCGGCAGGAAGTCAGCCGCGAACTGGAGGCGTTGCGCGTGGCGGGTGATATCGGCTCGAGCCTCGACGCCGACGTGACCGTCTATTGCAACGACGGTGACTATCAAGCGCTGCGTAAGCTCGAAGACGAATTGCGCTTCATCTTTATTACCTCCTCGGCCAGCGTGCAACCCGGGGTGACCGGGGCGGAGCGCGGGGAACAGACCGGCAACGGCGTGCGCGTCGACGTGCAGCCGTCACCGAACACGAAATGTATACGCTGCTGGCATCGGCGCCCCGATGTCGGCGCGAACCCGGATCACCCGGAACTCTGCGAACGTTGTGTCGGTAACGTCGAGGGGCCCGGTGAACTGAGAAAGTTCGCCTGATGCTTCACTGGCTGTGGTTGTCCGTCGCGGTGATCGCCCTTGACCAGTTGACCAAATGGTTAGCGGTGAAATTCCTGTTCGGCCAACCACCGGTGGTCATCGT
The DNA here is from genome assembly GCA_947258975.1 of uncultured Gammaproteobacteria bacterium. Taxonomy (GTDB): domain Bacteria; phylum Pseudomonadota; class Gammaproteobacteria; order Arenicellales; family JAANXG01; genus CALZGZ01. The sequence goes on from CAMYKK010000018.1 coordinate 24,151, forward strand.
GTCCGGTTTCTTCGATTTGACGCTGGTCTACAACACCGGCGCGGCGTTTGGATTCCTGCGTGACGCCGGCGGTTGGCAGAACGCGTTTTTTATCGGGGTCGCGGCGATAGTGTCGGTGCTGCTGATCTCCATGTTGCGCCGCCTCAACACCCACGAAGTGCAGAGCGCGGTGGCCTTCGCCCTGATCCTGGGCGGTGCCATCGGCAACGTCATTGACCGCGTTCACCGGGGTTATGTCGTCGATTTTATTCATTGGTTCTACCGGGATTGGCACTGGCCGGCGTTCAACATCGCCGATTCGGCAATCACCATCGGGGCTGTTTTATTGGTCTTGGATGTGTTGGGCATACACTTGCTGCGGGCGAGGACAAGCTAATTGAGCACACATCCGGTGGCAGTGGGTTCCAAGGTGTCATTGGAATTCACATTGTCGCTTGCCGACGGTCAGATCGTTGAGTCCGCGGATCGTGATGATCCGCTGCAGTTCATGATTGGTGATCAAACCCTTGTGGATGGGCTCGAGCAACGTTTGTTCGGCCTGTTACCGGGCGTGCGCGCATGCTTCAACATTCCGGCGCAGGAATTCGTATTCGGCGTGCACGATGACGATAAGGTCTTGACCATGGCGCGGAGGGATTTCGCGGACGACATGAAGCTCGAAAAAGGCCATATCGTGGCCTTCGATCTGCCCAATGGCGAGGAGGTGTTGGGTACCATCCGTGGGTTGCACGGCCAGGATGTGGAGGTGGATTTCAATCACCCCCTCGTGGGGCGGGACTGTATTTTTGAGGTAGAGATCATCGACGTAGTCATCGAGAGGTAGAAGGTGTACCGATCTTTATAAGTCATCCCGAGGCGCGGAGTCGCAGTAAAGGATCTTACTCTATCGAAGTCGTCACCCTGGTTTAACACGGTGAGATTCTTCGTTTCACTCAGAATGACAGTTTTATGTTCGATAGGTGGGAGTGCAATCAATAAATGTGGGAGTGACATTCTGTCACGATCTTCGCGGCAAAATGCCGCTCCCACAGTGAAGGTGTGATGTTGGAGGGTTTTGTGGGAGCGGCTTTTAGCCGCGACGCGATCGATCATTCGGCTTTAAACCCGATAGGTTTAACTTTACACTCGTGATATGCATATCCTGCTTGCCAATCCGCGTGGTTTTTGTGCCGGAGTAGATCGCGCTATCGATATCGTTGAGCGTGCCCTGGAGATCTATGGCGCACCGATTTACGTGCGCCACGAAGTGGTTCACAACCGCTTCGTTGTCGATAGCCTGCGCAACAAGGGCGCCGTGTTTGTCGATGAGATTTCCGAAGTCCCGGACGGAGAAATCGTGATCTTCAGCGCACACGGCGTGTCGCAGCAGGTCCGCGAGCAAGCGGCGCGACGTGATTTGAAGGTGTTTGACGCGACTTGTCCCCTGGTGACCAAAGTTCATGCGGAGGTGTCACGGTATCGCGCGCGGGGTATGGAGTGCATCCTTATCGGTCATGCCGGACATCCCGAGGTGGAGGGCACTATGGGTCAGGCGCGGGACGGGATGCACCTGGTAGAAAATGAGCAAGACGTGGCTCGCATCGAAGTGAGCAATCCGGATCAGCTGACTTATGTCACCCAGACGACGCTGTCCGTGGACGACACCACGAAGATCGTGAACGCATTGAGGCAGCGGTTCCCGCGCATCCAAGGACCGCGCCGGGATGACATCTGCTACGCCACGCAGAACCGCCAGGACGCAGTCAAGGCGCTGGCCGCCGAGTCGGATGTGGTGCTGGTGGTCGGTTCCCGGAACAGCTCAAATTCCAACCGGCTGCGGGAGATTGCAGAGCAGAACGGTGTTCCGGCCTATCTGATCGACGGCGCCGAAGACATTCAACGCGAATGGCTGCGGGGAAAGGCGCGGGTCGGTGTGACCGCCGGCGCCTCGGCCCCGGAGCTGCTGGTACAGAATGTCATACACCGTTTGGAGCAGTGGGGCGGCGAGGCGGTGACCTCGGTGCACGGCGCGGCGGAAAATATCTCCTTCTCACTGCCGCCGGAGTTGCGCGGCGAAGCGCCCGTCGACAAGGCTTCGTGATGTCGTGCCGGAAGATGCAATGGGATCGGCCTTAACGTTGTCGCACCCGTTTGGTTATTGAGCAGCGCAGCGGAGAGTGAAAGTTTAGCCCTGGGACAAGTGTCACGGCGATCGCGGCTGAAAGCCGCTCCCACAGGAGAGTGACGCGGGGAGCAGCAATGGGAAATAGGGCCCGCGTCGACAGCGGGCCCCATGTTTGCGTCAGCGTCTCCAGCAGCCATCCGGTGTTTTCGACCCGGTGCTGCGCAGGGTCATGGTGGTGCAACCGGTGTCTTTATCCTGCGGGGCGTTGGCCAACGCGTTGAGCGTATAGCCGGTTGCCGAGCCGCTGACGCTGAGATTGTAATACTGATCGGGTGAATTACCGGCGTGCCCGAGGCTCGTTTCATTGGGCGCGTAGCGGAAGTTCTGGGTGTAGAAACGTTCCTGCAGGTTCGCCAATTCCGTCAGTCCCGTCATGGCATCCGCGCGGCGGGTGCGGCGTACCTGATCAAAGTATGTCGGCAGCGCGAAGCTGACCAGGATCGACAGCACTATCAGCACGACCATCAGCTCGATCAGGGTGATACCGCGGGATTGCGTTTTCATCGGCATTGCCCCCACCAAGGTCTATGACTACTCATCGATCAAGATCTCGTGCCACGAGGTGCGCGTCCCCGGCTCCCCGGTCAGATTGATCTCTTCCCGTCCGGTGGCGAGGGTGCTGCCGCTCCAGCGGAGGCTTACGATGCTCTTGCCGGACCCACTGCCCTCGTGGAACCCCGGCTCCATGGCCCGCCCGGCCGTGGTCTTCGTGCGCGTCCCGGCCCAACCGAAATCATCCACCAGTGACGGTGCCAGCGGGTCAGGATGCCCGGTGCCGGTCTTGTAGTACACGATGTTGACGGCGCTCTCGCCCAGGGGCTCGCACAGCTCCTCGGAGGGGGTGAAATCGGCATAGGCCAATACCCCACCGGTCACTGCGGCCCGGCTCACGTTCCGGGTGCTGGGAATATCGCCACCCGCCTGCACCAATTCGTGCAACCAGCCGGCTTTATTGTCCTCGATGTACTCCTCCAGTTCCTTGAAGGTTTCGATAGTTTCGGTGCCAAACACGACATTGCCGCCGCTGCTCTTGAGTTTGATCACGCCGTCGCCATCGTTGTCATCGTCGACTGCGACGTTTATGTCCGACACGTCGAGCAGGTCGTCGCGGTCCACCTCCGCGTAGTTGATGTTGCCGCTGTTATTGACCGGTTCCTTGATGCCGTAGAAGGACTGCTGATGGTCGCTGAGCTTGTCGTCCTTGGCCTCGTAACGCCCGGTGCCCGCATATACCCAGATGCGGTTGTTGTCGTCGCGGCTGAGCGTTGGCGCATTCAAGAACGCCTGATTGGGGCGCTGGTCTGTCGCATCTGACGCATCGTCGGGATCGAGCAACAGCTTGAGGCTATTGGGGGGGTTCGCCGCGCCGTTGATCCGCTTCCAACGGTAGAGCCTGCCGGCCGGCACGTCCGGATCGCCGCTGGTGACGCCGAAATACCAGGCGTCGGTGCGGTATTTCTCGTTCTCGAGAAAGTTGTCGGCGGGTTGAAAGATGTCGAAGTCGGCGCCGGTGACATCGCCCACGAAACTGTTGGTGATGAACGCGACGTCGTCGGGATCGGGACTGGCGCCAAAGGCGTCGGCCAGATCCACCGGCCAGCCGTTGCGCATCTTCTTCGCCTTGAGATTGTAGTTGAACAGGTGGGCCGATTGGGTGCTGGTGTAATTGCTGAGATCGGTCGGCCCGGAGCCGAAGGCCAGAAACCACGTGTTAATCTCCTTCGTATCCGTGCTGTCGCGGCGAAAGATGATGTCCGGCGTGCTGGTGGTGAAACCGAGCTTGCCGTCCGGGTCGGCCGTGGTTCCGGTATCGACAATCTCCGCCAGCAACTTCGGCGGATCTTCCGGATTAGTGATGTCCATCACCACATAGGCCGAGCGCATGACCAAGGTATCGGTGGCCGGGTCCTGATCGTGATCGATCTCGAAGGGGCCGCCGCCCAGGCGCATGCCGACCACCAGCACCGTGCCCCAGCCACCGGGATGCACGCTGTCGTCGGCGAAGATCTTGGCGTCAAACGCCTGGGGCTTGCCGTCGACGTAGTACACGTGGGAATAGCTCGGGTCCGCCAGCCATTGCAGATGCGGCAGCAGGTTCATCGGCGCGTAGGCCCACAGTTCGGAGCCGAGCGGATGCGTTCCCTCGCTTGACGGGGCGGTGGTCTTGTACTCACGGCTGGCCTCGTCGAAAAAACCGCCGTTAAAGGCCTGGATGAGGCCGCCGTTGCTGCCTGTGATGACGACCAGCCGGCGGTCTTTGTATTGGTCCTTGTAATCCCCGTAGGTGGGATCGCCCTGGATGATGTCGAAATTATCCATGGGTGGGCCCACCGCCAGCGGCGGCGAGTGCACGATGTCCGCAATCCGCCAGGTTTCCAAGCCATTGCCGAAATCGGCGGTGCGGTTGCGAAAGCCGGTGATGGTGTCGTCACCGCGAACGAAGTTGACGATATTCTCCGCCTCGGCCTGGCTGGCGACGCCGAAGAAGCCGAAATTGGTCGTTGTGACCGAGCTTGCCGTGAAGTCGTGGATCTCCGCGGGATCTTGGACCGTGCCATTGGGTTCGTTGCCCGCGTCCATCCACGTCAAGATGTGACGGCCGGCTGATGCCGGCGTGTCATAGCTGCGCTGGGTGGTGACGTCGGTCAGTTTCTTGAGTTCTTCACCGGCACTCCAGAGGGGTTCGAATAGTTCGAGAGCGACTTTCGTGTTATTTCCGGTTCCCACGAACTCATCGTCTTCCGCGCTTTCAAAACGTATCAGCTTGGTGGTTTCGGTAGTCGGGTCGTACTCGAACTCAACGACCTGGTCGGTCTGATAGCCTTCCAGGACCCCTTTCTGGCCGCTGTCCTCGCGCAGCAGGCCGAAATCGTCGATGAAGATCGCCTTGACGTCCCCGATCCAGCGCACCGTGTTGAAGTTCGCGTCTTGATATTCCGGTTGATACTGGGCCTGGAACGCGGCGCCAAATCCTACCGAGCTGCTGGAGACCACCGCCGCCGCCGCACCGGATGCCGGTGATTTGGATAACAGGTCCTCGAACACGCGGGTGATGGAGTTGACCAGCTGGGTTGGATTGCTCACCAGGAAATATTTATCGGGGACCCCGTCCGGCGTGTTGTCGGTGGGATCGAAATTGTTCTTTTCGTCCCACTCTTCCTGTAGATCCGGCACCGGGGTAGCGCCGCCGTTCAGGTTCTTGAATGACCCCCACTTGGCGGCGTAATACAGCGGCAGCTCGAGGATGCCGGCGATCTCATTGCCGATGTCATAGGTGTGCGAGCTTGCGGGGATGGGAACACCCGCCGGAAGCGGCGCGTCCAAATCCGGCCCAAATCCGACGACGCTGGAGGGGGCGCCGCAGAACGACGGGTTGTCGTCATTGGGGCACCCCGGCACCCCGGTGGCATCGGTCTGCGCCACGCCGCTACCGCCGGCGCGGTCGGGATACCGGAAATCATTGATACCCGAATGGGCGTGAAAGCCGTCTTGATTGACGGTACCGGCGATGACGTAGCCAAAGCCCATCGGGTGCGGGGTCGATTTCGCATGCACGTCGGTGGTGACGGTGATCTCGTTGGTGGCGGTGTCCACCGCGTATTCGATGGTGCCCCACATGTCCTGGTCGTAATCGCCGCCGGCCTCGCTGTCTTCCCAGTTGACGTAGAATTTGCCGCTGGTCGTGCTCTGGCTGACGACCTTGAAGTCGACCAGCGTGCAGCTGCCTTGAGGGTCACCGAACGAGGTGATCGGATTGTAATTGACGCAGGCCGGCAGTATCCCCACGACACTGTCGCTGTTGGGCACGTTGACGATGATACGCGGTGTGGAAGGCGACAAGGTGACGCCGTAGGTGTCGATCACCTGGTTGCCGTCGATCCCGGTGTACTGATCGGTGATATGCGCCTCGTAGGCCAGGCCGGAGATCTTGTAGGAGCCGCCGACCCGCGGCGCCTCGGGGCAGATGCCGGCGGCGTCGGCAAAGTCGCTGATGGTCTTGCTGGTGCACAACTGGTTGTTGTCGACGCCGTTCTCACCGATGAAAAAATCGTTGCCGCTGATACCTTCTTGCAATGAGTTACCGATCGCGTTTGTGCGGTTTGTCGCGGCGGTGTCCATATCTGGCATATCTGGTAACGTGCCGCTGTCTTTGGACGCGTAACTGGCGTTGAAGCTGACGATGTTCAGCGTGGCGCAGGCGTTGTCCTCGGTGATGAGGCCGGAGTTATCCCACGACGCGGTGGTGAGCCCGTGGATGTAGTCGTTGTCATCGGCTTGATAAGCGGCGATGCGGCTGCTCTTACCGCTCAGGTAGCGGATGCCTTCCAAGAAGATCTCCGTCTGCGGATTGCCCCAGTTGCTGCACTGGCCCTCCGGAAAGTTGCTCAGCCCGAACGTGCACTGGTCGCCGCCGTCCGTCAAGCTGTCGAGATAATGACCGCGCCGGAAATTGTACCCATAGATGCGGAAGGTGTTGAGGGTCTTGATGATGCCGTCCGCATTCAAAAACTGACCGCTCGTGACGCTGATCTCGTCATCGATGGAGACCACGTTCTTGCGCAGCACCCCGCCGGACAGGTTCTTCTCATAACTGCCGGTGACCAAGCCGAAGCGAATGCTGTTGTCGCCGCCGAAATCTTGCAGCAGTCCCGCCGGTTTGAGGATGGGGGCGCCCGACCCGGGATACGAGCGGCAATTCTCGGTGCCGATCAGATCGTCGACACAGGCGCGCACGCGGACGATGAAGTCCGGTCCGGCGCCGCCCGACAGCGCCAACCCGTCTCCGCCGCTTGCCACGGAATCTTTCGATGGCGGGTTGCTATGGGCAAAGATGCCGGACAGCGCGGGGACGTTGGCATTGGTGGCGGAGCTTTGTTCTTGGCTCCAACGGCACTGCCAGCGCTCGTTGCCGTTCCACAAAGAGAAGTTCCCCTGCGCAACCCGCATCAGCGGTGGGTAGCTGTTGGTGTTGACGTCCTGGGAATAGAGATCACTGCCGGGATTGCCGACATGCGTGGTGTTGCAGATGGTAATCCCCTGGTCTTCCGCCGCCGGTGGGCTGCTGGAACCGGCGTGGGGCGGATCGAACGGCGTGAGCTTCGCGATATCGGGCCCGTTGTAGTACTTTGCCGAGCTGTGGGCGTCGTTGGGCAGAAACACGCGCTCGAGTACGGTCAGAGCCGGATCGTCGTCGTCGGTGTGGCGTTTGCCGCCGTATAACACCTTGCGCACGATATCCATGCGGTGCATGGCGGCCCAGTTGAGAAAGTTGCCGCTCCAATCGCCGCTGACCGCGTCGCAGTACTTGTCGGTGGTTTCCGCCTGCGGTTCGAAATAGCCGCTGCCGTTGTACGAATAACACTTGGCGTAATCGAAATACCCGTAGTAATCGATGGCATGGTTGTAGGTAAGATCGAGGGCCCCATCGCCATTTAAGTCCGAATAATCGTCGTAGGCCTTGTAATAGAGCTGATGGTCGTTGGACAAGGTCAACATCGCCAATGGCGGCGCGGAAAACGCGCTGTCTATGGGGGTCGCGAAAAAATCGGCCATTGATTCGCCGGCGGCGTGGGCAAGCTGGCTGCCCGCAAACGGCGCCAACGCCATGGATGCCGCAACCGCGCCCAGGACGATGCCCGAGATGCCGGAAGCCAGCCGGTTGTGAATCGCTGTCCGCTTGGAGAATGTTGCTGTGATTTTCATAGCACTACCCACCTAGTTGATCTGTGTTACCTGTTCAGCAGCGCCCGTTGCGTTTGCGATACGTGCTCTGCAGGCGTATCCGGGCGACGTTACTGCGTCCTGCCGCCTGTGACGTAATCCGGTATTTGTCGAACTTGACCGCGGTGCCCAGTTCCTCGCCGGGGACCGTGGGATCGCATGCAATATCGTTGTACTCGATGATGTACTTCGGCACGGCGGCCAGATTCGGCACCAAGGCATTTTTATAGTCTGTGCCGCCGGTAAATTCGCCGAAATCCCGTGTGAGCGATGCACTGTCCCAATTAATGGTTTCCCAAACCGGGGGATCGGCAGTGGAAGCGGGCGGCAGGCACAGGCCATTGGTGCACGATGTGTCGAAGTTGGTGCCTGCGGTCATGTTGTTCTCCACGTCGATCTCGGCGTCGCGAAGCCCCGACTCTCCGGCCTGGAAGGCGTAGTTGCGGTCGAGCATGTTGCGCGCCATCACTTCCTGCAGGTTGCCCGACGACATCGACGTTACGCCGATGATGGTCAACATCAACAGCATAATGAGCGCGACCGCCATCACCACGCCTTGCTGGCGCCGCGGTCCGATGATTGGCTTGGCCGGTTGACGCCGGCGCGTGTTGGATCTCGTATTCATAGCAGTCGATTCCGCAGTTGCACGGTGGCTTGGAACTGCCGGTCGGGACGGTTCGCAACTTGCTCCTTGGCCTTGGCGGCGAGGGTTTCGTCCCCCGCTTCCACGGTTACCAGCACCCGCAGCGCGAGGACACTCGGCCACTCCGCCGCGTCGGGCAGTTTGTCCGACGACGATTCGTGATCGGTGTAGCGGATGGTGCCGGCGCCGGTGAGGATGCCGTAATCAAGCTTGAGGTCACTGACGCCTTGGATCAGAGGTTGGGGGTCATTACCGCGGCTTCCGCAATACAGCGACAAAGGGTCGCCGGCAGCTGCGCGTCCCACAAAGAAGGTTGCCGTGACGGCTTCGTTCTTGACCAGTACGCCGCCGGCGCAGTCCCTGAGCCCGGCGTACGGCGCGGTGTATTTCACATGGATGGCATAGGAGCCGGGTTCCAAGGTTATGCCGGTGCCCAGATCGGCGTTGCCCGCGAATCCGACGCCGCAGTCCGTGCCCGCGATGCAACCGTCCACCGCGTCGGTGATGGGCTGCAGCAACGCCAGCTGCTCGTCCTCATTGTCCGGCCGGTAATCGGCAAGCCGCAGGTAGCGGGTCAAGATGTCCGTTGAAAAGCGGGCGTTCTCCTGGGTGCGCGACATGGCCTCGTTGGTGTTGTAGCTGGTCTTGCCGGCGATATACATGCCCACCAAACCGGTGATCAGAAACATGCCGATGGCGATCGCAACCATCAGCTCGGCGATCGAGAAACCGCGCTGCGGCATCCGTTGCGTGCGGCTCATGGCGAGAACTCCAAGCGAAAACACGTCAACCCGGTGCCGGTGAGGGTGTCGTCGCACTCCTGTGCGATCTTTTCTTTTTCCCCGGAGTCGAGCGTGCCCTGGAGACTGGTGCCGATCTCCAACCAGCCGACGTCGATCTGGAAGATGGGCGCGGTGAGGGTCGCCGCAACCGCGAGGACGGTGACCGCACCTTCACCGCTCGGCAGTTTTTCGGCAAGCTCATCGGACCACTGGTCGCCATCGATGGCTGCCAACTGGGCAGCGGTGCACCCGGCGGCAAGACAGGTACTGTCCACGCTGCCGGAGACCGGCAGGCTGTCATAGGCACCGGCGCGAATCCCGGCCAGGTTGGCGCGCATGCGGTCGGCCATGTCGTAGGCCTGGACCATGGCGATGGAGCGGTTGAAGGACTTGTTGTTACCTTGCAGGGTCACCCCCTGCAGCGTCGCCAGGCCTAGAAGGCCGATCGACAGCACGAAAAACGACACCAGCACCTCGAGCAGCGTGTAGCCGGTCTGGTTTTGGCGCTGGTCAACAGGGTGGGTCATTAGTCGCACTCGATGGTGGTGTGAGTGGTGTGGCCGACTACCGTGATCTCAATGCGGCGGCCGGATTTTTCCGGATCGCATAGCCGAAACACTTCGGCATCAGTAGTCAGAAACCCGTTCGAATTGAACGTGACGATGTTCACATTGTTGACACTGCTGTCGAGCGCGAGTGACCCGGGTAGGGAAGGTGCTTCGCGCAGCGTCGTCGGCGTGGCGAGTAAGTCGATGATCCCCCAGCCTGCGCCCCACTCATTGGCGTTGTCGCTGGCGTCGGTGGCACGCAGGGAGACGTTGTGGTTGCGTCGAACCGCTTCGGTGCGGGTCTGTTGCACCGCGGCGATAAATTCGTTGGATTGCGTGGCCAGCCGGTTGCGGCGCACGAAGTCACGAAAGTTCGGAACCGCCAAGGCCATGAGTACCCCCACTATGCTGATCACGATCATCAGTTCGATCAAGGTGAATCCTTTAATGTGCGCTCGCATCTGATTTCTCGCCCTATGCATACAAGCTAGCACAAGATTTTGAACATGGCCGATAAAAGGCGACTAAAAACAGACAAACGGTATTTATTGGCAGATGAGAAGCACTTTTTGTATGAAGGACAACGGCACATTTCAGGGCTGGATTCGTCATATATGGCGTGCATTCTTACAGTTTAGCGCTGTTTGTGGCCAACTCAAGTCGATCAGGTCGGCCACCGCTCGACCTCTCGCACGAATCGCCCCGGCGGCATCCGGTCCACCCGTTGACCATACATGGCGATGATCTGCATGACTCGCCCCCTGGTTAGACTTAGAACTATTCTAAGTCTATAATTTTGCAATGGGCATGAAATTTCAAATGATGCAACCCGCACAGATCACTGAGCTGCTGCGTAGACGCCAGATTACGCCGACTTCGCAGCGGGTGAAGATCGCCGGCACCTTATTCGCCGGACCCGCGCACTTCTGCGCAGAGGACGTGTATGCGCGCGTGAACGAGGACGATGCCGAGGTCTCCAAGGCCACGGTTTACAACACCTTGGGTCTGTTCGTGGCCAAGGGACTGGTGCGGCAGGTGTTCGTTGAACCGGGCAAGGTCTTCTACGATTCCAACACCCAACCGCATCATCATTTCTACGATAGCGGCACCGGTGAACTCACGGACATCGATGCCGTGGGTGTGGCGTTGCACGAACTGCCGCCATTGCCGGCAGACACCGAACTTGACGGCGTGGATGTCATCGTACGCATCAGACAGCGGCAGTCCAAGGATCGGCCGGCCTGATTCCACCGCCTCCCACGACCGGCTCGATGCCGGCGAAGCGCACAGAAAAAGCTTGAAGAACATCCTCGCGGCGACAATAATGCGCGGCGGTCTCTAATGAGGGCCTAACACGCCGGCGTAGCTCAGTTGGTAGAGCAGCCGATTCGTAATCGGCAGGTCGTTGGTTCGACTCCGACCGCCGGCACCAGTTTGGCATCGATGTAAACCATGACCTTGCCGACCGTGGGCGTGACATGACTTCCCCGCTGATCTGCTGCTGTGGATGGACCAGTATCGCGACGATCGCGGCAGGATGCCGCTCCCACGGGATCTGTCATCGCGCTCCCATAGATGGTGATGTGCGAGGGTCGGATCGCGAACGTTTAGTGGCGACCCACGCGCATTGTGGAGCGGCGAGTCTCATAATACGTTGCCAGCTTGTCGACCTCCTCGCCGGCGAGCAAGTCGGTCATGGCGTACATCATGGCGTTTTCGCGCATATGCTTGCTCTGAAAATCACGCATCTCGTGGGCGAGATACTCCCGTCTTTGTCCCGCTAAGATCGGGTACTGTTGAATGGCATCTTTATTGAATTCGTTCGGTTCGTGGCACCGGTCGCATTTCTCAACCAACTCGGTCAGCTTTTGATCCAGGTTGACAGAAGATCCGCCGTCGGTGTTCGAACGCTTGACCTGTCCCTGAGCCCAGTAGTATGCGGCGGTGTCTTCGATTGCGGATTCACTGAGAGGCCTTACTACCGCGTGCATGCCGGGATTGTTTCGGGTGTTGTCACGAAATGCCCGCAACTGAATCATCAAGTAGCCCCTGCGTTGCCCGGCGAGATGTGGGACATAACGGGTGTCACTGACGCCGTCCTCACCGTGACAGGTTGCGCACTGCGCGACGACCTGCGGCATGGGAGGTTTCCCCGTCTCCGTCGTTGCGGAGGATGCGGTCTCCTGCCCGGTGGGGGCCGTGTTCGCGCCACGGGTCAGCTGCCCATAGAAAATTGAGATCGCGGCCGTTAATCCGATTATCCATGCCATAGTCTTCATGATTTCACACTCCGCGGCGGTTAGTTACCCAACGAACCAAAGCTCCAGCCGCTATACTCCGGTCGTTATTACTAGCATATCCGTGCCAGTGCGTTCTCCTGGGATGGACGCTACTGTGGCCGGCTGAAGCCGGTACCGGATACGTTCCCATGAATGTCCCCACGTAAAGTGCCGGCGGCGGATCACAGCCAACAACGTTGGATGACGCGGCAAGCGGGCACATGCTTTAGGGTGCCCATTCAGTCGATCAGATTGCGAACCACTGGGCGTCGGCACCACCGGCAAACTTCAGCTTGCGCCGACTTAACGCATCAACGCGCTCGGAATCGATCCTGATCGTGGCGCCCGCGCTTGATACGAAGATCGAACCCGGCTTATCTTGGGTCCTGATTGGCATACAGGGAAGCGACACTTTCTATGATGGCCTCACTGTAGGGTAAGCTCATGTTGTGCATCAGCGAACTGCCGCGTTTGCCGTCGCGATATGCCCGCAATGCCCTAATCAGGTAGTCTCTATTCTGTCCGTGGATCTTCGGAATCGCCATCGCGGGATTGTCGATACCGGGAGCGTGACAACGGTCGCATTTTGCGGACAACTCGCGCACCGTTATGGGACCGGATTCCGCTGCTTGGGATTCTTGCGTTGCGTAAAACGCGGCGATGTCGGCGATTTCCTGATCGGTGTTGTCATCGAGCATGATGTCGTGGACCCGGGTCTGGTCCCGGTAGGATTTGATGGCGCTCACCAGATATTGTGCATCCTGTCCCGCAAGCGTCGGCGTCGTGGCGTCGTGGCTCACCCCCTTAGCGCCATGGCAACCGCCACAGCGGGCGGTAAGCGGCTCGCCGGCAACCGGGTTGCCGACCGCAGGTCTGCCGCGTCGGACCGGGGTCTGGGATGCGTAATAGATGGCCAGGTTTTCCATCTCAATCTTGCTCATTCCACGCAGCATGGTTTCCATGGTGGCGATGTTGCGTGTGCCATGCAGATAGGCCTGCAGGGCGGACACGAAATAACGCGGTTGCTGGCCCGCCAGACTCGGCATCCCAGGTGCGGTGGCATTGCCGTCTGCGCCGTGGCATCTGGCACAGGACTCGCTCGCCGCCTTACCCCGTTCATAGGGCGACAGCGTGAAGTCTTTTTTATCCGTCAGTGCCTCGAGCCGCGGCAGGGTGGAGTAAAAGGCGACGATATCGTGCATCTCTTGCGTGCGCAATTGTTTCGCCATATCGCGCAGTGCGGCGTGGGTGCGTTTTCCCTCTCTGTAAGCGAGCAAAGATGCGTACAGATACCCATCCACCTGTGCCGCCAAATGCGGAATACCGGGCGCAACCCCTTTGCCGTCCAGCCCATGGCATCCCGCGCAGTGGGCCGCGGCCAAAGCCTTGCCGGCGTTGACATCGGGTTGCACAGTTTTTGTTTCTTGTTCGTCGGCGCAACCGGCCAACAGCAGTGATAAGCAGGCAAATAAAGCAAGATGTTTCATTGAATAACCTCGAGGTTCAAACATGCCGCATGACAATCCATAACTCGAACCCAACTTTGAAAAATTGTGTTGAGCGTCGATCATCATCGCACAACGAAAGAGCGTGTCGCAATAACTTCATCAGCCGCCGCCGGCCACTGCGGTAACCCTCCAACTTCGTCTCGCACTGCGTTCGATAGGTTGATTTCCGCCACTCGGTAGCCCGGTAATTCTCCAGCAGTCAGCCAAGGATTAGGGATCATGCCATCACCACATTCTCCCAGAAGCCAACCAAGACCAAGACCAGCAGCGTCAGCCCGACGAGGATCAGGGTGGCGCCTAAAATCTTGGACCCAAGCGTCATGGGCCGCGACGGCGCGTCCACCAGGTAATTTTCCAGTTCGCCGCGTTCCAGTAAGCGCTGGTATTCCAGGGTGTGTTCGTGCTTGTATTCCTCCAGCGGCATCACGCCGGTGAACATAACGATGTCCTGTGGCAGTTTATCCGGCCGGAAATGGACATTGAAGAAATGCACCGAGAACAAGAACACTGCAGCCAGGAACGCCTCCTCGCCGTGCACGATGGTCGCCACATTGAACACCCAGCCGGGCAACACCGAGGCGGTTACCGACGGAAACCACAGCATAGCGCCGCTGATGCCGATGATCGCCATGCCCCAGAAGGGTGCCCAGTAGTCAAATTTCTCCCAATAAGCCCAGCGGTCAAACACCGGGCGCGGCGCCAAGCCGAAGAACCACTTGAACATGGCCGCCGCTTGATTGAGGTCATCGAGATTGGGCACCAGGGAATTAGGGCCAAACCACTTCCACGTGTTACGGGTTTTAATGATGTGATAGGCAAAGAAAATCAAGTGTCCGAAAAACAAGGTGATGAAGGTCAGCGCCGCCATGCGGTGCAGCAGCGCCGCAATTTTCGGTCCGCCGATCGATTTCATGACCGTCTGTGCCCAGGCACTCTCCGCGAACAGCGCAGAGGTGCCCGTGAGTACCAACGTCATCACCGCCAGCGCCAGCAACAGATGCGAGATTCGCCATGCTAGGCTCCAGCGCTTGATGTACCGCCCGCTCGCGTCGGGCAGTTTATCCGTTTGAATATGGGGCGCGCTCTTGCCTTCCTTGCGGTCTTTGTATTCGCGGTAAAACCATAGTGCGGAGTGCAACCAAAAGAAGGCAAATACCCCGGCCAGCAGCCCGATCATGAATTTGGATGCGATCCACATAAACGGATAACGGCTGAAGTCGGCGGTATTGCCGTGTGGGTGAAAGCTTACGAATCCCTTCGTCGCGTTCGCGTGGCACGTGCGGCAGGTTTCCAGGCGGTTGTCTAGATGCATCCTCGACGCCTCGTCATTCACCCGCTGAATCTGGTGATGTCCATGGCAGTCGTAGCATTTTGCGGTGTAGGCATAACCCAGTGTGGTAACTTGCCCATGATACGTGCCGGTATAGGTTTTCAGTTGTTGGCCATGGCAGTTTCCACAATTAGCGGTTATGGTCAGTTTGGTCGTATCGAGTCCGGGCGATTCGATTTCATGGGTTGTGTGGCAATCGACGCAAACGGCGGCATTCGGATTGCGTTCCTGCGTTACTTCCCTCCCGTGCACCGATGTCATGTAAGTCTTTGCCACGTCTGCGTGACACTTTCCGCACACCTCGGGTATCTGTAATCGAAAATCCCAACGGGCCTTGGTACCCAGGGGCGCGAAGGTGTGGGGATTATGACAATCGGAACAATACGCGTTGGGTTCAGCGAGGTCTTGCTTGCTGGGCCGCGCATGAACGGAGCCCATGTAGCTCTTGATCTTGTCAACCACCACATCGACCCGTTTGTATTCCTTCACTCCGTTCTCGTTTTGCGTCGCCATCGTGTCTAGATGACAGTTCAAGCAGTTCACGGCGTCTCTTTTCTCGTTTCTACGGTGCGGAATTTGCACGATGTCCCAGTGGCAATCCACGCAAGCACGCCGCGAGTGCACGCTTTGTTTGAACAATTCCGGCGAGACATATAGCTTGCGCATGGACTGCTTACCGGGCTCTCCCGTGGGAACACCAAAACCCTCGTAACCATGACATCCCAAGCACAGCTCATTCTTGGGTTTCGCATCACGGCTTCCGGCTGCCGCGTCGCCACGTAGACCTACCTGGGCTTGGGCGTCCGCCAACCAGCCGTCCGGTGCCGCCGCCAGCGCGATGACACAGGCAAGAATCCATACTGTTGATCTCGAAATACGCATTTTCTCGTTATTGCCTTTTTGCCACCTATTTCGCCAACCCGCGGTCTTGGCGCCGGCGGACAATCTCTCTTAACTCTACACCGCTGAAGTCAAAGACCCACTAAGATATGGGAAACGCAGAGACTTCTGGCTGGGGTAATCGTCAGCTTGTGACTGATTTCCCTGCATCGTGGAGAAACCGGCCCCATGACCGAATTACAAGTCTTACATTTTCACGCGGTCCCGCTTACCCTGATTCCCGGAGTCCCGCAGACATGATACATCCCAATATTATATGCGCCCAATCGCCGCGATGACCGCGGCACGCGCTAAAAGGCCGCGTCGTCGTCCTGTCACCGTGTGCGCAAACCGGAGGCGTGAAGCGTAAACAGCCGTAACCCCTGGATTTTCTGTTACTTCTTACGAGGCTGTCCACCCCAGACAAAGCTGTATAGCGCATGTGTTTTTCAACTTCCGTGACATAGATCAAGCGATGGCGGCTAGGATAGCCTATCGCAGCCGCGCTGCGGAGCGAATGGCCAGGCCCCTGGCCGGTTGGACGATCCACCCGATGGCGTGCATTACGGTACCGGCGGGGGCACGGTCCCAAGGTCGTATTTTGCGATGGATTACTGCGGAGTCAGCAGGTCGTCGGTCCCCGTCAGCTCACGTGCCGTCAGCAACGGATCTAAGCTTTCGGCCTCAACTAGGGGGTGCTTGTCGCGAGCCAGGGCGCCGCGCACCTCGAGGTTGCGGCGGAGGACATTGAAGATCAAGTTACGACGGGCCGTTGGGCCGCTCTCGTTTTTCGAGCTTTGCCAGAGCAGGTCAATCACCCGCAAGCTGGTGTCGCTGTCGGGGGGGGAGTGTGTGGGCTGGAAGAACAGGACCGGAAAATACACGCGGGCGTTGTTGACGTCCACGTGATTGGCCAGATAATGTAATCCACGGTGGACGCTGCACGCGCCGTGCAGTTCCTCAATGCCGAGAGTTAGCGGTAACGAGTCCACTACGTTGCCCTGTTGTTTGGCATCTTGATCCAGGCGTATGGCGTCAATGGTCTTGTTATGCACCATCAGTGTTGCGGATTGCCACTCGTGATTGTTGTCGTCGACGGGAAGGATATAGCCGAGCTCCATACCATTTTCGGCGCTGTGCAAATAAACATGAGACAGTTCCTGCAGGTCGCGCAGGAATACCTCCAGTTCGGAAACAAAGGTGGGGTGCTTGCGCATGAACTTGCGATCATGCAACTGTGGAAATGTCTCTTTGACGGGTTTGGAGTCCGCGGGGCGAATGAAACCTAAATCCGCATTGCGATTGATGAAATAGAATCCTTGGACACCCGGATAACGCCGCACGAAGCGGGATACTGATTCGGGGGACATAACGTGTTCCGCCCACTGGCTAATTCAGTTAATGGTACTTTACTCACGGCAGCGAACGCGCTTTGGGCGTCGTTACAAACAAACCGTTCGTCTGATGAAACACGCTGCAATTGACGCGATAATTGGCGGATATTCGGGGATGACCGCGACGTTTTACTCGTTAAACGGTAGGGTGTGCATCGCAGGCGGTATACGCTTGCACCGTGTCGCCTGGATGAACCATCCCGAATATTGCATCAAGCTGCGCCGCCCGTGTCTTTGGCGATACACCGCGTACAGCCGCGACGTCTAACCCAGGACATAACGATATCGATGCTACAGATTGCTTGGCAACACCAGGGGCGGGACTATCCCGGCCGTGGCTCGATCGCAAGCGCCCGTACTTGCACTTCACGCAACCCACAGCTGGCTAGGGGTTGCGTTCCAGCACGGCGTTCTTACCAATCGACCTTGCGGGGTGGTGTGCGTGTAAATCTGGATACCGGATTGATACAGGAGGCCCGCTTCGTCCCGTCGCCAAACTGTGACGCGCGTCCCGCAGGCGCCGAAGTCGATGTTATCGTGATTCACTGCATCAGTTTGCCGCCTTGTCAATTTGGTAGTGATGATATCGAGGCATTCTTTTGCAATTGCCTCGACACGTCGCGGCATCCGTACTTTCACGAAATTCAAGGCCTCAAGGTATCAGCACATTTTCTTATCCGTAGAGGCGGTGAGTTGACTCAGTTCGTGCCCACGAATATGCGTGCGTGGCATGCGGGCGCGTCCGAGTTTCGCGGCCGTTGTGACGTCAACGATTTTTCCGTAGGCATTGAATTGGAGGGGACCGAGGACCAGCCGTTCGCGGCGGCGCAATACGAGACCTTGATACAACTGACGCGATTGCTGATTGCCGTGTATCCGGGAATTAGCGACGCGCAGTTGGTGGGCCATTGCGATATCGCACCGATGCGCAAGACGGATCCAGGGCCGCATTTCGATTGGGACGAGTACCGCCGTCAATGCCGTGCCGGCTGGCGGACGCGTGCATGAGCCACCGGGCCCGAATGCGCGCGCGCATCCTGATCGGCGCTTGCATCGGCATCACGACGTGGGGTGCTGCGATGGCCGTTGTGGTCGTTGATGACCGGGGGCAAAACTTCGAGTTCACCAAGCCGCCGCAACGAATCATCAGTCTCGCACCGAACCTTACCGAGCTGCTGTTTGCCGCGGGCGCCGGGTCCCGGGTAGTCGCGGTTTCGGAGCACAGCGATTATCCGGCGGATGCGTTGGCCTTGCCGAAAGTCGCCAATGCCCTGGGCGTGGATTTCGAGCGCGTTTTGGACCTGCAGCCGGATTTGGTGATTGCATGGCTTAGCGGTAATGGGCGCCGCGTGGTCGATCGTCTCGAGCACCTCGGTATCCGCGTGTTCGCTACCGAGCCGCGGCGGTTCGCGGACGTCGAACGCTTATTGTCCGTGTTCGGTCAGATTTCCGGATATCCGCGGCAGGGATCGAGTCGATCGTCTCGTTTTCGGCGACAAGTCGCCTCACTGCGAGACCGGTACGCATGGAAGTCTTCGATGTCGGTTTTTTATCAGCTCTCCCAGCGGCCATTGATGACCATAAACGGCGAGCACATGATCAGTGAGCTATTGAGATTGTGTGGGGGCGATAATATTTTTGGCGAGTACCGACTACTGGTTCCGACGGTCAGTGTCGAAGACGTCATGAAGCGCGACGCGGAAGTAATTCTGATTAGTTCGACGGTTCCCAACGTAAATCAGGTTCGCGCGCAATGGTTGACGATGAAGGACCTCAAAGCGGCGAAAACAGATCGAGTTTTTATCGTCGATGCCGATCTCATCAACCGCCAGACCCCGCGGCTGGTGCAAGGCGCAGAACAGGTCTGCCGGCTGATCGATCGTGCTCGTTCGGATTGAACGATATGTACCAGATGGGGGAGGGGGACAGACCCCGAAGTGCGGGGTGTGTCCGGAATGACACTCAGAGGCTAAAAAGTGCTGAATTGAGGGAGAATTTCCGGGTCCGTCGCCAGCAAGGATGCTGGCGCCGAGCCTATATGGAGGTATTGACGGCGTGTCCCGGGAATGGTCACTCGGTGCAGCGTGTCGTGGTCCCTTAAGTAAGTGCTATTCGGGCCTGTCCCCGTTTGCCCCACTTGGTTAATCGCGAGACCAGAGCACGTCCGGGTGCCCGGCGGCACGGTTCAGATCCCGCGCCAACACGAATAACAGATCTGAAAGCCGGTTTAGAAATTGGCGGGAGACCGGTGAGACGTCCTCCGATTGTTTGGCCAATGTGACCAGGCGTCGTTCAGCGCGGCGGCAGACACCACGCGCGACATGGCATTGTGCGGCCGCGCGGCTGCCGCCCGGGAGAATAAATTCTTTCAAGGGTTCGAGTTGTGCATTGAAA
>CAMYKK010000018.1:43838-46047 GCA_947258975.1 uncultured Gammaproteobacteria bacterium
GTATGTTGGATGGATAGCAGGCACTCCCGGACCGGATCGTTCAGGGTTTCCGTCAACAGTACACCGATGGCGCTGTTCAACTCATCCACCGCGCCCATCGCCTCCACCCGTGCGTGATCTTTATCCACGCGACTTCCGTCGGCAAGGCCGGTGGTGCCTTTATCCCCGGTACGGGTGTAAATCTTGGATAATCGATGGCCCATTAACGGTTGTCAGTGAAACGTTAGTCAATGCGGGAAGGATAACACGGCGGCCAGATCCCGGATTACATGGTTCATCCCCGCTGTAACTCGCGCGAGGCGGGGGAAGTCGATCTTATCGGGGGTGTCTTGTGGGGTGTGGTAGTAGGGGTAGCGAAACGGAGCGGTGTCGGTCACCATGATCGCAGGGTAACCGTGCCGCCAGAAGGAAGCGTGGTCCGAGCGGCCAATGTCGCGCAACAGTTCCGGCGCGGCGATGCCCTCCGAGGCGATCGTGGCATGACTGCGGAAGCTTGCGATGGCGGCGCGCACCAGTTGACGGGAGCGCAGGTTGCCGATAAACGCTACGAAGTTACCCGTATCGGGATACAACCACGTCAACGGTGCCGGGTAGTTTTGTGAATGGGATTCATCCGTGTAGTACCCGATCGTCTCCAAGGAGATCATGGCAGTAATTTTTTCCCCGTTTTGCGTTGCCCTATCTGCATACGCGAGACTGCCCATTGCATCGGTGCCACCATGCGGCAGCTCTTCATTGGCGAACGCCACGAAATGAACGGTTCGGTGGAATCGTTCGCCGGCATTGAGCGCTGCGAGTTCCAACAACGCGGCCACGCCGCTGGCGTTGTCGTTGGCGCCGGGAGATCCGGCGACGGAATCGTAATGCGCGCCGATAACGATAATGTCATCGGTCTCACCGCTGAGTTTCGCTACCACGTTGCGAAACTGCGTGCCGTATGCGGAATACACTTGATGGCTTACGGTCAATCCCGCGTGTTCGAACTGCGTGACGATGTAATCGGCGACTTGATTCAACTGCTGAAGTTTCTCGGCGTGGCGCTCGCCGATGGAAACGGCGAGCGCGTGCACATGACGCTGCAGATCAACCGTGTCAATTGGCCGCGGCGCCGTCGGGCGCCGTCCGTCTCCAGCGGGCATGCTGACGATGCAAAAGTAGGCCGCCAGCAACAACAGCGCCGTCGCGGCAGTGACGATGAGTAAAATGCGCACGGCAGTAGAGTCTAGCCCATATTCGCACTTGGGATCCCGGATGATGGTGACGGATCGTGCGGTCGCGCGCCGTGTTGCCGATCAGTATCGCGGCTGGAAGCCGCTCCCACAGGGGCTTTGGTGTTTACAGAGATTTGCCTCTGCGTACCACACCGACACCGAGTCCCTCGATTTCCAATACGTGGTGACGCAGGTCCACTAAAATCGTCGCGAACTCCGGGTTGTCCGGTAGCAGGTAGACCTGATGGCCCCGGTGCCGGTAGCGCTTGACGGTCACCTCCTCGTTCACCCGGGCCACTACGATCTGCCCGCTGGTGACATCCTGGGTGCGGTGTACCGCCAGCAGGTCGCCATCGATGATACCGGCCTCCCGCATACTCATGCCGAACACCCGCAGCAGATAATCGGCGCGCGGGCGGAACACGTCCCCGCGGACGTCCAGATAATCCTCGATGTGTTGCTCGGAGAGGATCGGATTGCCGGCGGCGACCCGTCCGACGATCGGCAAACCCCGCGACTGTCCGTGACGTTCGACCAAGCGGATGCCGCGGGACGCCCCAGGTATCAGGGTGATGGCGCCCTTGCGCGCCAGGGCGCGCAGATGATCTTCGGCGGCATTGGGTGAGCGGAACCCGAGCTGTCGGGCAATTTCGGCCCGCGTCGGCGGTATTCCGGTATTGTCGAGGCACTCACGGATGAGATCCAACACCTGGGTCTGACGTAAGGTCAGCTTTTGCACGACGTGGCGCTGTATATACACACAGTAACCGGGATTATATCCAGTAACGCGGACGGCGCCAAATCAAGACCCGATGTCCGCCATCGCACCCAAAAAAAAAAGCGCACGGCCGTGAGCCGTGCGCGTTGTGTTGCGTAATACTTATATGGGGTTATGGCCTGACGTAGGTCCAACCCTGTTCCTGGAGCTCCATGATACGCAGCACGCCTGCCGGGACGACTTGCACGCCCTCGACCAGGGTTACGTCCTTGCCGCTTTT
>CAMYKK010000018.1:46114-163206 GCA_947258975.1 uncultured Gammaproteobacteria bacterium
CACGCGCTGAAGGTGATGTTTTCGTACAGCGCGAGATCCGGTACCCTTTTGGATACCGGGCTCTTGGGCGTCAACAGGCTCAGCCCCGGCCCGTAGGCGACGATTTCGATCTCGATGTCATCGCCCAGCGCCTTTTGCAGGTTGACCGCGTTGTTCAAGGCGATGTTTTGGGTGCGTACATCGTCGGTGCTCACCTGGATCACCAGCTTGTGTTTGGCATCCGCGAACGCGGGGCTCTGAAAACCAGCCAGCATCAACAGCATCGCGATCGCCAGGCCTGCGGAAAGTCTAAGATTCTTCATCAATGCTCCCTCCTCGAGAACAATTAAACCAGTTTTAATACGCGCGTCGCGCGTCATGTTGAGTTGCGGCGATTATTCCGCACTCGGTGATATGAGACGTGGTGGGCGGTAATATTATTCCCCGCACGAGCGAGACGGTCAGATCGGCATGTACCGCCAACCTTGCTCCTGCAGTTCGAGCAGTTCGATCACCCCGGAATTCACCATGAATACCTCGGGTAATAGTTCAATGCTTTCGCCGCGTTCCCGCTTCATACGTTTGCGGGTCTGGGAGCACCCTGCAAATACCACGTGGTTTTTGTGCTGCGCATTGAGCCGCTGAATCCGGTTTTTGAACGGCGAAGTGCGGGCGCTCAACAGGTACAGGCCCTCGCCGTTGGCGACGATCCGCACCAGGTTGGCGGCACGGCCGCCGTGGTTGGCGCGGAGCAGGGTCTCCGCTTCATCCAGAATCTGGGCAAACGCGTCCGCGTCGTTGCGACTGGCATGAAACACGACCCTGATTCTCGATGCCGATGGATCGTCCACGCCCGCCACCAGCGCCGACGTAGCCGGCGGTTGCCAGAGGGGATGGGCCAGCCAGCCCAGTAATCCCCCTGTCGATAGTAACGCCACCGCCGCCGCCAATCCCCATGTCGGCGCCCTTGAGGGCAGCCGCTGGGTCTTGCCTAACGGTGACGTAACCCGATAGGCGCTGCGCACCAGATCACGGGTTGCGCGTAACTCACATACGTGAGCGCGCAGGTCGGCGTCTTTCGACATTGTCATGTAGATCTGCATCATGTCGTCGTCGGACAATTCGTGATCGATGAATGCGTTGAGCATTTCGTCCGAAATCTTATCTGTCTCAGTCACTTTATTCTCCGGATGCGTGCCGTATTCGACGTACTTTGAGCGCCCGGGTCGGCCGCGGTCAGGATTCCCCGCAATCGTGCGCGGGCACGCGACAAGCGGCTCATGACAGTGCCCACCGGCACCCCCAGGATCGACGCGGTTTCGACGTAAGAGAATCCTTCCAAGTCGACGAGCGTCAAGGTTTGGCGATGGGTTTCGGGCAGCGCTTGGACGGCGTCGCGCACCATGCGGATCAGCTCCCGCTCCCCGCTTTGGGTTTCCGGCGTGTGCTCATCAATCAACTCATGATTGTCGATGTCATCGGTGGCTGCTTGTTTGCGAAAGTGGTCGTGCCGGCAATTCGTCATGATGCGAAACAACCACGCATCCAATGCCTTGAGATCACGCAGATGTCGCGCCCCCTGCAGCGCTTTTACGAGTGTATCGTGGGTGAGGTCTTCGGCCAGGTCCCGGTCATGGGTCCAAGCAAAAGCGGTGCGATACAATCGTGGCCTGATTGCCGACAGCCGCTTTCTGATCTCACTATGACGCACGAAATGAAAGGGATTCATGGGTGTTTCGCGTGGATGCCTTGAGTGTCAAGACGGGTTGGGTGGGATTTTATTCCAATCCCGCCGACATGGCGCGGTGCGATAGTCGGACTACTCCGGCAGCGGGAGCGTGAAGCGCCGTCCACCGTAGTCATGCACACTGTCATGGGCCTCGATCAATACATGATCGATACCGGGCGGGATGCGGACCTGGCCGAGGCTGCGGGTAAACGGTTGTTCGTTCTCGTGGGGATGATGTAAGACTCGAATGGCGATTTCCTTGCCCCCGGGGGTTAATACCCGCCAGTGGTTGGCGTAGTGGTCCCAGCCGGTGTCGTCATGGCGCACCGTTGCTGATATCGTGCACACGCGCTGGCTACAACGGGCCTTGGCGTCGACGACTTCCGCTTCCCCGGCCCGAAGCGGTGCGGTGCCTAGCGATGACAGGACGGCACAAATGACGATTGCAGGGATTCCCGCGCGCACATTGCGCCACCGATCCCGATCAACGGCTGCGGTAGACAATGCGTCCTTTGCTGAGATCGTAGGGCGTCAGTTGCACCGTCACCTGATCGCCACGCAAGATGCGAATATAGTGTTTACGCATCTTGCCGGAGATGTGAGCGGTGACGACGTGTCCGTTCTCCAATTCCACGCGAAATTGCGTGTTCGGCAACGTTTCTACCACGGTGCCTTCCATTTCAATATGATCTTCTTTGGCCACAGTTGGTCGTGCTTTATGTTTGAAAGTATTCGATCATGATCGGGCGGGCTGTATGATGCCGGAACGCAGTTGGGCCGTAAAGGGCTTCAATGATTACTCACCGCTCGGATAAACGCACCCAGGCGCCGTTCTTGAATCCCTCCGCCGGTTTAAATCCGGTCTTATAAGACATCTTACGGCAGTCTTCGATCCAGTATCCGAGGTATACCCAAGGACGGGATATTTGTTTGGTATGTTGAATTTGCCACAAGATCGCGTAGGTTCCCAACCCACGGGATGAGTGCGCCGGGTCAAAGAACGTATACACGGCGGATAATCCGTCGGCAAAGCAGTCAGCGACGGCGACTCCCAGCAGTCGATCGTGCACGCGCATTTCATAAAAGCGTGTGTCGGTGACGTCGCTGGCCAGGAATTTGTAGTATTTTTCGGGATCCGGATCGCACATCGTACTGTCGGGGTGGCGATTTCGCTGATAGCGAAGATAAAGACCGAATTGTTCGTCATCGAACTCCGCCGCGGTCTCGATCACTTGAATATCTCGATTGCGCCGCCAGTTGCGCCGCTGACTGCGCGTTGCCGCGAATTCGTTGACCGGGATACGTACGGAAATACAAGCATCGCACTGCGCACATTGAGGTCTGTAGATCATGTCTCCACTGCGCCGGAATCCGTGACGCGACAGCTGGGTGAACAGCCGGTCGGTAACCTTCAGTTCCGGATCGATGATCAGCGTGGTGGCTTCCTCCGCAGTCAGGTAGGGGCAAGCGTGGGGTGTTGACACGTACAGCTTGATGGATGCCTGTGACTTGGTCATGGCCGCGTGATCGCCATATCGGGAGGGAACTGCCACCTGCCGATCCGGTCCGGTGCATGCAACGCGGTATCCAGTTCTCTCAAAAAGTGCACCCGGGGCACCGGTTCCGCGCCGAGACGCATCACATGCGGGGACGGAACCTGGCAGTCAATAAAATGAAAATTCCACTGCTGTACGAGGTGCACCAGGTGCACCAATGCGGTTTTTGAAGCGTCGGTCAGTGTGCTGAACATGCTTTCGCCGAAAAAAGCGGCGCCCAGTGAGATGCCGTACAAACCACCAACCAAGGTGCGGTCATTCCAGGTCTCCACCGAATGAGCATAGCCCAACTCATGCAGCGCCAAATAGGCGGTGATCATATCCGGGGTGATCCACGTGCCGCCGGCCTGATCTTTGGGGCGCGGAGCGGCGCAGCGGTTCATTACCTGCGCAAATGCGGTGTCTATGGTGACCCGGTATGATCGGTTGCGAAGATTTTTCTTCAGGCTGCGGGAAATCTTGAAGTTGCGCGGATAGAGCACGGCTCTCGGGTCGGGTGACCACCACAGTATCGGTTGTCCTTGGCTGTACCAAGGAAAGATTCCGAGTTTGTAAGCCTCTAGCAGTCGTTCACTGGACAGATCGCCACCGACTGCCAGCAGGCCTTCCGGGCTGGCATGTTCGACTGGGGGGAACCAGCGGGTTTTAGATTGCAGGGACAAAGGCGCTATGAATGGTTGCCGTCATGGAGAGATATTGTGCGGCCAACGAGAACAGCCCGCAACTGTCAGCGATGTCTCTTTAATATTCGCGACGATACGGTGAGTGGGAGTGCAGTACTTGCGTGTAACGATGCAGCTCCTGCGTCTCCCGGTCCAGGGATTCCGCAACCGCATTGGCGAACCGTGGATCTCTAAGCCAATGCAGCGAATACGTCTGGGTAGGAACCAATCCACGGCTTATTTTGTGTTCGCCTTGTGCGCCGGCCTCGAACCGCTGTAACTGATGCTGGATGCAATATTCGATGGCGCTGTGGTAGCAGGTCTCGAAGTGCAACCCGTCGAAGGTCTCCAGCGCTCCCCAATAACGCCCAAACAGGGCGTTCTCGCCTTTGAAATTCAAGGCGCCGGCGACATAACGAGATCCTTGCCGGGCGAGAATCAGCACCACGGCTGGCGCCATCTCGCCGGCCAACCAATCGAAGAAATCGTGGTTGAGATAGGCGTATGCACCATGGTTCATAACCGTGGACCGATAAAAGCGGTGCATCAGATTCCAGTGCTGCGGTGTCAAAGCGTCGCCAGTGAGCTTTTCGATGCGTATCCCCGCGTCACTGATCCGGCGCCGTTCCCGCTTGGTCTTCTTACGGTTCTTGGCATTGAAGGCCGTCAAAAACTGGTCGAAATCCTGATAATGGTTGTTGTGCCAGTGAAACTGGTTGCCGATGCGGACCATGAATTCCCGATCACGGAGCGCGCGAGTGCTCTCGTCATCGGTGAACAGCCAATGCAGGGACGACACATTCAGTGAGCGCGCATGGTCGTGAACCTTCTCGATGAGCGCACCGGATACCGACTTGCGCTGGGCCGTGGTTCCCGTCGTCAGCAGCCGGGGGCCGGTCACCGGAGTGAAGGGAATCGCTACCAATAACTTGGGATAATAGTCCAGCCCGGTACGATCATAGGCGTTGGCCCACGACCAGTCGAAGACATACTCCCCATAGGAGTGAAATTTGAGGTACAGCGGCACAGCACCAATCAGATCGCGCCGCGAGGAATCACGATAAGCGAGCACATGCTGCGGCGACCACCCGGTGGCCTCGCATACGCATCCGGTGCGTTCGAGCCCATACAAAAACGCATGAGTGAGGAAAGGGTTATGATGGTCCGTCAATGCATCCCAGTCCTTGGCGCCAACCGCTGAAATGCTGTCGATTATTTCAGTATACATGGGCCGAGTTTAACATTCCGTATGGCGGGGATTTTGATTGAATCGAATAGTTCGCTGACAATAGGCTTGGACACCACTCGTATTTACAGCAAAGAGGGTACTCATGGCTGATAAGCTGTCCATCGCGATCGCGCAAGTCAATATGACGGTGGGCGACCTCGCCGGTAATGCAGAGCGCATCATCGCAACTGCCGTGCGCGCACGAGATGAATTGGGGTGCCACTGTGTGGTGTTTCCCGAACTCGCCATCACCGGTTACCCGCCCGAAGACCTGCTGCTGCGGCCCGCGTTCGTTGAGCGCGTTCGTCTAGAAGTGGATCGAGTGCGGGCGGCGGTCTCAGGCATTGCGCTGGTGGTGGGCTATCCACTGCGCGCAGACGGACGCCTGTACAACGCGGCGTCGTTGATTCATGCCGGCGAGGAGTTGGGTACGTACCGCAAGCAGTGTTTGCCGAATTACAGTGTGTTCGATGAAAAACGGTATTTTGTCCCCGGCGACGCGCCTTGCGTCGTATCTCTCGAGGGTGTCCGCATCGGTATCACCATCTGTGAGGACATATGGCAAGACGGTCCCATTGAGCAGGCCAAACGCGCGCAGGCAGACCTGGTGGTGAACGTCAACGCTTCACCTTTTCATATCGAACGGCCCAGCGAGCGTTTCGATATCGTGTCGCGCCGGGCGCGTAAAAACGCATTGCCGATCGTGTATGTGAATATGGTGGGCGGCCAGGACGAACTGGTCTTCGACGGTGCGTCGTTCGTCGTGGATCGGCATGGCGTCCTGACGCAGCGCTGTGCGCATTTCGATGAAGCTTTGGTGCGGGTGGATTTTGCAACACGTCCGGTTTTGACCCAATGTGCAGCCGACATCGTTCCCGAGGAGCCGTTGGAGCAAAGTGTGTACCGGGCGATCGTATGCGGCGTTCGCGACTATGTGACCAAAAACGGATTCAAAGGCGCCGTCATCGGTCTATCCGGCGGCATTGATTCTGCGCTGACCCTGGCGGCGACGGTCGACGCGCTCGGCGCGAGCAACGTGGAGGCGGTAATGATGCCGTCACGCTATACGGCTGATATAAGCATTGCCGATGCGAAGTCCGAAGCCGAAGCGCTGGGTGTTGCGTACCATGTCATCTCAATTGAGCCGATGTTTGAAGCCTTTTTAGCGCAATTGAATCCGGTTTTCGGCAAGCGGCCCATGGATGTGACCGAGGAAAACCTTCAGGCCCGCTGTCGCGGCGTGTTGTTGATGGCGATCTCGAACAAGACCGGCAAGATCGTCATTACCACTGGTAACAAGAGCGAAATGGCGGTCGGTTATGCCACGCTGTACGGTGATATGGCGGGTGGTTTCGCGGCGATTAAGGATGTGCCTAAAACGCTGGTGTATAAATTGGCGGCTTACCGAAACAGAATCTCGCCGGTTATCCCCGCGCGTGTATTAGAACGGCCACCCTCGGCGGAGTTGGCGCCGGAGCAAAAGGATGAAGACACACTACCGCCTTATGAAATTCTGGATCCCATACTTGCACGCTACATCGAACAGGACCAATCGCCCCGGGAAATCATTGCCGCCGGCTTTGCACCGGACGTTGTCTACCGCGTGACCGCCATGGTGGATGCAAACGAATATAAAAGGAGGCAAGCCGCGCCTGGTGTGCGTATCACTCAGCGCGCATTTGGGCGCGACCGGCGCTACCCGATTACCTCGCAGTTCAGGAGTCGTCCGGACGCCGCTTGAACATGCGGGACATCCACGAGTCCCGCTGCGTTGCGTAGTTTCCGGCAGTGATTTGCGGGATGTACTCGCTTTCGGGGAAATTGATTTTGAGGACGCGCAACGTATCCTGGGCAAGCTCATTCATTCCCATGCGTTGATAGGCCACCGCCATCAATCCGAGGGCATCTTCGACCGCGTAAGTCTGCTGATACTCTTCAATGACGTTTTTACAACGATTCACCACGGCGACATAAGCGCCCCGCTTAAAATAATACTCGGCTACGTTGATGTCGCTCATCGCCAGGATATTGAGTAGATGTTTCATGCGCTGCCTGGCATTCTCGGTGTAAGGACTTTCCGGATAACGGTTAACGAGTTCACGAAACGCCAAGAACGACTCGCGCGCGGCGTGTGGGTCACGATCGCTGACATCCGACGCCCCCATCCAGCGGTCGAGAAAATTGCGATGCTCGTTGAAATTGACGAGGCCCTTCATGTAGTACGCGTAGGCCACTCCGGAGTGAGCCGGATGTAAGCGGATAAAGCGGTCCGACGCGGCGATGGACGATTCGGGCTCCTCCTTCTTGTAATAGGCATAAATGGCGTCGATATGCGCCTGGTCTGTATACGGACCATAGGGGTAGCGTGCTTCGAGGGCCTGATAGAACTCCAGGGCAAGTTCCCAGCGATTTTTACTTAAGGCTTGTGTGGCTTCGCTGTAGAATTTCTCTACCGGCCAGTCGTCGCGAGCCGACTCGGATTTTAGGTTCGCACAGCCACCGGTAACAGCGATCGCCATCGAGACCGAACACAATACTCTAAACCACTTCATGAGACATGACTTGCAGTTCCGACAATAAGCCCGGAGCATAACCCGATTTGTAGGGAGGGGAAAGGCGCTTTGCGTGCCGTCGCGAAACAGATAACCGTTCATATTCCCGAGGATTTCGCCGGAAAGCGTCTCGACAAGGCGTTGGCGGAGTTGTGTCCGGAATACTCGCGAAGTTCCATTCAAAAATGGCTGCGCGATGGTTTGGTGCTGTTGGATGACGAGGTGCCCAGGCAGCGGGACCGGGTCACCGGCGGGGAACAGATCGAGGTTGCAGTGCCTGAAGCGCTGGTGCCGGATTGGCTCCCGGAACCCATCGAGTTGGACGTGCGGTATCAGGACCAGCATTTGATGGTCATCAATAAGCCGGCCGGTTTGGTGGTGCATCCCGGCGCCGGTAACGACCACGGCACGATGTTGAACGCGCTGCTGTTCGCAGATCCGAATCTCGCGGTGCTACCGCGGGCCGGCATTGTACACCGGCTGGACAAAGACACCTCCGGCCTGCTGGTGGTGGCGCGCAGCGACATTGCTCGCAACCGTTTGATTGCGCAGTTGTCCCAGCGCAGCTTGAAGCGAGGATATCTTGCTTTGGTGTGCGGCGTGATGATTTCCGGCGGCACGGTGGAGGAGCCCATCGGCCGGGATCGGCACGACCGGCGTCGCATGACCGTGACCGAACGCGGTAAACCCGCGCTCACTCATTTTCGCATCGCGCAAAGATTCCGCGCGCACACGCTGTTGCGCGTGGCATTGGATACCGGCCGCACGCATCAGATCCGGGTGCACATGAAATATTTAGGCTTTCCCTTGTTGGGCGACCCGGTGTATGGCGGCCGCCTGCGCATCCCGGCGCATGCGACCGGCAGGTTGCGCGAGGCCTTACAGGGGTTTCGGCGTCAAGCGCTGCATGCGAGCGACCTGGAACTGGCGCACCCGGTGACCGGCGAAACTTTGAATTGGAGACAACCGCCGCCGCCGGATATGTCGCGGCTTACCGAGGCGCTGGATGAGGACACCAGGCGGCACGGTGGGTAACCGGTGTATTCCGCCAGTGTGCGCACGGCGTCCCCGCCACGATTCGCCGGATGCGGCGCACAATTCATCGCTCCAAAGATGCCTGCAGAACGGTTGAAGGTCATCCCTGCGCGCTGGCCGGCACCGCAACGGGTGCGCGCGTTTACGACCACGCGGGCCGGCGGTGTCAGTGGGGGAGCCTTCGCCGAGTTGAATCTTGCTGATCACGTTGGTGACGATACACAGAGGGTGGCGGAGAACCGCCGCCGCCTGGTCCGCGTGGGCGGCTTGCCGGGTGAGCCGTTGTGGTTGACGCAGGTGCATGGAAACCGTGTCGTCAAAGCAACCGCGACGGCGCAAAATGCGCGGGCAGATAGCAGCTTTGTTGATCGAACCGGGGTGGTATGCGCGGTGTTGACTGCTGATTGCATGCCTGTATTTCTGTGTGACCGCTTGGGCAACCGGGTCGGCATCGTTCACGTAGGGTGGCGCGGGCTGGCGGCCGGCGTATTAGAGAACACCCTCGAGCAGTTTGCGGTGGCACGTTCCGAGGTGCTCGCATGGTTGGGACCGGCAATCGGACCACGGGCTTTTGAAATCGGCGCAGACGTAATAACCGCGCTGTACGACGGGCAGCCCGGTTTCGAATCCTGTTTCACTCAAGCCGAACAGGCACAAAAATGGATGGCGAACCTTTACGCGCTGGCGTGCCGGCGATTGCGTTATGCTGGGATCGAAAACTGTTTCTGCGACGAATCGCTGTGCACGTTCAGCCAGCCCGACCAGTTTTTCTCGTACCGCCGTGATCGCGATTGCGGACGCATGGCATCCGTGATCTGGATCGATCCTTGAATCGGCCAACGCCGATTGGGTCCTCCGGCGCTCGCATCTGGCCCGGAACTCTAACCAGGGGCCCTGTGTTAGTATCGTCACGCTTTTTTTGGCTGGCAAGAACAGAACATCAGATTAGCATTCACAGTGCGCTAAGGCCGCGAGAAAAGATGCACATTACCCATCAATTGTTACTTCGCTGGTTGTTGTTTGTGACCGCCGTCGCCGTCGGCCTGACGGTGGCCTGGCATCAGGGCCTATTCCATATCTTGTTCAAAAATGACGCCAGCAGGTTGTCCATTGTGATTGTCGGCGTATTTGTAATGTCGTCAATTCATGCAGGCTGGTTGATACTACGATTGTCAAGGCACATCAACCACGTCAATACGATTGCGCAGTTGTTGGACCGGGATCAACAATCGCAGATTGTGGTGAAAAACAGTGAGGTGGTCTTTGGATATTCAGCCGTGCTGCCGGACGGACCGTTGACTGAGCATATTCACAATCTAGCGCGCCGCCTCAGTAATTCAGCAGCAACCCACCCTTTCGCAAACGATCAAAGCCAATTATTGGACGCATTGTCGAAGCGAATTAGGTCACCGCAACAACTTGGTTGGCTGATCGCGGATTTGATGATTAAGCTCGGTCTTCTTGGCACCGTGATTGGATTCATCTTAATGCTTCAGTCCGTGCCCACCGTAGAGGATCTGGACATTTCCGCGATACAGACGATGTTGTCGAAGATGAGCGACGGCATGCGCGTCGCGTTGTTTACGACATTGTGCGGTTTGATCGGCGGCGTACTCGCCGGGATCCAGTATCATATCGCCGATCGCGGTGCCGATGAGTTGATAGCCGGCATAACCGAGGTGTCCGAGATCCATGCAGCGCCGCGGCTTGCCAGCGGAAACGAGATCCAGCGGTATTAGTGCCGTGCACAACCACCGTTATCTAACCGACCCATTCACCGATCTCCTTTTCAACGCCCTGTTGGGGTTCACGTTTCTTTTCCTAGTGGCGATCATGTTGGTTAATCCGGTCAACAAAACCGGGGTGGTGGATCCAAAGGCGGAGTTCATTATCACCGCGAGCTGGCCCGAGGACCGGGCGGATGATGTGGACCTTTGGGTGGAGGATCCACACGGCGAGATCGTGTCATATTTGCAGCGGGATGCGGGATGGATGCATTTGGACCGGGACGACCGTGGTGAGATCAACGACACCGTGGAGATAGACGGGCGCACGGTGGTGTATCCCATTAATCAGGAAATCGTCACGCTAAGGGGCACCATTACCGGTCAATATGTTGTCAATGTGTACTATTATCAATCAGTCCGCGGGGAACCGGTTCCGGTCACCCTTAAGGTCGAACGCGTCAACCCGGAATTCAAACTTGCCTTCGTCGATAAGGTCGTGCTGGAGGCGCAGGATGTGGAGAAAACGGTGGTTCGGTTTACCGTGACCAGCGATCGCGAAATCAAGGACATCCGGCGCACGCCGAAGGTGCTGACACCGTATTTCTTATGATCACCGCGATCATTGGCTTGGTGACGCTGGTTCTGGTCTTATCGTTGCTGCTGTTGAGCCTAAACGTCGGCACCACTTGGCCATGGCAGATCAAGGCCGGCGCGATTGTCGCGACGATGTTAACCGTGGTCATGAGCTACTTCGCCCTGCATGAGTTGCTGGGATGGCCGACCGGCCAAGATATGCCCGGCAACATGCGAATACTCTCGGCAGATATTGTCGAACCGAGAAAGGGCAGCAATGAGAAGGGCGCGATATACGTCTGGGTGAAACCGATTGGCGACAACAACGCGCTGCCGCGCGCTTACGAGCTGCCATACGATCCGGACTTTCATGAAATGATCATCGCTGCGTTGGCAAGGTTGAGCCAGGGAATCAAACAGGGTGTGCGTCGCAATCCGGATTATGATGAGATCACGTCCGGCCAGGGCCGCGGTTTGCCGCTGAACTTTTTCGACATTAAACCACTCCGGCTGCCTGCGAAAACCGGTCAACGATTGCGTGAAGAGGCTCGTTAACCCGCATATCGGACCGGGCGCACCATCGCGATTCCTGCGCCATCATCCTGGATCCGGGTGCAAGATACGGGTTAACGCTGCGTGAATTCCAGAGAGAGGTCGATGGCCCGCAGGTGTTTGGTCAACGCGCCAATGGAGATGTAGTCGACACCGGTAGCGGCAACGTCGCGCACGTTATCCACATTGATATTTCCGGATGCTTCCAGCTTGGCGCGCCCATTGTTAATGGATACCGCCGCACGCAGTTGTTCGATAGTGAAGTTGTCGAGTAATACCCGTTCGCCTCCCGCATCCAAGACTTGCTTCAGCTGTTGCAGTGTATCCACCTCAATCTCGATCATGATTCCTTCGGGTGCCTGTTCCCGGGCCCGCACCAGCACCGAGTCGATGGAGTCGCTGCTGCGCAGATGGTTCTCCTTGATCAAGATGCCATCGTAGAGTCCGACGCGATGGTTGTGCCCGCCGCCGCAGCGAACGGCATATTTCTGGGCCAGACGCAGACCCGGAATGGTCTTCCGGGTGTCCAGGATTACTGTTGACGTGCCCTTGATCCGGTCGACATAGCTGCGCGTCAAGGTCGCGGTGCCGGACAGCGTTTGCAGCCAGTTGAGTGCGGTTCGCTCTCCGGTGAGAATCGATGTTGCCGTACCCCTTAAACGACAGAGCTCTTGATTTTCATCTACGCTGTCGCCGTCGTGAACCTGCCAATCCACGGAAATTTCCGCATCCAATTGCTGAAATACCTGGTCAAACCATGCGGTCCCGCACACTACGGCGCGTTGCCGGCTGAGCAGCGTTGCGTTAACCATGCGCTCCGTATCGATTAGTGATGCGGTAAGGTCACCACCACCGATGTCTTCCATCAGGGTTTGCTGGACCGCTCGCTGTATGTCCTGCCTCGATATCAATGAAATATTATTCTGAGCCGGTGTCATGGACGCTGTATCCGCAAAAGATTTGATGAACCATTGTTCCGCCCGCATAATAACGAATTCGAAATCACAACGATACTCACAGCTCAGCAGGGGAAATGCGCCGCGCCGCAGCACCTGAGACGGTAGCGATGTCCGATCATGAAATCCACTTCCGCCATGCGCGTGTCCGCGTCAGAGGACCGCATGAATATTCACAAACCGCGGGGAGGCGGCGCGAAATCTAATCTCGCGGAAGATGTCCGCGCCGGCTTAACGGCGGCAAGGAAGATGCTGCCGGCAAAATATTTCTATGACGAGATCGGCTCGGATCTGTTCGAGCAAATCTGTGCAACACCGGAGTATTATCCCACCCGCGTCGAGCATGGTCTGCTCGAAGATGTGGTCGACGAGGTGGTGGATCTTGCATGCCCCGAAGTAATCGTCGAATTGGGGAGCGGATCATCGAAGAAGACCGAACTTTTGTTGCAGGCCGCTCTCTCCGTGCAGCCATCGCTTCGCTATGTGCCGATAGACGTGTCGGAGACCGCCTTGGCCGATGCGGGCGGACGGTTGGTGCGGCAGTTTCCACCTTTGACCGTCGACGCCTTGTTGGCGGATTACGAGGCGGGGCTGGAGCACGAGCGTGTCGGCGAACAGCAAGCGAGCAAGTTGTTCGTGTTTCTAGGCGGCACGATCGGCAACTTCGATCATGACGAAGCCGTGGAACTGATCTCCGCGGTACGGCGCCAAATGGATGATGACGACCGCTTCCTTCTCGGCGCGGACCGCGTTAAGGACCATGAAACCTTGCGCCGCGCCTATAACGATGAACGCGGTCTTACAGCGCAATTCAACTTGAATGTACTGCGCGTCATAAATAGGGAACTGGATGCAGCCTTTGACTTACGGGCCTTCGAGCACCATGCGTTCTATGATCCGGCATTGTCGAGGATTGAGATGCACCTGATATCGAAAGCGGCTCAAAAGGTGCCCATCGAGTCCTTGGGTCTCACCGTCGAGTTCGACCGGCGAGAAAGCATATTGACGGAGATCAGCCGCAAATTCACGGTGCCGGGTTTGGCACAACTTATCGACGCGGCGGATATGGTCGTCGAGCGTCATTACGAACCGGAGAATGGCTATTTCTCGCTGATTTTTGCGCGGCCCGCCTAGCCCGCATTTCTCACCAGGCGGCGCCAAACTCTGAGTGCGTCGTGAAACTCAAGGCATTGGGTCGAATTTGCGAACTGCTGGTTTTGGCCAAGACAGAAACATAATTCCCGAACATGTCCGAAAATCTATGGTCGTTGGCCGGTGACGCGCTGCAGAGCCGCGCCAATCATCTGGCTTGGGTGCGCCGGGTAGGCAAAGGTCAGCGTGAGGAATATACCTATCGCCAGGTGTACTGTTTTTCTCTCAACCTCGCAAAGAAACTGCGGAATCTCGGGGTCGAAGCCGGAGATCGGATTGGTGTCTTGTGCGCCAACGGACCCGAGTGGGGGGCAAGCGCGTTTGCGGCGTGGAAGTTGGGCGCGGTGCTCGCACCGTTGCACATCGGGAACAGCGATGACGAACTCAAGACCCAAGCGCAGGCGCTTGCGCCGAAGCTCATTCTCTATCATGGCCCTGATCGCGGCCTGAATAACACCGAGATGATTGAACTTGATGATGCATTGGATGCATCAGAGGATGCGCGTGACTCGCCTGCCGCAGCGAGCGATGAAGCGGTGCGCATATACACTTCCGGCAGCACCGGCAATCCGAAAATGGTGAAATTGTCCCACAATAACATCATGTCCAATGTGCTCGCTGCCGCCAGCATCGACATCCACATCGGCGCCAAGGACCGGTTCTTGTCGTTGTTGCCGCTGTCCCACGCGATGGAACTGACCGGTGGCATGCTGCTGCCGTTATACCAAGGATCGACGATAGTCTTGCCGCGAGTTCTAGCGGCGAATGAGATTCTGGAGGCGATGGTTGACGAGAAGATTACGTTGGTAATCGCAGTACCACGGCTTTTTCGCAATATCATGCTGAACATGAAAAAGCGCTTCCATGAGGGCGGCATCGCGCTCGGGGCGTACCTGGCATTGTTGCGTTTCACTCCATTGCGTATGCGGCGCGTTTTGAATTGGCCGATTCGCAGGAAGGTCGGAGGAGACATCAAATGCTGGTTGAGCGGCGGCTCGCGGTTGGACCCGGAGATAGGCCAGTTTTTCCGGGATCTCGGTTTGCCATTGATTCAAGGATATGGGCTCACCGAATGCGCGCCGGTGGTGAGTGTGCAAGAACAGGGCGACCCGCTGGTTGACAGCGTGGGTAAGCCATTGCCGGGTGTGAGCGTGAAGATCCATGCAGCCGATATCAATGGCGCTGGTGAACTTTGGGTGTCCGGTCCCAACGTGATGCTGGGATATGTCGATGACATCCAAACTCGGGAGACAATGGAAGATGATTGGTACAAGACCGGCGACATCGCTCGTCTGGTGGACGGCAAAATCGTTATCACCGGGCGCAGCAAGCGTTTGATCGTTACCGAGTCCGGCAAGAATGTTTATCCCGAGGATCTGGAAGTGTTACTGGAACGTGATCATGAGTTAAAAGAGGCAGGTGTGCTCGAAGTCGACATGCGGCCTGCGGCGGTGCTGGCGGTTGACCCTCCGGACCAGGAAATGAAGGCGAAAGAGATCATCAAGCACTTCAATGCGCGTGTCTCGAGTCACAACCAGATCGTTCGCTATGCAGTGGTTGAGGAGTTGCCCAGAACGCCGTTGGGGAAAGTGGCGCTTAAGGATTTACCCAAGATTTTCGGGCAATTCGAAATCCGTAAGGGTTGATTGGCGTCCATTTCCATTGTTAGACCATTACGCAACTTGGGCAGGAATTCTTATTGCTGTGATCGTCGCGGTGTCGATTTTGCGCTGGGCGGTCGGGCACTGTGACCGCGCCAATGTCGCCGACTGGGGCAACAAGTGGCTCAATCGGCTAGACGGCCTGAACCGCATTTTCTGTTATCGGTTCCACCGTCTCAAAGCGGATGCTATTCAGCTTCCCGGCAGCGGCGGCGCACTGCTTGCCGCCAATCACGTTTCCGGTTTGGATCCACTGCTGATGATAGCGTCGTGTTCGCGCCCGTTGCGATTTATGATCGCCACCGAGGAATATAATCGATGGTGGCTCAAGTGGCTGGTCAGGCACATCGGTTGCATTCCGGTAGACCGTGCGGGTCAGCCGGAGAAGGCGTTCCAGGCCGCTCTGCGGTCATTGGATGTTGGCGAAGTGATCGGCGTGTTTCCCCAAGGTCGCATTCAGGCGCCCGGCGAGGGTCCCGTGGCATTAAAACGCGGCGTCGTGGCGCTGGCGCATCTTGCGGATGTCCCGATTGTGCCGCTGCACATATCGGGAGTTGGCGGCGCTGGCCACATCATACTGGCGCTGTTCCTGCGCAG
This sequence comes from uncultured Gammaproteobacteria bacterium, assembly GCA_947258975.1. Lineage (GTDB taxonomy): Bacteria > Pseudomonadota > Gammaproteobacteria > Arenicellales > JAANXG01 > CALZGZ01. The sequence continues at coordinate 62,074 of CAMYKK010000018.1, forward strand.
CGAGGCGCGGATCAATGCGACGTGTGCGATCAATGTGTCCGCTACCAAGGACGAGGACGCGCTGTTGGAACTCAGTGAATTTGTTAATCGTGGTGCCGCAAGCGCTTGAATCTTATCGAAGTTCGCCCCATGTAGTCGTTAACCGAAAAAACTTTGGGAGTGCCCGTTATGCGGATGGACAAACTCACCACTAAATTCCAGATGGCGCTGGCGGACGCGCAGAGTATCGCCGTCGGCCGTGACCATCAGATTATAGAGCCCCTGCACGTGTTGACCGCTTTGCTGGATCAGGAAGGCGGTACCGTGCGCCACCTGTTGATGCAGGCGGATGTCAACGTCAACAAACTCCGCTCGAGCTTGGGTGATGCCTTGGATCATCTTCCGCAGGTGCAGGGGCAACAGGGCGAGGTCCACATATCCAATGAACTTGGGCGGCTCCTCAACCAAACCGATAAACTCGCGCAACAACGCCAGGACGCCTATATTTCCAGCGAACTGTTTGTCCTCGCAGCCGCTGATGACAAGGGTTCGCTTGGGGATATGCTGCGTGACGCCGGCGTTTCTAAGGTCGCGCTCGAGAAAGCCATCGATGACATGCGCGGCGGTCAGAAGGTCGACGATCCCAACGCCGAGGAACATCGACAGGCGCTGAAAAAATTCACCATCGACGTCACCGAGCGCGCGGAGCAGGGCAAGCTCGATCCCGTCATCGGAAGGGATGATGAGATTCGGCGTGTGATTCAGGTGTTGCAGCGGCGGACCAAGAACAATCCGGTCCTTATCGGCGAGCCCGGAGTCGGCAAAACGGCGATCGTCGAGGGGCTTGCGCAACGCATCGTCAACCGCGAGGTGCCCGATGGGGTCAAGGGCAAACGCCTGTTAGCGCTCGATATGGGCGCGTTGATCGCCGGCGCCAAGTTCCGTGGTGAATTCGAAGAACGCCTCAAGGCGGTGCTCAACGATCTCGCCAAACAAGAGGGCCAGATCATTTTGTTCATCGATGAGCTCCATACCATGGTGGGGGCCGGCAAAGCGGAAGGCGCCATGGATGCGGGGAATATGTTAAAGCCGGCGTTGGCGCGGGGCGAATTACACTGCGTTGGTGCAACGACTTTGGATGAATACCGCAAGTATGTTGAAAAAGACGCGGCGTTAGAACGTCGCTTTCAGAAAGTGGTCGTTGACGAGCCGAATGTGGAGGACACCATCGCGATCTTACGTGGGCTCAAAGAGAAGTACGAAGTTCATCATGGCGTCGATATCACTGATCCCGCAATCGTCGCGGCGACCATGCTGTCGCATCGTTACATCACCGACAGAAATCTACCGGACAAGGCCATCGATCTGGTCGACGAGGCGGCCAGCCGTATCCGCATGGAGATCGATTCCAAACCCGAGGAAATGGACAAGCTCGATAGGCGCCTGATTCAACTCAAGATCGAGCGCGAAGCGCTGAAAAAAGAGACTGACGAGGCATCGAAAAAACGCCTTGGCGACCTGGAATCGGAAATTTCGACTCTGGAAGGGCAGTATTCGGAACTGGAGGAGATCTGGAAGGCCGAGAAAGCGGCGGTCCAGGGTGCCCAGCACATCAAAGAGTCCCTGGAACAGGCGCGTCAAGAGCTGGAGACCGCGCAGCGCGCTGGTGATTTGACTCGCATGTCGGAACTGCAATACGGACGTATTCCGGAACTCGAAAAGCAGCTCACCGCAGCGCAGGAAATCGAGCAGGCGGAAACACGCTTGTTGCGGAACAGCGTCACTGAAGAAGAGATCGCCGAAGTGGTCTCAAAGTGGACCGGAATTCCGGTGTCGAAGATGATGGAGGGCGAACGGGACAAGCTGCTGCGTATGGAAGATGAGCTGCATCAGCGCGTAGTTGGTCAACAGGAGGCGGTTGCTGCCGTGTCCAACGCCATCCGCCGTTCCCGCGCCGGCTTGTCCGACCCCAATCGTCCGTACGGGTCGTTCATGTTTCTGGGTCCGACCGGCGTCGGCAAGACCGAACTGTCCAAGGCTTTGGCCAGTTTCTTGTTCGATACCGAGGATTCCATGGTGCGTATCGACATGTCGGAATTTATGGAAAAGCATTCCGTCGCGCGGTTGATAGGTGCGCCTCCCGGGTATGTTGGCTATGAAGAAGGCGGTTATCTCACCGAGGCGGTGCGGCGTAAGCCGTATTCCGTGATTCTCATGGATGAGGTGGAGAAGGCCCATCCGGACGTATTCAATGTGCTGCTGCAGGTGCTCGATGACGGGCGGTTGACCGATGGCCACGGGCGCACCGTAGACTTTCGCAATACCGTCGTGATTATGACATCGAACCTGGGATCACAGGTGATACAAGAGTTGGCCGGCGAGGAAAATTATGAGCAGATGAAATCCGCGGTGATGGAGATCGTGAGCCAGCAATTCCGGCCGGAGTTCATCAATCGCGTGGATGACTTGGTGGTGTTCCATCCGCTGGCTCGCGAGCAGCTGCGCGAGATCGCGAAACATCAAGTTCAGTATCTGCGTGATCGACTAAGGAGCCGCGAGATTGGTTTGCAGTTCACCGAAGCCGCACTCGACAAGCTGGCGACGGTGGGTTTTGATCCGGTGTACGGTGCGCGGCCATTGAAGCGCGCCATTCAGACGATGATCGAAAATCCTCTGGCGCAGCAAATTTTGAGCGGAGAATTCGCCGCCGGTGACAACATCAAAATTGATGTCAAAGACGATGCGTTTGAATATCACAAATCGGGTCTGAATGAAGCAAAGGTCGCTTAACCGGCAAACGCGAGTAGGATCAGACCCGAATGGCACTTACTTAAGGGATCACGACACGCTGAACCGAGTGACGATTCCCGGGACACGCCGTCAATATATCCATACAGGCCCGGCGCCAGCATCCTTGCCGGGCTCGTCAATATCTAACTTGGATCGGCCTGCGGCCAGAGATCCTTGAAGATGCCCGCGACAACCTGATCGAAGTGGGCATCCAGTAGTGCCTGCTCCCCCGCCAGCTTAGCCGCCAACTTCTGGCGCAGTGCGTGGGATTGGAGCTTGCGCAGTTTTGACTGTTGCTTTTCATACCGCTCCACCGCCCGTTGCGTGCGGTTTTCGTTTCGCTGCAGGATGATTGGGGCTTGTTGTCTCGCCTCGGTGACGGCCGCCTCAGCCGCTGCCTGCGCGGCGGCTATTTCTGCTTCCGCGGCGCGTTCCGCTTCGAGTACCTGCTGAATCGGGTTTGCTAATTTTTTCACCATGGTGCCTGTGGTGAGCTAACCGCCCGCTGTCGTGTCTGCTGCCGGTCTGCCGCAGCGGGGCGCGAGTACGGTCATGGAAGATATTGTAGGACCTGGGACGGTGCCACTATTTGATCCGGATCATAGTTATGCCAGATGACTCGGGACACAATCTAAGTCTTTGATCACACTGTGTTAAAAGGCCGGGATTCGAAATGGGTATAGCGCGCAGTCTCGAATATGCCGATGCCCAGGCGCGGGCGCGCGCACGCATTGGAGCGATGCCCGACGAGTCCGCGTGGCGGTATATGGCCGCTGCCACCGATTTAGATAATGCGATTGCCAGAATGCGGGCCAGCGGCCTCGGGCATTGGGTGGCGGCGCTGCCTCGATCCCCGGATACAGCTACCCTCGAGCACCAGCTTGCTGACCGCCTGCAGGGCTTGATTGGGTCTATTGTTCGACTGCTGCCCGGTCGTTGGCAGGGATTGAAAGGCTGGTTGCGGGAGGGAGCAGAATTGGTTCAATCACGGCTGTTGATGTCATCTACGGATGGTGGCATCGCGCAAACCAGCAGTGATGGTCACCTCCGTGCGTCCCATTTACCGGACCGGGGCGCGCTCAACCGTGGGCCAAGGATCCGGCAGAAGGATGACCCGGACGGGATGACGGCGGCATTTGATCTATGGATGGCAGATTTCGCGCAGCGCTGCCCGAGAGTGACAGGCCGCGAGCGTTACGTTGTGCGGCGCATCCGTCGCATCGTCAGCGATCATCTGCAACAGATCGTGTTGTTGCGCGAACTTGCGGCGCGGAGCGAGCTAATTGACATCAACGTACAATGGCGCTTGCGACATCAGCTTGCCAACGACCTGCGCTCACTGTTGGGAGGGGACCCCTTTCATGCCGGTGTGATTCTAATCTATGGCTTACTGGAACTGCTCCAATATGAAAAGTGCCGCGCGTTGCTGATTGCTCAGTCCCGTCACTGGGGTGCGGCGGAGTGGATGGCGGGTGGCGGGTAGATGTTCCGGCCGGTCGAAATGATCTGGATCGATATCCTTGTGGACCGGGAGGCGGTGTCTACTGCCTTAGATGTACTGGGGGAAATGGGAGTGATCGAGCTTCAGCAGTACGATCGCACCGAACCGCCGTTCGAGGTCGAACAAGACGGCCGCCACCTGGAGCGTTTGCTCGCATTGGGGCGCGAATTGGACGACATCAAGCTATACCTGCCGGAGCCGGATGTCGAGGCGGTAGAGCTGCGTTTTCGCAGTTTGCCGACCAGCGTATTGCTGCCTGGCTTGGAACAAAGACTCGACCTTTGGCTGCGCGCGGCGCGGCCAATCACCGAGCGGTTGCATGAGGTTGCATCCCGTCTCGAGGAACTCTCACTATTGTCAACCTGTTTGCAGGCCCTTCCCGACGATGAGCTCGATATGGAATTGGCGTCCGGTAAGTGGTCACGAAAATTCCCGCCGTTTCTGGCGATGGGACGAGCAAGCGACGTCGATGTCCTCGATGCGGCTGATGGCCACATTATCGGGCGAGCTTACCCCCTCAAGACATCCAGCGCTGACGATGAGTTTGCGGATAAACGCGTGCTGGTTGTCGGGGTTACCGATGGCGGTGTGCTGAGTGATCTCGAGCGGCGTTTTCACAGCCGCGGTATGCGCTTTGTACGCGTGCCTCCCACCATTCAGGGATCCAACAGCATCGCGTTGCGGCAGGTCGATGCCATGATCGAAGCACAAAAGCGCGTTCGTGATCGATTGCTGTCCAAACTCAACGAACTGAATCGGCGCACGCAGGTCGCGGGTGATGTGTGGTTGTTAGGGCGACATCGATGGGTCAACGAGGTGTTGGCCGATTCGCTGACCGGGCGGCGCTTTGTGTGGCTCGGAGGATGGGCGTCGGCGGTGCGTTACGGCGAAATAATAGAGAATCTGCAACGCAAGGACGTGCCTTTTCTTATCAGCAGGGAGTCCGCCAGCGCGCATGGCGACCCGCCGGTGCAGCTCGATAACCCGCGCTGGATCAAGCGGTTCGAGACGTTTGTGAGAGGTTTTGGCGTTCCCGCGGCCAATGAGGTGGATCCCAGTCCGGTGTTGGCGGTGATTACGCCGGTGATGTTCGGATTCATGTTCGGTGATATTGGCCACGGGGCAGTGTTGATGCTGGTCGGTTGGCTGGCACGAAAGCGCCTGCCGGTGTTGGAGTTGCTCATTGCAGGTGGCTTCAGTTCGATTGTTTTTGGACTCCTGTTCGGATCGATTTTCTGTAATGAATCACTACTCACCGCTATTTGGATCAGGCCCCTGGATGACCCGATGTTGATGCTTTTGTTGCCCATCGGGTTTGGATGGATAGTGATTGTATCGAGCATGCTGCTGGCCGGAGTGCAGGCACATTGGCAGGGCAGCGCGGGTCGCTGGTGGGCGTTCGGCGCACCGATTATCGTCTTGTACGGCGGCGGCGCCGCGCTCGGTTTTTCCGGGCAGGCCGCCGTAATACTGATGGTGATCGCCTTGGTTTGGTTCTTCTCAGCGGCGGGGATCACGGGATATCTTACTGGAGGATTGACCGGTGTATTGCGCAACGGCATGAACCGCTCGTTGGAATTCATTGAGATAGTTTTTCAGCTCGCAATCAATACGCTCTCATTCGCACGATTGGGTGCGTTTGCCCTCGCACACGGCGGTTTGAGCGCCGCGGTGATTACGCTCAGCGCCATGCCGGACAGCCTGATTCTCACAAGTGTGATCTTCATTGTTGGGAACATAGTTGTCATCGCCCTCGAAGGGCTGGTGGTTTCAATTCAGACGACTCGTCTGGTGATGTTCGAGTTCTTCAGACGTTTTTTTGCCGGAGGCGGCAGACCATTTCAACCTTTACGGCTGCCCAATTATGCCCGGTCCGTGAAAGAAGCATAACGACAGAGCCAAGCTCATTGGGGTAATTCGATGTTGCAGACGAAAGCCAAGGTTCTACTCGGTGCCACGGTGCTGCTGGCCGGTATGGTGACGTTGATCTACGCAAGTTTGATTTTTTTCCCGCCGGCGGCGATTGCGGCGCCCGCCACCGCGTCCGTGGACGCGTCCGTGGTCAGGTGGGGCTTTGTGGCTGCGGCAATGGCGGCCGGGTTGTCTGCCGTCGCCGCCGGTATCGCAGTCGCGGCAGTGGGTGCCGCGGCGGTGGGGGCGATTGCCGAAAAACCCGAGTTGTTTGGACGAACTTTGGTATTGGTCGGTTTGGCCGAAGGGATCGCCATCTATGGATTGATCATTGCGATCATGATCCTGAACCGGTTGGGGTGATGCATGTCGTTGAAGGTAAGTTACATCGGGGATCCGCTGACTTCGACGGGTTTTGCGTTGGCCGGCGTAACGCCCTATTGCCCGTCTACCGAGTCGGCCGCAGTGTGGGACGCGGTGCTGCGGGCTCGTGAGCAATCCGATTTGGTGATCCTCAATCAGGAACATGCACATGGCGTGAAAAATCAGTTGGAGGCGTTGATTCGCCGGCGGCCGATACCACCGGTTGTCATCGTCCCCAGCATCGATGCAGACCAGGCACTGCAAGATAGCACGGTCAATACGGCACGGCGGGTGTTGGGATTGGCTGAGCTGAAAACCGATCAGACGTCATGATTCATGGGAAGCCGGTGGACGTCGAACCGCAGCAGGTGGCGGTATTCTTGGACAAGATCACGCGAGATCGTGATCGCGACCTGCAAGATATTGAAAACCAGAAACACAACAAGATCGCACAACTGCGGCGAGAGGCGCGCGCAGCATCGCGACGCGTTCATCGTCAGGCGAGCAAGCAGGCTCGCGCCAGACAATCTCAGATGCACGATCGATACCTGGCAACCGTCACCGCCAAGCTGCGGCGGCGGCGCTGGCGGGTGCTTACTGATCTACAGCAGCGGGTCGTGGAGGCGGTATGGGCGCGCATGATGCGAGCGTGGAGTGACCCCGAACATCAATGGAAGTGGTGCCGCGTGTGGTTGACCGAGGCACGCAGCCGTTCCGCGTCCGCGCCGCTGCAGATCAACCTCGGGAAGAATGCGTGCCCTGATGTGAAGCGGAAAATCAACGCGATGATGGCGGATTATCCCGGGCAATTCGAGCTACTGAAAGATGAGTCGGCGCCGGAGGGGATCATCATTCGCTGGGCGGATCATATGCTTGATGGCACCTTGCGCATGCAACATGAGGAAATTTCGGAGCGTGCATTGCACCGGATCACCCGGATCATCTATCCGCATCGCGAGGTACGATGAGCCGCGCGGAAGTATTTTTAATCAACGGCCCAGTGCTCAAGGCCCGTCCGGACGGCAATTTTCAGATGAAGGAGGCCGTGTTCGTCGGCGATGATCGCCTTATCGCCGAGGTGATCCGCCTCGATGCCGATGCCATAACCGTGCAGGTGTTTGAGGATACCACCGGCCTGAGCCCCGGCGTGTTGATCGCGGGCAGTGGTCTGCCGCTCGCGGTAGAGCTGGGACCTGGCCTGCTGGGGGCGATGTTTGACGGCATTCAACGGCCGCTGCGCGCGGTGGCCGGCGCCTCCGGGGATTTTCTCGGCACCGCTGTGGATGTGCCGAGCCTGGACCGGGAGCGGCAGTGGCGCTATCAGCCGGTCGTCGATGAAGGGACGGAGGTGAGCGGCGGTCACTGTATCGGGGAGGTTGCAGAAACACCGAACTTGATGCATCGCGTCATGATTCCCCCAGACGTCGCCGGCACCGTCGTGTGGCGGGCGCCTGCGGGATCGTATTGCATCGACACACCGCTTGCCGGCATTCGTTCAGCGCAGGGAATGGTCGAAGTCTCGATGCTCAGCCGGTGGCCGATCAGGGTACCGCGCCCGTTTCGTCAGCGGTTGGCGCTGCGGAGCCCGCTGTGGACCGGGCAACGGATTATCGACACCTTGTATCCGATCGCCAAGGGCGGGACGGGTGCAATGCCGGGAGGATTCGGCACCGGGAAAACCGTGTTGCAGCAAACACTGGCCAAATGGTGCGATGCCGATGTGATCATCTATATTGGTTGCGGGGAGCGCGGCAACGAAATGGCAGGGGTGCTGGAGGAGTTTCCCGGTCTGGAAGATCCACGCACCGGCCGTATGCTGATGGAACGGACGGTATTGATCGCCAACACCTCCAACATGCCGGTGGCGGCGCGGGAGGCGTCGATTTACACCGGCATCACTATGGGCGAGTATTTCCGTGACCAGGGCTATGACGTGGCGCTGTTCGCGGATTCAATATCACGCTGGGCCGAGGCGCTGCGGGAGATATCCGGCCGGCTCGAGGAACTGCCGGCAGAAGAAGGGTATCCGGCCTACCTGCCGAGCCGGTTGGCGGAGTTTTTCGAGCGTGCCGGACGCACCAAGGCCCTGGCGGGCCAAGAATCGTCCCTCACGGTGGTCGGCACGGTATCGCCGCCGGGTGGCGACTTCTCGGAGCCGGTGACCGCCCATTCGCGCCGCTACGTCAAGAGCTTCCTGGCACTGGACCGAGATCGTGCCCAGGCACGTTTTTATCCCGCCATCCATCCGCTGCAGAGCTACTCGGAATATGTGACGAGTACCGCTCAGTGGTGGCAACATCACGGTGGAGTGCGCTGGGCCGAGCGCCGTGAACGCATGCTTGCGTTGCTGCAGGAGCAGGCGCGGCTGGAAAAGATGGTGAAGATCGTGGGCCGTGACGCCCTTCCTCCATCGCAGCGTGAGGTATTGGTTTGTGCCGAAGTCACGGTAGAGGGCCTGCTGCGCCAATCGGCCTTTTCGCACACCGATCGTTATTGCGCGCCCGAGAAACAGGCCGCCATGTTGGGGCTGATCGACTACTTCACACAGCGCGCGCACGAACTCGTTCAGGCCGGTGTGGATCCGGATACGCTGCTGACGCTGCCCGTGGTGCGCAGACTGCAAAGGATGGGGGAGGACATCGACAATGAATCACTGGCGGATTTTGCGGACCTGACCCACGCGCTGGATGACGCGTTGGATGCGCTGGCGTCGAGCATGCAGCAGAAATCGGGTGAGCAGCAGGCGGTGGGCGAATGATCGACCCCCAGCGCTGTCTGTTTCACACCGGTCTGACCAGCATCCAGGGCCCGTTGATTTTCGTACGTAACGCCCAAGGTGTCGGACTGTATGAGCGGGTTGAAGTGCGCGCCATGCACGATGATGTGCGCCTCGGCCGCGTCGTGTTGATCGCCGATGACAAGGTGATTGTGGAGGTGTTTCAGGGGACCGAAGGTTTGTCCCTGGGCGAAGCGCGCGTCAAGTTCCTGTCGGAATCCATACTGTTGAATGTCGGACCTTCCATGCTCGGTAGAATCTACAATGGGGTGGGTGCGCCCATAGACGGTGGTCCCGAGATTGTCGCCAGACGGCGTCTGCGTATCGATGGTAATGCGATCAATCCCGTGCGCCGCGTGGTGCCCCGGGAGTTCATCGAGACCGGTGTCGCGGCCATCGATGCCATGAATTCGTTGGTGCGCGGACAAAAATTGCCGATATTTTCCGGCAGCGGTCTCAGTCATGATCGCCTGGCGTCCAATATCGCGCGATTTTCGCGCCTGCGCGGGACACAAGCCGAAAAGTTCGCGGTCGTGTTTGCGGCGATCGGCGTCACGTTCGACACCGCGGAGCATTTCCGACGGGAGATGGACGAATACGGCGCGATGCAGCGCATTGCGTTATTTTTGAATCTCGCCAGCGATCCAAGCGCGGAAAGGCTGTTGACGCCCAGGGTCGCTCTGACTGCGGCGGAGTATCTCGCCTATGAGGAAGGCCGCCACGTATTGGTGATCTTGACCGACATGACCAACTATTGTGAGGCGCTTCGCGAGGTGTCCTCGAGTCATGGCGAAGTACCAAGCCGCAAGGGATATCCCGGCTACATGTACTCGGATCTGGCAAGTATTTACGAGCGCGCCGGCAGGATCTCCGGCCGCCCGGGATCGATCACGCAGATACCGATTCTTAGCATGCCCAACGATGATATTACCCATCCGATTCCGGATTTGTCCGGTTATATTACCGAGGGACAGATCGTTCTGGATCGCGAGCTGGACCGCCGGGGCATCTTTCCACCGATTAAGTTGTTGCCCTGTCTGTCGCGGCTCATGAATCACGGCATCGGTAAGAATATGACCCATGTCGATCATCCCGCCTTCGCGCAGCAACTGTATTCCTCCTATGCGCAGGCGCATCATCTACGACTGTTATCGAGTGTCGTCGGTGAGGAGGGGCTGTCTGCGGCCGACCGCCAGCTGCTGCGGTTCGGTGAACGTATGGATGACGAATTCATTCGTCAGGACGATTTCCGGCGCACACTGGAGGAGACGTTTGACCTCGGTTGGATGCTGTTGGCCGAGCTACCGGATGAGGTCCTGGTGCGGCTGTCGGATGATCAGATTGACGAGCACATCAAACGTCACCGTCATGACTCATGACAGCGCTTCCAAGACCGAATTACTCGAACACCGCGTCGAGCGGGCACTGATGCGCGAGGGCAAGTCGGTCCTCGAGGAGCGCCGTGATCTGCTTGCGCACATGATGCTCGATCAGATTCGCATTACCGAACAGTTGGTCAAAAAAGGCGAGCAGTTGTTTGCGCACGTCCGCGACCAGGTCCGGCGGGCAATGCTGCGTCATGGTGTGAACGGAATAAAACGGTTTGCTGCATCCGGCACCGGCATACCCGATGCCGGGTGGTCCATCACGAATCGTTTGGGCACACCGTGGCTTGGGCGTGTGTCTCCCGATGCATCACCGGCTCCGCTGCGCCCCGAGGGTGGTTGGGAAGTGTCCGTGGAACTCGAAGTGGCGGTGGCGGATCTCCATACATTGTTGCGGCACCTGGCCGAACTTGCGGTAGCGCAAAACAATTTGTTGCGGCTGGTTGCTGTGTTTCGCCGCACCCAACGCCGCGTCAATGCATTGGACTATATCCTGTTACCGGAGATCAATGACCGGATTCGCGGCATGGAGGAGGCGATGGATGAAATGGACCGCGATGATCTGGTGCGGACCTTATTGATCAAGAGGCGGCAAGCACAGTGAATAGTCGGGTCGGAAAAATAGGGGAAAATAGGGGGTGTGCGCATAGCACGCGACTGGCGAAATTCGCCGTTATCGAGGCGCCTTGGTTGACAAGCGTTGTCCAAGATCGGGCGTGCTCTTTTCCGCAAAGCCGTTCTTGGTTCTCACTAGGAAGTATGCCCCGAGCTTCTGCCGGTGGGCCAGTGCATACCCGGCTTCGGGCCCTAAAACCATTAATGCGGTGGCCATCGCGTCGGCGTGCATCGCCGTCGCGCTCCATACCGTCACCGACGCGAGATTGTGGGACACGGGCAATCCGTTGATGGGGTTGATGGTATGGGAAAAGCGCCGACCATTGTGCTCGACATAGTTCCGGTAATCGCCCGACGTCGCCATCGCGTGATCGGTGACACGCACGACTCGCTGTACGGCGCGGCCGTCGGCGTCGGGTTTTTCGATGGCTATGGTCCACGGCATGCGATCGACGTTGTGACCGTGCACCTTTAGATCGCCCCCGATCTCAATCAAATAGTTGGCGACCCGCAGGGATTCGAGATAAGCCGCAACGCTGTCCACGGCGTATCCCTTGGCAATGGCGGACAGGTCGATATATACGTTTGCCGTTGACTTTTTAATTGCCGGTGGCGAGCGCCTGATTGAGATCTTCTCGTAGCCTATGTGCGGCAGCAACTCGCGGATTTCGCGGGGTGTGGGCGGATCGTCTTTCCGTCCACCTGGCCCAAAGCCCCATAGGTTCACTAATGGACCCACGGTCACGTCGAATGCGCCATCGGTCAGCCGGCTGACGCGAGACGCGGCGGCGATGACCTCGACCAGTTCCGTTGAGGTGTCGATCCAACCAGTAGACCTATTATCATTGAGCCGTGTTAGTTCCGAATCGGCGCGGTAAGTCGACATTTGCCGGTTGACTTGACTGAGTATCGATTCGACTCCGGCCTTGATGAGCGCGGCGTTCACGTGCGCCGGGGCAGCGACGATTTTGACGTTGTACCGGGTGCCCATGGTCGGTCCCGTGATATGCAGCAACGGATCGCTATTACCGCCGCCGCACGCTGTCAGCACAGCGATCATCAACGCCGCAAAAGTAGTGCGAATATTCCGCACGAGAGTCATTATGCTAGCCGTCACAATCGTCCAGCAGGGCGATGACGCCGTTCTCGCTCGGATTGGCCATCGAGTGAGCTCGTGTTACGCGTTGTTCGACCGCCGAATCGTACCGCCACAGCTCATATCGTTCCCATTCGTAACGGAACTCCGGTTCGGTCTCGAACTTCCCAAATCTGGCGCGGCAAGGGGGGCACTCCGTCTGCACACAGCCGCCCGCACGAAAGTTGATAGTTTCGTCCCCGGGTAGTGCTAGACCGAGTTCTTTTGCAGAGGTGACGCTGCGGGTCGCTCAAACGCATGCCGTAAACAGACGCGGGGCGCCTGGTGAGAAACGTGGGCCAGAAGTGATGCCGCTCAATACCTTATCGTGCCGAGGATTCACTATGCCCGCCCAACAACATAACCCGGTAGGCTGCTAATTAGCGGGATATCCTGCAACGATTAAACGCGGAAAAGTTGCCATGTCGGGACCGTAAACGGCGTATTCTTGCGGCGGTACGCACGGTATCCCGTTAGTCCTATTCGTGGGCAAACAAATGTTCTTGAATACCGTTCTTCAGCAGCACCAGTTTATTGATTTGGAAGCCCATTAGTAATCCCTCCAGCACCTTCGGTGGATAGCGGGCGCCTTCGCGGGTGGCGGGTCCGCAGGCGTAACGGATGTACTCGCCGGAAAGCAGGTCAATCGTCGCGGGCCGGTCTGGAATCTTGCTGTGTTGGGCCATGAGAAAATAGATCCAGGTGCCGGACCGGCTGCACTGCGTTAGCTGATTGGTTACTACGCGCAGATTTTCCGGAGTGAGGTAGTCGAGGTAATCCCAGGCCAATATCACGTCATATTCGACGCGGCTGTCGGGTAACATGCGTTGAAAATCGGACGCAGACACATTGGTCTGAGAATTCGGACCAAGAAGATGCGCACACAGACTGTCGGGAAAATTATTGTAGTACAGCCTGGTTCGCAGGCGGCTAAAAAACTGGAACTTCCGTTCTGTGGGAGGACCCAAATCCAGCACCCTGCTGCCGGGATGCTGTTGGAGCCGCTCCTCGATCAACGGCACGATCCCGGTGCCCAGCCGTTCCGAATAGTAACGACCGCGATCGTCCGGATTGCTCAGTCTTAAAGCGGCGTCGGTGATGGTCGCACCTTTAATTACTTGTCGAGCTGCCCACGCGTTTGACTTCGGTCACCGTGTCTTTGTCGCTTTGGATGGATACTTGTGCTTTGCTGGCGGGTTTGCTCTCGCCCATTTCCATGTCCACAGAACCCTTAAATTTGGCGCCATCTTCCAATACGACTCTGGGCGCCTTGATGTTACCCTGCACCCGGCCGGAGCTGGTGATCACGATTCGTTCGCTGCCGGTCAAGTCTCCAATCACGGTACCTTCCACCGATATGCTCATGGCGTTCACGTTTGCCTGCATGACGCCATCCGAACCGACTACCACGTTGTTCTTGGGCAGGCTGAGGGTACCTTCGACCTTGCCGTGTACCACGAGGTCTTCGTTTCCGGAGATATCGCCTTTGATTTGAATCGACGGACCGATCGATGCCGCTTGACGCGACGTTGATCGACCGCTAGTTGAGGGTGAGTCAACACGAGTATCACTGGTCATAACAGGGGTCTCCGTAGGTGTTTCTTCGTCGCCGGTTTTCTTCCACATGCTCATACCATGCCTCCGAGATTTCATGCAGACATTAATATTACAACGCTATATCTTCTTTCATGCGACCCTACAGTAAATCAATTCCGCTCCGGGATAGGGAGCTGACGAACGTCGATGATGAACAGACCAAACAGCCCGATACAAATCCATCACCGATTGCTCGCTTGATTACTGCTTTTATCCGGGCGTATTGGTGCCGCGTGTGTCCGATGGGGGCAATTGTGGTGTTAAATAGCACCGCCTGCAAGTGGAAAATCACCTTTTGACGCGCGGACGCACATCGTGGCTGCATCACGAATCGGTCGCCAGAGTGGAATTTGTTGCAAGTGCATGGTTTTGGTTGGCGGTTGAATCAGCGGGTAACGGGTGCCCTGAAGTGCGTGCCTTGGAGGCCGCTTCCACACGATGATTTGTCTCATGGAACAGCCCGTCAGCCAGATTATTCTTGTGGGTGCCCGCGGTCCATTTATGAGGCGGGACGTGTGAAGTGGCACGACGATGCTTACGGATCAGCCGTGGATTACGCCCGGCATGGTCTTGCTCCGGCGATGTGGCGGCCGCAAAATTTGCCGCTAATTTACTGGAGATAAAGCTAAAATACGGTAGACTGAGTACGGCTCAAATAAGCTTTGGTCGCACGTGCTCTGCTTGATGAGTCGGTACGAATCGCCGCGATGCCGGTTCATCGGCACTTTAAATTGTGCCGATTGCCGTCTTAAGCGCGTCTGCGCCTTGCTGTACAATGATTCATCGCACGTGCATCGAAGGGGAATACGAACAACATGAAAGCGATGATCTTGGCCGCGGGTAAGGGAACCCGCGTTAGGCCGCTGACGTATGAGATGCCGAAACCGATGATTCCCATTCTTGGGAAACCGGTCATGGAATATTTGGTTGAAGACCTCGCCCGTCATGGAATCAACGAGATCATGGTCAACGTCAGCCATCTGCCCGAGCAGATCGAACGATATTTCGGTGACGGAAGACGTTGGGGTGTAAATATCGGATACTCGTTCGAAGGGCATATCGAAAACGGCGAGCTCGTAGGTACGCCGGTAGGATCCGCCGGCGGTCTAAAACGCATTCAAGACTTCAGCGGCTTCTTCGACGATACCTTTGTGGTCGTGTGTGGCGATGCCTTGATTGATTTGGATGTGACTACTGCCGTGCGCCGTCATTGGCAGAAGGGGGCGGCGGCGAGTCTTTGTGTTCATAAAGTGCCTCAAGCCCAGGTGCCCAACTATGGTGTGGTGGTGTGCGATGCGGACGATCGCATCACGTCGTTTCAGGAAAAGCCGTCGGTCACGGAGGCCCGATCGAACCTCGTCAACACCGGAATCTACATCTTCGAACCGGAGATTCTTGATTTGGTGCCTTCCGGGAAGAGCTATGATATTGGGAGTCACCTGTTTCCCGGCATTATGGATGCCGAGTTACCGTTTTATGCCATTCACGAGACCTTTAATTGGATCGACATCGGACGTTTGAGCGACTATTGGGAGGCGAACCAGCAGATAATGCTTGGCAAGTTGCGTGATGTCCGCATGCCGGGCCAGGAGGTTCAGCCAGGGGTTTGGACCGGGCTCAATGTATCCGTGGATTGGTCCGATCTGGAGCTCATGGGCCCGGTTTACATCGGCAGCAGCTCGCGCATCGAAAGCGGCGTCAAGATTACCGGTCCGACATGGATAGGCCATGGTTGCCACGTGCAAAGCGGGGCAGATATTTCACGCAGCATTCTGTTTGACTATACGCGGATCGGGTCTGCGGCATGCGTAAGAGACAGCGTTGTGTCGGGACGTCATTGCGTTGACAAAGAGGGTAACGCGATCCACGACCCCGACACCAAACTCGATTGGGTCGGCGACGCGCGTGCTGTAGAGCGAACCGGCACGATCGCCGCCATGGGTTGCTAGGGTTCGGTGATAATGACGGGCTTGGATGCGATACGTTGGGTGAGCAGCTGGTTCACGCGGCGCACATAAACCGCGGGCTCGTTTATCTGCGCGCCTTCGCTCAAGGCCGCTTGATCGAATAACACATACGCCCAATCCTCCATGTCTTTGCTGTTCGGGTCTAAATCACTGATCATTGGATGATCCGGATTGAGTTCGAGGATCGGCTTGTGTTCCGGCGCGGACTGTCCGATCGATTTCAGGATGCGTTCTAAATTCGTGCCGATATCGTTTTCATCGGCGACCAGGCACGCCGGGGAGTCGGTGAGACGATGGGTGACTCTCACATCCTTGACCTGATCTTTGAGTATCTCTTTGATTCTATCCAAGATCGTTCCGTACTCCTTTTCCCGGCGGTCTTTTTCACCCTCGTCAATCACCTGATCCAGATCCAGCGCTCCTTTGGCCACGGACTTCAGCGGCTTGTCGTTGTACTCCGTCAAGTGGGTGACTACCCACTCGTCGATGGGATCGGACAGCAATAGCACCTCGATATCGTTTTTGCGGAATATCTCCAGGTGGGGTGATTGGGTCGCGGCGCGGTAGGTGTCGGCGGTAAGGTAATAAATCGCTTTTTGGCTCGCGGGCATGCGGTTCACATAGTCATCCAAAGCCACCGTCTGCTTATCTGTCCCGTCTTTGGTGCTGGCAAAACGCAACATTTTGTTTATCGTTTGCCGGTTGTCGTGATCCTCAATTACGCCTTCCTTGAACACGCGGCCGAACTGTTCCCAATATGCCGCATAATTTTCCGGCTCCTTGGTCGATAACCGCTTGAGTTCGGCGAGGACTTTTTTTACCGATCCGGCTCTTATTTTGTCGATCTCTTTGTTCTTTTGCAGGAATTCACGGGATACATTGAGTGGCAAGTCAGCCGAATCCACCACGCCGCGGACGAATCGCAAGTAAGCGGGCATGAGCTGTTCGGCGTCGTCCATGATGAAGATGCGGCGCACGTACAACTTCACCCCGTGACGGCGTTCGCGGTCCCACAGGTCAAATGGCGCTTTGGAGGGGATAAATAGCAAGATGGTGTATTCGAGCTTCCCCTCCACTCGGTTGTGTATCACCGACAGCGGCGGCTCGGGGTCATAGGAGAGGGTGGTGTAAAAGGCTTGATAGTCGTCTTGGGAGATGTCCTTCTTATTTCGTGTCCACAACGCAGAACCTTTGTTTACCGCCTCCCACTCCAATTCCTTGGACTGCTGTTTTTTGTCAGTTTCGTCTGCAGCAGGCATGCGAATCGGCAGGGAGATATGATCGGAATATTTTCCGATGATGTTGCGCAACCGAAACGCGTCTAGAAACTCTTTTTGATCGGACCTCAATGTCAGTACGATGTCGGTTCCGCGTGTATCTTTGGTGACGTTGTCGATGCTGTATCTTCCACTACCGTCAGATTCCCAGCGAACCGCATCTCCCGGTTGAGAGCCGGCTTTGCGGGTCGTTAAGACCACTTTATCGGCAACCATGAAAACGGAATAAAAACCGACCCCGAACTGGCCGATTAAATTGGCGTCCTGGGTCTGATCGCCGGTTAACGAATCAACAAATTCCTTGGTGCCGGAGCGGGCGATGGTGCCAATGTTCTCAATGACTTCATCGCGACTCATGCCGATTCCATTGTCAGACACGGTGATGGTTTTTTTCTTCTTATCGATGCTGACATGGATGGCCAGCTCCGGTCCGTCACTGATCAAGTCGTCGTTGGTCAGCGACTCGAATCGAAGTCGGTCCGCGGCATCGGAGGCATTTGAGATCAATTCGCGGAGAAAGATCTCTTTGTCGCTGTACAGCGAGTGAATCATCAGATGCAGCAACTGCTGCACTTCGGTCTCGAACTTAAAGGTCTCGGTATCGCTCATGGCTGATCGGTCAGTTGTCTGCAGTCTAAGGTCAATATTGGCTGGTGGCCCACGTTGCGCCGGTATTATTCGGGATTATATATATGGTGAAAGAATTCTCCGTATTCAAGAGGCGTCTGGATCGCGGTTCTCGGCGGCCTGCAGGGTGTTCTCGAGCAAAGAGGCAACCGTCATCGGCCCGACGCCGCCCGGAACCGGTGTAATCCAAGCGGCCCGCTGCCGGGCCGCCTCGAAGTCCACGTCGCCGACGAGACTGCCGTCGTCCAGCCGATTGATGCCGACATCGATTACGATCGCCCCGGTTTTTACCCAGGAACCCTGGACAAAGCGCGGTTTGCCCAGGGCAGCAACGATCAGATCCGCGTTGGCGACCTTTTCCGGCAATTCCCGGGTACGGCTGTGGCACACCGTAATAGTGGCGCCGGCATGCAGTAATTCCAGGGCCATCGGCCGCCCAACGATGTTCGAGCGGCCCAGGATCACGGCGTCCTGACCGTCGATCTCGATGCCGCTGCATTGCAGCAATGTCATGACCCCCCGTGGCGTGCACGGGCGCAAACCCGCCAGTCCCAACATCAACCGACCGATGTTATATGGATGGAATCCGTCTACGTCCTTTGATGGATCAATGCGATCGGTGACCGCATCGCCGTCAATATGGCCCGGAAGGGGGAGTTGCACGAGGATGCCGTCGACAGCGGGGTCGCTGTTCAAACGGTTAATGAGCGCCACGAGGTCTGATTGTGAAGTCGAAGCCGGGACCTCATGAGAATAAGAATTCACCCCGGAACGTTCACAGGCCTTGAGCTTATTGCGGACGTATATGCGTGATGCGGCGTCCTCGCCCACCCGTATGACTGCCAGGCCCGGCGCCGCTTTGCCGCGATCACGGCGTGCCGCAACGCGCAGTGCGACCTGTTCAATGATGTGCTGGGAGATCTGTTTACCGTCGATTAATTTAGCCGTCATAGATTGAGCTAGTTGTTTGTATTGTTTCAGTTCTTTGCGCCGACGCACGCGTTGACGGTGTGTGGGTCAACGCGTATAGTCAGTTTAAAACCAGATACTAGAACACAAAGAATCGATCATTTTACACCCAATGCGCGTGGGACGCGGGTGTCGCGGCCATGGGATTGGTTCTTTATCTCTCTAGTATCTGGTTTCTCGTGTCTGGCCCGGGGTATGGCGCAGTCTGGTAGCGCACCTGCTTTGGGAGCAGGGAGTCGGGGGTTCAAATCCCTCTACCCCGACCAGTTTACAGGAGGTTGAGTCCAGACCCGGCCGATACCGGCTTGACCTCGACATCTTGGCGCCCGTAGCTCAACCGGATAGAGCAACGGCCTTTGAGCGCGCGCATCATGTCGCGCGAGGGAGCCTGTGAAGGGAAATAGAACCTCCACAGTGGAGGGCACTGTATCGGTGGACCCTTAACGCGTCACGGCGATGGTAATACCGAGGAAACCGAACCGCGTGAATACTCACCAGGGGCAATCGGCGAGGGGTAGCGCTTCGGAGGCCGCGGTCTCCGCGGGATCCGTAGAGACTATACGTGCCCCACCTGAGATGGTGAAGATATAGTCCAGGCCACAAAGGACTAAGAGGCTGTAGTTGATTGTGTGACCGCACCCGACATACCGGTGCCGGCCCGCTCATGATTGCGGTGTCTTGATCCGTGCAGCGAAAGTTGTAGTGGTAAGCTAAGCCGTAGGTTACAGGTTCGAGTCCTGTCGGGCGTGCCAAGTTATTGGGGTCACACGGATGCCCTGGTTGGTGTGAATGGTGAGCGTAGCTCAGTTGGTAGAGCTCAGGATTGTGGATCCTGCGGTCGTGGGTTCGAGCCCCATCGCTCACCCCAATGAAATGGGGATTAGGGATGGTTTAGATAAGGGATGGGATGCCAGTGAACGTGATCGCGAGCGAATTCGCTTCCCTTGGCGTCATCCCCCACCTGTGGGCCGTTAGCTCAGTTGGCAGAGCAGCTGACTCTTAATCAGCGGGTCGTAGGTTCGAGCCCTACACGGCCCACCAACATTTGTAGGCGTGTCCCCCTGCGCTGTCGCCAGCACGGGCGATTAGCGGGCGAAAGTGGCGGAATTGGTAGACGCGCTGGTTTTAGGTGCCAGTGGGGTAACCCGTGGGAGTTCGAGTCTCCCCTTTCGCACCATTTGCTTGACGTTGCGCGGCGTTCCGCCGGCCTTGAGTTGTTGTAGGAGATAGAATGCGTGTAGCGGTAGAAACAACGGGTGAACTGGGGCGCAAGATGACCGTGGCGATACCCGCCGATCAAGTGGAACAAGAGATCACCAACCGGCTGAAACGGTTGTCGAAAACGGTCAGACTCCCCGGATTCCGTCCGGGAAAGGCGCCGCTCAAGATCGTCGAGGCGAAGTACGGCGCCCAAGTGCTACAGGAGGTGACGGGGCAAATGATCGAAAATAGCCTGCGGGACGCGTTGACCCAGGAGGGATTGTATCCGGCAGGCGGGCCGGAGATCGCCCCCAAATCGCTGCACCGCGGCAGTGATCTCGAGTACGTCGCCAGTTTTGACGTGTTTCCTGAGGTCAAAAAGTTGGATCTACAGGGCGTAACCGTGGAAAGGCCGGTGTGCGCGGTCACCGATGCGGATGTGGACAAAACCATCGCCTCGATGCGCAAACAGCGTGTGATGTGGCAGGCGGTGGAACGGTCGGCGGGGACGGGGGATCGGGTACGTATCGATTTTCACGGCACGGTCGATGGTGAGCCTTTCGCGGGCAATGAAGCCAAGGATTATCCGGTGGTACTGGGCGAAACTAACGTGCTGGACGACTTTTCCCAGGGCCTAAATGGCGTTACCAGCGGGACCCGCAAGACGATAACTGTGCATTTTCCTCAGGAATACCACGGCACCGAGGTGGCCGGTAAACAAGTGGATTTCCAGATTGAGGTGTTGGATGTCAGCGAGCCGGAGTTGCCGGATGTGAACGAAGAATTCGCCAAATCGTTTGGTATCGCCGACGGTAGCGTCGAAAAAATGCGCCGGGAGGTACATGAGAATCTGACGCGCGAGGGGGAAGAACAGGTGGCGCGACTAGTGCGTGAGCGGGTGATGCAGGCGCTCATCGATGTCAACCACATCGATCTTCCCGGGAAGTTGGTGCAGGAGGAGGTGCAGCGCATGGTGGAAGCGCAAAGGTCCATGCGCGAGCAGCAGGGAGTCAGTGTTGCCGAGGAGCCCGATACCGCGCAATTCGACGCCGAGGCGAGGCGCAGAGTGGCTTTGGGGTTGATAGTCTATGAAGTCGTCAACGCCAACGGGCTCAAGCCCGACAAGGCTCGGGTGCGGGCAAAAATCGAGAAAATGGCCGCCAGCTACGAAGATCCTCCGGCGTTCGTGCAGTGGTACTATGGAGACCGGAAGCGTCTGGAACAGGTAGAATCAATGGTGTTGGAAGAGCAGGTGGTCGAGACATTGCTGGCAACCGCCACCGTTACGGATCAGCCATCCAGCTTAGACGGGTTGATGTCCGGGCCGGCGTCTACCAATATATAGAGAGAGAAAGCGTTTACCAGGCATGACAATACATGAATGATAACAGCCAAAAGTCCGGTCCCATTCCGCAAGGTATTGGCTTGGTGCCGATGGTGGTCGAGAGTACCGGCCGGGGCGAGCGCGCATTCGATATTTATTCAAGAATGCTGAAAGAACGTGTGGTTTTTCTGGTTGGCGCCGTGGATGACCATATGGCCAACTTGATTGTGGCCCAGTTGCTGTTTCTGGAATCGGAAAATCCGGACAAAGACATTCATCTTTACGTCAACAGCCCTGGTGGAGCAGTCAACGCCGGACTCGCCATCTACGATACGATGCAGTTCATCAAACCCGACGTCAGCACCGTTGTCGTGGGCCAGGCGGCCAGCATGGGTGCGTTGATTCTCGCCGGTGGAGCAAAGGATAAACGGCACTCCTTACCCCACGCGCGCATCATGATTCATCAGCCTTGGGGCGGTTTTCAGGGGCAAGCGACCGATATCGAGATCCATGCCAACGAGATCCTGCGGATTCGTGAGCGGCTCAACCAGATTCTGGTCACTCATACCGGGCAGCCCATGGAGACGATTTCGCGCGATACGGATAGAGATTTTTTCATGGGCGGGGAAGAAGCGGTAGAATATGGGCTTATTGACACCGTTATCAGAAACCGCGAGAAGTGACAAGCGCAGTATTTCGCGGTTTTGATGCTTGCAAAATTTTTACGGAACCTGCATCTTTGTAGCTCGGTGCTGGGTTAGAGACGATGGCGGACGACAAACACGACGGCAAGAGCGAGAAACTCCTTTACTGCTCATTCTGTGGTAAGAGCCAGCACGAGGTCCGCAAGCTGATTGCCGGCCCTTCGGTGTTCATCTGCGACGAGTGCGTCGAGCTGTGCAATGACATCATTCGCGAGGAGGTGCAAGAGGGCATTGAGGAGTCCGATTCTCAAAGCAAGTTCCCCAAGCCCAATGACATCTGCCACATCCTTGATGAGTATGTAATCGGTCAGCAGGATGCAAAAAAGGTACTATCTGTCGCCGTCTACAATCATTACAAACGGATTGAACACGAGGACAAGGTCGGCGACGTCGATATCTCCAAGAGCAATATCTTGCTGATCGGACCCACGGGTTCAGGAAAGACATTGTTAGCGGAGACCCTGGCTCGTCAGTTGAATGTCCCATTCACCATTGCCGATGCAACGACGCTCACCGAAGCCGGATACGTGGGCGAGGATGTTGAAAACATCATTCAAAAGTTGCTGCAAAAATGCGATTACGATATTGAAAAAGCCCAGATCGGTATCGTTTACATCGATGAAATTGACAAGATCTCCCGGAAATCCGACAACCCGTCGATCACCCGGGATGTATCCGGGGAAGGGGTGCAGCAGGCGCTGTTGAAATTGATCGAAGGCACTATCGCCTCGGTCCCGCCCCAGGGTGGACGCAAACACCCACAACAGGAGTTTTTGCAAGTCGACACCCGCAATATCTTGTTCATCTGCGGTGGCGCGTTCTCGGGGTTGGAGAAGATTATTCAGGATCGTTCGGAAAAGAGCAGTATTGGATTTGGCGCGGATATCAAGAGCAAGTCAGACGGCCGCAATGTTGGCGAGATACTGCGGGAACTCGAGCCCGAAGATCTCATCAAGTACGGCTTGATTCCCGAGTTTGTCGGACGGTTGCCTATCGTCGCGACCCTGGAGGAGCTTGACGAAGACGCCCTGGTGTCGATCTTGACCGAGCCGAAAAACGCCCTGGTAAAGCAATACCAGAAACTGCTCAAGCTGGAAGGCGTGGATCTCGAGATTCGTGAAGATGCGTTGCGCGCAGTGGCCAAAAAAGCCATGGACCGTAAAACCGGCGCGCGGGGCCTGCGTTCAATTCTGGAAACCGCACTTCTGGACACGATGTACGAGTTACCGTCCATGGAGGGGGTAAAGAAGGTCATTGTGGATGCGAGTGTCATCACCGAGGGCGCGCGTCCGTTGTATATTTACGAAGAGGCTGAACAGAAGCAGGCCTCTACCCACTAATTTCCATATCCCGCAAGGTGTTTTACGCCACGAGTCCCGGCAGCGGGGGGCTCTGTCCCCGTTTTCTCCACCATTTTCTCCAGAGTTGAATTCTCCATGGTTTCGCCCCATAGTTAGTCTAGGGGTTGGCCGGCGGATCTTGCGCGCACCGGTGCAGGGCACGTGCCTTAGGCGATCGTAAATAATGTATACAACTTTCAGGTATCGGCATGACTGACATGACTGGAACTTCTTCTGATCGCGAATCTCCCATCCCGGTTCTTCCGTTGCGGGACGTTGTGGTATTTCCGCACATGGTAATTCCGCTCTTCGTGGGGCGTCGGAAATCGATCACTGCTCTGGAGAAGTCAATGGAAGCCGGCAAGCATATCTTGCTGGTGGCGCAGCGTAATGCCGCGGACGATGACCCGGCGGCGGAGGATATTTATACGGTCGGCACCATAGCCAGCATACTTCAGTTGTTGAAACTGCCGGACGGTACCGTCAAAGTGCTGGTGGAGGGGGAGCAACGCGTAAGAATCGTCGACTATGTCGAGACTGATGATCTGTTCAGTGTCAACGTCACGTCGGTCGATTCCAAAAACGTGGACGAACGCGAAGCCGAAGTGCTCATCCGGACGGTCCTCGCGGAATTCGATCAGTACGTAAAGATCAACAACAAAATTCCACCGGAGATACTGACCTCCTTGTCGGGTATCGACGACCCCGGACGTTTGGCGGACACGATCGCGGCCCACTTGAGCCTGAAAATCGAGGACAAGCAACAGATATTGGAAATGACCGATACCCGTGAGCGGCTAGAGCATATCCTGGGCGTCATGGAATCTGAGATAGACCTGTTGCAGGTCGAGAAAAAGATTCGCGGCCGCGTGAAAAAGCAAATGGAGAAGAGTCAGCGCGAATATTATTTGAATGAACAGATGAAGGCGATCCAGAAGGAGTTGGGTGAGATGGAGGACGGGCCCAACGAGATAGAGGAACTAGTCAGAAAGATCGAAGAGGCTGGGATGCCCAAGGAGGCCAAAGAAAAAGTTGAAGCAGAGCTGAAAAAGCTCAAGATGATGTCGCCGATGTCGGCGGAAGCTACGGTCGTTCGCAATTATATCGACTGGCTCATACAAGTGCCTTGGAAAAAGCGATCAAAGGTGCGCAAAGATCTGTCGGCGGCGGAGCAAATTCTCGAGGAAGATCACTACGGTCTGGAGAAAGTCAAAGAGCGTATACTCGAGTATCTCGCCGTTCAGCAGCGCATCAAGAAAATCAAAGGACCGATACTGTGCTTGGTAGGCCCCCCCGGTGTGGGCAAGACTTCCCTGGGCCAGTCTATCGCGCGCGCAACGAATCGCAAGTTTGTGCGTATGTCATTGGGTGGGGTACGAGATGAGGCCGAGATCCGCGGTCACCGGCGGACCTACATTGGTTCGCTTCCCGGCAAGATTGTTCAAAACATGTCGAAGGTGAAGACGAAAAATCCGTTGTTCATGTTGGACGAGGTTGACAAGATGTCTATGGATTTTCGTGGAGATCCATCTTCCGCATTGCTGGAAGTATTGGATCCCGAGCAAAATAACACGTTTGTAGACCACTATTTGGAGGTCGACTACGATCTGTCCGAGGTCATGTTTATTACTACGGCCAATACGCTGAACATCCCACCGCCTTTGTTGGATCGAATGGAAGTGATTCGATTGTCTGGTTACACAGAAGATGAAAAGATTAACATCGCGGTCAAATACCTGGTGGTCAAGCAGCGAAAAAACAACGGTTTGAAAGAAGAGGAAGTGTCAATCTCCAAGCCGGCTCTCTACGACATTGTTAGATATTACACTCGAGAAGCCGGGGTACGCGGTCTGGAACGTGAGATTTCAAAAACCTTTCGTAAGATCGCCAAGGAGCTGTTGCTGGATAAGTCCAAGAGCAAGATATCCATTTCGCCACGGAATCTCGGCAAGTACTTGGGTGTGCGCAGGTACCGCTACGGAAAAGTGGAGGATAAGAATCGCGTTGGCCAGGTAACCGGTTTGGCCTGGACCGAGGTCGGAGGTGAATTGCTGACCATAGAATCGGTCATTCTGTCGGGCAAGGGTAAGCAGATTTACACCGGTAAGCTCGGTGATGTAATGCAGGAATCAATACAAGCTGCACTGAGTGTCGTAAGGAGCCGGGCTGAAAGTTTTGCAATTGACGATCCGCATGAGTTCTTTCAGTCCCACGATTTTCATGTCCATGTGCCGGAAGGCGCCACGCCAAAGGATGGGCCAAGCGCCGGCATCGGGATGTGTACGGCGCTGCTGTCTGCAATTACCGGAATACCGGTCAAATCGGATGTTGCCATGACCGGTGAAATAACGCTTCGTGGCGAGGTGTTACCCATTGGCGGTTTGAAAGAAAAGCTGCTCGCCGCGCATCGCGGTGGTCTTAAGACGGTGATTATTCCCGATGAGAATGAAAAGGATCTGGCGGAAATTCCAAAGAACATCAAGGACAAGATGGACATTCGACCGGTGAAATGGATCGATCAAGTGTTGGAAATCGCCTTGGAGCGATTGCCAGACATGAAGCCAGGTGCAAAGGGCAAAGGTAAAAAGGCCAAGGCGTCCAAGGAAGTTTCCGAAAGCGGGGCACCAAAACCGGTAACCACGCACTAAACTTGGGTTAGAGAGCAATCCAAGTTCGGGATGTAGGCGATTGTTTTCGCTGGCAAGAAGATCAATTTGGCCCGATGCGGCATGCACTGAATGGTGCATCGGATCCAAGAGCATCCTTGACAATCCCCGTTTGGCGCTTGTATAAATCCCGCTGTGGAGGAATCTCGTTCGTCTGCAAACAGCCCGGACACAGGGCTGTTGAAGTCAGTCCTTAGATTTGAAATCTTTCCACCGCTTCAAACTACAAAGGGGAGTCACCGTGAATAAAGCGGAATTGATTGATATGGTCGCTTCGGCGGCGGATCTTTCGAAGTCGAGCGCGACAAACGTGGTCGATTCGGTATTCAGTGGTATCACGAATAGTTTAAAACAAGGCGAGTCGGTCACTCTCGTTGGATTTGGGACATTCTCGGTGAGCGAGCGTGCTGCTCGTACCGGCCGTAATCCCCGCACCGGGGAGGCAATAACGATTCCCGCTGCCAGGAGTCCGAAATTCAAGGCTGGCAAAGCACTGAAGGATGCCCTAAATTAGCACTATTCATTGCCACAGCACTGCGGGTGCTTAGCTCAGCTGGGAGAGCGTCGCCCTTACAAGGCGAAGGTCGGGGGTTCAAACCCCTCAGCACCCACCATGACGACCATGGTCAAGAATGGAGCGGTAGTTCAGTTGGTTAGAATACCGGCCTGTCACGCCGGGGGTCGCGGGTTCGAGTCCCGTCCGCTCCGCCACGATTACTCGCCTGCATTTCTCACCAGGCGGCGCCAAACTTTGAATACGTCGTGAAACTTTATGTTAACCGAAATACGCAATCGCGCAACGGGATGGATCGCCTGGTTCATCGTGATTCTGATAACCATCCCTTTCGCCTTGTGGGGGATCAATTCCTATTTTGAGGGTGCTGATGCCATTACCGTAGCAACCGTAAACGGCGAAGACGTCGATCAGCAAACATATCGATATGCATTGGAGGATCGACGCTCCAGGTTGAACCAAATATTGGGAGCCAACGTAGACCCGAATCTGGCTAATAGCCCGGAATTCAAGAAGGGTGTCGTAAACGCTTTGATCGACCAGATATTGCTGTCTACGGACGCAGACGTACAAGGTTACCGCGTCAGCAATGAACAGCTAAATCAATCTATACAGGCTGCACCGCAGTTTCAGCGAGAAGGAAAATTTGCGCCCGAACTCTATGAGAGTTCGGTGCGCACACAGGGATTCCAGCTCGGCGACTTTGAGCGCCGATTGCGGCAACAACATGTGATGGATCAAATCCGCATCGGATTCACCGACTCTGAGTTCGTTACCGATGCTGACCTCAATAGTTTACTTCGTCTGGTACTGCAACGCAGGGAATTTGATTACACGATGATTCGGCCGCGGCAGTTTGTGGAGCAGATCGTGATCACGGACGCGGACATCGAAAAACGATACCAGGAAAACCCGGAACGTTATCAACGACCAGAAAAGATCAAGGTTCAGTACGTTCGCCTGGCGGTGGACGATCTCACAAAAAACATAACTCCGCGGGATGATGAATTACGCCAGGCATACGAGAGCAGTGAGGCCCGCTTTCAGGCGCCGGAACAGCGCAGAGTTAGCCATATATTGATTGCGGTCAAACAGGACGCTGACGAAGAGACAAAAAATGCCGCCTTGGTCGAGGCGCAATCATTGACCGAACGGGCGCGCGCGGGTGGCGACTTTGAGGCACTGGCGAAGGAACACTCGGACGATCCGGGCTCGGCAGCAAAAGGCGGAGACCTTGGAATAATAGCAAAAGGCGCCATGGTCAAGCCATTTGAAGATGCCGCCTATCAATTGCAGAAAGGTGAGGTAAGCGATCCGGTAAAGAGCCGCTTTGGTTATCACGTCATCAAAGTTACCGACTTGGTGCCCGCGTCCGTGAAGCCGTTCGCGGAGATCCGTGACCAGCTCGTACAGGACGAACGCAAACGTTTGGCGGAGGTTCAGTTCATTGAGCAGGCGGAAACCTTTAGGAACCTTGTGTATGAGCATCCAGACAGCCTCGATGCGGCCGCCGAGGAGTTGGGGCTCCGGTTGCAAACCTCGGATTGGTTCTCAGCGGGAACCGGCACTGGCATCGCCGCGAATCGGCGCGTCCGCGAAGCGGCCTTCGGGGGAGAGGTCTTTATCGAAGGTCTCAACAGTGAAACCATCGAGATTGATGTCAATACCTTAGTGGCGCTGCGCAAGATCGAATCGCGGCCGGCCGCTCGGATTCCGTTAGCGGAGATTCGTGACCAGATCGAGGCGACATTACGGCAGGAGCGCGCCCGCGAACGGGTGGCGCAGCTGGGTGGCGAACTGCTGGACGCGCTGAACCAGGGGGCCGCATGGGGTACCGTGACTCAAGAACATGGTCTGGAGGTGGCCCAGTCCTCGCAAACACGGTCTGAACAGACGTCAGCCCCCGGTAGGGACGTGGTCGAGGCTGTCTTCAAGGCTAGCCGGCCGACGGCAGGTACGCCTGTTTATGGCGGGGTCACCACCGCTGTCGGCGATTACGCGCTATACCGGTTGCGCAACGTGGAAGACGGCGACCCGGCAAAGGCCGATAAAGAGGCCTTGGACCGCTATCGGGCAGTGCTGAGCCGCCGCCGCGGTTATGACTACTTCTTGAGCTACCAGATCGGATTGCGATCCGCGGCGGAAATCAAGATTTTTCAAGAACAGCTGTGACGTTCGGTTGCCGCGACCAGTCCGCATTAGTGCGTCTGGGAACCCGCATGCAGGCGGCGACCCGGGCGGCGGGACACCGCTGAGAAGTCCCCCGCTATTCTAGAAATCTGTCGCTCATGCCGACCATATTGAATCCCGCATCGACGTAAGTGATTTCACCGGTCATCCCCGACGCGAGATCGGAACACAAGAATGCGCCGACGTTGCCCACCTCATCGATGGTCACGCTACGGCCCAGTGGTACCATCTTCTCGTAGTATTCCACCATTTTTCTAAAACCACGAATACCAGATGCCGCAAGCGTCCTGATCGGGCCGGCGGATACGGCATTCACGCGGATGTCGGGCCCCAGGGACTGGGCGAGGTAACGCACATTGGCCTCGAGACTGGCCTTGGCAAGACCCATCACGTTGTAGCCGGGCATCGCGCGCACCGATCCAATATAGGAAAGGGTCAACAATGCCCCGTTGCGCCCAGACATCATGTCACGGCCGGCTTTGGCCAGTGCGGTAAAGCTGTAGGAGCTTATGTCGTGAGCGATTGCGAACCCTTCCCGCGTGACGGAGTCCAAATACAGCCCACTGAGTTCTTCCCGGGGTGCATAGGCAACCGAATGGACAATGATATCCAAGCCGTCCCAATAGTTGTCCAATTCCTTGAACACGTTCTCGATCTGTTCATCGCTGCTTACGTCACAGGGCAAAAAGATATCGGAGTCGACGGCGGATGCTAATTTCTCGGCTCGTGGTCGAAGCTTTTCAGTCTGGTAGCTGAAAGCAAGTTCGGCGCCCTCACGACGCATGGCTTTGGCAACTCCCCATGCGATGGAACGATCGCTTGCGATTCCAACAATGAGCGCGCGTTTGTTGGCTAGAAATCCCATTGGCCTCCGTCCTCGTCAGTGAAACTTAGTTATAATCGGATCATGATTCCGTTATTGTAAATTCCTTGTATAACATCGATAACGGTGTGTCAAAACCCATCACGAATGCGAAGTGCTTTTCATGTACAGGCTGGCGTTATTAATATTTTGCGTGTCGATTTCGCCGGCATCGTTTGCACTCTGGAACAACCCCTATCCAGCCGCGCAGATCGAAGAGAACATTCTCTACTCGTCCTTTTCAGAACGGCCCAAGCATCTGGATCCGGTAAGGTCATACAGTTCGGATGAGTATGCTTTTATCGCGCAAATATACGAACCACCACTGCAATATCATTATCTAAAACGGCCGTACACGCTGGTTCCGTTAACGGCGGTGAATATGCCCCGGGTCACTTACTTCGGCGCCGACGGAAGCGTGATTCCGGGCGATGCGCCGGTAAACGATATATCGTTCACTGAATATGAATTCCAAATCCAGCCGGGTATTCAGTACCAGCCCCATCCCGCATTGGCGAAAAATAAGAGAGGTGAGTACCTATATCATTCATTGAGCCGTGAGCAAGTGAGTCGGGTTCATGAGCTTAGCGACTTTGCGCAAACCGCTGCGCGTGAACTCACAGCGGCGGACTATGCGCATCAAATCAAACGTATGGCGAACCCACAACTGCATAGTCCCATCGCCGGGGTGATGGCTCAGTATATCGTTGGATTCGAGGCATTGAGTGAAGAGATTGAAACCGTCCTCAGCGGCCTGAAAGAAGGTGCGTTTCTGGACTTGCTTGAGTTCCGGCTGGAGGGTGTGACCGTCGTGGACCGTCATACCTACCGAATCCGAATCCGGGGCAAGTATCCGCAATTTTTGTACTGGCAGGCGATGCCCTTTTTTGCTCCGATCCCCTGGGAGGCGGAACGTTTTTATGCGCAGCCGGGATTAAAGGAAAGGAATATCGCCTTGGACTGGTATCCGATCGGTACGGGTCCATTCATGTTGACCGAGAATAATCCGAATCTGCGTATGGTCATGGCCCGTAACCCGAACTTCCACGGTGAACACTACCCGGCCACGGGAGATGAAACGGATCGCTCTGCGGGCCTGTTGGCGGATAAAGGGCAACCGATGCCGTTCTTGGATAGCGTGGTTTACAGCCTGGAGAAAGAAGCAATTCCAAGGTGGAATAAGTTTTTGCAGGGATTCTACGACAACTCGGGAATCACCTCGGATAGCTTTGATCAGGCCATTCAGTTCAATTCCCAGGGTCAAGCTGCGTTGACAGCGGAGATGCGCGACCGTGGGATTCGCTTGTCTACTGCGGTAGCGACCAGCATGTACTACATGGGATTCAACTATTTGCACCCGGTAATCGGAGGGAGCGGCGAACGCGCGCGCAAGCTTCGCCAAGCGATCTCGATCGCCGTTGATTTCGAGGAATATATATCGATATTCCGTAATGGCCGCGGAGTCGCTGCGCATGGTCCTATCCCACCCGGCATCTTCGGTCATCAGCAGGGGCGGGCCGGCATCAATCCTTATGTTTACGATTGGGTAAATGGCCGTGCGGAACGTAAACCACTTGGCAGTGCCAAGCAAATCTTGCGCGAGGCCGGCTACCCCGATGGCATTGATGATGAAACCGGTAAATCCCTGGTGTTGCATTTCGAGGCAATTGGCTCCGGACCGGACGAAAAAGCGAGACTCAATTGGATACGCAAACAGTTTCAAAAATTAGGGATTCAACTGATCGTTCGTGCTACCGATTACAATCGATTTCGAGAAAAAATGCTGAAAGGGAAAAGTGAGATTTTCATGTGGGGCTGGAACGCCGATTATCCGGATCCCGAGAACTTCTTATTTCTTCTCTACGGCCCGAATTCGAAGGCGAAAAACAATGGGGAGAATGCCAGCAATTACGTGAACCCGGAGTTCGATCGCCTGTTTGAGCAGATGAAAAACATGGAAAACAACCTCCAGCGCAAGACACTTATCGATCAAATGGTCTCCATCGTGCGCCGTGATGCGCCGTGGACTTGGGGTTTTCACCCGCAGGATTTTTCTTTGCAACATGCCTGGGTTCGCAACCACAAACCCAATCTCATGGCGAACAACACACTGAAATATGTTCGCATTGACCCGAAGATGCGCGCCACTCAACGTCAGCAGTGGAATCAACCGATACTGTGGCCACTGATATTGATTGGCGTACTCTTGGGCATTGGCGTCATTCCGGCGATCTTCGGTTTCCACCGTCACGAGAAGAGTACCGCGCTGTGATTGCCTACATTGTTCGGCGGACTCTGTACGCCGTGCCTATTTTAATTGGCGTTAATCTGCTGACGTTTGTTTTGTTCTTCGTGGTCAACACGCCGGATGATATCGCCCGGTCGCAACTCGGAGACCGGCGCGTTACCGTCCAGGCCATTGATACCTGGAAGCGTTCACATGGTTATCACAAGCCTCTGTTTTTTAATGAGAACGCCTCAGGACCCGGCAAGGTGACGGATACCGTATTTTTTGACAAATCGGTGCGGTTATTCGGCTTCGATTTCGGCCGTTCCGACAGCGGCCGCGATATTTCTTACGACATCGGTCAACGCATGTGGCCCAGTCTGGCGATTGCGGTGCCGACTCTAGTCGTTGGCATCCTGGTTAACATCACCTTTGGCCTGGTCATAGTGTTTTTTCGCGGCACGTACATTGATTTTTGGGGCGTGGTGACATGTGTGACCTTGCTCTCCGTTTCCTCCCTGTTTTATATCATCGGCGGCCAATATCTGTTGAGCAAGCTTTTTCATCTGGTTCCCATTTCCGGTTATGACACCGGCGTCAATGCGTTCAAGTTCCTGCTCTTGCCGGTTGTTGTCGGTGTCATCAGCGGCATCGGCAGCGGTACACGCTGGTACCGAACATTGTTTCTAGAAGAAATCGGCAAGGACTATGTGCGCACGGCACGAGCCAAGGGTCTCAGCGAACAGGTAGTGTTGTTTCGCCACGTCCTGCGGAATGCCTTGATTCCTATACTCACGGGCATCGTCGTTGTGTTGCCGTTGCTGTTTATGGGCAGTCTCATCGTGGAATCATTCTTCGGTGTTCCCGGGCTTGGTAGCTATACCATCGATGCGATTCAACGCCAAGATTTTGCGATCGTGCGTTCGATGGTCTTCCTGGGATCGGTGTTGTACATCATCGGTCTGCTGCTCACAGACATTTCTTATACCGTGGTGGACCCGCGAGTTCGGCTGCAGTAAGCAAGAAAACGTAGAGATTCACCAGACAGCGAGATCGTACGTAATTCAAACGAATATTATTAACTTTCAATTCGAGGTCTTTGGCGAATGCTGGTTTTATTTTGGACCGACGCTCTGATTTTTTTGTTGGTCGGCGTGGTTGTGGTCTTCGCACTCTATGCCCGGCGACGGGAACATCTCCGTACACCATGGCGGCAGGTCGCGCGAAGCGGGGTGGCGATGGGTTCGCTGGTCGTCTTGGGGTTTTACGTAACGATTGGACTGTTGGATTCCGTACATTTCAGATCGGCGTTGCATACCAACGGTGATCACGACCAGGTCCAATACGCCAATGAGATTCTGAGCGTCTTCGATTGGCTGGCAGCCCCGCTGCGCGCGCGGGGAGAAAAAACCTATTCGGCGCCCTTTGCCGCATACCTGTATGCGAAACAGACGATAGATCTGCCGGACGGACGCCAACAGCGTCAATTTCCGCGATTGAAATACGGTGCCCGTCATTTGCATCACCCGGAAACCGAGAAAACCGCGGATATCTTAGTGACCGCGATGTTCGCGGCCGGCAAAGGGCTGGTGGTTTGGGGAGTGTTGTGCAGTGCGTTGATCGCCGGCCTGGGAAAGCGGCGGCAGCAGACATTTCGTTCGCTTTACGCGCGCATGTGTGCCGGCCGCACAACCACGCGTTGGCGGTCGATGCTTTTCACCTTGGGCGTGTTGATCGTGATCGCTTTCGTGGCTGCGGACCTGAGCCTGAAATATCACATTTTCGGCACCGACAAGGTCGGGGAGGACGTGTTCTATCAGGCCCTGAAGAGTATTCGTACTGGTTTGGTAATCGGCACTTTGACGGCCTTAGTCATGCTTCCGTTCGCGGTGTTGTTGGGGATTATGGCTGGTTATTTCGGCGGTTGGGTCGACGATGTGATTCAATACCTCTATACCACCTTGAGTTCCATTCCGGGAGTGTTGTTGATCGCAGCGGCCGTACTCATCCTGCAGGTGTACCTGGATAATCATGCCGATGAGTTTGCCAGTGCCGCGGAGCGTGCCGACCTGCGATTGCTGTTTCTGTGTTTGATATTGGGCGTTACCAGTTGGACCAGCCTGTGCCGTTATCTTCGCGGCGAGACCTTGAAGTTGCGCGGCAGCGATTACATTCAGGCCGCGACCGCCTTGGGGGTGCGGCACTTTACCATTATTACACGCCACATCCTGCCAAACGTCATGCATATCGTGCTCATCACAGTCGTGCTCGATTTCAGCGCGCTGGTGCTCGCAGAAGCGGTGTTGTCCTATGTGCAGATCGGTGTAGATCCCACCATGAACAGTTGGGGCAATATGATCAATAGTGCGCGCTTGGAGATGGCGCGCGAACCGATCGTATGGTGGTCTTTGCTGTCGGCATTCATCTTTATGTTCAGTTTGGTGCTGGCGGCAAATTTGTTTTCTGATGCGCTTCGCGACGCCTTTGATCCTCGTTTGCGGGTACAGGGTTAAGCATGTCCGATGCGTTTGTGTCGGTTACTGGTTTAAGCACCCACTTGGGGAGTGACGCGCGGCCGATCCGCGCGGTGGATGGAATTAGTTTCGGGATTGAAAAAGGCGAAACATTTGCGTTGTTGGGTGAGTCGGGTTGTGGCAAATCGATCACCGCGCTATCGCTTATGCGCCTGTTACCCGCGTCCGGTCGGATCATGTCCGGAGAGGTGCGGTTTGGCTCTCAGGACCTGTTGAGGTTGAGCGAGGCGGAAATGCGCGTGGTTCGCGGCGGTGGGATGGCCATGATTTTCCAGGAGCCGATGACGTCCTTGAATCCCGTTCTCACGATCGGCGCACAGGTTTCTGAAGCCTTACGTGTACATCCTCGGGATACTGCCACCACGGACGTGAAGCACGTGCTCGATCTGCTGCATGCGGTGCGGATACCGGATCCTGAAAAACGCATCAATGAATATCCACATCAGCTCTCGGGAGGCATGAAGCAGCGAGTCATGATCGCAATGGCGCTGGCCGGCCAGCCGGACTTGTTGATCGCAGATGAGCCGACCACCGCGCTGGATGTCACCATCCAGGCCCAGGTGTTGGATCTCATGAAGCAGTTGCAGCGGCAGCACGGGATGGCGATTTTCCTGATTACCCATGATCTGGGTGTGGTAGCGGAGATGGCCGACCGCATTGCGGTGATGTATGCGGGCCAAATTGTGGAACAGGCCGAACGCGAGCCCTTTTTTTCCAGACCGTGCCATCCTTACAGCCGCAAGCTGTTCGAATCGCTGCCTACGATGGGCAAGCGACATCAGGCGCTACACGTCATTGAGGGCTTCGTCCCATCGTTACAAACCCGCTTCGAGGGATGCCGGTTTGCGCCCCGCTGCGACCGGGCGATGAACGAGTGTCACGAGCGGGCACCTGTGTGGCATGTGGCAGGGACGCGGAAAGTGCTTTGTCATCTGTACACGCGTGGAGAGGGTGTGACGCGCCGCAATGAACCATTGAGCGTGCCGATGTCGGTGGATTCTGCTACGCGCTTGGCGGCAGAACCTGGGCCGCTGCTGGAAGTGCGGGCCCTACAGGTCCATTTCCCCATCGAGAGCGGTCTTTTCAAACGCACGATCGGTCACGTGCGTGCCGTGGACGGCGTTGATTTGGCCATCCGCAGCGGTCGCACGCTGGCGCTGGTCGGTGAATCCGGTTGTGGCAAAACTACCATCGGAAAGAGTATCCTCCAGTTGATACGTCCCACTGGCGGTTCGGTCAGGTTCGACGGTGCCGAACTCACAAGTTTGGCGCGCTCGGAACTGCGCCGGCGGCGATCGGATTTTCAAATTATCTTTCAGGACCCCTATTCGTCGATGAATCCACGCATGTTGGTTGGAGACATCATCGCCGAGGGCATGAAAGCGAAAAGTGCCGGAGCGACGCCGGAACGGCGCCGCGCGCGAGTGGAAAGGCAATTACAGCAGGTGGGATTAGCGGCAGACAGCGCGGCGCGTTATCCACATGAGTTCTCGGGTGGTCAACGGCAGCGGATATCGATCGCCCGCGCACTTGCCGTGGAACCAAAATTGATCATCTGTGATGAGCCAACCAGCGCGCTGGATGTCTCGGTGCAGGCACAGATCTTGAATTTGCTGCGCGCGCTGCAGGCGGAATTTAAGATTTCATATCTATTCATCACCCACAATATATCCGTGGTTTCATATATAGCCGACGAAATCGCAATCATGTATCTTGGTCGTATTGTTGAGTCGGGAACAGTTGGGGACGTGTTACTACACCCCCAGCATCCCTACACGCAAGCGTTATTGTCGGCCGTGCCGACGCTCGATTCCGAGACCAGGCGCCAAGTCATCCGTCTGGAAGGCGATATACCATCACCATCGAATCCACCCACGGGGTGTTATTTTCATCCCCGATGTCCGAAATCCATGGATACTTGCCGACAACGCTACCCACGCCGCAGCAAGATCAGTGAACAACACTTTGTCGACTGCCATCTGCACACCCGTGATGAGTCGCATCCCGGCGGGCTCAAGAGATAACCCTGTGTGATGCGGCCGAAGCTTGCGGTCCGGCGCGAACATGGGCATAACGCAGCGGATGCCGTGGCGCTCTCGCGGCGACTGGGACTACCACTCATGGATGCATCGCGTGGGGAAAAACCCGAACTGATGTTGGAGTATCGCGGTGGCCGGCTGACGCTATGCGAATATCGCAGGTACCGGACGAATCCGGTGTTTGTCGATATTGACGTGTCAATCCGACGTTACCCGTCGTTGCCTGCTGCAAAGCGTGGCCCGCTTGCCCGGGCAATAGGCCGACGCACTCGCAGTATTATCGATGCCACCGCCGGTTGGGGGCAGGACCTTGGCTTGCTGGTGGCGATGGGATACCGCGTTACCGCCGTGGAGCGATCCCCGGTGATGGCCGTGCTGCTGGAGGACGGATTGTCCAGACTTGCCGTTAACTCCGATGTTCGCGGGCCCTTCGAACTTCCACGACTGGTGGTTGCCGATGCCGTTCAATACCTTTCCACTGTGCGTGAAACGCCGGATTGCGTGTATCTCGACCCGATGTTCCCGCCCAAACGCAAGCGGTCCGCGTTGGCCAAGCGTCGATTACGGTTGTTACGGGAGGTGGTGGGAGACGATGAAGATCGCGGCAAATTGTTCACCAGCGCGCTACACACGTCAACGAAACGTGTCGTGGTAAAGCGGGCTGACGAAGCGCCGCCAATTGCTGATCATCCTGACGAGACGTATACCGGGAAATTGGTGCGATACGATGTCTACCTGCTTGGATACCGGGAGTGAATGCATAATGAGTCTGCCGGTATTCTACCGTGCGTCTATTCCACCGCCGGGACAATGCACGGAACTGGACGCCAGGGAATCGAAACACGCCGCGGGTTCGCGCCGGTTGCAGGCCGATGACCGCATATCCATCATCGACGGCGCCGGAGTCGTGGCCGAGGCCGTGATTCGCGCGATGAAATCCCGCGGACACGATATCTCCGTAGAGATCATATCCCGAACTGTTCAGCCGCTCTCCTATCCACGCGTGCACCTGGCAGTGGCGATGCCCAAGGGGGAACGCCAAAGAACATTATTGGATATGAGTACCCAGCTTGGCATGGCGAGCTTTACGCCTTTATTGTGCACACGATCGATTGTCAAGCCCCCCGCAAGCGCGCAGGGCCGTTGGCGAAGAATTTGCGTGGAGGCGTGCAAGCAAAGCGGTCAACCTTACTTGCCGTTGATCCATGATCCCAAGCCACCGGAGGAATTTGCCGATCAGGTGCAGCGGCACCGTGGTGGGATCTTGGTGGCGCATAAAACCGGCATACCCATTGCCGCCGTTGCTGTGCCCGCAGACGAAGTCGCGCTGCTGATTGGTCCGGAGGGTGGCTTTACAGCGCAGGAAATTAGCGCGCTACGCTCCGTGGGAGCACTGCTGACCTCACTGGGAAGCCATGTCCTCAGGGTGGAAACCGCGGCAGTCGTGGGCTTGAGTTATTTAAAAATCGGTTGCGGCCGCGGGTATGGTGTTCAGTCGAAGCGTAACTGACCGTTTTTCGTCCAGCTGTACACGCGGACCGGCGGAAAGTTGAGCAGTTCCAGTTGAACCCGGCTTGGTCCCAACACTTCACGGCCCAGGCTGTTGACGCGGTCGCGAAATTGATAGGCGACGAATCGGCCCTCCGGCGTGAGTAGTTCGGAAATCGACTGGATAATCGAGCGTCCGAACTCCGGTTTGATAATTGAAAAGGGGATACCCGACACCACCGCGTCGACCGGGTCGATTCCGTAGCCGGACACGATATCGACAAGATCACCGGCACAACCTTGATGGGCGATTAATCTCGGATCGTGGATGGCAGCGATGATGTTGTGGAATCGCGGATTGATCTCGATCGTGAGCAGGGAGGCGTCGGACGGCATGGACCGCAGCAGGGCGCGGGTCGTCCCGCCGGTGCCGGGTCCCAGTTCCACGATGGCCTTTGCAGTCCTCGCTCTCGCCAAATCAACGATGCGACGCTCGAGAAAACGGGAACTCGGGATTAATGAGCCAACCTCGGCGGGATGCTTTAGAAAGCCTCTAAAAAATGCGATGCGCCGGTCCGGCTGTAGAAGATTGTCAGATAGCTTCATTTCGAATTAATTGCATCCTTATTGTTTCCTATATGGTAAACCATTAGGCTGATCCGAGTCAGGTACCTTGGCGAACAAATCCCCGGGGCGCAACGCCGGCATGGATTTCATCCTGTATTTCCAATGTGTTCGTAGGCATCGATCGATTCATCCTCATTCGCCGCTTCCGCCATCCAGCGCGCTATATACGGGTCTTTCATTACGGTATCAATATATTCTTGGGCGGTGCTGCCGACGGTCACACCGTAAGTGGCGAACCGCAATGCTACCGGTGCGTACATCGCATCGGCAATGCAGAATTCGCCGAATAACCAGGGCCCTTCAGACCGCCGCAGGTTGCGGCATTGTGCCCAGATTTCCACAATTCGGGAGACGTTTTTGCCAACGTTTGCGGTGATCGGAATGCGCCGGCGCCGGGCCCGGCAATTGAGCGGTAGTTGTTCGCGCAACGCTTGAAACCCGGCGTGCATTTCAGCGCTCACCGCGCGCGCCACAGCGCGATGGTGAGGTTCCTTAGGCCATAGTCGTGGGTTCTGTTCCGCCAAATATTCAAGTATCGCCAACGATTCCCAGATCGTAATATCATCATCGCGGTATATCGGTACCAGGCCTGCCGACGAATAAGCGCGCAGTTTTTCCTTGTATCCGGGTGTGAACAGGGGGATGCGCACTTCCTCGAAATCGATATGCAGATATCTCAACGCCAACCACGGCCGCATAGACCATGACGAATAATTTTTATTTCCTATTACTAGAACGGGTTTGCTCATAACGCGGGTTATCAGTGCAGCTCCCGAATCTCTTCCAACTGCGCCTGCAGTTTGTCGATAGCGAGGTTGATTTCCGTGACCCGCTGCCGTTCTTTGTCCACCACTTGTCTGGGGGCTTTGCCGACGAAGCGAGGGTTCTCTAGCTTTCCATTCGCGCGCAGCAGGTCCTTGCGGTACTTCCCCAACTCCCTGGTTAGCCTTTCCACTTCGGTGTGTTTATCGATCACTTCACCCAGCGGCACCAGCACCTTCATTCGACCGACAAGTGACATTGCGGATCTGGGAACCATCTGTCCGGCGCTGATCTTGTCAACACTTTGGAAGCGACCGAGTTGTAGCAGATAGTCCCGGTTTCTATCCAGGTAATTCCAATCCTGATCGTGGTCGCCCTGCAACAGCACCGGGAGTTTTTTGCCGGGTTCGATGTTTCTGTCGCCGCGGATATTGCGCACGCCGGAAATAACGCCCTGGACCCAAAGCATTTCCTGGAGCGCCGGGTGGTCAATTTTTTTAGGGTCACTACTGGGATATGGCTGGGTCATGATCGTCGCGCCGTGTTCACCGGCCAATGGCGCCACTTGTTGCCAAATTTCT
Organism: uncultured Gammaproteobacteria bacterium; assembly: GCA_947258975.1. Lineage (GTDB taxonomy): Bacteria > Pseudomonadota > Gammaproteobacteria > Arenicellales > JAANXG01 > CALZGZ01. The sequence goes on from CAMYKK010000018.1 coordinate 102,023, forward strand.
TCGGTAATAAACGGCATGATCGGATGTAACAGGCGTAGCGTGGCCTCTAGTACCCGCACCAGGCTGCGGCGAGTTGCGCGGTGCGTAGCGTTGGAAACTCGATCCGAATTCAGTACAACTTTGGAAAGCTCCAGATACCAACTGCAGAACTCGTCCCAAACGAAGCTGTATAGGGTGGTGGCCATATTGTCGAGCCGGTAGTCCCTCACCGCCTGTTCGACCTGCTCTTCCACCAGTTGTAGACGGGAGACAATCCATCGGTCGGGCAGGCTGCATTCCAGTTCACCGCCACGTTGGCCGCAATCTTGACCTTCCGTGTTCATTAACACATATCTGGCTGCGTTCCAGAGCTTATTGCAGAAGTTCCGATAGCCCTCGATACGACCCAAGTCGAAGTTGATGTTACGGCCGGTGGACGCGAGCGACGCGAAGGTATATCGCAACGCGTCGGTACCAAATGGTTCGATGCCTTTGGGGTATTCCAGGCGCGTCGTTTTCTCGATTTGCGGCGCCATTTTCGGTTGCATCAGTCCCGTGGTGCGTTTCTTTATCAGGTCATCGAGTTCTATTCCGTCCACCAAGTCCAGTGGATCGAGGATATTGCCTTTGGACTTGGACATCTTTTGACCGTGGCCATCGCGAACCAAACCGTGGACATAGACCTCGCGAAACGGGACATCGTCCATAAATTTGAGTCCCATCATGATCATTCGCGCGACCCAAAAAAAGATGATATCGAACCCGGTGACCAGTACGTTGGTGGGATAGAAGGTTTGCAGTTCCGGAGTCTTATCCGGCCAGCCGAGGGTGGAAAAAGGCCACAATGCGGAGGAGAACCAAGTGTCCAACACATCCGGGTCCTGGTTCAGCGCCACATCGGGGCCCGCGATGGCGCGGGCCTGCTCGTATGCCTGCGCTTCCGATCGTGCCACGTACACCCGGCCTTCGGCGTCGTACCAGGCTGGGATCCGGTGCCCCCACCACAGTTGCCGGGAGATGCACCAATCCTGAATGTTGTGCATCCATTCGAAATAGGTCTTGCTCCAGTTTTCCGGGACAAACTTGATGCGGCCGTCTTCCACCGCTTGGATCGCGGGTTCCGCCAGAGTCCGGGTTTTCACATACCACTGATCGGTGAGGTACGGCTCGATCACCGCGTGGGAACGATCGCCGCGGGGGATAACCAATTTATGCGGCCGTACGCTATCGACTAGTCCTTGTGATTCAAGATCCTTCACGATCTGATCACGTGCCTCGTAGCGATCCATCCCATGGTAAGGCGAATCGGGTAGATTAATCGCCGCGTCGGCAGTGAATATATTGATGAGCGGAAGGTCGTGGCGAAGTCCGATTTCGTAATCGTTGAAGTCGTGAGCGGGGGTGATCTTCACGCAGCCGGAACCGAACTCCGGATCCACATAGGCGTCGGCGATCACTGGGATGTGCCGGCCGGTCAACGGCAGCTCGACCTGTTGACCTATAAGATCCTGATAGCGCTTATCGTCGGGGTGCACGGCAACCGCTGTGTCACCCAACATCGTTTCCGGTCGCGTTGTCGCTACGGTGAGGTAACGGCCGGGATCGTCTGTGAATGGATAACGAAGGTGCCACAGCTTACCGTCCTGTTCGTCTGCGATGACTTCGAGGTCCGAGATTGCGGTATGCAGCACCGGATCCCAATTTACCAGCCGTTTACCACGATAGATCAAACCCTCCTCGAATAAACGGATGAATACCTCTTCAACCGCCGCGGACAAGCCCTCATCCATGGTGAATCGTTCGCGGTTCCAGTCCAACGATGCCCCCATGCGCCGCAATTGTTGGGTGATTGTGCCGCCGGATTGATGTTTCCACTCCCAGACTCGCGCGACGAATGCTTCGCGTCCAAGCGCCAATCTCGTGAGGCCTTCGCTCTCCAGTTGCCGCTCGACCACCATCTGCGTGGCAATGCCGGCGTGATCGGCGCCCGCCTGCCAGAGCGTGCGGTGTCCACGCATGCGATGAAACCGGATCAACGTATCCATGATCGTATCTTGAAACGCGTGACCCATATGTAAACTGCCGGTCACGTTCGGTGGCGGAATCATGATGCAATAACCTGGGCCGTCCCCTGACGGTGCAAACCAGCCGTCTTGCTCCCAGCGCGCGTAGATCTGGGCCTCGATGGCGCTTGGATCGTATGTTTTATTGAGTTGCGAGGTCATAAAGCGCTGTATCCCTGACGGGGGTCAATCCCGGAGTGGTCGACATAAGCGGGTGAATTATACGCGAGGCCGGGGCGTAGGTTTAGCGATTGAGGCGCGGAAGCGTCGGCCTCAATCCTCGGAAACGGTCCGTCATTTCTTGGTGGGTGGGGAAAAACGTTTGAGTAGAATTTCCTGAGTTCGGGTCGACCAATCCTCCAAGGACGCCGACACTGCGTCCTGCAGATCCTGTGCCAGTTCAGGGTCCAGGGGTTGGCCATTGGTGTCGAGGCTATTTTCGACGGTGTGAACAAGTGTCTGTGCTATCGTCCGCTGCGCCGAATCGATTGACGAGGACGGGGTCGCAAAGGTCGTCGCTGTCGGTGTGACGCGTGGTATCGGCATGTACACCACATTCGTCAACAGCGGTACCTCGTCGTCAAAAGTGTTGTCCGGCATTTGATTCTCCGCCGTTACATCGGAGCCTTGCGGGGTTGCAGGCCCGTCCTCGCGGGCCTGATGATTCTCATCGCCGGCCTCCGGGAGCGCGCAGGCGGTGGATTGCTGAACGCTGTCGGCGGGCACTGGTTCGGGCGTTTCGGCAATGAGATCCTCGAGAGAGCGCAGCGTTTCGGTGAGGACCGTCTGATCCGCGTCCGGTTGTTTCTTGCGGCGAAAGAACATGGCGTTACACGGAAACCTGATGGGTCTGTAGTTCGAAACCCCGCTCACGATAGGTCCGGAATCGTTTCCGGGCTGACTGCTTGTCCTGGGGGTTGTTATCCACTAATTCTGCCACCCGGTCGAAGCGATCTGCATACACGGGTACGCTCTCCAACAACGAGATCAATACATCCGCTGACAGCGTGTTCGGCGGCGGCTCATGACCGATTGTAATCGGTGCCTGTGGTTCATCGCCATGGGATTCGGCGTACCCGGAATGTCTTAGATGCGGCAGGAAGCTGCTTTCGTCAAAGGTCCACATCAATTCATCCAGAAGCTGCGCCTGATTCTCGCTGGCTACGTGAATATACACCGACTTACCCAGAGTATAGATCTTGTGTCCCAAACGGCACGTGAATCGCATTTTGCCGTCGGCCACGTTGTTGGTAAGCACATAAAAATCAACCCGGGACATGACATGTACGTGCCGGCGTCAGGTGCAGCGATTGATCAAAAACTGTGTCAGTAGCGGAACCACGCGCCCGGTGGCGCCCTTTTGATCGCCTTCCTGCCATGCGGTCCCCGCGATGTCCAAATGCGCCCATTTGAATTGTTCGGTGAATCGCGAGAGAAAACACGCTGCGGTAATGGCGCCTGCATAGCGGCTACCAATATTAGCCATATCCGCGAAATTGCTTTTGAGCTGCGGTTGATATTCGTCCCACATGGGTAACGGCCAGGCACGATCGAGGCTGTCTTCCCCCGCCTCCCAAATTTCCTCGATCAGGGCTTGATCATTCCCCATCAAACCGCTGGCGTGTTTACCCAGGGCGACGACACACGCGCCGGTGAGTGTGGCAATGTCGATGACGGCATCGGGTTTGAACCGCTGGGTATAGGTGAGTGCGTCGCAAAGTATCAAGCGGCCCTCGGCGTCAGTATTCAAGATTTCAATAGACTGTCCGGACATGCTTTTGACAATGTCGCCCGGTTTGTTGGCATTGCCGTCGGGGAGATTCTCGGAGCTGGGTATCACGCCGACGACGTTGATGGGCAACTTCATCTCCGCTGCCGCCAACAGCGCGCCAACAACGCTCGCCCCGCCACACATGTCATATTTCATTTCGTCCATTTTTTCCGCCGGCTTCAACGAAATACCACCAGCGTCGAAGGTCAGGCCCTTGCCGACGAGCGCCACGGGCGCTGCATTCTTGTGTCCGCCCGCGTAACGAATAACGATCAACTTCGCCGGTTGCCGACTGCCTCTGGAAACGGAGAGCAGGGCGCCCATGCCGAGCTTTTCCATCCGCTCTTCATTGAGCACGGTAATTCTCAACGGGTGGGACTTGCCTAGTGACTTGACCTGGTCAGCGAGATAGCTTGGGGTGCAGATGTTGCCCGGCAGATTGGCAAGATCTTTGGCAAACTTCTTACCCATACCGATCGCGCCACCGTGCTTTACACCGATCTTCAAGTCCGGCATCTGATTACGCCGGTGAATGAAAAAGTCCAGTTTCGTCAACCGGCTCTTGGCGTTGGATTTGGTTTTCAGTTGATCGAAGCGATAGACCGCATCGCTGGCCGCCTCTACCGCATGCCTCACTCTGAGGCTCATATCGGCCTCAGGGACCTCAATGTCGTGCAGACAGAATACGCCGTTTCGGCAGTCAATCTTGTTCAACCGCATAGCGGCCGTATAGCATACCTTCCGATAGGTGGTCAGTTTCATGTCTTCGGCTTTTCCCAACCCGACAATCAAGAGCCGCTCACAGGCCATGCCGGGGACATCACGAAGCATCACGTTCTGTGATTCCTCGCCGGTTACGTCGCCCTTTTCCATCAGCGATGCAATGGCGCCGCCGGTAAGGCGGTCCACCTCACGCGCAACGCCGGTGAGTTTCTCCCCCTGGTGCAATCCCACCACCAGACATTCCGTGGTTTGGTCTCGAATTCCACCCAATCTAGCTGCAAATTTCACGTGTATCTCCAATCCAATTGTGTTAAACGATTAACCATTTTACGCTTTCACGACGCCAATCAACGGGAGCCGCCATTGTACCCGGATGTCGATAGCCAAGTATTCCCCCCGGGATTGATCAGTCATTAATTCTGCGATTGCGCTATGGGATTGATTATTAATCGAGCACTGGTTCGGGAAGTGCTCCATACCAGTGTTGCGGTGACCTTAGTTATGCTGACCATTTTTTTGGTGGTGCGGATACTGGGTTTTCTGCACCAGGCGGCGGAGGGCGATATTCCAGTTGAGAGCGTGCTGATCCTGGTGGCGTTAAAGTTGGTCGGGTATCTGGATGTGATTCTGCCGTTGATGTTGTACATCGCCATTTTGATGGTTTTGGGGCGCTGGCATCGTGACAACGAAATGACGGTGCTGTCTGCTTGCGGCGTGGGGTTGGCTAATTTTCTCAAGCCGTTATCGTTTCTGGTTTTTTTAGTTGCCGGAGTGGTGGCGATATTTTCGTTTTATTTGACGCCCCTGTCGTTGACTGCCGGGTGGAGCTTGGAGATGGAGTACCGCAATCGCAGCGAGATATCCGGCGTCGTCCCGGGTGTATTCATGGAGACCCGTAAAGGAAAAGGTGTTTATTTTGTAGAACGTTTCGACAAGGAGGCGGATCGTTATGAGAACGTATTCGTCTATAAATCGTCTTTTGGCAGGGAAGGGGTCGTCGTTGCCCAATATGCATACCAACGCATGGATGACCTGACCGGCGATCATTTCTTGGTGTTGAAAAACGGCACACGTTATGAGGGAAACCCCGGCGAGCCGGATTATCGTGTATTGGATTACGAAAGTTACGCGTTGCGGATTGAACCGCGCAATCAAATTCCTGCCATGGCACCGGTAAAGGCCCGCCCGACGCCGGAGATTCTCAGATCAGATCATCCGCAGCTGGTGGGGGAATGGCACTGGCGTATTGCCAAGGTTCTGATGGTTCCCATTTTGGGTTTGTTCGCGTTGGGCTTTAGTTACGCCGGTCCTCGATCGGGCCGCGTACTCAACACCCTGCTGGCGTTCTTGATCTATTTTATTTATACCAACTTGTTGGGATTTAGCGTCGCATTGCTAAAAAAAGGCCGTCTGGACCCCAACACGGGATTGTGGTGGATACACGGAGTGTTCCTGCTCTTGGCGCTGTTTTTGTTCTATCGGCGCGCCCAGAATCTGTCCTTGCTACCACATCTGCGCTTTCGGCTCCGGACCGGATGAGAATCATCGATCTGCATATCGCCAAGACTATTCTGCATTACACGCTAATTGTGTTCGCTGTCCTGTTGGGACTGTTTACGTTTATAACATTTGTGGACCAGTTAAGTGATATGGGAACCGGCCGGTTCGGCTTATGGGAGGCATTTCGTTACGTGGTGTTGTCATCGCCCAAAACCATATACGAAACCTTTCCAATGGCTGCGTTGCTGGGCTCCATGCTGGGGCTCTCCTCACTGGCTGTAGATTCAGAGCTGCTGGTTTTGCGTGCGGCGGGTGTTTCTGTCAATCGATTAATTCTCTCGGTGCTCAAGTTTGGCGCCGTACTGGTTTCGGTTGCCATCGTAATCGGCGAAGTCGTCACGCCGATTACGGAGACCGCGGCCCAGCGTGGTCGGGCCGAGGCGCTGCAACAGAATATAAAGCAACAGACGAACTACGGTCTGTGGATGAGGGACAGCAAGACCTATGTCAACGTCGGCGAGGTGTTGCCGGACCTGTCATTGTTGAAGGTGCGCCTGTTCGAGTTCGATGATGAAAGTCGATTACGTTCTCTGGTTTATGCAGACAGTGGAGATTATGAGAAGGATCGTTGGCAGCTGAAGGGAATCAAGCAGACTTTTATCAACCAGGAGAGCGCCGCGTCAACCACCGCTACGGCGGCATATTGGAACACCAAGGTGACGCCGCAAATTCTATCGGTTTTCTTGATCAAACCGGATCAATTGTCGGCCTGGCAATTATGGCGATATATTAGTCATCTCGATGACAACAATCAGGATACCAGCGCATACAGACTCGCATTCTGGAACAAGATCGTTACGCCCTTCGCCACCGCGGTCATGGTCATCCTTGCTATTCCATTCGTGTTCCGTCAGATACGAAGCGGTGGCCTGGGGCGTAGCCTGTTCATCGGGATCATGCTTGGCCTTGGATTTTTCGTGGCCGACAAAGGATTCGGGTATGTCGTGCTGGTTTACGATATTTATCCATTGTTGGGGGCACTGATTCCGACATTGGTCTTTCTTGGGGTCGCCCTGTTGATGCTGCGCCGGGTGTACTGACCGGATTGTGCGGGAAGAAGGGGGTTGGCATGCGGTCAAGCCAACTTTCTCGACCGCTTCGGCAGTTCGATCAACCGTGTCTTGGAAAGGCGATCGTGCCAGGCCATGCCGGCGGGATCGATAATTACCCATAAGAAACCCAACCCCAAAGCCGTCCACGATAACATCGCGCCCAGGAAGCGTAACGCTGCCCCGGACCAACATACTGCTTGGCCGTCATGCCGGATGACACGGATGCGCCAGGCACGCATGCCAAGGGTTTGGCCGCCGTGCACCCAGAACCAGCCGAAAAAGATGTAACAACACGCCAGCAGATAGGTTTGGATCAGCAGACGCATCCACCACAGTTTTTGTATGGATTCCGGGACCAGGGGAAGCGGGGTGCCGGCAATCATGAGCACACCCGCCAATAGCAGGGTGTCGTAGGTGATCGCCGCCAGCCTGCGGGGCAGGCCGGGTATCGCTATGTCCTTACGATCGAGGGCCATAGCCGGTCTAGGGCAGCGCGAGCGCGGAATGATGTCGACGGGATAGTGCCGCCCCGATTCGCGGTATGCAATACGGTGAATGATATCTGGCCATAATCAGGGCGATTCGCTCAGGGTTTCCGGGGCTGCATACGAATTGGGGCGAACCGCCTGGGCGCGAAGTATCAGGACAGGCATCCGCCGCTACCCGTAACCCGATTGTATCGCGACATGTTCTGTCCGACCGGCCGATCTCGCGCCGCGATCAATCCGAGTTGTGCACAGGGGCTGACAGATGTTGCAAAATTGTGAAGTTTAGCGACGATTTCCTGTAGAGGACTTTAATAAACCTGTTTAACTTATTGTATTATATAAAATATTCAGATCGCTTAATAATTAATCAATATAACAGAGGGTGAGGCCAGTCGCTCAACCTAGCCATACAACAAGAGGTTATCCACAAGATTATCCACAGAAACTGTGGATAAGGATCTGCAAATGCGTGTTTCGCCATTCGCCGTGCGGTTACGCGGCGGTATGCTTACTGCCTGTTAACAGTGACTTGCACAGCGAATCCCTTATTTTACGCCGGGTTTTGTGGTCGAGGCCATGTGCTTGGCTGACTTCGTTGGCGAACGAAACCACTCGTAAAAACGGCGATTGTTGAAATTCGAGCTGATCCGCCTGCCATTTCCTCCACCATTTGGCGTGATCATCGTTGTTGAGATGTGGGCTCAACGACTGGACGATTGCCGTATACTCGGGATTCTCATGGGCTCCCCGGACTGTCCGCTTTGTGCGCTTGCGTGTGAACATATGACGCCCCCTGGGTATTACGCCTGGCTCAATAGTCGGCATTGCGGGACGAGATTCTCCGCCCCCGTGGCAATGGGTCTATTGGAATTGCAGAACCGTATGCGCGAATGGATCTAACGTCGAGAACTCAAAAAAACTCGCGGTTAGGCTATCTTAGTTCAGTATAGATAATGACCCCCGATAAGCCAGCGAAATCACCCCGGGTCCAAGGTCGTACCAATCAGGTCGCCACGGACACGGAGGACGCAGTAGCGCCGGACACCGCGCGGCATGGCGCGGCGCCGGGGGCCGTGCGCGCGCTGCCCAGCCGCGGTTCACTGCGTTTTGTCATTGTCACCGGCTTGATTCTGCTGCAGATCGTCACCGTCGCCGGCATCCTGCTTTCTCAGCACCTCAACGAGCAACAGGTGTTACGAGGCCACATGAAACAGACCATGGTCGGTGTCATCGACGAGATCAAAAAGAATGCGCAGGATTTTCTCACCTCCGCACAAAACGTGGCAGAACTGTCCCGGCGTTTATACGAGGCGGGGATGATTAGCTGGGTGCGGCGCACCGATCTGGAGCGCTACTTTATTGAGCAACTGCGGATTATTCCGCAACTTGATGCGGTTTACTTCGGTGATCGGCGCGGGCAGTTTTTGATGGTAAGACGGGAGCACAACGCAGATGAGCGCGCTTACCTAATCAAGACCATCCGCTTCGACGCCGGCGTTCGCCGGGTCGAAAAACGCTGGCTCGATCGCATGTTGGAGGTCGTAGAAAGCGTGGACGAAATCGATGATGCCTATGATCCCCGCACCCGCCCGTGGTACAAGAATGCGTTGGCGAAAAAGGAACTGGTATGGACCGACCCATACGTATTTTTTACTTCCAAACAACCCGGCATCACTACCGCGGTACCGGTGTTTTCTCGCCAAAACGGGGTGCAGGGCGTGTTGGGCGTCGATCTGGAGATCGGCACCTTATCGAATTTCTTGGGTGAGCAGAAGGTTGGGCAGCGGGGAGCGGCGCTCATAATCAATCGGCAAGGGGATTATATTGCCCACTCCCACGCCGAGCGTGTCAACCGCGATACGCAGACCGGGCAGTTACGCTTAGTGAGGATCGACGAACTCGTCGATCCCATCGAAAAATCCGCGATCACGGTGTTCAGAACTCCGGGTGAGCTGCTCAACTTTGCGTGGTTGAACCAGGAAGATACTTTACACGCCACGTTTGATGTTTACGGCGAAACATACCATGCGATTTTTAGGCCCTTTCCCAAGACCAGTCCGTGGCCGTGGGTGATCGGAGTGTACGTCGCGGAAACGGATTTTATCGGACCCATACGGCGCGGCGAGCGGAACGAGATGGTTGTTGCGATCGTCATCAGCGCGGGGATCACCTTGGTCGCGTTCTTGTTGGCAAGACGATTCATGCGGCCGGTAGTCGCGCTTCGCGACGAAGTCGATCGCGATGTGCTGACCGGTGTCCGCAATCGCCGCGGCCTGTTTGAGATCGCGCCCCGGATGGTGGAGCAGGCCCGTAAGAATAAGTGGCCGCTATCGGTCATCATTGTTGATATCGATCAATTCAAAAAGATCAACGATACGCACGGTCATGCCGTGGGTGACCAGGTGCTCACAGCGGTCGCGAGTCGTCTGCGGGGCGCGGTGGAGCTAGAGGATCTGTTGGCGCGTTATGCGGGTGATGAGTTTATTCTATTGTTACCGCAAACCGGGATCGCAGTGGCGAGCCAGGTTGGAGAACGACTTTGCGCCACCATCAGCGGCGCACCGATCATGACCACGTCCGGGGAAATCGTAGTTACCGTTAGCCTGGGCGTTGCCGATCTAGGCACGGAGCGGCACAATTTCGAAATGATTTTCGACGAGGCGGACCGTGCGCTGCGATTCGCCAAAGTGAACGGGCGCAACCGGGTTGCCGTGGCCAGCATGTTGCCAACATCAGCAGATGCCGGGGTTGCCGCGCGCTAAGCACTTACCGCGAAGTTCAAATTCCCGGGTAACCCCCGGTTATTTGCGCCGAGGATTCCGGAGGCTGGCGAAGAGACTTGCACTGCGTGTAGTCGCAGGGTCGGTTGGTAAGAACGACACGCTGGAACGAAACCCATAGCTGGCTGTGGGTGGAGTGTGGCACAGGTGCAGGTGCGCGAGACCGAGCCGGGACAGGGGAGAGCCGGGTTACAAAGTGTCACTGCCACCGTTGATCGTATTCCCGCTGTCGATCGAGTCGATAGCGACCGGTGTCGCCGCCTTGGTGCAAAATTCGGGTTAACCCGTCTTCACGGACGGCAGGCCGGCCAGCGCCATCGCGACCTCGGACGGGTCGTAATCCTGATCAAACAGTTTGCCGGCGAAATAGTCGGTGTATGCCTGCATGTCAAAATGGCCGTGACCGCATAGATTGAACAATATCGCTTTGCCGGTGCCCGCTTCTTTGCAGTCCAACGCTTCGTCGATGACCGCCCGCACGGCGTGATTCGCTTCCGGCGCGGGGATAATCCCTTCCGCCTTGGCAAACATGACGCCGGCCTCAAAGCACTGCGCTTGCGCGTAAGCGCGCGGTTTTATGACCCCCAGGTCAGACAGCTGACTGACCAGCGGCGCCATACCGTGGTATCTCAGTCCACCGGCGTGAAATCCAGGCGGCACGAAGGTTGAGCCGAGCGTGTGCATCTTGACCAACGGTGTTAAATGCGCGGTGTCCCCGAAATCGTAGGCATATCGGCCTTTAGTCAGTGTCGGGCAGTTGGCGGGTTCGACCGCTACCACGTCGATGTCTTGTTCGCCGCGCAGTCTCCGTCCTACGAATGGGAATGCGATGCCGGCGAAGTTGCTGCCGCCGCCGGTACAGCCGATGACCATGTCGGGATAATCGTCGGCAATTTCAAATTGCCGCATTGCCTCCTGTCCAATTATGGTCTGGTGCAGCAGCACATGATTCAGTACGCTGCCCAGGGAGTACTTGGTATCCTCACGCTGCGCCGCCATCTCGACCGCCTCACTGATCGCGATGCCCAGGCTCCCGGTGCTGTCGGGATTTTGTTCGCGTATGGCACGCCCGGATGCGGTGCGATCGCTGGGACTAGCGATACATGTCGCGCCAAATGTCTCCATGAATGCCCTGCGATATGGTTTTTGGTCAAAGGAGACCTTAACCATGTAGACCTCGATTTCGAGGCCAAAAAACGCCCCCGCCAACGCCAACGCGGAACCCCATTGCCCCGCCCCGGTTTCGGTAGTGATGCGTTTCACCCCTTGTTCTTTGTTATAGAACGCCTGGGCAACGGCGGTATTGGGTTTGTGGCTGCCGGCGGGACTCACGCCCTCGTATTTGTAGTAGATGCGTGCCGGGGTGTCCAGCGCCCGCTCTAGCCGCCGCGCCCGGTACAGCGGCGATGGCCGCCATTGTCGTAGCACGTCGCGAACCGGATCAGGGATCTCGATCTCGCGCTCCTGACTGACTTCCTGCTGTATTACCGCCATTGGAAACAAAGGCGCAAGATCGTCGGGCGTGATCGGCTGTCCGGTACCGGGATGCAACACCGGAGGCGGGGGTTCGGGTAGATCCGCAATGATGTTGTACCAGAATTTGGGAAGATCGTTTTCGTTCAATAAATACTTGATGGAGTCTGCCATATGGATGCTACCTTCGGAGATTGCCGCTATGTATAACAAACCCACGCCATGGATGCCAACACCCGCGCCATTCGGCGCCGGGCCCGACCGGCGTCATGTTCCGTTTGGTCTTCTATTCATTGGTGGGCCGGTCGTTGTCTCTCACGATCAATTTCACCTCCAGTTCGGTACATTCGGGAGTCGTCTCGTTGTTGATCTTGGCGAGCAGGTACTCGGCGGCGGCTTTGTCGCGATGGCCCAGATCGAGCAGATACTGGGTGATGCAATCGGCGACGCGTTCATTGTCAAACCCGACGCAAGGATGAACACCCCGGCGATCAACCGACCAAGTGCTGACATAGGGGATTGATTTTTGCGCGAGTAACGCAAATACCTCGGGATGATGGTTGATGCCAGCCAGCATCAGCCCGTCAACGCCGCGGCTCACTAAGGCGCGAATTTCATTGACCCCATGGTCCAGATCGTAGTTTGAACTTGCCACCAGCAGCGTGCCGCTTTCGTTTGCCAATCGATTCTGTAAGCTCTGTATGCCCTTGGCGAAGATGCTGTTCTCCAAGGTTGGGACGACGGTACCGATGGTGCCGGAACGGCGCGAGGCCAATGTGCGCGCCGCGCCATGGGGGACATAACCGAGTTGCGTGATGGCCGTTTGGACTTTGGCGCGGACACTGGCGCGTACGGTGAGTGGGGTGTTGAGGCACCGCGACACCGTCGCAGTAGAGACTCCCGCGAGCCGCGCGACATCAGCTAAGGTTGATGAACGGAGCATGGCTGAAAACTTTTATAAATCAAATACCTTTACGCGTTCGCAGGGGCAACTGCCGAAAACTCGGGTAAATAAAACCAGTTGGGACCGTACGACTATCAACAATAAGGTGTTGACTTCCGCCACGACTCACAGCCATAGTTCCGGCAAATCGTAAGCGCTTACAATAAGAATTTAATGTTTACCAAAGGAGCTCACACGAGGCCGCGACGACCGAAGGCCTGGTTCGGGTTGCCGATGTCCCTGGATGCTCGCGGTTACCAGCGGGTTACCACGGCGCGCGGCGCTCGATCCCCGCAGCACGCGGGGACCTCGCGACCCATGCCGGGAGAATCATCCAGCACAATAATACTGATGTTTGCACCACGGCCCGGATCCCGTTATTGCGGTGCTGACAAAATTGTTCGGTCTAACCACCCACATGGTTGCCACCACCAACCGCGTCGCTGACATCCGGCGCCAAATAATCCAGAGGAGATGAATATGCGCAGTCGATTTCTACTATTTTGCGGAGCCGTGTTAGGGACGACGTTGTTTTTCAATCACGTGGCCTTGGCGGGCAAGGTCAACATCCGCGTGCAATCCGTGATTCCCGCCAAGGCTGACGAAGTCACAATGTTGAAAGATTTCGCAGCCAACGTCAGCGCGTTGACTAACGGTGAGGTCACGATCGAAGTGTTGCCCGCCGGTGCGGTGGTCGGGGTAAAGGAAACCCTGGAGGCGGTTGACAAGGGCTTGATCGAGGGCGGATTCGCCTGGACGCACTATTGGTCCGGTTACCATCCAGCAGCGATGCTGTTCGGTTCGCCCGTTGCCGGCGCGGGCGTTGGCATCGACAACATTGCCTGGGTCTCGTGGTTCATGTATGGCGGCGGCAGGGAACTCTATGATGAGCTGTGGAAAGAAATGGGCATGAACATAAAAGGTTTGATGTTGCAGCCAGTGGGCCCCGAGGCCCTCGGGTGGTTCAAGGAACCCATCAACAGCATGGCGGATTTCCGCAAGTACCGTTTCCGTACGCCCCCGGGTATTCCCGGTCAGACCTATAATGACATCGGTGTGGCCTCGGTCGCCATGGGCGGCGGCGACATCTTGCCGGCGCTGGAAAAGGGCGTGATCGATGCTGCCGAGTGGTGCTGTCCGAAGCCCGACCTCGTATTCGGCTTCCATAAGGTGCTCAAGCACTACTACCTCCAGGGCCTCCACCAGGTCGTGGTAAATGCCGATATCTACATCAATGGAGATGTGTGGAAGAAACTGACACCCCATCAGCAAAAAGCTATGCAAGTTTCTGCCGATGCCTCTCTGATCCGTTCCCTCAGTTATCGGATCTTCGAGAACGGCAAGGCGCTGAAGGAACTCACCGAAAAACACGGTGTGATCCTGCATGACACGCCGGCAGATTACTTCACCGAGTACATGAACGCGGCCAGGGCGAGCTTGGAGAAGAACGCAGCAAAGAACGCGTTCTTTAAGAAGGTGTGGGATTCGCAAAAGGCGTTCGCTGAAGGGGTTAATCACTGAAGACTTAAACTTAGAATCAGGGGGGCCTTAGGGCCCGCTTTATTCTTTACACGTTCTAGATTCCAGATATGGCCGAGAGTCCCGAAGATCTCGAGGTTGCCGACGAACTCATCGCCGAGCGTCGCTCGGGTCCCCCAGGACAATTGCCGGACGATATGCCGCGCTGGATGGCTGGCACGATCACCTGGATAGACTGGTTCAGCCTGTGGGTGGGCCGCATCGTATGCTGGCTCACCGTCCCGCTATTCGCCGCGATGGTATACGAGGTCGTGGCCCGCTATGCATTCGTCGCGCCGACCATGTGGGCCTACGACATCAGCCGCATGCTGTATGGGGCGCTGTTCATGCTCGGTTCCGGCTACGCCCTGTCCAAGGGCGTACATATTCGAGCGGACTTTCTGTATCGAAATTGGTCGCCGCGAACCCAGGGGATTGTAGATTCGAGTCTCTATCTGGTCTTCTATTTTCCTGGCCTTCTAGTGTTTTTATGGATGGCGACGGATTTCGCCTATCTGTCGTGGTTCCGCGGTGAGCGGGGTATGGATACCGCTTGGATGCCGCATATGGGCCCAATCAAGACCGTGCTGCCGCTTGGGATTGTCCTGCTGCTCATACAGGGAGTCTCCGAGACCTTGAAGAGCCTCTATGCCGCGACTCGGGGAAAGTGGCCATGAGCAACGAAGTCCTGGGCCTGGTGCTGATCGGCGTCATGTTGTTTGCGATCTTCATCGGCTTTCCGATCTCATTTACGCTGATCTTTCTGGGATTCGTATTTGGCTATCTTGGCTTCGGGAAGCTGGTTTTTTATCTCATGACGTTTCAATTTTCCAACGTCATGCTGGAGCAGACCCTCGCGGCGGTGCCGTTGTTCATCTTCATGGGGATCCTGATGGAGCAGGCAGGCCTCATGGAACGATTGTTCCAGGCGGTACAGTTGATGCTGTCGCGGGTTCGCGGCGCGCTGTTCATTGCGGTGCTGTTCGTGTCAACAATTTTCGCGGCCGCGACCGGCATAGTTGGCGCATCGGTGACCATCCTCGGCATCATGGCAGCGAAGACCATGAATCGATCCGGGTACGATGTGAAGCTCGCCGCCGGCACCATCACCGCCGGCGGCACCCTGGGTATTTTGATCCCACCCAGCATCATGCTCGTGGTCATGGGGCCGATCCTGGAAGTGCCGGTCACGGATCTGTTCGCTGCCGCGGTGGTGCCGGGATTCATGCTGGCGTTTCTTTACACCGCCTACGCCCTGATTCGCTGCTATCTCAATCCCGATCTGGGACCCGTGCTGCCAATGGAGGATCGGGCTAAAAACATGGCTCACGTGTGGTCCGAGTTCCTGAAAGGGCTGGTCCCACCGGCGGCGCTGGTGTTTTCGGCGCTCGGCAGCATCCTGTTCGGTTTCGCGACCCCCACCGAGGGCGCGGCTTGTGGTGCGGCGGGGGCCCTTCTCCTGACGCTGGCCTATCGGCGCCTGACCTGGTCGGGGATGCAGGATGCGCTGATCAAGACACTCGAGATCTCGACGCTGATCCTGTTTCTGGTGGCGGCGTCGAATTTCTTTGGCGCGGTGTTTTCCCGCCTCGGTACGCCGACCATGCTGACGGAATACCTGCTTACACTCGATCTGCCGCCGATGGTAATCCTGTTCATGATCCTGGGTCTGATCTTCTTACTCGGGTGGCCGCTCGAGTGGGTGCCGATCGTGCTCATTATCATACCCATACTGTTGCCGCTCATTGATCAACTCGGATTCAACCTCCTGTGGTTCGGCATCTTGGTTGCCGTGAATTTACAGACCGCGTGGTTGTCGCCGCCGGTGGCGTTATCGGCGTATTTTTTAAAAGGTGTAGTGCCGGAGTGGGATTTAAAGCACATCTATGCAGGCATGATGCAATTCATGGTCATACAGCTAGTCGGACTGCTATTGATTATTTACTTTCCGCAGATCGCGCTCTGGCTGCCGAGCGTTATGTACGCAGACTGATCACCGAGAATCCCCATGAACTGCGAATACCTCAAGTAAGCATCGATCGAAGACTCCCGCAACCGCACGACTCCTGCGCCAGGGTCCGCAGTCTGGTGAGAAATGCGGGCCAACCGTCTTCAGCCGGTGTACCTACCGGTCTTTCGGTATGCTATGGCAGCGCTCACAATTACTGACTGGGAACGCCACGGTGTTGTGACATACGCCGCAGAATTTGCCGTCTAAGATGGCAGCCATTGATATTGGATTGGCACCGATCTTGGGTTTAAAGATCTGCTGGTGACAGTTGCTGCATTCGAGCCACTGGGTATGGGTCTTGTGCGAAAAGCGGACATGGCGTGTCGATTTCGTGTCTTTCATGAGGATGTCAAGATCCAGGACCAGCATCTGTCCACTGTCCGCTAGTGAAGCTCTGGGTTGTATCAAGCCGCTGTTGAGCGCTACCGCCCAATCCAAAACACCTTGCTTCCTGAGGAGGGGAAAACCTTGCAGGGCTTGGTTGGCCTTTTGCAGTGTTTGAAAACCCGGGTTGTTCTCGTCATAGACCGTGTTCTGGTCTGGAAGCGCGTTGGCACTTCGCACATTTTTCCATTGCGGTTTTTGCCGCACCAGTTTTGCAACGGTTCTGGGTTCCCGGGCAAGCGGTGCGGTATCAGACGTTGTAGCATAGTCGCTGTCGATTGCGGTGGTGGCGTTCGCCATGTCCGGCACAAACGGTGCGGGTTGCGATGGGGTAGCAGTGTCTTCAACCTCCGGCACGGCGCCGGGCGGCGGATCCGGCACAAGCGGTACGGATGTCGCGGTGGTCTCAGTGCCTTCGATTTTCGGAGCGGCGTCGCCCAAGGGGATCGGCACGGGGGCGGACGGCGTGGCGGCTTGCTCAAACTCCGATGTCTGGTCGCCCGGCGGCTGCGACGCCGAGGGCGTCGTTTGCGCCCCGACCGGCGTGCCGGCGACGCTCTGCGTGGCGTCCGCTGCCGGCGCTGCTTCCGGCGGCTTGCGTCGAATGTAGGAGAACAACCCTTTGGCGCTGACCGTGGTGTCGGCGGTCGATTTAGGCGGTGGTGGCGGTGGTGGCGGCAACGGAATCGATGACGATTGTTTTTCCAGGTCACGCGCAGCTTGCGTTCGCAATGCGTGATCGGTTTGTTCGGCCGCTTGCGGAGTCCGAGGCGCTGGTGCCACCGCGGCGCGTGGTTGGCAGCCTGCGGCCGTGACCATGGTCGCTATGATCAGTACGGTACGGACTGCAATTTGATCGACGTGTCTCATCAGCATAACGCTATGGGCAATAGCACGAGAAGCATCATCGTCAGGTTCTATGCCGGCCTCACTGGCAACCGGGCACGGGCGCGGTAATGATCGCAAACCGATACTTAGCCATTGTCGTGTAATGTCGGCGATTTATTCATCATTTACAACTGCCTCGGGGTCGAGCGTGAGCAATCTGGCGTGAAGCGACATCGATGAATATGGATCACAATCATGACGGTGCAGTTCGCCACCAAAGTCTAAGATACAAGCTGCTAATCGTAGGTTCTAGCTTTTAATCTAGACGCTGTCAAAGCTTTGTGAAACCGGCCAATAGGTCCTCACAACCTCCTCTTTTCTATGTGACAAATGCCCAATCGTGGACTAAATTTAATAGTACTAGGTGATAACAAGTCTTTTAAGTTGTGGGGGTTGTCAAGCAGTGGCCAACCAGGTGTGGCGAAACGCCGCGGATACCGTGGTGCCGTTCTGGCTTCGGGCATTTCCTGCCTTGGAGCGAATCCGCGATGCGGCATGGCAAGAGGTGAGCATGGTTGCGAAGACCATGCGTTTGCCGGCGCAATCATTGGTGTTTCGCCAAGGTGACGAGTGTACACACTATCTCATGATGCTGGAGGGCTGCCTGCGTGTCTACCGGGTCTCTCACAAGGGCCGTGAAATCGTGTTGTATCGAGTGACCGACGGACAGACCTGTCCGGTGACCGCAGCCATGTTGATGAGCGGGCAGCGATACCCGGCAGAGGCCGTTGCCGAACGGGATTCCCACCTTGTGTTGCTGCCGGCGAAATACTTTCACTACGCGTTGGATCACTCCCAAGGATTCCGGCAGTTCGTGAACCAGCGATACGCGGAACGCGTCAGCGAATTGATCGTGCTTCTTGAAGAGGTTGCGTTCGGTCATGTCGGTACGCGGTTGGCGCAATGGCTGTTGACCCACTGTAATCATAACGAACCGATCGAGGCCTCCCACCGTGAGTTGGCCACTGAACTCGGCACCGCGCGTGAGGTGGTGAGTAGGCAATTGAAGGAATTCGAGCACAGCGGTTGGGTAAAGTTGGGCCGGCGAAGTATCAAAATCTCGGACCACACGGGCTTGACGCATTTGGTCATGCGGCGCCGCTAAATCTCATCAACGCTTAACCCGAATATTGCACCAAGGCGCCCTGCGTCTAGCCCGTATTTCTCACCAGTATCCCGGATGTCGGCCCATCGGAATATAGGGGTCGGAGTCCCGGACTCCGACCCCTATATTCACTATATTCACCAGCACGACACCCAGCCGCCCGACCCTGCGACTACGCGCAGTACAAGTCCCTTCGCCAGCCGCCGGGATTCTTCCGTGCAATATGCCGGCCAGCGTGAATTCTTAAATGGGGGGAGCCCCGCGATTCGCTAGACCTTGGGCCGAAAATTGTGCATATTCAGCGGCTTATATTTCCCATTTCTTGACGAAACTCAAGAATTTCGCCAGCAGGCGAGGCTAGTATGCAAACATTGAGTCGAATACTGGATACAGCGGCGGAACCGGACGATACTTACACACGAGCCTCAGTTTACGATTAAGTAAGTGAGACGCTCATGTTGCATTGGCGATGCCGGTTCTGGAGGCTTGTTGACGAATACCTCTCGACCAGGGGAACAACCGAGAAGGAGAAGAAATCTTATGGTGCTAACACTGTGTAAACGCGTAATGCTCGTGGGCATGGCAGTTGTGAGTCTGGGTTTCGTGACCCAACCGAATGTTGGTCATGCCGAATATGGTGACGTGGTGATGAATAAATATTCAGATGATGCCGGAATCCGCCCGGTGATTTTCCCGCATTGGTTCCACCGCATCCGCTTCCGCTGCAAGGTATGTCATGCAGACCTGGGCTTCAAATTCGAAGCCGGTGGCAATGACATCAATATGCTGAAGATCATCGATGGCGAGTACTGCGGCGCTTGTCACAACGGAGATGTCGCCTGGTCGGTGGAAAACTGCGACCTTTGCCATTCGGGCAAACCCAAGACTCCGACCCAGGTCCACGAGAGTACGTTGCAGAAGTTAATCAAGCCCGCTGGCGCTCCGAAGTAAAGGGAGGTGATCACTATGGTTCGCACAAAGATGTTAGCGTCGTTGATGTTCTCGCTGGGAATCATCGCGTTGTCTCTGGCCTGGATACCCGTGCCGGATGCATCCGCGGCTGATCCCAATACCTTCAACCGGTTGATGAAACCGCCGGCAAAACGTAATCTGCCTCCCACCGAGGACGGTATTCACGACCCGGAGTCGATCGGGGCGCAGGGACTACAGACGCCCCGCGAGGCGTTTACTCCGCTGCCGAAGGGCCAGTCGGGGAATTATGTCGACTGGGTGAAGGCGTTTGACGACAAGCAAATCCAACCCCGATTCGATCGCGATGATCCCAAGGCAAAACCGGTAATCATGGATCTGACCATCGTGCGCGAGGTGAAGGGAACGATGCCTGATGTGATATTTCCGCACAAGCAGCATACCGAGTGGTTGGATTGCTCCAACTGCCATCCCGCTGTGTTCGTGCCCCAAAAGGGTGCCAACCAGATGAGTATGGCGTCCATCATGCTGGGTGAGTCTTGCGGCGTGTGCCATGGCAAGGTGGCGTTTCCGGTTGCTGATTGCCGCCGTTGCCACACCGAAGCCAAGGGTAAGGCGGCCAAGACGTCCGCAAAGGCGGCCGCGAAGCCGGCGGCCAAGCCGGCCGTGAGCAAGAAAAAATAAACTGACGAATTAACGATGCAAGTTTATTAGGCGACGCCCGCGGATGCCCCCGAAGGGCGTCGCGGGTCATAGCCTGTTTTCCGCTCCAGCGAGTAAGACCCAGGGCAAGTCAACTCGTGTGCAGTGGCTGTATGGGATTGTCCTAGCCCGGATCATGGCGAAGGGTCCTTACATACTGCGCACCGTCGCAGAGTCGGGTGGGGTGCCGCGCTGTTGCGCAGTCCATGGCCGTGGCTACGGGTCGCGTGACACGCAAGTTCAGACTCCGGACATGCATCGAATTTCTTACGTCCCACAAAACATCGGCGCTTGTTGTTGCCGCCTTGGTGCAATATCCCGGCTAGGGGTGGCGAGCCGCTGTGCCAGTTGCCGTCTGACTGCGATCCCCATCAATAATGGCCACCGCCGGCATTAATCAAACTTATTATGTCCGTCCAGACCAGCGCTCGTTTTGGTCGGCCCGCGGTGCAGTTTATGTCGGCAAGGTGTGGTGCAACGCCGGCCTTGATGGGCATGCCGGGCCAATGACATCTATCGCGGCGTCCTGTTCGATGCACCCTCTACAGCGGACGTTGCAGGTCGGAGATTACGATTACGCCGCGGAATCCGGTTGCGCCTGGAAAGCCGTATTACATATACTTTGTAATGTGCTAATTTACTAACATATCAAGATTCCACATAAGACCACGGTTTAATTCGTTTCCAGAGGAGGCAGCTTATGGCCGCCAGGCATGTTATTACCGGTTTATTGATCATTGTTTGCCCTATTAGCGTTTACGGCGAGTCTGTCAAGATGCCACCGAAGGCGAGCCTATTGTGGACCGCTGATCAACAGCGGATGGTCAAGAGCGGGGACGTATCGAGGGGCAAAGAGTTGGCCGAACGTTGCAGCCATTGTCACGGTGAAAACGGTATCGGTGTCGAGCCGGAGGTGCCGAATCTCGCCGGGCAGCTGGCCGCCTACACGTATAAGCAGTTACAGCACTACAAAGCGAAAGGGCCGCGTAATCACAATCCGATGCGGCGCCGGGTCAGTCGTCTCAGCGACCAGGACATGGCGGACGTTTCCGCGTGGTATGCATCGCTCGAGCCTGCAGCGCCGGACTTATCTCAGCCTTCGGTACCTGAGGAGATTGCAAAATTGGTGAAAACGGGTGATCAGAAAAGGGGTCTCATTGCTTGTGCAGCCTGCCATGGCGAACGCGGTGAGGGCGGCCCGATCGATACACCGGCCATCGGCGGTCAAAAGCTTGAATATTTCATAACGACCATGCAACTGTTTTCACAGTTTGAACGTGCCCGTGACGTCTATAACAGTATGTGTAATCTCACGACCCGGCTAAAGGACGAGGAACTGCGAGGTCTGGCGAGTTACTATGCGCGTCTGGGAGGCGGCAAGCTGGCGACAAAATGACGACCGGATCGTCACGGTCCGTAGCCGGGGGACGGCGCCACTCATAGTCCCAACACCGTGGATACGGCATTTATGCTTGACCTGCGCCACTGCCAACGGACGTTGATCTGCTCCCAGGGCACCGCAGTATGTAGCCCAAGCGCGGGATTCAATATGTAAGCGCTTGCCTATCTAGCGGGACACCCGCCTACAGCCAAGCGGGCTACAATAGAGATATAGAGGAGCGCCTGGTACGATGCCGGGGACGGGTATTGATGGCAGCAACACGCGCGTATTGGCGCATGCGACCGGCTAAATGCGATCAATGATGCGCTCGAGATGTGCTCCCCCACTGACGAATGCAAACGGTATGACTTAGATAATGGTCAAGTCGCGACTGCAAAGCCTGGAATTCGATGAGGCGTTGATACGCCGGTATGATCAGTCCGGCCCGCGTTACACATCCTACCCAACGGCGGTGCAGTTCCACGAGTCGTTTGGCGCCGACACCTATCGTGACCGGGCGCGCGCGACCAATAGCGGTGATACGGTGCGCCCGTTGTCACTGTATTTCCACATTCCGTTTTGTGACACGGTTTGTTTCTACTGTGCCTGTAACAAGGTCGTCACCAAGAATCGCAAGCGGGCGATTCCGTATTTGGCGCATCTGCATCAGGAGATCGCTGCGCAAAGCGAGCTGTTTGACCGCAATCGGAGTGTCGACCAATTGCACTGGGGCGGGGGCACGCCGACCTTTCTGAGTCACGCGCAGATGATTGATGTAATGCGCGTGACGGGTGATCACTTTCGGTTGCGCAACGATGACCAGGGGGAATATTCCATCGAGGTCGATCCGCGCGAGGCGGATGCCGAGACCATGGCGTTGCTGCGGGAAATCGGTTTCAACCGGTTGAGCCTGGGGGTGCAGGACTTTGAGCCGGATGTGCAAAAAGCCGTCAATCGTATCCAGACCGAGGCGCAGACCCTCGAGGTCATGGATGCCGCGAGGCGCGTTGGCTTCAAATCCGTCAACGTCGATCTCATCTACGGATTGCCTCGCCAGAACCGTGAAACCTTTGCCCATACCATCGACCGTGTCATCGATACAGATCCAGATCGATTATCCATATTCAACTACGCACACCTGCCGGACCGGTTTAAAACCCAGCGGCAGATCAATGCGGCGGAAATCCCGGCGCCTTCCGAAAAACTGGCGATACTCCGGCTCACCATAGAGCGTTTGACGGATGCCGGTTACCTTTATATCGGGATGGATCATTTCGCCAAGCCCGACGATGAGTTAGCCATCGCCCAGCGTGAGCGCAAGCTGTATCGAAATTTTCAAGGATACTCGACGCACTCGGATTGCGACTTGATCGCCATGGGAGTCACCGGTATCGGCAGCGTCGGGAACACCTATAGCCAGAATGTTCGCACCCTGGATGAGTACTACGCGATTCTGGACGACGGTGAGTTGCCGGTGTTTCGTGGTATAGAACTTAATGAAGACGACCTGTTGAGGCGCTATGTCATCAGCGAGCTCATCTGCCATTTTTCATTGGACACCCGCGATGCCGAAATTCGTTTTGACATCGAATTCGAATCCTATTTTGCACCGGAAATCGAGGCCTTACAGAAAATGGAGGCCGATGGATTGCTCGCCTTGAACGGTCGCCATATCGAGGTCTCCCCCAAGGGGCGCTTGCTGATCCGGAATATCTGTATGGCGTTCGACCACTACTTGAACAAGAAGGACGAGACGCACACCTTTTCGAAAGTGATCTAAGCGGTGGGCGAACACGATCCCTCTGCTCGCAGTTACGCTGTCGCCCTCATGCGCCGGACGCAGCGCGTCGCGCGAACCGGTTATTGTTCAGTGCACAGGTTGAGGACTTCGCTAAGGCTGTGACGTAAACTTTCCTTCCTCCAGCAAAACGGAGTACTTGTAGCCAGCGCCCAGATCGACGTCTGTTTTTACCCGGCCCTGTACCGTCACCACGTCACCCGGAAAGACGCGCTCCTGAGTGGTGACGATAAGCTTATCGTTCGGCGTGGTGCCGGTCCCATCCTGCAACGTGACCCAGTTCTTTCCCATGATATTGGCATTGACCTTCATTATCTTGGCGCGAATGCTGACTAGTTCGTCCTTCAGTGCGTCACGACGTGCCGATACAGTCGCCACCGTTTCGCCGCCTTCGAGTGGTTGTATTTCACCGGTCTTCGGTGCGCCCAGAGGTTGCTTGAGCTTGTTGTGAACATCGTCGTCAGGTATCGGTTTATCTTTGATTGGGTTGGGTTTGCTGATATTGTTGATATTATCGACGAAGACAATGGCAGCGAAGGTTTGATCCATCGCCTTGCTGTAAAAATTACTCATCACCGCCCCGCCAAAGTACTCTACCTGATCGCCTACATCCACCTGGACCTTTGACGGCAGGGTGGCCAGCCACACCTCTTTTTCATCAGCGCCCGTGGTCTTTATATACAGGTAATTGCCGACCGCTTTCGCAAATGCCACGGTGGCGACGACGGGAGGCGGTTTCGCGAACCCCGGTTCGGCGATCAGGAACAACAATGCAAGCAGGGTAGTAATCAGTTTATAAGGCATTATTCAAATGACGCAAGATGGTTCGATATAGACAGTATAGCCAACACACGTTAGCGCACTCAGTTGGATTTGTCGACATCACTCCGCGGCGGCGGCGGCCTGACCAACCACGCGATATCAGGCGCGCAATCAAGCCTTTTGACAGCTTAACGCCGGGCCCCGGCACCCCGATCCACGGTGAGCCGAAGACGGCAACAACAGGCGTGTTGTCAGTCGCCGATCGGATCGATCACGCCAGTTCAGCCGGCATATCAGATATTCAATCGAAGTGGGCCAGACAGCGTGTGTAGTCGCTGAATTTCAGTGACTAAAGTTACAATCCTATGGGTGATGACTCGAGTTTTCAGACGCCAAGCTCGCCCTGACTCGGATTGATTGGCTACCCCATGCGGCATGCTCATCATGCAGCAGCAAAAGATGCCATATCAACAATCTGGTTTTATGTCTAACCAATGACAATGAATCCCTCGCAAAGGTCATCGAATTCACTTGTTTTTGACCTAGGTCAAAGAAATTGGTGCACAACTTTAATATCCGACTCCCTACTCTAGTGCGAGGATATGTCATTCTTGTTAATATTGATGTACGCGGAGGAAAGGGAATGTCGCTCTGGGCGGTGTTGGCTCAGTGTATTGCAAGCCGATAACGTCTAACCGGTAATGGTCGCAGCCATCGCAAATCATGCGCGGATGGATGTGGAACGGGATGCTTAGCTTCGGGCCTTGGACGTTGACATAGAGCGTGCAACGATATGTACAAGGCCAGGTGGGGGGCTTGGCTGAGTGCGGCTGACAACGGGTGGACGGGACGTGCGCGAGCGGCGTCCACGGCATGCGTTGGGTGTGAATTCCAGAAGTCGCTGCGTCATCGACGTGGCACTGCGTGTGGGTCCTTAGAGTCGAACGCGAGGGGAGTAAAGGGGATGAATACAAAGCGATTCTGTGCGTTGATGCTGGCGGTAGCGGGCGTGGTCTGGGTGAGCAGCGGGTATGCGAAGAATGCGGGGGTTCACCCCCATACCTCACCGGCCACCCCGGAGAATCCGATTTTTTCCTGCAATGTCTGTCACGACTACGTGTTCGCGGGCTTCGAGCCGATCCAGGCCTGTCTGCAGTGTCACCAGGACCGGGACGGTGACGGCGTCGCCGACCCCGAACCCCTGGACCCGACGAAGCCGAGTGCCGGACAAATCACGCCGCAGACCCCGCAAGTGGTATTGGATTGGAATGCCGCCAATCCCGCGGACACCGTGCAATGGCCGCCCCCGGCGGTGCAGACGCACGGCAACGGGCGTTTCACCTTTGAATTGGACTGCACGCTGTGCCACAGCCCGACCCGGCAGAAACAGAACACCACCTGGGGCACGAGCTACGGCAAGTACATCCGCCAGGACATCGGCTCCGCCAGTGGCGTGAGCACCGGCAACACCGTCACCGTCGATGACGGCACCGGCCCGATCAACAAGACCGTGAGTTCGTTCGGCTTGCGGTTCACCGGCGACCAGACCACCGCTGGCGAGGGCGACTGGAACTTCGTCCCGATCAACGTCACCGACGACAACAGGGTTTTGTGCCGCACCTGTCACACCCTGACCAATCATCACCGCGACCGGACGGTGACCACCGACCCGGCACCGGGCGGCCAGGACCACAACAACGGGCTCAAGTGCACCGACTGTCACACCCACATCGGCGGTTTCCTGCCTACCGGCGGGACACCCCAGGCGCCGCACGATGCGCAGCCGTTCCTGGAAAACTGTAATTACTGCCACGTGGAGGACGGTGGCACCGGGCAGATCAACTTCAGCCAGAAGATCCCGAACGCGAATTGCGAGCGCTGCCACACCCCGGGCGGGACGCTCAAGCAGCAGTTCCCGGGCGATTTCGGCACCGCACCCAATGTCTTGACCCACGCCGACATCAACGGCTCGGGCAAGTACGCCTACAACAATGACTGTGTCGATTGCCACAACCCGATGTTCGAGGTACCGAACATCCGGCTCATCCGTCCGAGCTTGAGCGCGAGTGTCATCCCGGGCAGCAATATCGATTTTACCGCGCTCTCGGGGGCGGGCTCGTTCGCCGACGGGGCGCCGTTCAACGAGAATGTGTGCGAGACCTGTCATACGCAGACCAATCACCATTGGTATGACGGCCAAGCGCCCGCGGACCTCGACGGCAGCGGCAATTATGTTGGCCACAACGACGGTGTCACCTGTACCGGTTGTCATGCCCACGACGCTGGGTTTCTGCCGGAGTTGATACCGCCACCGGCGCCACACAATACCTTCGATTGCGGCGTGTGCCATAGCCAGGACGCCAACGGCAACTATTTGGACATGCGGGTGGGCGCCGAGATCGACAACAGCAAGTGTCTTGGGTGCCACGAGTTCTTCCCGGGGCCCAACGGCGTTCGCACGCACTTCAGCGACAACTACATTGATCCCACCACCGGGCAGCTGATGACGCTCAACTGTGTCGAGTGCCACAACCCGATGCGCGAGCAGATCAACTTCCGCAATAACACCAATCTGTCGTTCATCCGCAGCGTGGTTCGCGGCAACAACATCGCGTTCGAGGCCCGTAGCGGTCCGTACAGCTTTGCCTACGACAAGCCCGACCGCGACACCGTGGCGCCGGACATGCAGACCGAAAACTACGTCTGTAACACCTGCCACAGCCAGACCAACCATCACCGCAATCCTGAGATTCCCCCCGGTGTGCCGGCACCTGGCGGCCAAGCCCACAACGACGGGCTGACCTGCACCAACTGCCACACCCACGATGAGGGTTTCCATCCGATTGGCGGCGGTCCGCCACCGCCACACAACACCTTTGACTGCGAGGTGTGTCACGTCACGCCGGACACTTTCGTACCGAACGCGCCGATACCCACTTCCGCTTGCCTGGGTTGTCACGGCGAGTCGGCGCCGGGCACCGGCTCCGGGGGCTCGGACACCAAGGTGGACACGCACTACAGCGACCACTACACCGATCCTCGCACGGGCGAGCTGATGCGGCAGGAGTGCGTGACCTGCCACAATCCGATGTTCGAGCAGATCAACTTCCGCGGCAATACTAACCTGCGGTTTATCCGCACGGAGATCTTCGACACGCCCATCGCGTTCGAAGCGCTGACCGGCAAGTACAGCTTTGCCTACGATCTGCCGGACCGTCCGTCCGACATGTCGACGGAGAATTACGTCTGTAATACCTGTCACACCCAGACCCGCCATCACCAGCGTGATGGCAACGCTTCCGGTGGGCAGCAGCACCTAGACGGCGCCCGCTGCACTAGCTGCCATTACCATGTCGAGGGCTTTCAGCCGCCCGCGGACGGCGGCAACTGCCTGCTGTGCCACAACCAGTCACCGCCGGCGGGGTCGTTCGACACCGATCGGCGCCAGGTCGTGGAGGGGACGCCGGGCGACGGTGGAGGCGATTTCGTGCGCGAATCCCATCATGTGCAGGGAGTGGACCTGTCGCAGCAGATCGTGACGCCCCAGGACTGCCTGGTGTGCCACGACATGTCGCAGCACACCCAATTCGGTGACGGCGTGAGCGTGCTGCTCAATGACCAGGACAGCGGACCGCCGTACACCTACGACGGCGATGCCGGCACCGCGGAGCCGTTCTGCCTGAGTTGTCACGACGGCAACCATCGCACGCCGTTCCCGTCGGATAGCAACAGCCCGCCGAACATCGAGAGCGGGTGGGTGATGGCGAGCCACAAGGCCACCGGTTTCTCGAGTTGCCTGGACTGTCACGCGCAGGCCCACGGGTCGGACTTCGAGAAGCTCCTGCCCGAGGCGAACCAGCCGGGCTTTTGCTACAACTGCCATGGCGCGGGGGGGCCGGGCAATCCGATCGAGCCCGAGTTTGCCAAGGCCCACCGGCACCCGGTGCAGGCGTTCAACAGCCAGCTCCAGTGCCTCGATTGCCACAATCCGCACAAGGCCAAGGCCGACAACAAGATCGCCGGCGTGGCCGGGGTGACACCCGAGGGTAATCTTAAGTCCGACAACGTGTACGTGTTCGAGCTGTGCATGCGCTGCCACACGGACAAGCAGCGCGAATTCAATCCGTTCGCCATACAGACCGCGACCGGGCTGCCCAATACCGGCTACCACCCGATCGCGGCCCCGGGGCGGAACATCAGCTCGGCGCTTTTCAACCAGCTGCGGTCGCCGTTTGGCCTGAGCACCATGGACGATTTGAACAGCCTCACCATGCAGTGCACGGATTGCCACAACAGCAACGTCACCAGCTCTACGCGCGGGCCGGTTACCGAGTCGAACCTGCGGCCCTCGGACAAGTCGTCGCGCTACACCGGTGGCGGCGTCATCGGGCCCCACGGCTCCACCAACTCGTCGTCCGGTAACGGCGGCACCATCATGCTGCGCGCCCGCTACAACCGCACCCTGGGAGAGCGCGACCCGAGGATTAGCGACTTCGCGCTGTGTTGGCTGTGCCACGATCAGAATGTGTTCACCAACGAGGACAGCAACAACACGCGTTTCCCATACCACGAGAAGCACGTGCTGGATGAGGGCTTCAACTGCGTGAACTGTCACTTCAACACCCACAGCAACGTAGACGCCCAGAACACGATCTACATTGGGCAGGACCAGCTCGGCGGACAGACCTCGCTGATCAACTTTGCGCCGGACAACGACATCGAAGGTAATGTATACAACAAGCCCGCCTGGGGCCTGTTGAGCGCGGGCGGCGGCAAAGACGGCGACGGTGGCGGCGATCAGATGGGCTGTTGGGTCGATTGCCACGGCAAGGATCACGATCCCAAGGACTACGACCGCGGCGGCTCCGGCTATGTGGGCGGCCCGTTGCCCAACGAGTGTTTCGACAGCGACAACGACGGATATGGTCTGGGCAACACCTGCATAAACTGGGATTGCAACGACAACGACGCCGGTGTCAATCCCGGGGCGACGGAGATCTGTGGCAACGGCATAGACGAGGACTGCGACGGTATGGACGATCCTTGTCCGACGCCGACGCCGACGCCGACGCCGACGCCGACGCCGACGCCAACGGCCACGCCAACGCCAACGGCCACGCCAACGCCAACGGCCACGCCGACGCCGACGCCAACGGCCACGCCGACGCCAACGGCCACGCCGACGCCAACGGCCACGCCGACGCCAACGGCCACGCCAACGCCGACGCCAATGGCCACGCCAACGCCGACGCCGACGCCAATGGCCACGCCAACGCCGACGCCAATGGCCACGCCGACGCCGACGCCAATGGCCACGCCAACGCCGACGCCGACGCCAATGGCCACGCCGACGCCGACACCAACGCCGATGCCGGGAGCGGTCTGTCAGGTGAGTCCGATGATATTGAACTTCGGTTCGACCGATGTTGGCACGATGGTGACGGCGGTGACCACGATCAGCCACACTGGACCCAGCGGCCGCTGTTCTGTACAGGCGATCGGTTTCGACAACAGCGAGTTCATGCTGATGTCGCCGTCGGTGCCATTCAACGTGTGGGCGACGACCTCGCGGGGCGTGGTGGTGGCTTACATGCCGTCGAATGTGGGTGGTGATGCGAACGTCATGACCATCACGATCCGCGAACCGTCGGGTACGGTCATCAACGTGCCGGTGGCGCTAAATGGCACCGGGGCCGGGACGCCGACGCCAACGGCCACGCCGACGCCGACGCCAACGGCCCCGCCGACGCCAACGGCCACGCCGACGCCGACGCCAACGGCCCCGCCGACGCCGACGCCGACGCCAACGGCCCCGCCGACACCAACGCCGACGCCAACGGCCCCGCCGACACCAACGCCGACGCCAACGGCCCCGCCGACACCAACGCCAACGCCGGCGCAGGTCTGTCAGGTGAGTCCGCTGACCTTGAACTTCGATCCGACCGCTGTTGGCGCGACCGACACGGCAATGACCACGGTCAGCCACGTGGGTATCAGCAGCCGCTGCGTCGTTCAGGCAATCGGATTTGACAACGCCGAGTTCACGCTGCTGTCGCCGTCGGTGCCGTTCAACGTGTGGGCGACGACCTCGCGGGGTGTGACGGTGCAATACGCACCGGTGGATACCGGCGCGGACGCCAACGTCATGACGATCACCATCCGTGACCCGTCCGGTACCACGCTTAACGTGAACGTCGCGCTGCAGGGCAGCGGTTTGTAACCGACGGTCAACACTGCGGGGTCGAAGTCGTGGACTTCGACCCCGCCATCACCGAGTTCGATGCGGATACGATATGGATGCTGCCCGCTATGATGCGCAGGAGCGCCGGCACTAATCGTAATATTTTGCCTTACATTTCCCGCGTAACCAATTGAAGAAAAACGTCTTTAACGCAGGTCTTTGCAAGGATCCCAAGGGTTGAAGGCCGGTTCTGTGCAAGTTGGCGACAGCAACGATCGCCGCGACAACGAACGCCGCCACCGGGTTTCAGCGTCGATAATAATTGTTGTTCTCGTTGCGACCGTCATGGCCACCGTGGCCCATGGAGCGGGCACGACAACAACCATCGCCATCACCGGAGGATCGACCCCCAACGACCCCGGGGTATTCAACGGATTCGGCATACCGGCGCTCAACGAAGCCGGGCAAGTGGCGTTTCGCGCCACCGCCACTGTGGGCGCAGACGAGCTCAACGGTGTGTATTTATGGGGAGAAGACGGGCTCGAGGAGGTGGTGCGAGAGAAAGATCCCGCCCCGGACGCGAACGGGGGGTTCGAATTTTTCTCTCCCCCGCTGCTGAACGATTCCGGGGGTGTGGCCTTCTGGGCTGCCTTTCTCGGCACCCGCGGGATCGAAAAATCCACTGACGACGAGGGCATATTCATCGTTGACGCGCGCGGGATGCGCCAGATCGCCCGGGAAGGCCAAGCGGCGCCGCACAGCGAGGGGTCCGTGGAGGGTTTCTTGTCGCTAGATTACACTGACTTTGGGGAACTGGCCTTTCTCCTCGGCACCAAGCTGGGGCGGCCGACCAAGTGGGGGGTCTATCTGGGCGGGCAGACATTGGTACAGATAGCGCAGCAAGACGATGACGCCCCCGACGGCTTGGGCCGGTTTACGCGCTTCGGTCCGCCGTATCTGAACAACCGCGGAGAAGTGGCCTTTACCGCCATCGCCACTGGCGGCAGCGGCCGGCGAAGTGGCCACAACGGAGTCTATAAAGGCCGCCGCGGATCGTTGACTCAGGTCGCGCGGATTAACCAAGCCGCGCCGGATGGCAACGGACGCTTTACCGGTTTTAATGCCGTGGTGCTCAACGACGTGGGAGACGTGGCGTTCATCGCCGATTTGGCCGGAACCAAGGGCGGTGCACTCGATGACCACGGTGTGTATCGCGGCGCCGGTGGTGCGCTGACCGGGATCGCACGCGCCGGCCAACCGGCCCCCGACGGCAACGGGATCTTCTCGGACTTCAACCCGCCAGATCTCAATGACAGCGGCACGGTGGCCTTCTCAGCGTTCCTCTTCAAAACCCAAGCGGGTGCGGCGGACGACAGCGGCGTTTTCTATCGTCGCGGCGCCGCGATCACGCAAGTAGCTAGGGAGGGTTCTAAAACTCCGGGCGACGCGACGGCGATCTTTGCTGAGTTCGGCCTACCGGCGCTTAATCCCACCGGGGTATTGGCGTTCAGTGCGATCCTGGTTCCCACGGGTGGCAAGGGCGTTGGCCGGCGCGGTATCTACCTGGCGGATGGCCGTGAACTCATCGCGGCGGTACGTACGGGGGATGACATCGGCGGTGGGAGAATACAGGCGTTGCAATTTCATGGGGGCGCAAAGCCGGCGGGACGCCGGGCGTTCAACGCGGCTGGCCAAATCGCCTACCAGGCTACGCTAGAAGACGGCCGCGAGGGCGTCGTCCTCTACACGCCCGCGCTGCACTGGCGGCGCACCGGCAGTGGTGATTGGGACGGCGCGTCTAATTGGACCCTAGGTCTGCCGCCCGGGGATGTCCACGACGTGTTCGTAGACCCGGGGCGGGACCTTACGGTAAGCGGACCCGGTGGCCATGCAGCGGTAACCCGGCTCGTTATCGGGGGCGGTGCGGGGACCGCGACGCTAAGCTTGAACGGCGGCACACTACGCGCGCACGATAGCGTCGAGATTGCCGGTAACGGGGTGTTGACCGGCGTCGGGGTGATTGAAGGCGAGGTCCACAACCGCGGGACGGTGCGCGCCGACGACAGTACCGTCACCGAGCAGGACCGCAACGCGACACAGCTACAGGCGCCGGGACGCCTTCACGCCCGCCTCATCAACGCCGCCAACGGACAAGTACGCGTACGCGGCGGTGAGGCGCTGCGGTTCAGCGCGCGGGGAAATACCAATACCGGCCGCATCGAGGTGAACGGGGGCCGGTTGAGCTTCACCCACGACCTCGCCAACGAGACGGACGGGCGCATCGATGTGCACGGGGACGCCGTACTGCGGGTGGCCGGCGGACTCACCAACATCGGCGTGCTGCAATTGACCGGCGGTAGCCCACAGATCGCCGGGGCGCTGTTGAACGATGGCAACGTCCATATCGCCGACGGCGCCCGGGTCACCTTTTCCGGTCCGGTGGTGAACAACGCCGAGTTGCGCCTGGGTGCCGGGACGCAGGCGGTATTCCGCGCGCAGGTCTCCGGTGTGGGGGTATTTTCCGGGTTTGGCGGCGCCTCGTTCGAAGGGGGTTTCCACCCCGGTGGAGGCACGTCTCAAGTTACGTTTGCGGGAGACCTGACCTTGGGATTCGACAATGCGACAACCATGGAGCTGGGCGGCACGGGACGCGGCACCGGGCACGATGCGGTCGATGTCGGTGGTACGCTGGCGCTCGGGGGCATCCTCAATGTGCAGCTGGTCCCGCACACTGAGAACGCTATGGAATTTACGCCCGGCGACGGCGACCAGTTTGTTTTATTTCGCGCCACGCACATCACCGGGGGGTTTCGGCAGACCAAACTGCCAAAACTGCGTCACGGCCTGCGCTGGGAGATTCGCCAAACCACGACCGAATATGTCCTGGCGGTCAGCCACGTGCCGCGTCCCGTCGGCAATTAACGGCAGTACAGGCTGACGAGCAGGGCACCGACTACCTGCTTGCCGATTCCGGCACGCCGTATCGACGAGAAGGCACGGTGCTCGCTAATCTGCCTCGATCGCGATTCAGCCTTGTTGTGCCATAGATAAATTCGTATATCTTCATTCGGTCTACTCGACGAGGCTCGCAAACTCTTGACCAAAGTTTTAATTGAGGACTTCCATCAGACGCTTCGTTGTCTCGCCATAGAGCAGGCGGTAGCCCGTTGAAATTCCTATCCTTTAACCTCAACCCCGGTCGCCTTGCCAGCAGCAATAAGTTTTTGATCCAGTGTTGCAAGTGGCAACCCGAGTCTCAGTGCAAGTTCAAGGTACATGGCATCGTAAACCGACAGCCCATGTTCATTGGCTATTGGCAGAACTGTGTCCAACACCCTGTCACAGGACTCCGTATCAACGTCGATTGGCAATGCCTCAAGGTCATCACGAATGTGCGGCCAGTCATCCTCGGTGATCCTGCCGCGACGTGTCGCGACCAACAGTACGTTTCCTACTTCAATCGGCCAGAGTACCGGCACAACCGCGCTATTCTTTAATAGAGATTCACGCAGGGCATCGGTGGACTCGTTGGCCTCATCGGAAAACACCCAGGCCATGGTCACCGAACAGTCCAGTACAAATGCCATCAGTGTTTTCGCCCTTCCTCGATCATCTCCCGGATGGACAGATCACCCAGGCTATGGGTTTTCTGAAACGCCTTTAGATTATCTATGGCCGCGCGGATCTTGTCGGGATCGCGTTTTCTGAAAGGGACCAGTTCGGCCACGGGATGGCCGTGTTTCGTAATCACAAAGCGTTCGCCCTTCTGAACCCGTTCCAGTAACCTGGGAAGGTGTGTCTTCGCTTCAAATGCACCGACTTCAGACATAACTCAACACCCAAAAAATCAGTCTAGTTTACAACCAGTCTAGTGATACCGCCCTTTTCCGTCAAGTCGGATATCGCGCAGGTATCCTGCCCTGTCCCTTATTATTCTTAATTATTCCTCGAAGTGCGATCGCCATAAAGTTTCTGTCACCCCAACCGATATTACTCAATGCGTAGCAAACCGTGTCGAGATCGCTTGGTTATCACGGCTGCACCGGCAGCGATCCCCAGACCCAATCGGCGAGCGAGGAATATTCATGCAAGATCGCAGTTTGTGTACTCCGTCCACGGGCGCCGGAACCGCGCCTAGCGGCAAGGCATCCATAAGGCGGCCGGACGTCGAAACGCTTAGGAGATTTCGGCAGATCCGACAACTATCCGAAGAGGCGATAACCAAAATTGCCGCTCACGCAAGCGTTAACGAAGTGCCGCCCAGCCAGGCGCTCGCGAGGCTAGGAACACGTAGCAATGTCGTCTTGTTTCTGATCGAGGGGCGTCTATTGATAAAGGCCGCTGATGGCGCCCAACACGAAATTGAGAGCGATACGGAAGACGCGGAGGGCGCGGTGTCCTTCCTGCAACCACACCGCTATACGGTAACGTCGTCGTCTCCGGCGCTGGTTCTGTTCGTAAACCGCGAGATGTTGGATAAACTCTCTAACAAGCAAAACGACGCCACGTTTGAAGTCGAAGAAGTTTATGACGGATGCGAACTCCGTGACAGCCTACTTTTTCACGAGTTGTATCAGAATTGCAGCAACGACAATCTAAAGCTGCCAAGCCTGCCGGATATCGCCATCAGGGTGAGGAAAGCGATAGAGGATGAGGATTGGAGTATCGACAAAGTCTCGTGGATCATCGAATCGGACCCGGCGATCACCGCGAAACTGATAAAAGTTTCGAACAGTGTAATGTACTGCGGGCAAACACCCGTAGATACGACTGTAGAGGCGCTCGTCCGGCTGGGTATGCGGACCACGCTGCAATTGGTCACGAGTTTTTCCATGCGCGAGTTGTACAGCACCCGATCCAAGTATCTGCAGGCCCACATGGAAAGGCTCTGGAATTACAGCATTGAAATCGCGGCGACGTGTTACGTTGTCGCCACCAGGATGCGAGGTTTCAACCGAGAAACTGCGCTGCTCGCCGGACTCCTCGACGATGTGGGTGGCATCGCTATCGTTACACAGGCCGAAAAATACCCTGAGATCGCGAACTCTCCGAACGAACTCGAGCGCGTGATTGAGAAACTGCATGCCGATGTGGGAGGCATGATGCTACGTTCCTGGGGATTCCCCGAGAAAATCGCCATGGTTCCCAACGGGACGGAGGACTGGTATCACACGTCAAAGGAAACACCGGACTATTGCAACGTGGTGCTTTGGGCAAAATTGCTGCAAAGGCTGAAACAGGCAGGCGATCCAAAGGTCCCCCCCTTAGAGGAACTACCGTTTCTCTCGGCGCTGGATTTGTGCGACCCGACTATTGAGTCTGTCCTAGAGTTCGCCGAGCAATACGAGGAGAAGATCTCGAAAATGCGCGCCGTGCTCGGTGGATGAGCTTCAGAGCGGAATTGGGGACACCCATGAACTAATCCGCCGTGATGTCGCGGTATCGAGGGATCCACGTCACACTTAAGTCACAGTGGACGTCGGCGGGTCAGGGAAGATGTTAGCTAAGCTGTTGATAAACTTGCTCGCTATGGGTATCCAGGACGACGTGCAGGACGCATAAGAAAATACCCCGCCGGAGCGGGGTCCTTCATTAAAGGATAGGAAGATCCTTTGTGCTGCACTGCAAAAACACGGCCGCTTCGAGCCGGTGTTGATGATGATCTGCCTGTCCATGGATGACGTCAAGGTAGATCACCGCCTGTGGGCCTCCAGGGGAGGGACTCACTGACGAGACACCGTGGCGAAAACCGCCGCTGACCTCGCGTCTCGCCTACCCCCGGCCAAGCAGTGGCGGCGACAGCGCTCAGGCGATGTCGGGAATCGGTACGTATTCCAGCGGGAGCTGGGCCTTGGCGGGCCAATCGGGCGATTCGGCCGGACCTGCGTCCTGCGGCGGCCCCCGTTCCACCGGTTCGGGATCCCACAACCCGAGGTGCTCGAGAATCCGCTGCATCACCGGCGGGTCATGAATCAGGGCGATCACGCGCATCTCGCGGTCACACTTGGGGCACTTGAGGGGGTCGACCTCGACCGGTAGATCACGGTACCGCTGGCCTCGACATACTGCATCTTCTCCAGCCCAAGGGCGGGCGGATCATGTATCGGGCTAAGCGGCTTGTTTAGGCTGTACGGTTAGCCTCTCTGTGTTGCTTGCTTAGCCAACCGTCCGGTTAGCCTGCGGGCCACGACGGCTACGTCGTCCAGGATCATGAGCAGGCACGGCAGTAACACCAGCGTGAGCGGGGTGGCGAACAGGATGCCGTACCCCATCGCCAATGCCATGGGCGCGGAAAACGGATCGGACCCACCCAAGCCGTAAGCCATGGGCAGCAGCCCCGCTACCGTGGTTACCGACGTCAGCAGGATCGGGCGTAAGCGGTGTTTGGTGGCTTCGACGATGATATCGAGCAGCTCTTCGCCGCGCTTGCTTTCGCGCAGGCGGTTTGCCAGGTTCACCAGGATCAAGGAGTCGTTGACCACAATCCCCGTCAAACCGATGACCCCGAGCATGGCGAGAAAACCGAGCGACTGTTGGTGCAGCGCGAACGCGATGATGACCCCGATCAATCCGAAGGGCACTGCGGTCATGACCACCAAGGGCTGCACCATGGAGTTGAAAAGCAGCAACAGAACCAGGTAAATGCCGACCGCCGCGGCGGCAAAGGCGACCAGCAGGCTGCCCATGGATTTTTGCGTCTCTTCGGTCTCGCCACCGACGACGATGCGCATGTCCGGCCAATCTCGATCCAGATCGATGGATTGCAGCACCGCTTGGGTGGCGAGCAGCGGTGTGGTCTTGTCTTTCTCGACATCCGCTGACACCGTAATGGTTCGTTCGTTGTCGAAGTGGTAGAAGTTGGACGGCCCGGTATCCAGGCTGAAATCAGCAACCTCATTGAGGGTAATGAAGCGTCCGTCGCGGTTGGGTATGATCAATTTACCGAGTACATCCACTCAGCCGCGCGCCTTTTCCTCCAGGATTACCCGGAAATCGACGTCCTCGTCGCCATAACGCACCGACGTCACGATCTCCCCGTCGTAGGCCAGGCGAATGTTTTTTGCGACATCGGCCACGCTCAGTTCCCGCTCCGCCAGCCGGATATAGTCCAGATCGATGTTGATCTGCTCCTTGCCCGCTTTGTTGTCGCGTTCGACGTCTTTCACACCATCGATTCGGCGCAGTTGCGCCACAACGAGTCCGGCTAGGGCCGTGCGCTGGTCGTCATCGCTCTGCCCACCACCCGCAAAGTGATGGGCCGCCCGACCGGTGGGCCGCCGCTGTCGATGATATAGGTAGATTTTGAAAACGCCGGCAGGGCATCGGTCTGGTTGCGCAAAAACTCTACGATCTCGTCAGCGTCCCGAGCGCGATTGGCGAAGGGTGTGAGGTAGACACCCAGCAACGCCCAGTTCTCGTTCTCGCCGAGATTGAACTGCCCGTGGGTGCCCACGCGGGTGATATAGGAATCCAGTTCGCCGTCTGGCAGCGCGGCAACGATCTCCTCAACCTGTTCCAATTTCTTTGCTGTGTATGCGAGGGAGGAACCGCTGGGCAGTTCCACGAGGGATAGGTTCTGGGGACAGTTACCTGTCTGTGCATAAACTCCGCGACGGTCTACTCGCCCATCACCGAAGACATTAGAAATAGATCAGTTAAATTAAACGGTAATGACAAGTTAACCGCTGCCGGGCAACAATGATGGAATGAACACGCCAAATAGTCCGTACAAACGCTGTCGATTTCCGCCCGAGATCGTCCAATACGCCGTCTGGCTTTATTATAGATTCAATCTGAGTCATCAAGATATCGAAGACTTGCTAGCTGAAAGGGGCATCGTTGTAAGCTGCGAAAATGCATCAGGCACAACGCTTCCTAGATGTTCACGCAGCGGTACACAATCTATTTATCTTGGTCGCCATTTAGTTTCAGCCAAGCACTATCGATCACTCAGACAGAGTGCATTCGTCTCTTGGAAGAATGCCGCGGCAGTTTAATAGATATATCGTGTTTGTTTAATTTCGCTTTGAAAGTTAACTTGTCAGCACCCATCAAAGGCATACTCGACGCGCTGGTCCTTGGCGTCGATGAGGGCGGTGCGGTTGCCCACCGCGTCGTACTCATAGCGCGTCACCAGATCCCCCGCGGCCTTGACCTGGGTGTGGGTGGTGCGCCGGTCGAGCGCATCATAGGCGTAGGCCACCCGCTGGCCGTTGGCGTCGATGTGCGCGCTAAGATTGTCGTTGGCGTCGTAGGCGTAGGCGGTGACGTTCCCCAAGGCGTCGCTGACCGAGACCAGGCGGTTCAAGGCGTCGTCGCTGTGGGTGCGATTGACTGCGCCTTGCTATAAACTACTGATCACAACGACTGCGACGCCTTGAGGAAGAAGTCGATGGCGAATACTGAACGCGATCTCTTGAAACGCATCACAGCAAATCCGGACATCTTCTCCGGAAAGCCCATCATCCGCGGTATGCGGATTTCCGTAGAACTGATATTGAATCTACTTGCTCAAGGTGAGACCACGCAGTCAATATTGGAAGACTATCCGGATTTGGAAGAGCAAGACATTCGGGCTTGCATCGCTTACGCTCATGCGGTTATCGCACACGATTCTCTTGATGAAGTAAGCGTAGCTGGTCAATGAAGTTCCTCGTCGGTCGGTGCGCTGGTCATCGATTGGCTCAAGCGCTCCGTGAAGCGGGACATATGATGTCGTTGAATCGAGGGACCGTGGTCCAGATCCCGGCGATCGCGTGCTATTAGAGTGGGCTACGGAAGAGAATCGTGTTCTTGTGACCATGGACAAAGATTTCGGTGAATTTATTTTTTTCGAGAATGCGCTACATTGCGGGCTCGTGCGACTACCCGATGTGCCAGCACGAACGCGGATTGAACTCATGGACAGTGTGTTGAAAAAATGCGCCGCCGATCTAGAGAGAAAGGCGATCGTGACAGTTCGAGGCGGCCGCATACGGGTATCCCAAGCCCCGCAATAGCTCGGAGTGGGGGTATCTTTACCTCCCAAGGGATAGGAAATTCCATCGTGCTGCGCCGCAATAGAACGGCCGCTTCGAGCTTGTTTTGATAATCAGTTGCCGGTCCATCGGTGTCGTCGAGGTCGATCGCCGCCTCTGGGCGGCCACGAGAGGGGCTCACTGACGTGACACGGTGGTGGCAACCGCCGCTTACCCGGTTTCTCGCCTACCCCGGCCGAGCGGTGGCGGCGACAGCGCTCAGGCGATGTCGGGAACGGGAATGTATTCCAGCGGGAGTTGGGCCTTTGCAGGCCACTGGGACCCATCGACCGGACCGACGTCCTGCGGTGGTCCCCGCTCCACCGGATCGGGATCCCACAACCCAAGGTGCGCGAGCATCCGCTGAATGACAAGCGGGTGGTGAATCAGGGCGAGCACCCGCATCTCGATATCGCACCTTGGCCACTTTAGGGGGTCCACCTCGTACACGCGATAGATCAGCTTGGCCCAGGCGCTGCGCCGGAGGTCAGTGTCCGGCTCGGTGATCTTATGCGCGGGCTTTTCGCAAGCGTTCGGCGTGTGGTGTTTGGCCCGATACCGACGGCTATAGCTATAGGCCCCGTAGTAGCGGACGGTGTGCTCGTTCTTGTCCGGGATGTGCTGAATCAGCAGCTGCAGCCACTTTGCGCCGGGTAGCACCTGGAAGTTTCGTTTCAGGGTCGCGTGCATCTTGGCCGGGTAGATCACCGTGCCGCTGGTCTCGATATACTGCATCTTCTCCAGCGCCAGGGGCGGGCGGATCATGTACCGGGCCAGTTGTCTGCGGCCATTGGCATCCCGGGCGCGCAGCCGCACGCCGTTGTGGGTGGAGAATCCGGGGTGACGCCAAGCGCGCATGCGTTCGATGAACTGATCGTCAATGCAGCCTTCGCGTTTGAGCAGGGGATATTGAGTCCCCGGTTCCCACGCTGCCACAGCGAGCGGGTCGACGCCGGGTGAGCAAGTTATTAGTTGATCCGCCAACCAGCGGCCATGAAAATCGCCGGACCGATACACCTTCTATGACCATACCGGTGATTACGCCGGTAGATCAACGCACCAAGATGTAAGGCCGTTAACCAATGGCTTACCGACCGATTGGATATTCGTTTATTCGCTTAATTGGATCCCGATGACCTGCCCGCGCCCTTCAACCGCACATCGAGCGCAAACGCGCCTCGGGGTTTGCCTTTGTCATCGTATTGGTTCAATTCGATAACATAGTGGTCGCCTTTGCGAAGGCCACCTTTGAGGCCGCCGATGATCACGCCTTGCAGGCCCTTGTTGGGGATGCGCACGCGCACCTTGTTCTTGTCGGCAAGCCAGAACACCTCCTTGTCTTTATACGTGCTGTGTTCGAGATCCTTGTTGCGGTCGAGTTGGCCAGCGATGAACTTCATCATCGCGCGGTCGAGAAAGCGCACATAGACTCGCGCTTTCGGGATCAACTCCGGTCGTAAGATCTCGAGCTCCAGCTCGCGAATGAGTTTATCGCGTGTGCCGACCGCACCGAACGAAGCAAAGTCGTCATCGCCTGGGCCCACTTCGGGATAGACAATCGAGAGGTTTTTCTGCGCAATGTTGTTGCTGTCCCAGACGTTCGGGCCACTGGCGGTGGGCCCATCGTGCGGGCTGATCTCGACTAGCAGGCAGGGATGCCAGCTGACGGTGGTGCCATCCACATCGACAGTCTCTGGCGGGATAAGGTCGGTGCTCCATTCTACGGCGACCACATCGTCGGCGCCGCCCGGCAAGGAATTGTATTGAGTTTCGCCGATCAAATACGTCCCCGGCACCAGCGGTGCGGGCACCGGATCTCCGGGACGGTTGGAAGGGATGAAATCATCGGGATAAAGGAACTCGGCACCGGCGAAGTGGGTGACATAAAAGCGGACGTAAAAGTTATAGCTATCGGTTCCACCTATGTTTCTGAATCGGGCGTAGACCCAGTTCGGCTGGCCGAAGAGCGGGGCTTCGTGCATCGTATTCACATGCGTGTCGTAATCAGCCGGCAACGCCGCAGCGCCTTCGATTGCCGGGTCGGTATTGCGCACCCAAATATCGAATCCTTGCCACCAGGGAGCGCCCTGGGGGACGGATCCGTCGTCATCCTCGTTGTCGCGGATGAGGACGTCGCGATCGAAGGGATAGGCATCGGCGGCCGTCACCGCCGCGGCGGTATCGAGCCGGCCGAATCCGTACCATTGGCTGTAATCGTTTACGCCATCACCATCGCTGTCGACCCATTGCCCGGTGGGGTCGGCGTTGGCGGCATCGATCATCACCGCGGTATCGCGCAGGATCTGACGAACTTCCACCCAATTCAGATTCGGGGCGGCCGATAGCATCAGCGCGGCGGTGGCGCTGACCTGCGGGCAGGCGCAAGAGGTCTGGCCAAACGATTCATAATCATTGGTCGCGGCGCCCGCGCTGCCTGCCGTGGAACCGGCGCCGACGTTCGACGTGGACATCGTGCGGGTCTCGCCGTCTGCGGTCGTTCCACCCCCCGGCGCGCACAGATCGATCCCTTGGCCGAAATTGCTATTGTCGACCTTCACCTCTGCGGGATCCGGCGGGCTGATTGCCGACGAACCGACTGCGATCGTCTTTCCGTACGCCGCCCACTGGCGGTAGGTAGTGAAGTCGGTGTCGTCATTGCCGGTTGAGAAGACTACCACGCAACCGCGACCACCGCGCCCGTAAGTAGTGATGTAATCGAGCGCTTCCTGCATGACGCCGGAGATCGCCGCTTCGGCTGCGGCGAACGGTTTTCCGAATGAATTGCTGATCACGTCGGCCCCGGGATCGGGGACCGAGGCGGTCGGAAACCCGGCAAGTGGACTGTTCGGATCGAAGCCGGCGATCCAAACGTAGGCGTCGGCATAGGTCGAATCAGGTGAACCTGAAGGCCGCTGGATGGGCATGAGTTGGCAACCCGAAGCGATGCCGGCGACGCCTTCACTGTTGTCTGCGTCGGCGGCCAAGACCCCGCACACTCTAGAGCCGTGGGTGCTGCCCGCATTGGTCGTGTTGGCGTCCATGTTCTGGAAGTCGTAAGGCGAATAAATCTTGGGGACGCCCGGGGCGACGGTTCCAGCGAAGTCGGGATGGGCGAGATCCAAGCCGCGATCCACCGCTGCCACGATGATGTTTGCATCCCCGAGGGCGGTGTCCCAGGCATCCTCTGAGCCGATGATCTGGTGATGGCCCTGTTGGGCATACAGAAAATCATCGGGGACGAGATCATCGACATGGCTGTAGACGAGATCGGGCTCCGCCCATTCCACGGTCCCGGTGTCGATCAGCTTCTGGCAACTATCCAACAGCTCGAACCCGCCGCGCTGTTTTCCACGGAGTTGGTAGCCGTTGCCGGCGTAGGGGATATGGCGTACGACTTCGAGCTCCAACTTTTTCGCGATCCGGGACACGTCGTCCTCGGTGATGTGCCCCTTGAACTTCGCCACGATCATGTCGCTCATGAAGCTGATGCCATCCTTGCCGAGCGCGATCACACGGCCGGCGTGCTCGATCGCTTCAGACCGGTTGAGCTCAACGAGGATCTTGCCCTTGTCTTCGTCGGAAGCAGACGCTGGATACTGGAAGGTGCGCAAGCCCTCGGCACGTATGTCCTTGCCTTGCTCGACCTCTTTCAGCCCAAGTTTCTCAGCGAGCGCATCGACCTGAGGGTCCATCGACTCCTTGTTACGGCTGCGCACCGTCAATCCAATCAGCTCGTCACCCGGCTTGAACGGAATCTTGACCTTGCCGCGGTAATAGAACGGCAGCCCCTTTTCGCCGAGAACGAACGTCTCCCTGCCGCCGGTCTCGTGCACGGTGACTTCCCTGCTGTCTGGCTGCAAGCCTGGCGCGGAAACCGTGGCGATGTAGCGTCCCGCCTTGAAGTCGCGGCTCTCATAGCAACCGGTGCGCTTGTCGTAAGTCAGCTGC
Organism: uncultured Gammaproteobacteria bacterium; assembly: GCA_947258975.1. Classification (GTDB taxonomy): domain Bacteria; phylum Pseudomonadota; class Gammaproteobacteria; order Arenicellales; family JAANXG01; genus CALZGZ01. The sequence continues at coordinate 145,480 of CAMYKK010000018.1, forward strand.
AGCCGGTGCGCACCCAGCGACAACTCGACGGCGGCGTTAGCTAACTTTTTCGATTCCCGGTCTAGTACCTTGACCACGAAAATCGGCTTCATTTTCGATGCCATGTCTCTTCCCTTTTGATTTAGATCTGTGGATGTTTTTCAGGCTGCGGCACTGCCGGATAAACAGCGGCAGGCCGATGACCGATGAGGTCGAGACCTGATCCGCTCCAACAGCGAGTTATGCGCGAGCGCAAAAGTGGCTCTCGTACATCGAGTTGCCGGCGAAAAAGTTGGAGGCTCTGCATCCACCCTTGCAAACGTCACCCACCTCGCACTGCGCACACTTTCCCGACAACTGCTTTACATCAAAACACCGGTTGTAAGCGAACTTCGTCTCGTCATTCCATATGTTGGACAAGTTCGTATCTCTGACGTTGCCTTCGATAAAGGTGTCATCGTAAAGCGCTCCACATCCCTTTATATTCCCGACGCTGTCTATGCAGATACCCGTGATCCCCGCCTGGCACCCTTCCCACATACAAATCGGCGCTTTTCTGCCGCGGATATGGGCTTCATTGCCGTCGAAGTAGCCAATGCTGTCGGCGGCGACGACTGTCATTCTGCGCTCCTGATTTTTCCTTCTGATGAATTTGATGATTGACGAGATCTTGTCCGGATTAATAATCAGACCTCTCTTGTGCGCCATATTCCCCATGGGATTGACGAGTTGTAGCTGCCAGATTTGCACATCGTGCGCCGCGAGAAATGCATACATCGATTCCAGGTCGCCGCAGTTGAAATCGAGCAGGCAGGTGACAACCCCGATGGGGATCGCTTCCTGTCTCAGTAAGTCCAACGACTTGGTCACCTCCGCAAATCCATCCTTTTTCATGCGTATTCGATTATGGTTCTCCTCCATGCCGTCTATGGAAATACCGACGTTGGACAATCTCGCGTGCTTGATCTGACGAATGTGCTTGTCCCGCATTTTGTAGCCGTTCGTCATCACATTAACAATCACGCCATGATCCGAAAGATGCCGGGCGACCTCCTCCCAACCCCTGTACAGGAACACCTCCCCGCCGATTAATGTCAACTCCTTGCATTTCAAGCGTACGAGCTCATCGGCCACCGACATGCACTCGTCAAACGTCAACTCGCTTTTTCGCGCCGTTCCCGCAACGGAACCACAGTGCATGCAGTTCATATTGCATTGCAGGGTTAACTCCCAAATGCAAGACAGCAGGTCATATTTCGATTCGATCCGATCTGATTTCATGATAGCGGCCTCGAGTGCATGTGACTCCCATACACATGTGATATCGTTTCGCCCGATCCCCCAATTCGCAAACTCGACGCGGCCCAGTCGTTACACGCGACACCGGAATGAATAACCGTTGAGACTGACACACGAGTCAGCCCTGCGTCCCGCTACAAGGATGGATCGCTGTCAAAGGATTCGCTCATGGGCATCGGCAACAACATGGACAGTGCCCCTGCCGAGCCACAAAACGTGGTCTCGGCGATACGGAGCATGGGTGCGGTAGCGGTGATTGCGCCGCTTGCTATCCGAAGACAACCTCGCCGGACTCGAGTGCTTGCGGCGAAATGTTGACGCCGGTGACGCGCTCCCTCAATCCCAACTCTTTGCTGGCCATCACCATTTGCTCGTCCGTCAGGTAGAGTACATAGTCGTCAATGCGGATCCCATCCGGCGGCAACTTGTACGAGGCGAGGCACCCTCCCGGCTTAAATTCAATTGCGACAATGTCGATTTCCTTTGGATTGAGCCCTTTCAGTGCCTTCTCACTGGTCAAATCCTGCACCATTCTTTTCTGCCACGAGGTCAAATACATCTTCATGCCTTTGCCTGCTTTTTCGTTCATAACATTGCTCCTTTGTCTTTTATTTCGAGTGAGTGATTCAAACAAGAAGTGATTTCGGATTCAGGTCTAGATTCCCAGCTGATCTCCGGTATGGGTAGTCGTCGCTGACCGCACAATCTGGGGCCCGGTTGCGACACGTAGACTGCGCTCTGAAGTGACTATGGGAATAAGACTATAATCGACGGTGGCCGTGGGTGATTCAGATGCCAGCATGCCGTTTCTCGCCACTTCAATGCGGATCGATATTATGTATGCTTCGGTGGCTCAAAGTCGTTGACCTCAATCAAGGCGGTCGGCATTTTCCACGGACTCACGTTCAGGTCGCAAACCTGATCATGGCGGCGTGTTTTTAATGCGGGTTTTGGCAACTCAAACGAAACACCGCAATGCGTGTTGCAAGGGAAGTGACGCGACGTCGCTGCAACGTGAAGCCGGTGGCATTAAGGGACAGGGAAAAGCATCGTGCTGCGCCGCAATAGAACGGCCGCTTCGAGCCGGTTTTGGTAATCAGTTGCCTGTCCCTAGTTATCGTCAAGATCGATCGCCGCCTGTGGGCCGTCAGGGGAGGGACTCACTGACGAGACACCGTGGCGAAAACCGCCGCTGACGCCGCTTCTCGCCTACCCCCAGCCGAGCGGTGGCGGCGACAGCGCTCAGGCGATATCGGGAACGGGGACGTATTCCGGCGGGAGTTGGGCCGTTGCAGGACACTGGGGCGCATCGGCCGGGTCTGCGTCCTGTGGCGGACCCCGCTCCACCGGTTCGGGATCCCACAACCCGAGGTGATCGAGAATCCGCTGCATCACCAGCGGGTCGTATCAGGGCGATCACGCGCATCTCATTATCGCACCTTGGGTACTATAGGGGGTCCACCTCGTACACGCGATAGATCAGCTTGGCCCAGGCGGCCCGGGCGCTGCGCCGGAGGTCAGTGTCCGGCTCGGTGATCTTATGCGCGGGCTTTTCGCAAGCGTTCGGCGTGTGGTGTTTGGCCCGATACCGACGGCTATAATCACCGCAGTCACTGCGCGAGTTCAGCGCCTTCGACCGCTTCCAGGTCGAACGCGGCCTTGAGCAGGGCGCGCGTATACGCCTGTTTCGGTTTGGCGAAGATCGCGGTAGCGGAACCTTGTTCCACAACACGGCCTTCGCGTAACACGATCAGGTCATCACTCAAGGCGCGCACCACCTTGAGATCATGACTGATGAATAGATAAGCGAGCCCATGCTGTTGCTGCAGGGTGCTGAGCAGCTCGATGATCTGCGCTTGCACCGACCGATCCAGCGCCGAGGTCGGTTCATCGAGCACCACCAGCTTCGGCTTCAGAATCATCGCCCGGGCGATGGCGATACGCTGGCGTTGGCCTCCGGAAAACTCGTGGGGATAGCGGAAACGGTATTCGGGATCGAGATCAACTTCCTTCAGTGCCGCGACCACACGCGCGTCGCGCTCCGCCTGGGACGTCACCATGTCATGCGCCTCGAGTCCCTCGGCGATGATCTGCCCGATCGACAGGCGTGGGCTCAGACTCCCGTAAGGGTCTTGAAACACGATCTGCATCTGCCGCCGCAGTGGTTTGAGCTGTTTGTTGCGCATTCCCTCTATGGGCCTGCCGTTGAACCAGATGGCGCCGCGGCTGCCGATCAGGCGCAACAGCGCCAGGGCGAGTGTCGTCTTGCCGGATCCGCTTTCGCCGACCACGCCGACGGTGTGGCCCTCGCGAACCTTTACCGAGACATCGTCCACCGCCTTGATGTGATCCACGGTCCGGCGCAGCACGCCGCGGCGCACCGGGAACCACACGCGCACGTTGTCGCAGCGCATCACTTCGGGGGCGTTGGCGTCCGGCGGTGGCGCGTGATCCGACGGCTCTGCGGCGAGCAGCTCCTGGGTGTATGCGTGCTGCGGGGCGGTGAACAAGCGCTCCGTGAACCCGCGCTCGACGATCTCTCCGTCGCGCATCACGCAGACACGGTCCGCGATCTTGCGCACGATATTCAGATCATGGGTGATCAGCAGCATCGACATGTGCATTTGGTGCTGCAGGTCCTGCAACAGCTTGAGTATCTGTGCCTGGATGGTGACATCGAGTGCTGTGGTCGGCTCGTCGGCAATCAATAGATCCGGCTCGTTGGCCAGCGCCATCGCGATCATCACCCGCTGGCGTTGGCCGCCGGATAGCTGATGGGGGTAGGAGTGCAGCCGGCCATGCGGGTCGCGGATCTGCACCAGGTCCAGCAGCTCGAGGGCGCGCGCGCGGGCCTGGGTCTCGGTCAAACCCTTGTGCAGGATCAGGGTCTCGTTGATCTGCTTTTCGACCTTGTGCAGCGGATTCAATGAAGTCATCGGTTCTTGGAAGATCATGCTGATGCGGTCACCGCGCACGCGCTGCATGCGCGCCGCGTGCGCGCCCATCAACTCCTCGTCCCGGAACCGGATACTGCCACCGGGGTGGTAGGCGCTGGGGTAGGGCAACAGCTGCATGATCGATAATGCGGTCACGGATTTTCCCGAACCGCTCTCGCCGACCAAGGCCATGGTTTCGCCCTCGCCGATGCGAAACGACGCATTGCGTACCGCGACGATATCGCCCCGGGTGGAGCGGAAGCTCACCGACAGGTCATCGATCATTAACAGCGGTTGGTGTGCATCATCGTTCATTGAATTGTCCGCGTGTCAGCCGATGGTCTTGCGGGGATTGAATGCGTCGCGCACCCCCTCGCCGATGAAAATCAACAGGCTCAACATCACCGCGATGACGAAAAACCCGGTCAGTCCCAACCACGGCGCCTGCAGGTTGGCCTTGCCCTGCGCCAACACCTCGCCCAACGAGGCCGAGCCGGGTGGTAGGCCGATGCCGAGAAAATCCAGCGAGGTCAGCACCGTTACCGAGCCGGCCAGGGTGAAAGGCATGAAGGTCAAGGTGGCGACCATGGCGTTCGGCAACACGTGGCGGAACATGATTACGGCGTTGCCGACACCGAGCGCGCGGGCGGCGCGCACATAGTCAAAATTGCGTGCGCGCAGGAACTCGGCGCGCACCACCCCGACAAAACCCATCCAGCTGAACAGGAGCAGCAATCCAAGAAGCCACCAGAAGTTCGGTTCGACAATGCTGGCGAGGATGATTAACAGGTATAAGGTCGGGAGCCCCGACCACACCTCGATGAAGCGCTGAAACAACAGATCCAGCCAGCCGCCGAAGTAGCCTTGTACCGCGCCCGCCGCGACGCCGATCAGGGCGCTGATGACGGTCAAGCTGAAACCGAACAACACCGAGATGCGAAAGCCATAGATCAGCCGGGCGACGACGTCGCGCGCCTGATCGTCGGTGCCCAGCCAGTGTTCTGCGTCCGGCGCCGACGGCGCGGGCGTCGCCAGGTCCCAGGCCACGGTGCGGTGGTCATAACGTATGATCGGCCACAGCATCCAGCCCTTGTTGTTGATGCGTGCGGCGACGAACGGGTCGCGGTAGTCGGCTTCGGTCTCGAACTCGCCGTCGAAGGTGGTCTCGGGATGGGCGTGCAGCACCGGGCTGAAAAACTCACCCTGGTAATAAACGAGGATGGGCTTGTCATTGGCGACGATCTCGGCAAACAGGGTGATGAGAAACAAGGCCAGGAACAACCACAGCGACCAGTAGCCGCGCTTGTTGCCCTTGAAGCTGTCGAGTCGGCGGCGGGTGAGCGGCGTCACGGGGATGCGGAGAAAGTTGGGCTGACGAAGATCCTGTTGGCTCACGTCACACCTCACGCGCCTCGAAGTCGATCCTCGGGTCGATGATGGTGTACATGAGATCTCCGATCAGGTTCATAATCAGCCCTAAAAGGGAGAAAAAATACAGTGTGCCGAACATCACCGGATAGTCCCGATTGAAGGCGGCCTCGAATCCCAGCAGGCCGAGCCCATCGAGTGAGAAGATGATCTCGATCAGCAGCGACCCGGTGAACAAAACGCCGACGAACGCCCCCGGGAATCCGGCAATCACGATCAACATCGCGTTGCGGAACACGTGCCGGTACATAACCCGTCTCTCGCTCAACCCCTTGGCGCGGGCGGTGATGACGTATTGCTGATGGACCTGGTCCAAGAACGAGTTCTTGGTGAGCATCGTCAAGGTGGCAAAACCGCCGACGGTCATCGCCGTGATCGGCAGCGCCAGGTGCCAGAAGTAGTCGAGGATGCGGTCGGGCCACGATAGTTCCTGCCAGTTCTCGGACACCAGGCCGCTGAGCGGAAACCAGTCGAAATAGCTGCCGCCGGCGAACAATACCAGTAGAAACACCGCGAACAGGAAACTGGGAATGGCGGTGCCGATGATGATCGCGACGCTGGTCCATACGTCGAAGCGGCTGCCGTCACGCGTGGCTTTGGCGATGCCCAGCGGTATGCAGATGAGATATACGAGCAGCGTCGTCCACAGGCCGAGGGAAATCGACACCGGCAGCTTGTCCATCACCAGATCGATCACCCTGCGGTCACGATAAAAGCTTTCGCCGAAGTCGAATGTCAGATAATTCTTGATCATATCGAAGAAGCGGACATGCAACGGTTTGTCGAAACCGAACTGCCGCTCCAGCTGTTTGATGAATTCGGGATCGAGGCCCTGGGCGCCGCGGTATTTGCCCGCCGATGTTGTGGTCTGATCCGGCCGCACCGTGGCTTCGCCGGTGCCGGAGCGGGTGACGCGCTCGGTGATGTCGGCACCCTGTCCGGTGAGTTGGGCGATGATCTGTTCCACCGGTCCACCGGGTGCGACGTGGATCACCACGAAGTTGATCACCATGATCGCGAACAGCGTCGGGATCATGAGCAGCAGCCGGCGGATGATGTAGGCGGTCATGGCGTCACAGGGCCCGGGCGCGCCATGCGCGGCGCAGCACGAAGTAGCCGATCAGCAGCAGGGCGGCCAGCACCATCGCCGCCGCGCCGAATCCGGGCCGGTCGTTGCCGGTCTCGGCAGTGATCAGCGAGGTGTCGGCACGCATGGCCCGCTCCAATGCCGCCGCCCGCGCGGTGTCATACCACCAGCGGCTGGTCATCACTCCGTTCTTCGTGGGGGTGTCCGGGCGCGAGAACTTGTCCCAAAACAGCGCACGGTCGGCGCGGATGTGCCAATGGGGGATGACATAAAAACCCGCCAGCAGCACCCGATCGAGGGCCCGGGTGCGGGTCACCAGGCTCTCCCGCGTCGGTGCCGCAATCACCAGTTCAATGAGCGCATCGACGACCGGATCGCGGATGCCGGCAAAATTGCGGCTGCTGGGATTGCCGGCGGCGTCCGAGCTCCAGAAGTTGCGCTGCTCATTCCCAGGCGACTCGGACTGGCCCCAGGTGAAGATGAACAGGTCATAGTCGAAGCTGCGCAGGCGGTTGATGTACTGGGTCTGGTCCACCAGCCGCACCCGGGCGTTGATGCCGAGCCGTTTCAGGTTTCTCACGAACGGCAATACGATACGTTCGAAGGCGGGACTCACCAGCAGGATTTCAAAGCGCATCTGCACGCCGGTGTCACGATTCACGAGCTTGAGGTCGCGCACGATCCAACCGGCATCTTTGAGCAGCGCGAAGGCGCGACGCAGATTGTCCCGCGGCCAGCCGCTGCCATCGGTGGCTGGGGCCCGGTACGGCGTCGTGAACACGCGCGGGGGCAGTTGATCACGAAAGCGTTCTAAGATCGCAAGTTCCTCGCCCGCGGGCAGTCCCCGAGACGCGAGCTCGGAATTCGAGAAGTAGCTCTCGGTGCGCGTGTACTGGCTGAAAAATAGATTGGTGTTGGTCCATTCGAAATCGAACGCATAGCCCAGGGCCTCGCGCACCTTAACATTGGAAAACACCGCACGCCGGGTATTCATTACGAACGCCTGCATACCCGTGGGCAGTTGATGCCGGATCAGTTCTTTATTTAACCAGCCCTTTTTTACCGCCGGCACGTCGTAGTCGAGCGCCCACGCCTTGGCTTGATTTTCTTCCCGGAAATCGATGTCTCCGGATTTGAGCGCCAGCCGGATGGCGGTGTCGTCGCGGTAGAGCGTGACGCGGATGCGGTCAAAATTATTGAGACCGACATTGACCGGCAGGTCCTTCCCCCAGTAGTCCGCAACGCGCTCGCGCACGTAAAAACGCCCGGCCTCGAATTCAGCAATGCGGTACGGGCCGCTGCCCAAGGGCGGCTCGAGGGTGGTCTTCGCGAAGTCCCTGGTGGCCCAATAGTGTTTGGGCAGGATCGGCAGTTGGCCGACGATCAGCGGCAACTCGCGGTTGCCCTTTTCGGTAAAGCTGAACTTGACGCGCCATGGTCCCAGCATTTGCACCGCCGCCACACCGGCGTAGTAAAACCGGTACTGGGGCAGGCCTTTGGCGGTCAAGGTCTCGAACGACCACACCACATCCTCGGCGGTAATTGGCTTGCCGTCATGCCAGCGCGCCTCGCGGCGCAGGTTAAAGATGACCCAGGAACGATCTTCAGGATACTCGATGGTCTCGGCGATGAGTCCATACTCGGTAAACGGCTCGTCGGCGCTCGCGGTCAGCAGCGTCTCCACCGATCCGGTGGCGGCCGCATTACCCTTGGGGATAAATCCGTGAAAGCTGTCAAAAGTCCCCTGATCGGCTACGCGGATGGTGCCGCCTTTGGGCGCGTTGGGATTGACGTACTCAAAGTGGGCAAATCCCGACGCGTACTTTGGCTCACCGTGCATGGCGATTCCGTGGCCGATAATGACCACTCCTTGTGCCCAGACCGGCGCCGGCAGGCATAGGGCCAATAAAATAACAAGCACAGGCATTGAATGTGAACGTCTACACAAGATTTGTGGGCACTGTGTATCAGAGGCGGAGCTTATCAATCAATGGGCCGAACACCCTAAAAAGGGCCGAATATCTTGAAAAGCCGGCGTCATCGCCTGTTTGAACAATATGGAAGGAATCATTTCAATCTCGTCGCTGATATTCAGCAAAACGAGAACGACTAAACATAACTCACGCGGGAATCTCACCGGCACATGAGCACCGACGCCGTCGCGGAACGACCGTCGCAACCGGGCCGTACGCGTTGCATGTTACGTAACGTTGGGTTAGCCCGTATATTGCACCAAGGATCCCGGTTGATGGCGAAGGGACTTGTCCTGCGCGTGGTCGCAGGGTTGGGCGGCTGGTTCCCCTGCTATGCGGGGACAAGCGCCGCGCTGGAGCGAAATGCACAGCTGTAGCTATGGGTTGAGTGAAGCGCAAGTTCAGGCGTTCGAGACCGAGCCAGCGCCGGGATAGGCGCTTCCTCGGATACAAGGTGCCACACCGAGCATTGATTGAATTTCTTATTCCAAACAGACTCTTGGCCTTTTTTTAGTTGCCTTGGTGCAATATACGGGTTAGTCCTCAAAGTCATGTGTCGCCGGCGAGAACAGGTATGACTCTGCTTGACGCAGGTGAGCAAGTCCTTGTTTGGCCGACGCGTCGTAGATTTTGATGGCCTGATCGATCTGCTCTACGGGACGTTGTATCGCAATCATCTTGTTTATCAGCTGCAAATAGTCGCGGTAGGATCGAGCAGCCCGCGCCACCTCTTCCAGGGCGGCGCGATCCTGGCGGAAGTGGGTTTCCCTCTCGCGAACTGCCCGGTGGTAAGCGTCTTGCTCTTGGGGCGTGATCGTGCCCTCGCGGTCTACCGTCGTTTGCGCGGACATTCGCGGATCACTGAATTCGGGCAAGCTTAATTGGCGCGTGATGAGGGCGTCCACGGTGAGGAAATTCTGCAGCGCGTCTGTGTGGTAACGTTCCTGGCCCCGCAAAAGATAGTTCTTGAAATTGTGAATTGCCTTGCCGTAACCGAGTTGAAACTCCATTTCTTCGAAGTCGCTCCACGTCCATTTCGCACGCAGGGAATCCAGCGCTGCTTTGGCGGGATTATCGTCAATGATCACCGTGCGGTCGATGTCTTCCGTGCGCCATCCCTTTGCTCGTAGCCCCGCAAGCCGATCGAGGGTCGTGTTATAGGATTCCACCACCGCCTTGACGCTGTCCAAGGCCTGTCGGTCATCAGAATTTAGCTCCGCATTGTTTTTGAGCCGGGGGATGATCTCAAGGATCTGTGCGAAGTTGTTCTGCGCAGCCTTGGAGTACTGCTGCTTTCCTCGCAGGACGTAGTTTTTGAAGTTGTGGATGCCGCCGTCGTATCCCATCAAGCGTATCATCAACGCGACATCCTGTTGCGCGCCGGCGGCCTGGAGGCCATGGACAGGCAGCATCCAAGTCGCCATGAACAAGACAATCCAGAGGTGGACACGGTATCTCATATCGGCTCTCCAAAGGTGAGCGATTTAAAGGAATCGAACTATTGTCGCGTCGAGTGCTATGCGCCGTCGAACGGCTTGGGTTGCCGGCGATCCTATTTCGGGATAGGTCCCGGAGGCTTCACCTGATACATCAGGTCATCGTCCCAGTCGCCCTCTACCTTGATCTGCGCTACCGCTCCCTTGAGCGACGACTCGATCAAGTTATGGTTCACATAAGCATATAGCCCGGGTTGCTTGAAGGTGTAGATCATCGCCCCTGCGGAGCCTCCGGGCAGGAACCAGGTCTCGACGTCGGTCAGCGGCGGATTGTTGAAAGATCCGTAGGGCCAAAAGAAGTCGGCGTGGCCGCCGATCAGGCGCGGCCGGGTGTCGCGGTTGGCCTGGGCATGGATGATGAGTACGGTCTCTCCCACCTTGGCCTTGAGGGCATTGCGCCCGACCAGGGCTTCTGCCGCGCCATTGAATACTACATGACTCGGGTTCTGTCCCAGCATGGTGTTCACGATGTCGCGCAACGCATGCACTGCGGTGTCGTAGGTGCGGTACTCGCCCGAAGGTTCGCGAAACACGTAAAAGTCCTGCTCGCCGATGAAGTAGGCGCGGTCATAGCGGATAGGATTGCGGTTTTGATCCTTTAGTCCGTCGCGCGGCAGCACCATGATCGCTCCGTTCATCCCGGAGATGACGTGCCACGGGGTCATGACGCCGCCGGGGGCGCTGCAGCCCTGAACGCCACCGGGCGCGCAGCAGATATAGACGAATACGCCTGGCCGGGTCGCCTTGAAACGGAGAACCGCTTCCTCGCCGGGGCCGACCTTGGTGAACTCGGCGCCACCCAGTGCGCCGGTAGCGGCATGGAAGTCGATATTGTGAATCATACTGTTGGCGCTGGGATTGACCAGGGTGAGTTCCACGTAGTCGTCTTGATGTACGACGATCAAAGGCCCGGGTATGGTGCCGCCGAAGGTCATTGCCCACACCTCGGTGCCTTCGTCATCGATCTCAATCTTCTTCTCCTCGATTACCAAGCGCACCCGGACGACCTTGGAGCCGCCGATGACTAACTGCTCGTGCTCAGGTACGAACGGCGGTGCGACCATCTCTTGCACTACGCGCGGTAGTTCGTCCACTCCGGCCGCAATAACCAAAGGGGACGCGGCGGTAAGGACGGCCCACGCGACCGCGATTACTGTGGTTCTCGTCATATTATGTCCTCGGATTGATGGCCGCATTAGATTACCTTTTTTACGTGGCGTGTGCCCCGTCCTGGATGAGAATGCCGGTTACAGATCCGTTGGGCCGTTAACGTCGGGATCGCTGTCTTCAAGGCGTTTCACGAACCTAGCCAGATCGGCATCCATACCTGCGATATGTTTCGTCAACCAGGACTGCATATGCGCGATTGCCTCTGACGACAGCGATACAAAGTCTTCCCGGTAAGCGGTCTGCAAAAGCCGGATCTCGTTGATAAGAACCTTGTGCTGCAACCGGTGATTTTCATAGTTGGGATAGTCAAGCTGCAGCATTTGTCTTTCTTCTTCGGCGAAATGTGCTTCTGTGCAGGAGACCAAGCGATCCAGTAGATAATGCAGTTGGAAGTGGTTTTCCCCGGCTTGGACACTTGAATCAATTTCGTTCAGCAAATCGACCATCGCCCTGTGCTCTTCGTCCATCCAGGAAACATCGACTGCAATCCCATCACGCCACTTCATTAACGTCATAAGCGACGATAGTACACAAGCGGGCGGGAACGTAGCAAACCCGATCTCCCGGCGCCCACAATAGGCCCCGGGCGTTGGCGATTAAGAAGAACGTTCGCCCCGAGAATTTAACAATTCTCGGGGCGATAATGGATGATAATTTTGGGACCGTTGAGACCGACGTGAATGGCTTATTGCGAACCACTCCGCAGAGAAGGAGCGTGGCGTCGAGGGATATGCGCGAGCCGCAAACACATCCACCAATCGCCACCAACCGCTCCTAAGCTAGCAAGTCAACCCAGTCCTCGCGTTGTTAGCGGGGCCAAACCCTGGCCTTAAATTTATACACAAAGCCGAGGGAGACGGCGTTGGGATCTAAGCCAGGCCCCGCAGCGCCGACATTGTCACCGTGGCCGTAATTATTCGCACTGAAGGCGACGGTCGCATCGTTCTTGGTTTTTGCGTACGCAATGTAAACGGTCGCTTTATCATTGATGTTGTAGTCGTAACCGATGGCAAATTGGTCCGCATCGGACTCGCTAGGGTCCCCGCTGGTCTTGGTGTATTGACCCTTTAACGCCCCAGAGCCGATTTTGAAGCTCGCGCCTATGGTGAAGCCGTCACGGTCGTTGCCCGATACGCCGCCGATATCCTTTTCATCCTGGTAACCACCGCCGATACTGAATTTATCGGCGCTATAACTTCCGGTCAGAGCAAATGCGGTGTGCTCATCAGGCATACCGGTCCCCTGGCTCATATAGGCGGCACCAACTTTCACACCGCCGGTGCCGTAGTCCGCCTTGACCACATAGACTTTCGTGTCGTCGACGCCTTCCTCGGGGGAATAGGTAAGCGCCGCTTTGAATCCGCTGATGTCGGGGGTTGCGTACTGGATGGTATCGTCGACGCGGCCAAATAGACCCGAACCGCCCCAGAGGTTGCCGAGGTCGCCGACCTGGTCACCAAACAGATTGTAGTCGTAGAGCCACTGATTCAGGCCGCCCAGCCGGCCGATGATCAATTTGCCGAAGCCGCCCGACAGGCCGACGAAGGCATCCCGGGTCCGTGTGAACAGCTGGCCGTCGCATGCGGTGCCGTCTCCGCAGCCCCCGTTACCGTCGTTTTCACCCCGTCCGGTGAGATCTACGCCGGATTCATATTGAAACAATGCAGTCAAACCTTCAACCAGATCTTGATCGCCACTGACCGCAAGACGGGAAGAGTTGCTTGCCACGTAGGTGCTGCTGTCGTCGCCATTGTCGGCGCCATCCACAGACACGTGGCCTACACCCCAAATGTCGAGATTTAGTCCGTAAGCCCCTTGCGTTGCCGACAAAGAGGCAACAAGAGAAACAGCAATTGCACTAATTATGCGTTTTCGCATTGTTATAGTCTCCCATTGTGTTAGGTATAAGGCATAGTACAAACTACAGTTCTGTGCGGTCCGCATACCTCCCCAAGTTACATTAACAAGAACTGTGCCACTTTCCAGTGAGGCGAAAATTGTAGATTTAAACCGTTGTTCTGCGCCGCGCGCGGACAAGGCGGTTACTGCCGAGTAACGTGGCCGGCGGTTTAGTTAGGTAGACTTGAAAGATCGGCCGAAGTAAAAGGGCGCGATAGTCAAGGGCGGCCCCAATCTTCGGCAGTTTGACCAGGCACTACGAACCGGTAACCATCGCAACTACACCATCTCCGGATTTGTTACCGTTGGGTAATGCGAGTAGTGGTGCTGAAGTGGAAGCGCTCTTCAATTGTGCTGTTTTCAGGGCAGCAACTTAAATTGATATGGCTGTCATTAACCGCCAAGCGACGACATCACGCGTACTATTTTATGCGGGTGATAGCGGAATTCGTGGCGTTCGGGCTTGGCCGCGATGGCGGCACATACCATTCGTTTCAGTACTACATCAGTGGCGCCGCTGCGTAACAGCGGTCGTAATCGATAACGGTGTTCCTGCCCCAGACACAGGTGAAGCGTGCCATCTACCGCCAGGCGGACGCGATTACACGTGTTACAGAAGTGTTGTGATATGGGGGTAATGAACCCCACCTTGAATCGACCGTCGGCTGATTGCAGGTAGCGTGCCGGGCCGCCTCCGGGCATCACGCCGTCCACCAGGCCAAAATGCGTTTGCAGGCGGCGCCTGACGGGCTGCAGATCGAGATACCGTACACTGCGGCCGGTGTCCCCCATGGGCATGGTTTCGATCAACCGCAGCGTGAAACCGTGTTACATGCAAAACATGACCATAGCTTCGATCTCGTCATCATTGACACCGCGCATTGCCACCATATTGATTTTCACCAGCCTGAAGTCCGCTGCTTTGGCTTCCTGCAGGCCCTCGAGGATGCGCGGTAGGGCATCGCGTCCCGTGATGCGCTCAAAGCGACGCCTTTGCAGGCTGTCGAGGCTGACATTGATGCGCGCCACCCCAGCTTGTTTCAGCACTGCGGCGTGACGAGCGAGTTGGGTACCATTGGTGCTGAGTGAAAGATCTACAACGCCGTCAATGGTGTTCAATTGCGATGTCAGTTGCGAAAGCCCACGGCGCAGCAGCGGCTCGCCACCGGTCAAACGTACTTTATTGACGCCGAGGCCGGCGAAAACACGGACCAGGCGCTCGATCTCAGCGAACGTCAACCAATTCTCAGGTTCCTCATAACCTTTGAACCCCCGCGGCATGCAGTAAGTGCAGCGAAGATCGCAACGATCGGTAACCGACAACCGCAGGTAGTCAATTCGCCGTCCAAAAGAATCCATCAGGTTCTTGTTCACGTCTGATCCTACAATTTAAGACCCGGGAAATCTTGACGCAAGAAGTGGGCCATCTTCCATGCCGTGCGTCTCGTAAGCGGCTGGCGCGGCTAGAGACAATGATGGACTATCGCTTTCAGCTCCAGAATACGGTTTGTCGATGTTACCGGTCGGTAACGCTGTTGGAGTTTTCCAAGTTTCCAGGTTACGGGTATGTAACGGTTAATGGTTAAGCCGTAGTGGGCCGTAAGCCACTATTGCTATGAAATCCCTGGATGAGCGTGCAACGCCTGGCTGCTGGTTCGATTATTGCTACGTACTTCTGTATGTAGGTTCGGTTGTTTACGCGTGGTGTGCACCGTCCTACGTCGCTATGAGCTGGTTGTATAAATAGGGTGTGCGGTAAATGGTGCCATGTATGGTCACCACGATAATCGAACCTGCACATTGAGATGTACGACGTAAACGCAATGCAACATACACACCCAAATCGCCGCACTCCCAGCGACACGTGTTGTTCGTTCCGCCCCGGACAGCCGCGCGACTTTCCTTATCGGCGGACAATGCGAATCTTACTGCGTTCAGCTCATATCTTTGCTACCGGCACATTGGTGGGTGGCTATATCTTCAACCAGCCGACGGCTGCGTTAATGCCGTGGCTGTGGGGCTCGGTAATAACGGGAATACTCTTGTTGGCGACGGACCTGCATGCCAGTGTTGCGGTGCTGTGCGAAGCGAGGGGCATTGCGGTGATCGCCAAGGTTGTACTATTGCTCTTAATCCCGGTGTTCTGGGAGGCGCGTGTGCCGTTGCTCGTGATTATCCTACTGATGGGGGCGGTGAGTAGCCATATGCCCAAACGCATGCGTCATCGGGTGCTGATATTTCCGAGCCTATTTGTTGTCGTGAGAGGAGGGTAGTCACTTTGTGGGCAAGCATTGATGCAGTATCTGAGAATGCTCAACAAATCAGCCATAAAATTTCTTGTAGTGTAGTATGAAGGTGGATCATAAGGAGCACAATATGCGCAATTATCTCGGCCGGGCAGCACCACTTCTCGGTACGTCTTTTATCGTTTTAGCGACACTCAGTGTTTTCGGTTCTATGAATGCCCGTGCGGAGCACGACGTCGGGCATCTGATGTTTGTCACCCAAGGAGGGCTATTGTACGACAACTGGTACGTGCATCTCGGGACGCCGGCGCCGACGGACACGCATCCCGGATATACCGGTGTCGGTGAGCAGGGTGCCGCCAGTTGGCGCTGTCCTGCGTGCCACGGCTGGGACTACAAAGGCGATTGGGGGGGGGATGCACAAGGCCGGCAAAGCCAGGGTATTTCGGGATTACGCAATATGACCCACGCCTCTCTGGGGTCGATCGTCGCTGTACTGAAAGATGACACCCACCGCTTTGGCGGGCAGATTCCCGAAGGGGCAATGACGGCCCTGGCGCACTTTGTTGCCGGCGGACAGATAGACATGGATGAATACATCGACCGCAAGACCCACAAGGCCAGCGGTGACCATGTTAGAGGCGCGCGGATCTACCAGACAGTCTGCGCAAGATGTCACGGCGTGGACGGCAAATTCCTGAACTTCAATACCGCCGAGGATCCGGCGTTTGTGGGTACTGTCGCCAACCGAAATCCATGGCGGACGCTGCACAAGATACGCATCGGGCAGCCGGAAGTGGATATGGTGTCTATGCTTGCTTTCACCACTAAAGACCACGTCGATGTCCTGGCTTACGTGCAGACCCTGCCGCTGAAATGACGCTGGCGGGGGGGCGGTCCCGGGTACTTTTTCGCACCAATAAACAGCTTCGCACCAATAAACAGCCGTTACCGTTTGGTAACATACGATTTCATAGATCTCACATCCGGAGTTACTTGTCGGTAACGCCCGGTCTGGGCCTAAGTTGCGTCCGCGCACGTAACTATATGAAATCTCAAAATTAACTGTGCACGCTGAAAGTTGGTTCCAGAATTGCTAAGTGATTCTTATCTGGGACCTGACGCGCTATCGAGTCCAGGGTTCGGTGGTGTGCCGAAACCGGCGCGCGTTGCGGTACGACGATCATACGGTTGGGGCGCCATCTGCCCTTGCAGCGTGCAGTGTCGTCGGTGACCGTGTGTTCGACCTTGGGAGGACTGAGGTGAGTTGGATAGTACCTGGGTAAGAACAACATACATCAATTTTGGCAGAGGTATAAAGGAGGGTTGGTCATGTTATGCGGTTTGAAGTTTGATTTCATAACCAAGCACCGCGTTGGGTGTGCGCTAGCATTAACCGTACTGGCAGTGCTCATGGCGACGAGTCCGGTGGTGCTGGCGGTTGATGTGGAGTCCATTGATTGGTCCAAGGTACCGGCCAGCAAGCCCAGGCTCTACTATCCCGGTCAGTCGAGTTATCAGTGGCTGCGCACTGCGGAACACAAAAAAGCGACCGAGGAGACCAAGGCGGGCGAGGCCTGTCTGCGATGCCATAAGGGCGAGCAGAAATCGCTCGGCGGAATCCTGGTGGTAGAGAACCGCCTGGAGCCCGATGCGATCGAGGATAAGTCCGGTTACAAACGCCTGTCGGTCCAAGCGGCACACGACGATCAAAACCTCTACATGCGGTTTAGTTGGAAGACCGACGGGGAAGGTCCCGGGAATATCGGCAATCTGATGCGTTTTGACGGCTCCGAATGGGCCTGGTGGGGCAACCACCGTCAGCATGAGGCGGTCATCGATGAGGGCCAGCCGGCGATCTATCCGGATCGATTGGGGATCATGATCGGAGACGCCAAGGTTGAGTTCTACCCCGAACAGGGCTGTTGGATGACCTGTCATGAATCGCTGGTAGGTATGCCCGAGCAGGCCGATGAGGATGAGGTCGGCGAACACCCGGTGCTCGGCCAAGTATTCAAAAAGATGGGGATCGACGTCACCAATCACATGGTTCGCAAGTACCTCCCCGGTTCGCGATCTGAGGGCACCGAGTGGGCGGCGGTCAAGTCGGAGGACGAACTCATGGCCCTGCGCAAAGAAGGGGCGTTCCTGGATCTCATCATCTGGGATGCCTCCCTGACCAATCCCGCCGGCATTGCGGCGGATTTCAATGTG
>CAMYKK010000019.1 GCA_947258975.1 uncultured Gammaproteobacteria bacterium
ACGGACATGCTCGTCGATGTGTTTCCAGATCAACAAAGCCGCTCAGCACGCATCGCGGAGATCCCCCTTGGCCGGTTCGCCACTGCTGAAGAAATCGCGTATTGCGTCTTGTTTCTGGCTTCGGATGAGTCGTCTTACGTCACCGGCAGCGAACTCATCGTGGACGGTGGATTAACCGCTCGATAGTCCTCCTCCGAGATCCGTGAGGGCGTTGTCAAGTTATCGAAGTAGAGACAATCAGTATCACGATTAACTGTCCCATCGCGGCCTAGAAATTATGCGCAGATGCTTTCTTGGGAACGCCAGCGTGCGTCGCCCCTTTGCGCAGACATATCCTCACACGGCAACCGACGATGAGCGGCTAGGAGGTGGTGTATTGGCTGCGGTCTATCCTATGTTTCTTGATCAATTTCCCCAGCGCCCGCCGCTCCTTGCCGGCACGGGAAGCCGCTTCGGTGACATTGCCCCGGCATGCTTTCAAAAGGCCGCATATATAATTTTTTTCGAATTGGGCGATGGCAGCAGCCTTGGCGGACTTGAAATCGGTGCCATGCTGGCCACCCCAATCATCGGCGCCCTCACCGGCGTTATCGTCCAATACCGACAACAAGGGACCGGGGCTGAGCACCACGGCACGGTGGATGCGGTGTTCCAGTTCGCGAATGTTTCCCGGCCAGTGATGCCGCTTTAGCCACTGCATGGAAGCGGCACAGAACCCGTGAAAGACCTTCCGGTATTTATCCTGATACTTTTCCGCAAAGTGGTGACACAGCAGTTCGATATCTTCGGCCCGCTCCCGCAGCGGCGGAACCTGAATTTCCAGGACGTTCAGCCGGTAGAGCAAGTCGGCGCGAAATTCCCTTTGCGTCGCCAACTCGCCAATATTCCGGTTCGACGCGGCAACTAATCTAACATCCGCCGTGCGGCTGGTTTCGCCTCCCAGCGGGCGATAGGTAAAATCCTGCAGGAAACGCAATAATACAACTTGGGCGCGCGGCGTCAGGGTATCCACTTCATCAAGAAACAGAGTGCCCCCATCGGCCTGCTCTACAATCCCGCGGTAGCGATTTCGCGCATCGGTATAAGCGCCCTTGGCGTGACCAAACAGTTCGTTTTCGAACAAGCCTTCGGGCACCGCGCCGCAATTCAGCGGTACCAAGGGCCCATCCCGTCGTTCACTCAAATAGTGCAGGGCCTGCGTGGAAAGCTCCTTGCCAGTTCCGGTTTCACCGCCGATCAACACCGGGGCATCACTTTGTGCGCACATGCGGATACGTCCCATACAGGCACAAAAAGCAGCAGACTGCCCCAGCATATGGACCGCACTCAAACCGTCGAGACCGGCGCTTGGCAACGGCCTGCCAAATGCCTGGCGACTCACCACTGAGTGGCCCAAGCGAAACGCCAATGCGGACAAATCCACCGGCCAACTGCTAATGTCGCGGCTTACGCTCAGGAGTCGATCATCCCAGCTCAGAGCATCTTTGAGCACCGACAAAGAGGCGGTCACGCCTCTGCTCGACAAGGCCTCGGCAATCTCCCGCTGCACCGTATGATCGCCGTCGGTGATCACTACCGGCGCCTCATCGGGCTTGAGCGCGGCAATCGGCTTCACTTCCGCCGCAAATCCCAAGCAACTGAACGCGTGCAACAACGCCCGCGGCATCTCCTGATCGCGGACGACGGCGACAATGGGTAGGGCGAGGGCATTCTCGTCGCTATTGGCGCCGCGGCTCCTTGGTATCTGAACTTTGTGGGTCACCATGTCTTCTCCCTTCAACAGTTGTCCCACCGCTTAGATTTTCCGCTGTTTGGTTTTTCTGAATTTAGTCGCGGATTATGATTTTTTCTCGAATCGATACGGCCAAGAAAATACTAACATACAAAATGCTGGCTTTGTCCAGCGTACAGGCAACCCATTGATTTTCATTAGCTTGAATCAAGCGCCTCATAGGTCCCGGATAGGACCTCGGCCGCGTACAAAGTGTCCCCAGGAAAAATGTTCTAGATTCGATGTATGTAGCAGATGCCAATTCAGTTCCACTTGCCTACGCTTGAAAGAAAACACAGTCTTGCCCGTCAACGCGCATTACCAGCACCCCACTGGCATCGCGACACCATCGCCGTTTTCTACGACTAGCCGCTGATTTGATGGGCGATCTCAGCAACAAAAAAATGATGAGAATAAATCGATTCAGAATAGGGCCGACCTAATCGCGTCAGGTCGTGGGCGTCCACGAAGGTCTTGAGTCCATCGACCGGGTCGTTTTCGCGCCGCAAAATGGCCCGCACTTCACTATCATAGGTCGTGCAGAAATCATCTATGTTCACCTGACAACCCGAAGGCGTGGCGCTCGTTGTAAAACAGCCACGATCCGGCAAGGTGAGCAATTGCGACCTGACTCCGGGGGGAATGGTCAATGACGGCCGGGTTCTCATCGCGTCTTGGATTAGACGGGAATAACCGATCGCGCGCACGCACCCCGCCCGCAAACGAATGTTTTCGTCACCGCGAATTCGGTGAGTCGGAACGGTAACCTGATAGGACACGATTCGGCTGGCGGGAATACCACTGCGCCTGAGCACGGCCATGGTGTTGGCGTAACTGGCGTCGAGAATGACCACCCTGTTGACCAGTGAGACATCGATGAGCCCCCCTCTTACGGTTTCCCTCAGCCCGCGATGACCTCGACTATGGGCGCTCAATTGAAGGGCGTCGATATTGCGGCCACGCCCCACCTGGTCCAGACAGTCCTGAATATCCGCGGTAGTAATAGTGTGGTAACCAGGCTCCGCCCCTGGAACACCTATCAGTATCCACTCAGAACTTTCAAATCCCGCTCGCAGACCATGATGGAGCACTGCATTTGTCCCATGTTCGGTCTGTACTCCGCCGGGCGAAAAAAACACATGCACCTTGTTTTGGGCTGCAGGCGCCCCTCGCGACAAGAAGATTGAGAACATGCCAAATACGAACGTCCGTGACCCATACCGGTCACCGGCATCCTGGCCCTCGTCCGCATGAATAGGGGCCCAGCCCAAGGTGCCGCTCGCGATACCCGTCTTTAGCCTGGCAATCGCCGTGATCGTCCCCGAAATCAGGTTTTCCGCGACCGCACCGGTCATACCCGATATCACCGCTCTCTCAAGCTGAAACACCGGCCGGCTCATCAGCCCATGGGCATGAAGCAAGGGCTGAATCAGGCGCACATCGGACGCCTGGTTGGCCTGACCCGCCCCCACATTGTCCGAAAGCCGCAGGTTGAGGAACGACCGGACCACATCGCGGTGTATTGTTGGGCGTTCGTTTCTGGAAATGGCCGCCACAACCGTCGGCATTAAGCTCGCCGGTACCTGACTGCCACTAGACAAGCCCCCGATCTGAGGATAGATCGAGTCGTAGTCATTATTGGATATGCTCCACAAACGATGCAGACTGTCCAGCAGGTGCAATACGTCCTCGCGTGTGTTGTCGGAGGCGCCGACTCCGACGCTCCGGCCACTTCTCATGGTGATGGTCTGGCGTTGGATCCGTTTTCGTCTGACTCTGGACACCTCGGGCGCGCCCCCAGCGGCGCTGCCCCCTTGGCTGCTCTTCCCGCCTTGCTGCTGAATGACATGGGTCAGCTCGTGGGCCAACAGCCTTTTGCCTTGGCGGGTACCCGGCGCATAGCTTGCCGACTGAAAGACCATATCTTTGCCGATGGTGAAGGCATGGGCCTGCAGATTTCTGGCCAAAGCGCTTGCCTGACTATCGCGATGTACCCGAACCCGGGAGAAATCGCGCCCAAACCGGGGTTCAAAGAATGCACGGGCTTGCGGCGGGAGGGGTTCGCCACCGCCCCGCAGGGCCTGGATCTGGGACGCCGCCGGATCCGACACCTGCGCACCCGTAACACCGCCAGCCGCGTCGCTTGCCGTTTGCAGCAACTCTTCGTGATCTTCCATGGCTTGCCGTTGCAGCTCCTCCTCACATTCGACGCAGAGCCGTTGCACCTTGGATTTGGCCGACGGGCTTTGTATGTCGGGGGCTTGGTCCGGCGACGGCTGCGGCATACGCATCACCTGATCCGCGGTTCGGTCCGCCTCCTGCTCATATTGGTCATCCGGAGCACCGACGGTCAACTTGGTTTGGACTCGCACATCTTGCGCTCCGCTCCGCTGCGAGGAATCGCCTATCGCGAACAAGTGCCAAACCGGATTATGCGTTTGACTTGATGTGCTTGCGTGAGCCCGTTCACTTTGCACAGAAGTTTTTTCCGCGCCGGCCTTTGCAGATGGCTTATGCTTCGATGAATTCATCGACAAATTCCCGTGGCCTCAAAATCGCATGGGGCCGCGGCCTATGGCGCCACCACCGGAACGGAAACTGCGACGCCCAATTCCCGCAACCAGACGTCCGGCCGTATGCGAATATCTCGGCGTTCCTCATAGCGCGAACCCATGTTGCGCGTCGGACCACCCCGTGGCACCGCCTGAACGCTGAAGTGCAGGTGCGCGCCCATGCCCGCGCGCACCCTTCCGCTGCCTCTTCCGGTTGCGCCCACCGTGCCGATCTGTTGACCGGCCGTGACCTGCTGGCCGACGGTCACCGATACGGATTCCAAATGGGCATAGAATGTCGTCACCGGTCGCGTGCCCGCCACGCTGGTGACAGGAGGACATGCATGGAGAATCAGCACCCGGTTTCCGTATCCAGAAGCGGTTCCCGCTGGGATCACCGTGCCCCGTATTGGCGCATAGACGGCAGTACCTACCGGTGCGTTCACATCCATCGCCGCATGAATCCTTCCGTACAACCGGCTGAGTCTTTCGGCGGCCGGTGTTTCACACGCCTCCGAGTCCTGCCGGCACGACTCGGGCAAACTACTCCAGGCACGTTCCTCCGCCGCGGTGAGCCGGTTACCGAAGGTGCGACTGGATCCCGCCTGACCCGCCGCCAACAATGCCGGAGCGACGGGCTGTGATGCCCGGTCGGGGCAGGCCTCGGGCGCCGCTTCCGATTCTCCAGACGGCTGCACTTCCCGCTGAATTCTCGGAATGCTTGCCGTCTGGGTAATAGCGGCCGAACCGGTAGCGAGATGATGCCAGAGCGGATTTCTCGCTCTCCGAGGTTCGGCGGGCCGCCTCGAGGCGCTGGACTTTTCCCCGGCCGGGCTTCTCACAATGCCCGGCGCTCTGAGCGTGGCCTTATACATCAGTCGCTTCTCCGATCGCCCATGTTCCTGATCCTAGACGCCGATCCGGCCGGGCTCACTAATTACAATCCGGCGCCACACCACCGTGATGACCCAGATCAAAATGATGGGTATCCCCACTTTCCGCATCTCCCAGGTCGGCAATGCCCCAGCGCAGGTTCCCGGTGTCCACCGTGGCAACGACAAACTCTTCGGTCATGTGCAAGAATCCTCTTGCCGGATTGCGGGTCACCGCCGGTCTGGCTTCCGGATTTCCCACGACCATGGGAACACGGACGAATTCATAATCGCGAAGCATCTGGAAATAATAGTCTCTGGCCATAAAACTGTCTTCCCAGTTCCAGTGATAGGTGTTGTCCGACGCATTGGGGTCATACTGATGATTGAGTATGTACTCGCGTATATTGTTAACCGCCACACCTTCCGCGCGCCGCTCCGCGGTGGGAATGCCGGCGAGCAATTGCGACTCCGTGGCCGTGGCGATATTTGCGAGGGGCCGTCGGGTTGCCCGATCGGGACTGGTGTGAAATGCCAAACCAAGATAGATCCTCAGTGCGTCGTGCACGTTTCGGAAGCGCCGGTATACCGAAGATGTGCTCTCTCGGGGAGTAGTCGTTGTCGCCGCCGTTCTGGCACTGACATCCGCCCGGGCCTCACCATAGGCGAACTCGACCGCCCGGTCATAGACCTCGACAGCCGCTCGCCGTTGACTCGTCAAGGCCGCGCCCGCGGCTTCACCCCCATAAACGCTACCCGTTCTGGTGGCGATATACGGCTGATTACGATAATTGACATCGACCGCCGAGCCCGAGCAATGCTTGCTGGTGCTGCCGGGCCGATGGCGCCAGCCGGCCATGCTGAAGACCCCGGCCCAATCTCTCAATTCGGCGTCATCCCCCGGCGCGCGGCTGTGTACCGCTGTAAAGCGCGTGCGTAGCTCATCCGCTACATCGTCAAGCCGTCCCTGCATGGTCGGGTTGATACCGCCCTGCACCGGCATACCGATGAAGTTGTATGCGGTGACCGCCGCCGGCTTTCGTTGTAGTATCGGCTCGCGTGCCTTGGACACCGACAAGGCAACGCCGGCATCGGTACGGCTTGTCGCGGGCATGCGCATGACCCGATGCGCCACCGCTTCCGCCTCGCGTTCATATTTATCGCCCGCTGCGCCAACGACGGATTTGGCTTGTACCGGCAACCCGCCGATTCGCAGCTCGTCTTCACACTCGGCACAGAGTCTCTGGATTTTCGGTGTGCCGTCGACCTTTGTTGGCAAGGCACTGGCAATTGGCCGTGGACCATCCCCGCCGTGACCCCCTGTATGGGTGGAAAGGTGCCGCCAGTGGGGATTGCGCTTTTGGTCGGCGGCTTCGCCCGCCGACGCCCTTGCCACTCGGGTGCTTGTGCCGACCCTGGGCTTGGCTGGTTCAATGTATTTGGCCGCTTGTCTCATGGAATCTATATTGTTCGCGTTTTGCCTGGCGCCAGCCCCCGACCGGCACCGGCCGGGTGCGTCGGCACCAGCGTGGCGCTGGCTGACAAACCGAGGACAAAAAAGACGGCCGGCATGGAAGCCAGGATCAAGGCATTCGCTGCCCGGGTTTGTTCTTTTATGGCCTGAAATTTTGCGGCAAAAAGATGCGGGGTGGTTTGACGATCCATGCGCAACAGCGTTATGCGCTGGCCCTTGCCAATGAACGATTGCTTATGGGCGATCAACACATCGTTGCCGGTGAGCATTTCGTCTTCGATTTGGTCAAGGTGAATATCAATCTTGGTGCCATCGCGGACGGCGATGCGCTGGTCGCGCGTGAAGGCCAACGCATTAATCTGCCGGCACTGCTCGTCAGTATCCGCTCCAGTGTGGATGCGAACCTGGGAAAAATCATGTTCGAAGCGGGATTCAAAGTGCTCTCGCTCGGTCCTCGAGAGCGGTCGCCCGGGGTTGGCGTTGCCGGGCGCGCGTTCGTTTCCAACCGCCAACACGCCGGCCATTTCGGATTCTGTATCGGTTTCGGGGGGTTGGCCGGGAGGCGCGGTGGAAAGTTTCGACCGGGCCCCGATCGCCGCCGGTTTTCCCTGGCCCTCGGTGTCAACTTTCATGCCGGCGGACCGCCGTTTTCTCCTGCTTTTACATTGCCGGGCAAACATGCGAGATTCCAAGGCTCAGGCCGGCGCCGCTTCTTGCCACCGGAACAGAGCGGATTCGGCGTCGGCAAGTTCATTGCCGAACCCCCACCTTACCAGGGCCTGCCGCACCTCGTGCTCCTGACGCCCATAGGTATCGGCAGCCGGATGGTGGATATCGTGTTCCAGAATGACATGGAACAGTTCATGGGCCACCGCGGTCACCACAGTGGCCCACCCATGGTTCTCGAGAATGGGCGACAAATAGACCACCTGCGCGGAAGTCGGCTGTCCGGCGGTCGATGTGCTTGCACGGGATGCATCCGCATTGGCCGGAAACGGATGCACCTGCCCAAGCACCGCGACAGCGGGAATAAACCAGGAAAAATGTCCGGCCTGCCGGGTCAGCGAGGCGTAGGGCTTGGGAGCAAGACGGCGCAGTACTTCGCCGACCGCCTTGAGTCGAAGGCTGTTCTCGCCCTCCTCACCTAAGGACTTCCGAGCGGTCTCCCCCGGATATACGCCGTCGTCAATGCAGGATTCAATAGGCCGGCACTTGATAGGCGGCGTTGGGGCCGTCTGCGTTGTCTCATTAAGCCTGGATTCGAATTTGACCCAGGGAACCTGCCTTGCCGTCGGTGACGTGCCCAGTGTGGATTGTTCGGCGAGCTTTTGACATACCACAAAGCAGCGACCCCTCTCATCAGGAAGCCCCAGGTCCTGTGCCCCGTCACACGCGGCCCTAACCGAAAAACCGGTGCTGGTAAGCGTCTCCCGCAGTTGCTCGTAGGAATAACAACGCTCATGGATCTCCCACTGGCGGTTTGGCGCCGAGTCTGTGGTCACAATGCGTATTCGATTTCGCCCGATCCGCGTTTCATTATCATAAATCGCATCCAGGTCGTAGATCGCATCAGCCAACACTCCCCGCCAATGGCCGCCCCAACGGGAGCGGTAGCCCTCTTCCATGTTCACATCGAACACGAAATAGCCCTTGTCCTTGGTATGGCGGTAAACGCAGCTGAACACCTGCTTTAGATCAGCGAGACTCAACAGATGATTGATGCTGTCAAACACGGAAACGACGCCGTCGACCGTGCCGGCGAGGGTAAACGCCACGGCGTTTGCCTGAATGAACTCGACCCCGGGTGCGTTCAGGCGGGCGAACCGAAGCATCTCCGAAGACTCATCCACCCCCACGACGGAATAGCCCCGATCGTACAAGGATCGGGCCAACTGCCCCGTTCCGCAACACAGGTCGAGAACGCGACCACCGGGCGGGATGTGACCGAGGATCAGCTTCTCCAGGACCGGCAATATCCGCACCGAATATTGCCCCAGGTTTTCATTGTAAAACCGGGCCAGACCGTCGTAGGGCGCCTCAGCCCGGGATGCACGCTCCGGTTCCACTGTCTTGCTATCCGATTTGCCGATGCGTAATCAGCAGGGTGATTGGCTGATACGATTCACCCGGACCCACATCCGCCGGATTTACAAAGCGCACCCGGCGAGGCCGCGAATCAGGGGCGACATTCCGCACGACGGTGCCCGTGCGCTTCTTCTGCAACTCCCTCTCTTTCTTTTCGACCCCGGTAAGTGACCGCGGATTCGCCGGTGGCCGACTGAGAATGACGATGTCATTCACCCTCCCACCTCCGGCGGATTGCCAGTTGCCAGCTAAATCATCTGATTGATCCGCCAGCATCTCATCCGTGTCCTGCGTAAACACCGCCTCACCCATTGCCCCGGCTCCAAACTCCGATTCCAACAAGGGCACGACCTCGGCCTGATTTGCTTCCTTAATAGATGTCAAGATTGCCGCTACCGCCGCGGCTTCGGTCGCCACCCGCAACACCCGCTGACGGTCGGTGCGCACGTCGACCATGGCGGGTATGGTGCCCATCACCATCACCCCATCGTGGGGTGAAGCGCTGATCAAGGGACCTTCTGGAACCGACTCCAGGGCGTCGACCACCTGCATTCCCCAAGCAGGCGTCACCTCGGTCAAGACCTCGCGCAGCTGCAGCAAACGACCACGGGCCAAGACCTCTCCCTCCTCCAAGACGGCACCGGTACTCGCTACCACCCCGAATAGAAGGGCCACCCCCGTCGACACTCTGTCTTGCCAGGCGGCACGTATCGCGTCCGGCGGCGATGCCAGTGCCTCCTCGCCGGCGGCGAACGCCACTACACCCACCTCAACCGGCTTCAGTCTCGCGATGACGGCGGCATTGTTTTCCACCAGTGCGGCGTGCAACAGGTTCACATCCTCGTGCCGGCGGAATTGCACCCAATAGACCCGATACTTACGCGTCGATACCTCGGCCCGCGGGGCGATTTCACCGCCACAATTTTTGTCGCGGCGCCGATGGAACAACACCCAATCTGTTGCCGCCCGCACCTGCACCCCATCGGTCGTCGCCGCCGCCGGCGGAAACAACTTCCGCAGGGCGGTATCTTCGAACTGTGGTGTGTGCAGGGCTTCGGCAATGGTACGTAGCGCATCGACCGCCGACGTATGGGCCGGATGGGTCGGATTTCGGACGGCGGGATCTATCTTTTGCGGCGCACTAAATATTTTTTCGAATTCTTGCGCATCATTAACATTAATCAGCGGCGGGTCCAAAGCGCCGACGAGTCCGGACACGGTGGCGATCGAGGGGCTTTTCCACTTTCGCGGGGATACGAATTGCACCGGGTCCTTTGAACCATTGAGAAAATGGGTACGCGGAAACAGCACTCCCACGTCGGGACGCGAACCAGCGCCCGAGTCGCGTGCGATCTCGACCTGTTCAATCACTTGCAGGGTGTGCAACTTCTGTTCACCACCGGCGGGCGGCTGCAGAATCGACGTTAACGACGCCGTCAATTTGGCAAACACGCGCTGCCCGCCCGCACGATCTTCAGAACCAACGACCCGAAGGTCTCCGTTGAACTCCGAGCGCAGGGAGCCGCTGCCAAACCCCAACACCATCTCTCCTTGAATTGCGCTGCTTTCGTTGCCGGCCATGGAGAACGGGTCTTGCGCCAACTCCGCGGACAGCCATACCGCCGAACGCTGGAGTAACTCGATTAAGGTGAACGCCGGAGGGCCTTCGGTACCGTTGTTCTTGACCTGCCCTGCGAAATGAAAGCCGAATCCGCCGCCGGATAGCCGTTCACCTCTCGCTGCTCCAGCGAATCGCAGGAGCAGCTGTGCGTTGGCAGCGTCGCGTAACTGTTGGATGAACGCCGTCAGTGGATCGCCATCGTGCTCGCCTAACAGCAGCGAGATCAAAAAGCCCGGCATCGTGACCGGCCAGATCATCCCCATCTCGTAGGCGGTTCCGTTGTCCATCACATTCGACTCCACCAGTTCGCCGTCCGGCACCAGGATGTCGACTTTGGGTTTGCGATGCGGATCGTCGAGCCCTTCCAGCAGGGAAATCCTTTCCATGTGCTGGGCCTCCTCCAGGGCATGGGGCACGAAATCCGGTCTCACGGCGCAGAATCGCAAATCGACCCCCTCGCCCATGAGACGGCGCACCTGTTCGTTGATCGACAGGTTTATGTCGGGCCTGACCGGCAGGTAACCGGCACTGGGCAGTTCCACGATTCCGCCCAGAATGAGTAGGCGCTGGGTCGGCAATTGGCCCTTGGACGTGCCCTTGCCGAGCATGGTGGCGACATTCTTGAGTGCCAGGGCCAGTGGGTCGGCCTCCAGGGGCTCTGCGGTTGCTCGAGACGATTCGTACTTCCGCAACAGCATGGTGACCTGTTCCGACGCGTGGCGAATAATGCCGTGGGCATCTGCGCAGGGGTCCTCTCCCGAACCGCCACCACCGCCCTGAAACAGCTTGTTGAGCTGACATTGGAACTGCAGCACCTGGGCCAGAAAAATATTCCACGGCCGCATCGCCATGATATGCGCCCAATACCGTCTGGGCGGTGCTTCCATCCGTTCCCTGGCCACGGTCCACCGGTCCAGAAACAGGGTCCGGCTTCCGGTCCGGGCCAGCAATGCTACCGGCACGCCGCTGGTGATGCCGCCGGGCAATTGGGCGCCCCGGCACCATGTACCTCTGGAAAGCCCTTCCGCTGAAATCAGATCGGCGATCACCTGGCGTTCGTATTCAAAATAGGCCGAGGCCAGGCGCGAGCGTAAATGGACGCCCTCCATGGCCACCGCCGAGGAATTCGGCAACACCAACCCGGGGGGCAGGGATTCGGCGCGCACCACCACCCCCTCCAACAGATAGGGGCGATCAGAGGAAGTAATACAGGCCTCTTCGCACAATCGCCCGTAGACATCCTCTTCGCCGCACAATGCCTCGATATGGCTCACGGTAATGATGTGGTAGGTCACCCCCTCGACCACGGTGCCGGGTTCCGTGGCCCCAGCAAGGACACAGTCATCGAAGCGGTCACCGCCACCGCGGGATTCGTGCGCCTGGGATAACCGGGCCGGACGTTTGCCCGTGGACCGAGCAATAAGATCATTGATGCCTATGTCGACGGCGTCGGGCATGAACAGCACCCGACCGGCGGTATCAATAGCCATGCCTTCACCCAGACGAATGGCGCCGTCGACCAGAGAGGTATCGAAGCCGTAGACAATGCCATGGCCACCGGCTTGGTTGGAAAGGTGATTGAGGTTGCGCAATCCGGCCTGCTCGAGGCGAAGATGCTCGGCACGCATGAACATGCCGTCGAAATAATTCAAATGGACGAGCGGGGTGTTCTTGTGCACCACGCCGTGGCCGGATTTCTGCTCGGTCAGGACGACGGTGCCGATGTTTTTCATGGCGACGGTTGGCATTGTTCAATCCTCCCTTTTTTGCAGAAAGACAAAATCGTGGCCCTGATGGAGCGTGCCCGGTGGCCCTCCGACGGCTCCGGCCAAGGGTACCCGATTGGCCCCCAGCACCGGTGTTGGACCGGTGCCCTTTACCACCAGCCGCACCAATTCATCGGCGTCCTCGAAGTTGCGGTCGATCGCCAGCCTGACTTTGTTGCCGACAATCTTAATGTCGTCGACTGTTTTGCTTCGCCAACCGGAGTCCTTGTCATAGGTGGACACAAAAATGGACACGTTGTTCTCCATGCTTCGCTTTAGAAATTTCGGTTCGGTTTGAACAAATACCACCGCACGATCCTCCAGTTCGACGGACTCGTGATCGATCCTTGGTCCCCCGGCATCGGGCGCGGACGGAGGCGCCGGCTCGCCACCACCGTCCTGCCGAAACAACGGTCCGCACAACAGTTCTTGGATCGTCGCCGTGGCCACGTGAACGTCACGCACCCGGTTGTCGACCCTGCCTTCCTCGAAGCTCTCGTTGTTCACCCGCAGGTCCTGCAGATTCGCCAGGATCACCGGCGCCGGCTCCACGGCGGGAAATAACGACACGTGATCACCGTGCTCACCGGTCGCCGGGCCCAGCGTCATCTCATCCAGGGCCGCAAACGCGCGGAACGCCGCCAGGTAGGCCGCCGGTTGTTCATTCGAAACCAAGCCGAGAATTCGGTCACGTTCGTCGATCACCTCCTGATCGGAAGGGAGAATGGCATCGGACTCATCCCGATTGGGCGGCTCCAGATTGAACAGCAGCCGCAATCGGTGATAGGGCCGGACCCGCCCCGGGCTGCCGATCTTCCGCGCCAAGCCCGGCATCAACAGCACCTCCACCGATTCAATGATTCTTGAATATGCGGTGGTCGTGCTGCCGCCCTCGCAGGGCTCCATCAGGGCCGGCACCTGGCGCGCCAGGCACGGGTGAAATTGAATCACCGCGTGGGCGGAAAAACTGATGCGACCGTCTTCGGATCGTTCGAAAATACCTTCAAACGCCTCATCGTCCCGGTGTTTGTCCAGCCACGCCGGAAGATTCAGGCACACCGGCTTGGCAAGAAACAGTTCACGGCCCAAGGCATCGATGGCCAGTCCGGGTTGCACGCGAATCTCGTTGCGCTCGGTGTCGATGGAGACTTTCATGCCCCAAACGACGCCCTGACGATGCAACCAGGCGTTATGCAACCATTGCTTGCCGCGGTGGTAGGCGTCGATGGTCTGAAAATCATGCACGCCCAACAACATGCCAAAATGGGGTTTAAGGGCTTCAAACGGATTGATCGGCAGGGACACATCACAAACGTGGTCCATATCCACGGCATGACGGTCTGCTAGGGAATCATTCGGCATAACGGATCTCCTCTAGTCCACACCGCGGGACGCATCGAATAATAGGGACTGGCTTTGATTGGCCAACCAACTGGCCTGCTTCACCAATAAACTAATTTCGTCGAGCAAAATGTCCTCGCCCCGTTGGCTGTCGTCAGCCTCCTCGAGCTTGCCCACCAGTTCGTCTTCGGCGGTTTCCATTGCACTTTTCAAATCGTTCAGATCCGCCGGTAGCGCCGCCAGACCTTCCAGCATCCGCTTCGCTTCCTGCAGACGCTTAAAGTTGACCCATATCGATTCGGGAACCGCGACCTCCATTTCCTCAATCCTGTACCAAGCCGAATTCTTGAATCCAGTGAGTCTGTTGACGAGATCGGTTTCTTGATTGGATACGTCGTTACGTTGATCGCTCAGATCCGGGTGCACTTCCGGATCGGCGTCCGGCTCCCGTTGCAATAGCTCCCGCGTGGCCGTCGCCAGCACCGATCGCAAGCGATCCAGCTCAAGCTCCGCGTCCCTGAGCTCCTGGCAGGTCGCCCGGCCCAAGGCATCTTCGGCGTCCGACAGTTCCTTCAACAAACCATCATCGGCAGCATTGCCGAACACGTCCTCGAATTTGGCCTTGACGTTGGCATGGTTGTGCAAGGCGGTGTCGTCGATGTCCGGTTCGTCGGCGCGCACCTTGGCTTCGGCCTCCAATAGATCGTAGCGAGCCTTGTCCAACGCTTTCTGTTTGGTGTTGCGTGTATCTTCCAGTGCCAGGTGGGCATCGACCCCCGCTGCCGTCACCAGGGCATTCACCTGGGCCGACTGGGCGGTGGTCATGGCTTCACTGGTGACGATGGCGTTCAGCATCGACTCCGCGATCTGCAGCTTAGAGGGCCCGTTCACCACTAAATCCTCCAGAGCGTCCACCGCCGTTTGGTAGACGGAAAGTTTTTCCTCCGCCGCACCGCTGAGCTTCTGGTCTTCCTGATTCTTGGTGTCGTAGGCCGCATCGAGGCCACTCAATGCGCTGGCACCAATTTTTTCAGATTCGAAAACCACGTTCATGCGCGCCAGCGCCCGGCTTCGGAGTTTTTCCGGTATATCGCCGTTCACCCGCGCTTCGGCCAGTTTGAATGGGCCGTCGGCGGCATTCAGCATCTGATCGGCGGCGGTCTTCAAATCCGTTAGCGGCGCTTCGGTGAGTTTTCCGAACCACTCCTGGTGTTGTTCATGCCGTTGGGTCGCCGATTCCAGCCCGGCGGCGGCGGCGGCAACGTCCTGATTCAATTCCTCGAGCCAACCACCCATCTCACTCAACCTCGCCTCGCCCTCACCGATCACCCGGGTTTCATCATTTATGAAAGACTGGGCCCCACGGCGCTTGATGAGCAACGTGCGCACCTCCCCAGCCAGACTCTCGACATCGGCGGGGGAAAGACCAGGATCGCTCATCGCCACGCGTTTACTGTGGATGGCACGAACCAAAGATTCCAACCAGCCTAGCCACGCCTTCTTGCGCGCTTTCCCGTTAACGATGCTGACATCCACCGTTGGGTCGTCCGATCGAAGATCGGCCAGGCTCTGTTGGACCGCGGTCTTCGACAGTATCGATCTGTCTAACACCTGTTGCTGAAAACCCATTAGTGTCTTTGGCATGGTTGCACTCCCGGCAAAGTTCAGGTTGACAATTCTTGATCGTGTCCAGGAAATGATTTGCCCTGTTTGTGATATTCACGTTTGAGGGCTTGGATGAAATGGGCACGGCACATAGGCTGGTCATCGGCCGCCGCGCGAAACGCGGCGGCCACGGCGGCGTTACGAATCACTCCGCCGACCACGGGAAACACCGCCGCCAATTCGGCGAAATTGACATCCGACGCCAGCGGTGCCCGGGCCGGTACATGGCACTGCCAGATCTTGAATCGCTCTTCCCGGTTGGGCTCTTCGTAGTCGACGATATAGTCCATGCGGCGGATAAATGCCGGATCGATGTTATTGCGGAGATTGGTCGACATCACCGCTAATCCTTCAAATTTCTCCAAGCGGGTCAGCAGGTAAGCCGTTTCCAGGTTGGCATAGCGATCGTGGGCATCGGAAACTTCAGTGCGCTTGCCGAAGATGGCGTCGGCTTCATCGAATAGCAGTACCGCCCGGGTACGTTCGGCGCAGGCGAATGCCTGCTCCAGGTTTTTTTCAGTCTCGCCGATCCACTTGGATACCACCTGGGAGATATCGACCACCAATACATCCACGCCGAGTTCGCGCGCCAGCACTTCGGCGGTTAGGGTCTTGCCGGTGCCGGGCGGGCCGGAGAACAGCAGTCGCACACCGCGTGCACCTAGGCGGTTCTTCAGAAATCCCCATTGATTGATTACCCGTGACTGGTGCTTGAGCCGATCCACCGCCTCGGTCAGTTGCGCCCGGCGGTCTTTCTTGAGCACCAGATCGTCCCAGCCACATTGGGGCCGGACAAGCTTTACGCCGGCCTGTTGTCCGATGCCGACCCGGGCGCGGATCTGCGCCGCCACATGGTCGGGGGGGTTGTCCCGCCCCTGGACCTCGAGATCGGCGACGATCTGCGCCACGAGGTGGGGCTCCAATGGAAAGCGTGTGGCCAATTCGGGGGCCCGGGCATGGTGGTCGGGCAGCGCGCAACGCCAAACGGTTTCGGTCGCCTCGAAGTTCAAACGCTCCACATTGAGTTGCAGCAATGGGCGCGCCGGCATGCCGATATTCTGGGGCTGGAACTGGGCGACAATCCATGGGCCATGGAAGTCGGCCACCCCGCGCAACGACGGGTCAGTCTGATTATGTCCCGGGCTTAGCGCGATGATCGGGGTGGTGCCGCGGGCCAGACAGTGCACCGCCAGCAGCTTCAGCGTAGGGGCGTCAAAACGCTCGGCGAACAAAAATGCCGCCGGCGATTGGCCGGCCGCGGCCACCAGACAAGCGGCCCGATGCAGGGCCGTCTGCGCGTCGTCGGCACACACATTAATGGTAACGTCCGTCCCGTGGGCAATAAGGGAAACCGCCCGGGCGACCGCATCCTCTTCAAGCCAGCCGCGCAGTCCCCAATCCACAGTTTCCAGTGTGGTATAGGGCAGGGACCGGGGCCAAACCGGGTGACCCTGCAATACCGCCCACAGTCCCTCGGCCAAAACAATACTGCGATTGTAAAGGGGCCCGTTGCCCTCAATGTTATACACACCGGCGTTGAGAGCGCGGCCGGTGTGGATCAGCGTCTCGAATCGGCGCCGGTCGCCGTTACGACACAACAGTTGTGCCGCCAGCCCCAGGGCCGCACAGGGTTTCCTTTCCGGATTCACTGTGCGCAGGATGTCGGCGAACCCTTCGTGCTGTTCCACGATGCCCGCCAAAAGAATCAATCGGGTTTCGAGAATACTCAGACCCAAGCGTTCGACCAGACGGCCCAGGGCCGATGTAGCGGGTGGCCCGGTTCGCTTGTGCAACGGGTCTTCAATAATGAGACTTTTGTTGTCAGGACCTTCCGACTCGGCGTCTACCGGGTCATTACTCGCTGAGTAAGCGTATTCGGGACCAGGATCATTTCCAAAACATCGGAGATACTGGGCGTCAAGAAACCGCACCCCTTCGCCGACGCTACCGGAATCCTCGGGAAATACACACTTGAACAACGCCGCCAGCTCCGCCCCCGTCTGCGCACAGGCGAGATCGAGCCAGGACGGTGTCCACGGCGGATGCGCCGGCTTGTCGACGACGACGCGCTCAAGCATAGCGAAACCTCACCACCGACCCGATGCAGGGAAGATATCCCGGGTCCAGGTCGAGACCGGCACGACGCACCGCGACGTCAACATCCAGCAGACTGAACTCAACGTCAATCCATCCCGGATCCGCGGTGATGGCGGCGGTTTTGGTGATCACCGTTTGCAGATCCAGCGGCGCGGGCATTCCGGCGCCGACCAGACGTTCACAGGCACGTTCCCGCAATAGCTCTGCGCTCTGCTGCAACACCAGGCCTTGTTCCGGGTTTGGCTCGAGCCGAACCGGTTCCTGATAATCGTAATGGGGTGCAAGCCCGGCAAATGCCAGCAAGGCGCAGTCGCCGGGTTCGACCGCGACCACCGTGCGGCCCAGCCAATACCAGACCCAATACATGGGCCGGTCGGAGAATATCCCGTCGTTTGCCAATCGATGCCAGAGGCCGGTGGGATCGGCCATAAGATTTAACAGAAACAACAGTCCCCCAACCGGACTGCTGGCTCGCTGACGATCGAGACTAAACACTCCGGGCGCGTCTTGTTCATTGGCATTCGGTACCCGGGCATCGATGCTCGGCGCTTCGGCGGGGTTGCCGGCGGTCGGCGCTTGCGCCGCGGTACGCCACCGGAATTCCCGATGAGCATCGAGAGCGTGTTCGTCGGCGTATTCGTCTGCGGATCCCGAGTCGAGACCGACGGCGCTTGTGTCCAAAGCTTTCAGAATGGCCGCTTCGATGTCCTTATCCCGGCGGGTCAAACATCCCGGATCGGTGACGGCCACCGACAGTAATGCCCTGGCACACTCGGCCAATGGCGTCATTCCCGGCACATCGGCGGTCAGACGTGACAGCGATAGCCCAATGGATTTTGCTTGCTTGTCTGTCTGCACCGTGGTCTCGGACCTATCAACCGGGCGGGGCTTCACACGACGATCCGCGCACCGTCTAAGTGTGGGACCCAATTCACGGCCCACCTGTCCCGATAAGGCTTCAATCATTACCGCCCAGTGGTGCTCCGTGATTCGCAGACAGGCCGTGGCAAACAATCCCTGGTCTTTTAGCCCCGACATAATCGGCAGCAGGTAAACCGGATCCCGACACAGTCCCTCGATCCAGCTCGCGGCAAAGTCGGTGGCCGAGTCATCCGACCCCCCCGACAGCAGATCCATCTGATGCCAGGCCCAGGACTCGGAATAATCCCCCACCAAAACCGCCGCGCTACATTCGATCCACGCCTGCGCTCGGGACTTGAATCGTCTAACCGATCGGCCGTCGCCCTTCTCCAACAAACGACGAATCTCCCGGGTGATGCAGTCACTCCAGGCGGCGGCCTGATGGCGGGTCGAGCGCGAGAGGTTCAGGTATACGGGCAGACGCATTTCGCGAATACAGACAATGGATTCGGGTTCGAGCTGCAGGAAATCAACGGCTCTGTCCAGGGCGCGCTCGAACACCTGTTTCCTGGCCTTTTCCAAGGCGCGGAAACCTTCCACATCATCGACCGGGATGTGATAGCGATTAACGCAGTCATCGATGGTAATCAGTTCGTTCACTAGCCCAGTCTCGCATTGATATCGAGGCGGCCACCGCTGGCGGTGCTGGCCAGGGGGGGCGACCCCAGGGTAGTACCCCGGCCAAGGGTGGAGCTGTCGAGTTGCACCGGAAGAAATCCGCCGGTGTGGCCAATGATAGAACTGAGCTGCAGATGCAACCCACGGCCGATGCGCATGCCCGACTCCACGGTGCAGACGTCGAACAGGGTGTGCGCCGGTCGGTGCTGGTCAAGGATGTGACGCACCACGTCCAGTTGTTCGCTGCTCAATAGGGCGGGAATCAATACGCTGAAACGGTGGGCGTGGCGCTCGTCCGTCAATGTCTCAAAGTGGGGTTCGTCGTCAATAACCGGGGAGTCCGACGATGCCAGGGCCTGCCCCACCCGATATCCGGCGCCCAGAATGGCGTCGCCCTGCTCCGGATGCTCGGCGCCAACGATCGCACCGCCCAAACCGTGCACCTTAAAGTGTTCGATAATGATGATCTCCACGCCGGTATAGATCTGCAGAAAAGTTTTGAGGCCTTCCACCGTACCGCGGAATCGAAACAGCCGTACCGCCGCCTCAATGAGACGCCGCCGCACCCCGTCGCTGAAACGATCGTCGAGTACCAGACCCACAAACCCGGCCAGCCAGGGCAACATCTCCTTGGGACTGGAACAGGGGTCCAACAGGGCGTGACGGAACAAGGCCGCGGTATCCAGATGGTCCAACAGGCTGTCCGGCATGGCCAGATAGCGCCGCAGAAAGGAACCAACCCGGGCATCCCGGGAGTAGAGTTTCGGCAAATGGGCCAGCAGATCATGGCCCTGGGTCTGCACCCGCAGGGCGTTGATGGTGGGGGTACGTTTGCCACTGCCGGTGAGTTCCAGGGTGAGCCAGAGATAACGACCGCTGGGGGCATGTGCCGGGGATTCATAGGTCACCACGCTCTCGGCGGTTGCTTCCTCCCAAACCAATTCGTCGTCGCTGCCGCGGCGAAACAGACGATACCCGGCATGGGTCTGCAGATCCTGGATGGGACGCTGGTCGGGCATTGCCGGCGACAACTCTTCATGGGGCAGCTCGCCAAAGCCCCCATCGTTGAACGCCTTACTGCGAGTCAAGTTATGAAACTCGGGCAGCTCATCACTGGTGTGGAAATTGATCCGAATTCCACACCCCTGCGGCACGCAGGCGTCCACATAGGCGATACCCCACTGGTTTTGAAACACGCCGCTGTCCAGGGCGAAGGTGACTACCGCGCCGTGGGTTTCATAGGCGGGCCGGATGCTCAGAGCGGTTTTGAACCCTTTATGGGAGAAGTAGCCGATGCGCCCGTCCGGGGTAGTCACAATGCCGCGACCATCGTAGCCCTTGGCCCGCCAACGGCGGATTTCCAGCGGACGAAGCAGCCAGTTCAGCGGCAGAAATCGGTATTGGATGAAGTCCCGGTTGCAACCACGGGCCACCACCAAATGACGATCATCGATAAACGCGATATCGGTGGCAAAGGGCTGGACAAAGGAAACATTATCCCGACCCAAGGATACGATAGTGGCATCCACGCTATCGGCCTTGATCAAACCCACCAGTTGTCCTTCGATGGCCGCCAACCGATCGATGACACCCAGCCCCGGTGGCAGGGTGACCGGCAGCGGATCCGCCATGGCGCTCATGCGCAGCACACCAACGGTAACGACCACAAAAACCTCATCACCTCCACTGGCCATGGCCGCCGGCCGGCTGCCGGCCGTCAGCACCACGGTGCGCAACAAACGGCGATCCGCCAAATCAAAAATATGGATACAATCCGCTTCGGTTTCGGCGATAAACAGATGACCACCACTGTCTATCGTCATGCCCCGTGGTTTGTTCAACACCGTGGACGGTTCTGTCGCCCAGTCGAAATCGCCGACCGGGTAATCGGTCTGTGCGAGCAAATCCACACCGTCTTTTTCCACCGCACCCTGGGCCTGACAGGCGGACCAACGCCAGCGGCTGACCTGTCCGGTGTCGACATTCAGCCGGTACAGGCGGCACCAGGGATCGAAGGCCAACGGCGTACAAACCGCGTCGCACGGCGCCAACTCCGGCCCCGGTCCGCTGTCCCGCTCGCGGATCTTCAAGGCGATACCCGGTGCGTCGGTCAGCAGCCGGGTGTCCTGGTGGGCCACCCGACGCCACTGATCGGTGGACTGTATGGCGACAAATGGACGGGAGCTGGCCATTAGCACTCGTCCACTTCCACCGGCACCGGTACCGGTGTCCTGTCCGCCGGCGGCGCGCCGACGGCTACACCCGGCTCCAGGGGCGGGCCTTCGACCACGGTGATTTCTTCAAGCTCTGGCATTTCATTCACCGCCAGGCCCACATCCCCTTTGATCCACTTGTCGGTACCGGCTTCATAACGGGCCAGCCGCAGGCCGCGAAGAAACTCCACCCCTTCCACCTGCAAGGCGGCGGCCTCCAACTCCGCGCCGATCACTTGCCGGCCCAGGGGCCAACCCTCCCCCGCGGGACCAAAGGGCGGCAGCGGCGCGAGATACTGACGCAACACCAACTCGACCCAACTGCGCACCGCATCGATGGCGTATCCCGGTTTGATCTCAAGACCCACGGCCACCGCCAAGGCCTGGTAGACCGGGGGAATCACATACACCTCGGTAGTGACCAGCCGCCGTTGATCGAGGTAGCGGCAAACCCGACGCAGTTGTGAACCGTTCGGCATCGGTGCGTTCGGATGACGTGGATCTTCCTTGGGCCACACCACCACCGACACCACCCCGGCGGCCTGGGTCTCGCCGGTTTTGGGCCGAAACAAGGGTATGGTGGCGGCGCGTCCGATGTCCGCCCCCGGCGTCATCAGCGCCAATTCCTGAAAGTCTCCCCGGGTCACCGCCCGGTCGCGGCGGCGAATTTCGTCGGGGATACGCCGCAATGCCGCTTCAACAGTCTCATCGTCGGCGCCACCCCTGGCGGCCAGGGGATTGATGACTTTGACATTGCCCACGGACAAGGCCTTGCTAATGGCCTCCGCCGCCACGTTGCCCACCCGGCCACCGCCATAGCGATAGGCCCGGGCGCGAACGCGCTGGCCGATCTGCGGGACGTTCTTGCTGCCAAAGCGAACCGTCGCACTGCTGCGATCGAGCACATAGTGTCGATCTTCTGCGCCGCTCGCATGAAAGCCATCAACCTCATACCAAGGCTGCCACCCGGACGGTTCTTCCACTTCCAGGCTGAGACTGCCGGCGATCACCGGCCCGTGGTTGAGCTGATAGCTCTGATCCGGTTGCCCATCACCCACCCCCAGGTACTCCGGTCGGGCGGTGAGCGCCTGCAGACTTTCGGCGCTATTGATGCCGACGTGGCGGACCAGTCCAACGCCGGTCTGGTCCTGACGAAAGGCGCGAATCCAGAAAATTACCTTGGACTCGTTTTCTTCATCCAGTACCGGAGGCAGATCACCGGCCCCGGCCATGTCTTCGTCCAATAGTTCGAACTGGCCCGCATCCGCGGCGCTCAACTCCAAACGGATGACGCCCTCCTGGCGCAGGCCCACGGTCGTGTCGCCGCGCACCTTCAGTGGCCGATAGATCGGCGCCTCGGCATCGATCAGCTGGGCGGTACTGACCTGCCACTGCACCCCGCCGGACACCGCCTGCCGACCCGGCCCCGGACAGGGCGCAATCTTGTCCACCGATGGCGCGGTCTCATCGGGTACGAAACCGATATTGATGACCGCTCGCGCTTGTTTTAACTTGTCGAGCAGATCCTCATTAGCATGGTCCGATTCATTGAGGACCGCAATCCACAGCATATTATCGACCGCCTCGGTCAGATTGACCGGCGAATCGTCACTGGCCGCGCTGATCATCCGGTTCTGATAACCCACCGCTTGTTTGCCGGCGGCCCACTCCCCCAGGGAATCCATAGCGGCGGCGACATAACCGTATTCTTCGTCTTCCGGGTCGGGCAGGTCCTGCGCCGACTTGGCCACCGCTAGTGCGCTGACAGGCCATACGGTGACGGTGGTCTCGGTCTCGAAACGGATCTCACCCGCCGCCGCCTGGGCATGCTGTTCAATCAACACACCGTCGACGTCGGTGGTGAATTCGAGCATGGCCCGGGCGGGTTCCGCCGGCCGCCGGGCTATCTGCAGCAGATTGAGATATTCCAGGTAGGTTTTTTCCGGGACCTGATTGAAGCGGTAGAGCACGTGTTCGCCCAGAAACGCAAACAACTCCAACAAAGTGATCCCCGGATCACTATCATTATGATCGGTCCATTCCGGGTTATAGAAGGGAATTCGCGCAACCAGTTGGTTCCTGAGATCTTCGTAGGAACTATCGTCGAGTATTGGCGAAGGTATATTCATGACTGATCCAAATAAAATGGATAAACAAGGTTTCCGGCACTACCGTCCCGGTTGTGTACATACTCGATATGGATCAACACCAAAGCCGGGTCGTTACCGGTTACCACACTGACTTTGCCGACCTGAATGCGGCGCTCCCAACGGCGCAGCGCCTTGGTCACGTCGCGCTGAATCAGGGCGCGGGTGGCGGCGGTATTCGGCTGCATGAGGTAACGACGCAAACCGCAGCCAAAGGTGGAGCGCATCACCCGCTCCCCCGGCTCGGTATCGAGAATGATATAAATGGACTGCAGCACCTTATCGCTGCCACCGGCCCAGGGCAGGGCGCGGCTCTCGTCCTCGGGCACCAGGGGTAAACCCCATCCACGGCCGAGCTGGGCATTGGATACAAAACGGCTCATGCAAACACCTCTTCCAGGGACACTTTGTCGTAATACTCAAGTCTGTCCGCCGGATTGCTCAAGCGACCCGACCCGGAAGTGAACGGCGCATCAATCTCCGGATCATCGGCAATGATCGCGTTGATTTCATCGACCAATTCTTTTGTGACACCGGAACCCGATAAGTCGGTGGTCTGGCGGACAGCAATGCGCGCCATATCCGCATACACATCCGGATGGTTGGCAATGTCAGCCAACTGTGCATTGAATGCGTCCCGCATCGCCTCCGAGAAGAATGGCAGCAATTTTGTCACTGCTTCACCGCCCGGGCCGCCGGCTTCCAACTTCACCTCAAGCTCGGCCTCCACCTCAATGCCGAGCTTGCCCTCCAATTCGATATCGAACTCCGCCCCAATATCGATACTCAGCGTGGGCAGAATGCACAGCCGCAGACTCAGCAGGAACCAAAGGCCAAACAAGAAGACAACGATGGGCAGGAACAGCCGCAACACAAAAAAGGCGACGATGGTGATCAGCGGTATCGCGAAGAAACAAATGGACGGCAGCTTACTGGGCGCACCACCTTGGGGATTGTTATCGCCGTCGAGATTGATGGGCAGGCTCGAACCTGCCGGTGTCGCCACCGCCATGCCCATGCCCTGCCCAAGCTTAAAGTCCGGACTATTGACCTGTTTCATCAGATCATTGAGGCTTGGCGCCTGAATGGTCGTCAGACGATTGGAGGTGCCGACCAAATCAAAATGGGGCGCCAACTGATAAGTCTCGGTGGGGCGGGACCAAACCAACTCCCCCTTGCAGTCGTTGCGCTCATTTGATTTCGGGCACTGGGGCTTGTGGCGCCTGACAAAGCAGCGTATCTCGTACACGCTGTGATCATCGAACTGGGCGTTCATCGCCCCATCCACATCCGCAGAGCCCACCGGTAACAAGCCATACCAAATGGTCTTGTGCCCCGATGCATGTTCGGTGTCATTGTTATCCGGAATCAGCGGATACAGAGGATAAA
The DNA here is from genome assembly GCA_947258975.1 of uncultured Gammaproteobacteria bacterium. Lineage (GTDB taxonomy): Bacteria > Pseudomonadota > Gammaproteobacteria > Arenicellales > JAANXG01 > CALZGZ01. The sequence continues at coordinate 24,533 of CAMYKK010000019.1, forward strand.
TCTGTTCGCCGGTCTGCTCGGGCGTCTCGTCATCGAGTTGTTCCCATGTCCCGGCCCCAGGGCCGATGCGGCGCCAGCCCTGAACCGTCGGACTTATGCCGTACTTCTCCACCAGCTTATTGAGTTGTAATTGGGCATCGATGCGCCGCTGCGTCACCTTGTCCTCGACCCGGCTGCCGTTTCGATCGACGTATGACTTAAGCCCCCGAGCAACCGCCATGGCGCCGACGGTCGACGTATATTTGTTTCGCTTTGATTGGATGCGCTTTAAACGTGCCCTCTCATAGGCGATGGTCTTGAGCAGCTTTTCCACCTGCGGGCGGATCGCCTCGGGAATTTCGGTCTTGCGTTTGCGCACCACAAATCCGGCCTCGCACACCCGGTCCCGGGCCACCTTGGGAAACCCCGGGGTATCGCAATGCAGGGCGCAGGTAACCAGATAGAACCGGCTATGGGTATCCAAATAGATCTTGCGCCGATTTTTATCGGTAAGGTCCTCGGGCAGATACTTGAGCGAGCGTTGAGGATTGTCCAAAAACATCTGCACATGGTTGGAATCGGCATATTTTTGGATTATCGGCCGTGAGCTACGCTCACGCCTCGGATCCTCCTCGGTCGAACCCCAGCGATACCAGGGCCCCACCAAATGCCAATTATGCTGCGTCACCATACGTTGCCCGCCCCTGGGGTGTATGACGGCGACACAACGGCCGACCGGGCAATCATAGTTTCGCAGTTGATCAATCCATCGAAGTTGGCAACCGCCGTATGCACGTTCATGGCCGCCGCGGTAATGTCCACGGTAGCATTGGCCTGTATTTCGATCTTTCCCGCCGGACTGAAGGTAATCACGCAACCGTTGGAGTGGGTCACTGTGATCTGATCCGCCGACGCATCCAAGGTCAAGCGGTGACCGGCCTCGGTGGACAGGGTGATCTTGGGGGCTCCCTGGGTGTCATCGAATTCCAAGATGCTGTTGGAGCGGGTCTTGAATACGCGGAGGTTATTGGCCTCTTCGGCCCGAACCGGCATCGCCTCCCGGCCATTCCAGCAGGCGCCCACCACATAGGGCCGGCGCAGGTCGCCGGCCTCAAAACCGACCACCACCTGAGAGTCCACTTCCGGCAGCACCTGCAACCCCTGTTCATTGTCCGCGTAGGGTGAAAGCAATGTGGCCCAGGCCCGCACATCCCGCTCACCCTCACTGGACAGCCACGGGAACTTCACTTCCACCCGGCCGAGGGAATCCGGGTCCTGCAAATCGGTAACGATGGCCGGGTACAGGCCGTAGTAGCCGGGGCGCGCACCATCGGCAATGAATCGGTTGATCATGCCGCCACCTCCACCGCACCACGCTCGGCCTCAAATCCGGTGCGGTATCCGTGGGACAGGTCGTAGGTGTGACGCACTCCCACTACGTAATAACCACCCCCTTCAAACGGCCGCCCGACCCGTTCCAGGGACAACATGCTGCCCACGTTCATCTGCGGCGTACCGCGGGTGGTGCCCTTGATCGTGACAAACGATCGGGCCCGTCTCAGCATTTCGGCCCGGGCCCAGGCCCGTGCCTCTTGCGCATTGAGGGGTACGTCGCGCAACCGGTAAGACGCCCTTTCTCCGGGAAAAACCCGGCCTAGGATATCCGGACCGGTACGACCCTCCGGGGCTTCCGCCTGAATCACATCCCCCTCGGCCGACTCATCGATAAGTGCGCGTTCCTGAGCGTCGTATCCGCACACCCGTACCGCGCTGCGCTGGGCCGACAGGTCCGCGCTGGCGCATAGGTGAATGAGATGATTGCCCTGGACCAGGTTGATGTCCGCTCCGCTGCGGCGCAAACGGGTCTTAAAATGCAACTGATCGTCACCGTACCAAACGTCAGCCTGGAGACGATGGGCCCGTTGGCGCAGAAAGGCCAAGTCGCTCATGTTCCACTGTTGCACCACATCGTAGGTCGGACCATCCACATCCACGTCCGCGCCCAGACCGTTCGTATCTGCGATTTCCCGGACAATATCCGCATCAGACATGTCCTCGTATGTATGCATCCGACGACTCAGTCTCAGCTGCATCAATTTGTCTTCAGCGCGCATCACCACCTCCGGCTCTTGGCCTTCGGAGAACTCCACGTCGATGGCGCTGATCACACCCGCAAAAACCTCGTCCGCGGTTTCCTCCGCACCAATCTCAATTCGGATCTCCGAGCCAAAATCGAAAACACCGCCATCGAGATACAAAAGCGCGTCCTCACGGGAATCCGGATGGGGGCCGAACGCCAGCAGACGAGCGGTCATGGTGCGAAGACCGTCATTGCCCTCCGCCACTTCAAGCTGCAGCAGGTCACGGGTTAGATCGACACGCTGCTCGCCGTCGAGATGAATATGTGGTGCCGGAAAACTCAATAATGACTCGGTCACAGCAAACCCCTATTGGTCGCAATACAGTCGTCGATATCTAATCATCGAAGTCCCAAGCCGCTACCCGGGCCTGATCGGACTCGATTTGTCTTATTAATTGGCGCCGTTCCATCGCCCGGGTCATGCGTTGATCTTCGTCACCCTGGCCGGTCGATTCCGCACTATCGACTGGATATACATCGCTAATGGTGCGGTTGATATGAACAGTCATGACTGATCTCCCTCAATGACGACAAGAGCCAAGACAGCCGCAACGCTTTGCCGGCCGGCGCTTAGTTTGAACGCGGTCGGCCTGCTTGCGGCCCAGGTCTTTACCGGGCAATCTGATCCAGGGCGGTGACGTCGGTCCGGCCGCGGCGGTGATCGCCGCACTGAACGGTTCGGCGGACGAACCCCGGGCACCACGCCCGCGGGGATTTGAGGCGTAATCCCGACTGTCGAGAATCGCCGGCGTACGCAGTGGCTTGAGGGGCACGCCGTAACCAAATTCGCTGGCGCGGGGATCCGGCGCGGCCCGGGCCTTTAGCGTGGGGCTGACACCGGTCGGTTTGCCGCTTGGCTCACCGGTCCTTGCCCGCCCGCCGGCGGTCATCGCCGAGGCACCGGTCGCGGCCGCCGACCCGTCGGTCGCCGGACCGGCAGTGATGCCGCCTGCCGAGTAAACCTCCCCTGCCGCTGCCCCGGTACTACCGGGGAACGCCGACAGCGCCGCCGTGGAAGCGGCACTGGCACGACTGGTTTTTACCGTAGAGATCGCCGCGTTCACACCGCCGGCGCGGGCCAGTGCCACCTGCGATGAAACGTCCCTTGATGACATCGCCTGGGACGCGGCGCCTGTATTGACTGCCGCACTATTCTTCAGATGCGCCGTGCCGGACACCTGGGCCCCCGCTTCCAGGCCCACGCTGGCCTCCAGGGGAACGTCGATTCCGGCCTCAACGCTGGACTTGAAACCGAGACCCGCGGACGCCGACAGACCGGCGGAGAACTCCACCTCGAGGCCCGCTTGCAGTTCCAGGCCCAATGAAAGATCTGCCCGCAGACCACGCCAGGCCCCGGCATCCAGACCCAGGCGCACCGCCATTTCCACGGCCAGTTCACCGCCCAGTGCCCGGGCCGCCCGATCACCGGCGCCACCACCGCTCCGTGGGTTGAGCTGATACTCGATCTTCTGCTCCTTCATTCGCAGGGAGGCTTTGGCGTGCAGGGGGTAGCCATTGTGGGCGAAGTGATCGAAATCCAGGTCGATGCTTTCGACCACGCCGTCGATGATCAGGTTACCCCACTGAAATCGCAGCAGCGGCGGTTGCTGCTTGGCGTCGATGCCCTCGGTCTTTGGCTGTACATATTTCTCGACGATGGCGGTATGCTCGAGCACCGACACCGGTTCGTCGGTGGATCCTTCATCGGCCGTGTCGAATTCGAGATCCAAAGTAAACACATTGGAACTCGAACCCACATACTGGCGTACCTGGCGGCCCTGGCTGCGACCGCCCTCGACCCGATTGCTGAGCTGAATCCTCAACGACTCGGGGTTGAACTGCACGTCCACCGCATCACCGATCGGTTGCGGATTCTCGCCGTTGCTGATTTCCTGTAAGGTGGCTTTTTTCAGTGCCGGCATGACTTTTTACTCCTGCACCAGTTTCAGCCCTTGATGGGCGATGGTCAGTTCTTCGATAGCAACATCACCGGATTTGGCGTTGAGGGTGGGACCGGACACCCGGCTCGGCAAACCGCGCTCGAATACCCAGGTCGCGGCCACCTCCTGGCCCACGCTCATGACCTCGATCACACCGTCATAGCGACGAATCGGCCGGACCCCGGATACCGCATCCTGCAGCCAGGACCAGACATCGGCATTGACGCTGCCTTCGTCGCCATAGAACATGCCCCGCTTCAGGACGATGGGTGAATACTTGGCCCGTCCGGCCCGTTGGATCACGCCGTCGTTTCGCCCACCTTCGTTTATGGACTGCACATCCATTTCCAAGTCGAGACCACTGCACTCCTGGAAACCGCCGTCACCCAAACTATCGCCACTATCGGCGGTTGAAGGAACGGTGCGGGGCGCACTGCCCAGAGCCGCTTCGGCACTCTGTCGCAGGGTAATCTGAAAACGAAAATTGCGAAGCAACTGCACCATGATCAAATCTCGCTTACCAGGGTGCTGTCACCATCCCGAGTGATCCGCAGCACAATGAACTCCAAAGGCTCCGCCGGCGCCACACCGATTTCGGCAATCAACTTGCCCGCATCGACCATCGGCCTGGGATTGGTGTGTTCGTCACAACGCACAAAAAAGGCCTCCTCTTCCGTGCTCCCCTTGAATACGCCCGATCGATAGAGATCAGCGAGAAAGTTATGCAGCATGCGCCGCACATCACGCCACAGGCGGCGGTTATTGGGCTCGAACACCATCCAATGAGTCTGGCGTTGCAATACCCGAACCAGCAGAATCATCAACCGGCGGACACTCAGCTGACGAAGCGACGGATCCCGACTCAAGGTACGGGCCGCCGTCAGTCGCACCCCGTCGCGCTCCTTGAGATAAACATTGATGCCCATGGGATGCAGTTGATCGTGTTGCGCTTCCGATAGGGGTTCGTCCACGTTGATCACCGCCCGGGAAATACAATTGGCGGGGCCATGAGATACCCCGAAGCTCAGTTCACGGGCGGCGATAATACCCGCGGCCACCGCCGACGGATTGATGCGAATGAGACGATCCCGGTCATCATCATTCCTGGCCGCTTGCAGCCACGGCCAATAACAGGCGGCGTAGGAAGAGCGGAACTGGCTTCGCCAGTCGAACACCTGGTGCCGGGTCAATCCCGGCGGCACGTCCAGCAGCACTACCACGTCACGGGTTTGATCGGCGAATTGCACCAACCGATTCTGCAATTCCATAATCGTCCGGAGGTCATCGCCGAGCCGGGGATTGAGGCAAAGGGGATTAACAGGCGTCGGTTCGGGCTCATCCACTGGTGGCAACTCCACGTGCACACACTCCTCAAACTCCCCGCTGGCCAGGGAAACCGGTTCATCCGAGGTGTCGATGTCGCCGAGAGGATCGGCGCAATACAAATCGGGCACCACCAGGCTGGAAATTTCCTTATGGTCGGCGAAACTGCAGATTCCGGAACCCGGATTCAGCTCCCCCGGATGCCATCGGGCGTCAAAAAAATCTTCATGCACTAGATCCTGATAACAATCCCGTCCGCCGCCGAACTGGGGCGGCTGCTCATCGGTGATCGCGGTCTCCGAGCCGCCCCACGGTTGTGGGTGTCTTTTCAATGGCGGCAATACCGCCGCGATCGGCAGTCGGTGGGCCTGTTCCGGCGACAACTCACTATCCGACCAGGCGGAACCGGGATACACAAATTCGGAGTCGTAACATACGATGCTGGCAACCCAGCGTGGATGACGGGACGACAGGCCCAGCCGGTGAAACACTTCACGGGCGCCGGCACCGTCGTCGACTATCAGCTCGCCTTCCACCACCTCCACCGCCTCGGGTGCGGCCGGCAATGGAACATCGAACTCCAATCGGCGGTTGCGCCGACCCGCCATACGATCATGGATTACCCGGTCAACAAATCGGAGTTGGTAGACATCCCCGGGGAAACGTAGTCTCAACAGGGAACCCACCGGTTCCGGTTCCCCGATGTCGACGGTCACGCTCGACAGGTCCACCGCCTTGATTTGCAGCGGCCGTAGATTGTATCCGAGTGCCGCACGAAGTCGATTGCCCCATCGTCCTTCGTTGCGGGCAACGAATTCAAACGCCTCGCCATTTGCGGTGACGGCGCCATCAACCACACCAACGGCGGTGGCATGGAAGTTGGTATTCGAGCCACCCATATCGTGAACAATTCGACTGATCCAGGCTCGGCGTCCGCCCTGTTCGAAAAACGCCTCTACCGCATAGGGCAGGTTCCCCGGTCCTTCGAAGCCGCCGAATTGACGTTTATAGTCATCGAAGCTGTCAACCGGTACCGCAATGGTGCGACGGGTGGGGAAAGTACCGTTGATCCACTGACGAACGAAGGGGCCGTCCTCGCGACGCCAACCTTCCGGAAGCTCCGGTACCCGGCTGGGGCCCCGCGGCGCAATGCCGACGAAGCCGCAAACGTCCATACGCTCGGGCCGCAATCCCCTGGATGGCGGGTCGGGACGAAAATAGACGCCGGGTGCGCCAATCGGCTCGCTACGAAACACGTTCCAGATCCTTATCTAGCCGGCACCTACTGATATTCGATTCCCTCGTGGACAAAACTGATCTCTTCCATCGCCACGTCGCCGCCACCCTTGGCGGTCAGGCTTGGACCAGTCCACTTCTTGGGCTGGGCCCGACGCAATACCCAGGAGGCCACCGCTTCCCGCGCCTCGTCGAGTAATGTAATGGTCACATTGCGCGGATCGGCGGTGCCGTCGCGAACGGTTTTCACCCAATCAAAAAGATCGGTGGAGCCGACCAGTCCGCGTTTGAGGGTCACATCGTCCATCTTGTGCACGCCGGGTACCTTGCGCACCGTGTTGACCATTTCGTTGCCATTGCGGTATTCGGCGTATTCCACGTCTACGCCCAGACCACTGGCCTCGCTGAACCCGCCGATAACGGCGCCCGCTGATCCATCACCCTGGTCACCACCGATGGCCACGACGAAATTGAATGCGCTATAAGGATTGTCTCGAAAAGTTGGCATAAGCTACTCCCGCTTGTCTGTTAGACCTAGACCGGATCAATTGGATTGGGCATCGGCGGTCCATTGACCGATCCGGAAGATGACAAACTCCGCCGGCTTCACCGGCGCCATACCGACAAGGCAAATCATTCGGCCGTTGTCGATATCGTTTTGAGTCATGGTGCTGCGGTCACACCGGACAAAAAATGCTTTCTCCGGTTTATCTCCCATAAGCGCGCCGTCTCGCCACAACACCAAGAGAAAGTCCTCCACCGCCCGACGGATGTTGTCCCACAGCCGTCGATTGTTTGGCTCAAACACCGCCCATTGGGTGCTTTTGTCGATAGAATGCTCGATGTAGACAAACAAGCGTCGTACGTTGACATACTTCCACTCAGGGTCGGAACTCATGGTTCGTGCTCCCCAGACCCGGTGGCCGCGGCCTTCAAAGAATCGCAGTGCATTGATGCCCTCGGGATTCAACACCTCTTGGCGCGGCCGATTAATGTTGGCTTCAAATCGGGTCAAACCGCGGACGGTTTCATTGGCCGGCGCCTTGTGCACACCGCGGCTGACATCGGTTCGCGCATAGATCCCGGCCACGAAGCCGCTGGGAGGCACCATGAGTCGACGTGGCGGTGTACCCTGAGCGGCCCGCTCAAGGGGATCGAGAATTTCGATCCAAGGATGATAGAGTGCGCCGTAGGTGCTATCGAACTGTGAACGGAACGCACGAACTTCGTTTATAGAACTACCCTTGGGCGCATCAACGATGGCTATGCGATAACGCTCTCGCTCGGCGTGCGCAATCAGTCTGTCGGCAGATTGTTGCGCCAGGAACGCGCCCATGGTTCCGGCATCGGGTAGGGCGACAATGGCGATATCTTCGATTTCTGCCAGTGCCTCCAAACCCGTCGCCTTCTTGGTGGCATCATCGGGGTCGGCCGCCTCACCGGCCAAATCATCCGCTGACACTAGGACGCCGTCGTTACCGTTAGTCAAGGTTCCCGGGCTGGTCTTCAGCGCGATCATCAGGCGCACCGGCACGAAGTCGTCGTTGGGTACGACACTGCTGCGATCGAAGTCCAACCACACGAACGCGTTTTCGTCTTCCGGGTCATGCTTGTCCAGGATCCGGCACACATCCCTTTTTTGTTGGGGAGAGGTGCCGAGCTGGGTATATTCGTCAACCCGCTCGTCGTCCACATCCACCCGCACATTGAGTTCCACCAACTGAATGTGATCACCTGGGGCCGGCGCCACCGCGCTGCCGGATTGGTCCACAAACTCCTGGCGACCGTCACTACCGCGGCGGATCACCCGCAGATTGGCCTGAACTAGGGTGGCATCACCCACCGGCGGGTTGGCGATACTCGCGGCTGGCACGATCTCGACCACTGCTCCGACTTTGGCTCGACGTACCTGGACACCAAAACTGGGATCGTCGTAGGCGATATTCCGACTCCGGGTGACATGACAGCTGACCGCAACGTTGCCGGCTTCACCGGGCCATCTGGCCCGCCACGTCGCCGTGATGCCGGCACCGGCGGCCGGTGCAAACGCCACCCCATCGGCACCGTCTGGCACAAAGACCCGGGATATATACAGGCGCTTGCCGCCATTATCGAAGAAAGCCTTGGAGGCCAACGCCAGATAACAGAGCCGCTCATCACCGCTGTGAGTCAGTTTATCAAGGCGTCCATAAATCCGTTCGTATTCGGTAAAACTGGTCACCAACCTGGGTTCACAGTTGGCGGGGCCACCGGACCGATATACGGGACCGAATCGTGCCATGCCGGCAAACCCGGTTGTGCTGGTGGGTACGCCTTCAATGGATTTTGCACGAAAACTCACCTCTTCCACAAAGACACCGGGTGCAAGATATTCAGGCATAGCTGTTCTCCTGAGCTTGTTAGGGTTAGATCAAACTAAATACAAAATCCGGGGCATCGACCCCGGTCAAAAGTTTACCGAGCGGGAATGGAATATCCCGCGAACTGGATTCATCCGCTTGATACCCCGGGGGCGCGTAGTCCGGGTCCGTCGCCGGATCCGCGAGCCCACCCTCGGGAAGCTGTTCCACCGGCACCGCCCACATGGGATCCTCATTGCCGGCCGGTTCCACCGGTGCCGGTACCGGACCTTTCACCACCAACCTGGCCCATATCGGTAGTTGCATTTGCGGCATCACGTCGCCGTCCCGTGGCAAGGGGTTGAGAACCAGAAGAAATTCCCCATGACGGTCGCTGATGGCGCGACCGATCTTGCCGCGCACAATGAATTCCGGCTCGGTTTCGGTACCACCGACCGGCACCAGGTAGGACGCATCGATCCAAGCCCACGGCATCGGCCTACCATCACGCATTACCCGGCCCCGCAAGCCAACGGTGCGTTCCGCCACCGGGTAGGCATTGGCCGGAAACATCAGCGGCGACTGTCTGCGGGAATCTCTAGGCCGCTTGTCCAATCCGATATCCTCGTGGGCAGGAATTGGGAATCGAAAACGCCTGGGCACGTAATATTGGAAATCATCGTATACGCGGACGATGGCGTTGCCTGGCAGGCTTCGACGCGACAAATAGATCAATTTGTACAGACCACTGTGGTGGCGGCTGATTTTCGGAACCAGATCGGTAGGCCTGGTGTAGTGTCGGTAACCCTTAGCCACCCGGCGCGGTACTCCATCGGGGATCTCTATGTCCAATCGAACCGGCTGCCGCGGGCGCCCGCCGAGCAACACATCCCGCGGCACGAAACCGATTGCAAGATCAAGGCCTTGTTGACTAAAGCTATTGCCGTTGCTCACGCGTCCAGCTCCGGCTTGATTCCGGTCAACAAATGGTGCACCGGCACATCCCGATCGGTGTCGCGGGCGTCGATTCTTACCACCCGTGCCAGGTAGGGCACGCTCAGCTTGTAATCCGCCGGCAGGGAATCGAAGGTACGCATCAAATCCTCCGTGGTAATTTCCGGTATCGTGAGTTGAATGGCCTCGTGGGGCTGCCAGTTGCCGCGTGGATTCAGCAATGGCCCGCTCAAAATGGGAATACGTTCCAGACAGGTCATACTGTGTCCCAACAAGCGATACTCGTCTTCCGCGTTATTGCCCCATGGTGTTAGCAGAAAATGCAAATCCAGGGGCAAATGCACATCACCGTCCTGATGTGCCACTGACGACCATCCCGGGCGCAAACAGCGGTTGACATCGACCCGGTAAAGAAACAGTGACACCATAGGTGTCGAGATGTCCGGGTTGCGCAGCTCCTTGCTGAAATCCTCGGTTCGCAGCAGCACTGCCTTGGGCGTTGACTCATCAAGAATCTGGTGTTGCTCAAAACACAGATCGAGGCAACGAGCTATGCTCAATCCCACGGATTCAATTGCCAGACGGTCAGCCATTGTCAGATTCAGGCTCTGGTTTGTAGCGATAAACGAATTCACCGCCCGCTATGGGCGTCCGTGTGACCAGGTTTCGCTTTTCGAGATGAATCAATGCCTGCTCCGTCTCCGCCAGGCACTCCACGTAGCGCTGTTGCAGCAGCCACCATCGGGCGATACCGTGCTTGGTGTCAGCGGCGTTGGGGTGGGACCGCAGGTAACGCAAAATATGTCTGGCAATTCGATCCACCCCTTGAGCTTCGTCTGGTGTCACATCGCATCCGTAGTCGGGTCAGATATACCCACTGACGTAGAGCAAACCACATGCCATACTATAACCTGTTGTATTTATTGATATTTATTTGTCCGCCGCAAACAACCGGGTCGTTCATGACCCGCGGAATACGGTAGAACGCATTGATCATCCGAGCCCACGGTGGGTCAACAAAACCCATCGTGGGCAAAACATGACCCGGCAACCGGTGATGAACGACTGTTGACGCCGTAGATCACGGCACTAACAACTTGTTGCACCATGACTTTCCTCGACCATGTGGATCCGCAACGGGTATTGGCCGGAGTCGTTCGTCGACACAGGGTTTGGATAGAACCGTGGCGGGCGGCGCAACGGAATTACTCGGGCGATGACATTTCGCCCTTTGCCACACTTATCGTCTGGGCCCGAACAAGAATTAAGACAATTTAACTACGGGACACAGAGACAGGACAGGCGCCTACTGAGTGAATCCTTCTCGTGAACGGGAAGACGAAAAAAGGTGGGGTCCAGTGCGCTGATCTAATCGATTTTTACGCGAATCCCTCATCCACTCCTTCCCCCTTATGCGGGAGAGAGGGTTTAAAGGTAACAATGGGCTTGCCCCGGGGTTTGTCTCGGTTTCAAGCTGGAATTGGAACCCGGACTACTGCGCGGTATTCTCTTGCTAGGGCAGCAACCACCGCCACCCAGGCGACACATACACTCAACGTAATCCATGCCAGTTGCGCGACATCGAGTAGCAACGGAAGACTCTGCGTGAACACGAGTATCAATCCGGACCCTAAGATCTTGAACAGACGGTATCCCAACATGTCGATCCAGGCCTTGGCCTGATAGGTACGCACCGCATCCACGGGGATGTACAGCAGTTCCTTGGACGCGCGGTTGATCGAGTAGGATAAGCCGCGATCGCTGATCTTGACTATCGACGCCATTGTGAGTGTTGGTGCAGACATGAATCCCAGAGAGCAGACCGCGAGTGCCAGAGGTTGCATCATCATACCTGCTACGACACCAAGGTAGCGATGAATGACGGGGGTCAAAGCGAGGTTTATAAATATCGAGACAAGACCCAGGACGCTGAGAAACGTGGAGATGAAAGCAGTGCGTTGGTCAAGCTCCCGATACGCGGCCTCGACAGTTTTCAAAAACTGATACTCTACTATGGGCTCGGCGATTTGGGCGCACAACAGCCCGGCAGCGATCAACAGCAAGTAGCGGCTCTGAACGAGTGCACGCCAACCGCCTCCGACCTTGACCGGACCATCGCTGCCTTTGATCTCTTCGTACAGGCCCATGCGTCCCATGACGACGTTGAGACCGAAGACGACGATGAGCAGCAGAGCGCAGGATAACAGTAAATCCGCAGTAGTCGTCGGCGTGTAAAGTATCAGCGCTGCTGCGAGCAGACCGCCGGCGACACCACCCACGAGTCCGCCCGTGCCCACGAACCAATACGTACTCCTGCCCTCTTCGGGCTTGTGTACGGTATTGGCCAGGCTCCAGAACTGCTCGACGAGGATCACGCTGAAGATATCTACGAAGATGTAAAAGCCAAGACTTGCCGGTGCGCTCATGAACTTCAGCATGACCCGGAACACAACCAACAAGCCAACGAACACGAGACAAGAACCCAGGACCACGCGCAACCGGGTGTAGCGCTCTACCAATTTGTGATAGAAAGCGATGAACATACCGAGCACCAAGGCCGAGGCAATCCATATGTACGGAAAGCTGTCGGCGCCCCAATATTCGATCAACAATGAGCGGCTGGCGGATTTAACCTGGTAATAAGCGAGGATTATGAGCAGGAAATTAACAAATAAAATCAACGCTCGCCGCCGAACCTCGGCTGGTGTTTTGCCGGAATGGGTGCTCGCAGTTATCATAGTCGCTGATTTTCTTCTAATCTAAACATAACGATACTTGCTCAAAAAAGGGAAACAACCCCGCTTCGATGCGATTTACGCGAACGATAATAATCGCCACACTGTTGCTGTTACCAGCTCCGACCGTCTTCAGCGCTGGCCAGCAAAGTGATTATCCACTGTTGCGAAAGAGTATCGACCCGCAACTGCAACACGCTTTAAAAGACGCGCTGGTGGAGTTGGGTTTAGCGGCAGCGGTTGACAACAAGACACTTGCTGTGGCGCTGGTGGATATCACCAACACGAGCATTCCGCGTGTCGCTTCGCTGAATGGTGATGAAATGATGTACGCAGCGAGCCTGCCCAAGATCGCCATCCTCTTGGGTGCGTTCGTAAGCATCGAGCGCGGAGAGTTGGAATTCACTTCTGACGTCCGGCAGTCGCTGACGCGCATGATACGCGCATCTTCAAATGCAGATGCGACACGTATGTTGAATCTGGTCGGCAAACAAGAACTCATCGAGATAGTGACATCTGCCAGATTTCGCCTTTATGATCATGCAGTGAACGGCGGATTATGGGTGGGCAAGGAATACGGCAAATCACGGGCCTACCGTCGGGACCCGTTGCACAACCTGTCGCACGGCGCCACCGCCCTGCAGACCGCCCGTTTTTATTATCTGCTCGAAACCGGTCGTTTGGTAGCTGCGGAACTGTCCCGCCAGATGAAAGCGATGCTTGGAAATCCGGGTATTCGGCATAAGTTCGTCAAAGGCCTGGAGAAATACCCAGGGGTGCGGGTATACCGAAAGTCGGGCTCCTGGAAACAGTGGCACGCGGACAGTGCCCTGGTCGAATCAGGTAAGCATAAATACATCGCGGTAGCGTTGGCGCAATCGCCAAACGGTTCGATGTGGTTGTCCCGGACCATTCAAAAGCTGCACGAACTTGTGGTTCCCACCGCGTTGGCAAGCACCCATCCTTAGTATTATTTTAAATAATCCCATTACTTCTTATGGACCGCCTCGATCAATCGGTGGATACGGGTCGCCAGAGTTTGGTGGTCCACTGCCGAGTTCTTCCGCAAGACGTTAGACACCAGAGTGACTAAATAATACAAGCGGCGGTCGGTGGCGGGCGACTCGATGATCGCCACCGAGTTCATGAGATTCAACTTGTTACCGTGATACTTCCGGCATTCAAACCCCGACTCAGGTTGGCATCGGTACAACGAACCGGACTTGAAATAAACTGCGGCATCCTGCAGGGCGGGGGACGATGCATAACGTATGCGCCGTTCCGTCATGTATAACAACCGCTTGATCTCCCGGCTGGAAAATTCGTCGACAATTCTACCTTGCTCCAATCGCAGCAGATAAGCCATCAATTCCCGCGGCGTGGCGTAACTCCTGGTGCCCGGTACCTTGCGGTTGCCGGTCGCAGTGAAGAAGCTGCCCTGGCGCAGTGCGTTTAGGTCCAAGCCGTTCCGCAGCAGCGGCGTCTGCAGCGTCTTGGCCAAGAGCGCGCTGAGCTCCGATTGCGGGACGTGAGCGAAAAACCGTTGTGAGATCTCTGGCTCCACCGGGTATCCGCGTCCGAAACGCACCAGGAGCATGGCTTGCTTGATGGTCGCGCTGGCGGCGGCGTTCGAACTCGCGGACAGCATCCAGTCGAGGAACTCCCACAATGAGGCGCGGTTGCCGATTTGGATCGGTCGATGCGCTCCTTGTCGGTTTTGCGGATTCCAAAAAAACACCTTATGGCCGTCGTGGAGAATGAAATCGTCCGCGGTCACGACGGTTTCGCGCAGTACCCTGCGCCGAGAATCCAGGTCTTCGGGGTACGCGTCCGCGAGTGCCTGAAACACGGCAGTGGCCACCACGATCTTGCCGACGCTACCCGGGTTTTGCGCAACAGACCCGTTATGTTCCGCATACCGAGGGTGTTCGACGTCGGACAAATCGAGCACTGCCATGGCGTAGCGATCCGCATCGTCGCCGAGCAGGTGTTTGATCTCAGCGGTGAATTCAGAATTTGCAGGCGAAAGTTCCATATCGCGCTGATGCAGCAATCGCAGATCAACTTGTTGCAGGGTCAGCTGTTGTCCCGCCAAAATACCTCGACCGGCGACTTGGCCCTCCTGCACCAGGCGTACGTGTTCCAACCGCTTAATGCCTGTCGATTCGCTGCCGAAGATGGGGTAACCGAAGCAAGCGCCCGGTGTCAACAGAGTTGCAAGCAGGATCCATGGGGTGCATCGCATTAGTTTGTCCTCCCGGGGGTTCGGTTCAATTCTACTTGTACCTGGTCCCGCCGGCGCATAGAGCGATCCAGTGACTGCAGGTATTCGTTGACCCTGGCCGTCTTGCTTTCCAGGAAAGGCCGGAGTTGAAACAGGACCAACTTACCATCTCGAAAACCGAATTCGACATCGACTGGCGTCGGCGCACCTTCTGCGTCCACGACTGGTGGATACCACCGCGGCAGCTCATTAATGAACGCAATCAATACGCCGATTTCCTCGGGAGTCAGGACATGGTCGCGACTGCTGACCGGTCGCTTGTCGATACCGCCCCGCGGATCGATCTCCCATCGGTAATTCGCAGTCGCCTGGGCGAGCAGTCGCACTTCCCCGGTGAGAAGGTTGACGCGCAAGGATTCCGCCGCTTGACCATCCACGGCGCCACCTAGGCCCTCGTTGACCGCGATCGACAACCAACTGCGATCGCCGGTGTCGATATCCTGGGTCACGAGTACACCGGATTTTTCGACCGAAACGCTGCGTAATAACAAAACCGCGGGATAGACGTGTTCCGGCTTTTCCATACGTGACTGCCGCCAGGCAAAGGCTCGTTGCGTAAAGGGCGATGCCCACACGCGCGAGATGGCAGCGAAAACGTTGTCGGAACCGACGACGTTGGCCAATGTTAGATTCAAACCGGCGCCGGTAAAGCCTGGTAAGTCTTCTACGTTGGTATCGCTACGTACATACACACCATAACTGCCGTCATGACCGAATACCCGCTCCATCGTGGCCCGCAGGCGGTCGCGGAATTCAGCTCCAGGATCGGCATGTTCAATCCAGTGGTGCAATTGCTGCCGGAAGCCCTCGGTTGCACTTGCGCGCCGTTCGGAGTCCCGCGGCAGGGCCTCGAGAGCGCGATATTGAGCGGTCATCCATTCGAAGGTTGACATCCCGGTATCGTTGAACGGTTGACGCAGTAAATCCCGGAAGCTCCCAAACGGGATCGCCAGTCCATCGGTAACCGCCTTGGGGAAGTGGTGTCGCAGCTCGCCGAGCTGTGCGGCCTTGGGGCCAACGATGCGTCCAGAGTCTATGGCGCGCAGACTGCTCAGCGGCACGAACTTATTGTTGGCGAGAGCGAGCTTCTGCAGGTCCGGGCGGATCAGGAGTGATGGCGCATCGGGTTCGCCGCCAAAGATTCGTTCGGGTACGCTTTGTGCGTCCACCAGACGAACCGACCCACGTGCCGAAACCGCCAGCACGACCGGTCGTCCCTGCCAAGCTTGCATTCTTGGAATCAACGATTCGTCTATCGCTACGTTGGGAATGCCCAGATTGCGCGCCAATAACTGGACGTGGGACAGAGGGTTCCCCTCACCCAAGGTCAAAATACCCGCCACCGGTGGCAGGTCGGATACGGTCTCTGCTAACAGGTATATCCCCGCGGAGTCAAACGACTGGCCTGTGTCCGGTGCCGCCAGATAAAGCCGCCCGCGCGCCAGACCCGGGTTCAAGCCGCGCATACCCGCGCCGATATCAGCATTGAACACTTCATGACGCACACCGGCCAGTCCGTTGGCGTCCCGCAGCAAGCGGTCAATTATAAAGCTGAAAAAACTCAATGGGCTCGCACGCAGCTGGTCTTGGAGGAAGAGGCCGGCGCGCGGTTCGATGACGAGGAAGCGACGTACCGATTCATCAAAATAGAACCGCTGCCACTGGCTGCTCCATGCGGGTACGCGCGCGAGGTGATCCAGTGTGCTTTTATAAACATCGAGAACCACACTCGGGCGTTGCCCGATCCGGGCGAGCGCGTTGTCCAACTCTTGCAGCTGCCTGCGACTAATCAGCCCGGTTCCATAAATCGCGTTTTGGCTCGACTTTAACCACTGGAGCTGCTGCGTACGGGTACTGCTTGCATTGTCGTTGTGCAGTCCTGTCCCCGCTACATAATGATCGTTCTCGAGGGCATTGCTGGTCTCGATGATGGCCAGACGCAGGCTTGGCTGCGTCAATTCCACGCCTATAGTCCGGAGCTCGGACAACAAATCGGCCGTTCGCGTGAAAATCTCCTCGGGACCCGTTGCGCTGGCGAGCGCCTTGGCGTCGCGCGTGAACCGCGCGGCGCGAGCGCCGGAGGTCTGTTTGGCCAAGCTCTCCAAGTACCGGACCGCCGACGTGCCTGCATAGACTGAATCAATAAGGGCCGCCAAGCGGGCAAATTCCACCGACAGAGTGGACCCTTTGTATCTGCCGGCGTATTCGCGCACCGCGTTGGCGTCGCTGCGATCGGGGACGGCGTGAATTTTGGCCCTCAAGTGCACGAAACCGGGATCCCGGTCTGACAAAGACGCCGCGAGCTGGCGGATTTCGGTCAGAGATTGGGTCTCTTCCCCGTGATCCAGCATGCGGACTGCGGTCCGAAACGGCAGATAGCTTTGCGTCAGCCACGACGTGTCCTCAGCCAGCTTGAGCAGGAGCCGGCGTGCACCTTTTCGCTCGTCTTCATCTTGTAGCGACCCACGGTAAAACCGTGCCTTGCGGAAGATCCAACCATCATCCGCGACGATCATAAACCGTTCGATCAGGATCTGATTAAGGGCGTCGAGATTGTCGGCGCGAGATGCGAATTCCTGTGCGTCGATACTGGCTAAGACATTCGCAATCTTGAATCCGGCCGCGCGCATTCGCTTTACAGCATCACTCCACTCGCCATGCTGCACTCCACCGCCATGGTTTGCGCAAGCGTAAGGCGTCGGGGGCAATACAGTGCCATCCTTGCAAAACCAACGGATCTGCTGGAATGGACCACGCTCGGAACGCTTCATTTCCTCAATCCTGGTGCGCCACACACGGTCGTCCGGCAATTGGGAAAATGCCGGCGCAATTGAAGCAGCGCATAGCGCAAGCAAGGTAATCAAACCCGCAGTGCGGTGTGTCCAAAGAGCCATTAGCTTCGCATCAGAAGTGTCATCTAAAGAACCAAAGATTATGCAATACGTTACGGATAGTCAGCGCTGAGGACAAGAGGCTCAAGCACCGAGAGCCTTTGGCGATTTGCCGGATCCCCCATGCGCAGGGCTCACCGGGTTTTAACCAAATACCGCTGCGGTGCCATAGATGGATCAGGATCAGCAAGATTTCCTTCATGTGGTAAGCGGGTTGCCAGAATCGCTGCCGACATCAAGATTGCGCTGACCGTTGATTTAACGTGAAAATTACGAATTCGACACCCACCGGTAACTTAAGAAGCGGACGCGGACGGCGCCGGTTTCGGTTGTTCAGGCGGTGTGTCCGGAATCTCCGGAATGTTGATCGGGCCTACCGGTATCTCAATATCCTTGGTCATAGCTTTCGCTATCGCTACCACCGGAATGGCGAAGTAGGCCAACGCCGCCACAGCCCCGACGGCTTGACCCAACGATTCGCCCAACGATACGTCTTCGTCCTCGCTATCGTTCATCAGCATCGAAAGCTGCGCGATCATCGTGCGGGAGGTGGGATCGCTGGAATACAACGGCATGCGAAATGCAGTCTTCTCATCGCCGAATCCGAAGTCGCCGGACATGCCGCGCGGCCGCCAACTCAGATAGAAACTGCTGACCGGTTGTTTGCCGCCGTACGCCAGTTCGTACTGGTAGAGGTACATTTGACCGTCGGCCGAAGACGGGGTCGTTACTCCGAGCATGACGACGCCAACCAGCATTGGTAGCGCAATTCTGCGGAATCGTTTGGGCAATATCTTCATCTTGCGAACCCTCGTGTTGTTTCATAAGCGACGACAGTTTGGGAAATTTCGGAACCGCCGTTTGCTATGTCCATTTCAAAAACCGTGCCAAGTGTGGACGCAGCAAAAATCGCCAAGTTTGTCAGAGGGTTAGGAAAATCGGTGTCGGGAAAGGTGTGTTGTCGCAATAAGGAGGATGTGTGAAAGGTGTGAATGCGGCGTGTGAAAGGCCGCGTGACCGAACACTGAGCGAAGCAGTCGGCCGGGAAAAGCCACCACATCACGGTGGCGGTATTTTTAGGGGCGGGTGTCTAATTCGTGATTTTGTTCCTAATTCAATCGTATACACATTCCTGCCGTCGCCAGTATGCCTGGTGACCTGCCGACAACATGAAGAACGTAAAGCAAAGATCAATGATTTCCGATGGCAGATGCATTGCCGTGGATCGATCCAGCCCCCCGTCGCCGCATGAATGCCAATTCGGCACGAACACGTTGACACGGAGCCGTTAATCGTCGCGCTACTGATTTACTGCTATCCATTTCTGCTCACTGCGTGGGCAGGCACCTTGCCTGCAAACCGCGGCCTGGAAATCGTGCGCAGAGGGATTTCAGCGAACGACCGTCTAATATCGTCTATCCGTCCGCCTCGACATTAGTCAGACGACCGCACGTCGGATGGCCACCAGTTCGTCACCCTTATAGCCCACTAGCTGCAACTCGGTGGCTCCCGGAATTGATGGCAACGTGAGCTGGCTGCTCGTACTGCTGATGGTGCGTGATAGCTGGGGCCGCGTGTCTATATAAACGTCGAGTCGATTGATGCCCTTTGTAGTGAGCGCAACGGTCAAGTCTCCGGACGCTCCGATAGTGACCGCGGCATCGAGTCTGTAGCGCGGCATCTGATTCAAGATTTCCCCCGCCCGGTTGATCAAGTCAACATTACCCTGGAGTACGTCCGCCTGCGTCATGAAGTGGCGATGATCCGGCACCACGCCCAGGTCTTCCACCGGTGTACCGGCGTTGTTGCCGACACGCAGCGTGCGCCTGATCGATACCCGCATGTTGGCGCCGTTCGGTAAGTTCACGTATGGGTTGTCCGCGCTCGGCGCCGGTAATTCCATCAACAACTTAAACAAATTGTGTTCCCATACATTGGCCCCACCCGCTCCGGTGTTGTTATCCGTTCCCAGCACGGGGCCGATCTCGTGATCCTGAAATCCAGCGGCAAAGATGTCGGTGGCGCTGTAGCACTTGGCGTCGGTAATCAACACCACCGGCCCGATATACTGCTGTCCGACGTTGTTGGCCTGTTGCTCGGTCGTTATCGGAACCGCGCGGGAATACGTGGCGCTGGTTTTTATTGCCTCCTTCATCGACGCCAGCCACGGACCCAGATTGATTCCGGACGCACCGGTCTTGTGCCGCTCGCACAGCTCGATATTCAAGGACGTGTTGATGAATTGGGTAGGTTCGGGGGTGATGCGGTGCGGAGTCAAGACCTGCAACAGCTGTTCGCTGGCATGAATGTGTCCACCGCCATTGCCGCGCACGTCCACTATCAGGCCGTCTTGCGGCAGTTGATTTGCGAGGCGCACGAATTCATCCACGAATTCATCCGGCGTAACTTGAACTGGCTGTCGCGGAAGATTGAAACTGAAGATACGAATATAACCGAATGTGCCGTTAGGTGTATCCACGGACTTGGCAGCCAGAAGACTCGGCAACGAACTGGATAACGCCAATGCCCGCAGTGTGCGCGCGCTCAGCCTACCGCTCTTGGTTCGCGTCCTGGATCGAAAAAGTTTGCGCTCGGTCGCGACAACTGCCGGCACGAACAACACTTTCTTCATACGGTTTACAAGCTCTATCTCCAAGTCCGACCCGATCGTAGCATCTAGCGCCAACGACCCGCCCGCGTCCCCGCTGCCGGTATCGGGCTCCTGGAATACCAGCCATTCAAATTTATGCTCGCGAAGATCGCCATTCTGGGTGCGAAAGCCTGCGATTACCCACTCCGCATCGGGGTGCGGCGAAATCGTCAACGGCCGGATTGTCAAGCGTTCCAGGCCGCGGGCGTGTCGCGCGGCGGGATTACTGCCCGCATGTAGATCGGCGTTAATCTCCACCGCCCTGTCGATAGGCACCCCGTTCCAATGGATGATATCCACGCCTTTCTTGAAGTGAGGGTGACTAAATCCATCCATAACATGAGAGACGACATAGCGCCTGGTGCCTTGCGCGAAATATTCCTCCACCAAGAACGGCAAAAACGCGGTTACTTTGTTAAACGGCTCTGGAAGCATGTAATTGGTATGGAGATCGCGGACGGAAGCAAAAATGTCCGTCATCTCGCGGTGAAACTGCGCCTCCACAGGCATCGTACTGTTCGTCATCTGATTGAGCCGATGCTGCAGGAGCTTCAGTCTTTGGATTGGATCTACCGCGTGCATCGCCCGCTTCAAAGGAAGGTGCACGTAATTCTGTTCCAGCAACACCAACGCCTGATCGATCAGTCGCTGTCGCTTAGCCAGTGTCAGCACGCCGGATGACGATAGGAAAGTGGATAACTCGGTGGAGGCCCGCAGATGGGTGCGGACGGCCGGGTGGCTTTTCGAGAGAAATGCGGCGAAGACCTTTTTCTTAATACGGCCGCGTTTGCCGGTTTTGGTGCGGCTTACTTTGCGGGTATTTTTCTTAGGTTTGGTAGATTTCATGTTACATCCTCCCCATCACGAGCTTGTTATTCAGTTTACCACCGGGAATTCAATGGACAGTACATATTAGAAAGCGGCGACATAGTACCGTGCAACACCCGCGAGCCGCAAAACGCTGGACTACTGCAGCGCCTCGCCGTATCCGCGTTTAGGCGAGGACGTCCAGGAAGCCTTGGCCGCCCATGAACTGGGCGCCCATCTGTCCGCCACTCTCGTCGATCAGGTCGTCGACCAGCGCTTCGACGTCCTTCATGTGCTCGCGGCGCTGCTTCGTGAGCCCGGGTGTGTCTGCAGCCGAGGTGAACCAGAACTTAAAGTCGGTGTCCGGGCCGATGCCGTCGCGTCGCACCTCGGCGATCCGCCGCAGCACCTCGAGCTCTGGATTGTGATGCGCGCCGTTGCCGCAGAATAGGTAATGATCGGCGGTGATGCGATGGATCACCTCCTCGGTCACGTTCGCGAGCGCGCCGTGGTGCGGGATCTTGAAAACCGTCACATGACGTTGCTGACCGGCGAGAAGATCGTCGAGATCGGCTCCCGCCTCCATCGGGTCGAGCTCGTTCGTCTCCTCCAGGCCCTGAAGGATCTCGTCGGACGATCCGTCCCCGGTCAGCAGGATCGATTGCTCGGCTCCTTCCTCCAGGAGCAGCATGATCGAGGCCAGGTTCGGCGCCGTGATCCGCGACGCACCTTCACCGAGGGCGGCGGCGATCGAAGCGCCACCGGGTTGCGCGGCGGCCAGGTTTGCCTCATCGTCGCGAAGTTCGTCGCGCAACTTGTCGATCGCGCTTGGGTGGCCGTCAATCCACTTCCGCCAACGCACGCGGAGACGCTCGATATCGTCCTGGGACGGACCGATCACCCTGACGCGCATGCCGTGGAAGCGGCGGCGGCCGGCGTTCGCTCGCGTCAGCAGGTCCCCGTCCGCGGCGCGGTTCAGCTCGATATCGAGCTGATGGGAAGAGACCCGTCGCGCCAGCTCGATCCCCGCACGCTCGCCGAGGGCGATGTTCTCGTTCGCAAGCGCCGCGTCGTCGAAGCCTTGGCTCCGCAGGAGCTGGCTTGTCGTGGCCAGTGCATTCTGTGCGGGGATGACCAGGTCCGGCCCGACCAGCTCGAACAGGGCGTTATGCCAGATCTCCTTGACGCGCGGCGGGCGTGCGAACCGCGGCGCCGCGGTCGGCTCGCCCACACTCTGGAGGAAGAGGTGCTTTCTCCAGGCGACCTCGCGATCGAAGAGCCGCAAGATTCCACTGATATGATCATCGTCGATGTGGCTGACGCAGACCACGTCCACCGTGTTCAACGTCAAGTCCGGCAGGGTGTTGTCCTCGAAGGTGTTGGCGCGCCCTCCGTCCACGAGGATCGCCCGGTTGCCGACGGCGCTCCTGACGAGCAGGCAGTCGCCATCGCTGGCATGATAGGCGCGCAGTCTCATGCCCCACCTCTCGTTCTGGCGGCGCTGTTTTCGTAGTCCTTCTCAAGGAAGGTCTCCGCGACTTCCGCGAGGCAGCGCTGCGACTCGATCTGTCCGAAACCGGCGGCGTCCTGCCAGTGATAGTCGTCGCCAGGCAGCGGCTGTGCGGTGCGCCGCATGATGCCGATGATCTGCGACGCGTTGAGCCGCGGCTCGAGCGCCAGCATGGCGGCCGCGACGCCGGCGACGTACGGACTCGCCATACTCGTCCCGGTCTTGCTGACGTATGGGTGCTTTGGATGCCCGAAGCCGTTCGCAGCGACGATGTCGGTGCCCTCGGCCGCGACCTCGGGCTTGGAGCGGCCGTCGCGTGTCGGTCCGTGGCTCGACGAGGGATGGATCTTCTCGCTCCTCGAGTCGAGGTTTGCCACTGCGATCACGCGCTCACTGCACCCGAGCGAGTTCACTGACGACGCGTCCACGTTCGACGCCTCCGAGAACAGCGACGGAAATCCCCACGCCACCTGGCCACTTGCACGCAGCTCTCCGATCGGACGGACGGGTCGCGGATCATCGCGCTCGATCCATGCGTGAAAGCGCCCGTCGCGGATCGTCTTTCCCCGCAACCGCACGATCCATTGACCGGGAGTGACCCCGGTGAGTGGCCGGCGTAGGCGTGGGCTGAGGAAGACCGAGACTCGGTTCGCACCGTTGGCCGGGTGGTAGCGCTCGTTGTAGATGCTCACGAGCGTGCCGTTCTCGAGCAGGCAGTTCTGGAGATAGCTCCCGGCTTCGATCGGCCCGATCCATGTCGAGGAACCGGGCGGGCGCACCTCCACTTCAAACTCGTCCTGGGGCTCGTACCAGATCTCCATCTCGTTCTCCGACAGGTCCTCCACATCGCCGCCGAGGATCTCCCACTCTAGGTCGACCTCGAGTCCGGTCGCCTCGATGCGACCGGAGGTATGGATGCGACCCGACAAGAAGCCGAGGTCACCGTCGAAATGCGGCTTCTCCTGGCCCGCGTTGCCCGCCGCGACCACGACGCAGCGGCCCGGATCGTCGAGGATCCGCTCGATCCAACGATTGATAGGGCTGCTGCCGTCGTGGGCGTGGCCGTTCGTGCCCAGGCTGATGTTGATGACCAGCGGGAGATCCCTCTCGCGGGCGAGATCGTCGAGATAGTCGACCGCGTGCGCCAGCCGGGTCGAATCGAAGAACGACTGACTGCGCTCCCGCTCGCTGGACGGGATCGAAAGTGTTACGCCCGCGAGCAAAGCCTTAGGGCAGACCCCGCGTTTCCCGGCCGCGATGCTCGCGACGTGCGTCGCGTGCGAGCCCGGCAGCTGCATCGACTGCGGAAGGAGCTCGGTGGCGGCGAGACCGTCCGGTCCGACCTGCCAGCGCAGCGCGCGGTTGATCTCGTCTTTTGTGATCTCTCGGCCGTAGTCGACGCGGCCTGCCGGATCGTGGGGCAACCCTTGGTCCCAGATCCGCTCGAAGCGGGTCCGGCCACGCTGGACCAAATCGGGATGCGCGAAGTCGAAGCCGCCAACGTCGATGATGCCAATCAGCACTTGCTCCTTTTTCATGGCCGGGTCGAGCTTGCGCGCGGGGGGCGGTTCTGAGTGAAACGCCCCGGTGGACGGATTCGGCGGCTCGAGGATCTCACCGGCCTCGACGTACGCCACGTCGGCGCGGCGCGCGGCCAGCCGCCGCAGCTCGTCGAGGCTGAGGTCGGCAGTGGCCAGCTTGCCGTGCTGCCGACAACGGCCCTCGACCCATTTGCCGAGCCACGGATCTTCGTGCTTGAGGTCGATAAACGTACTGACGCGCACGTCCCGGGCCGGGTGCTTCCAGTCCGGCAACTGCTTCTGGGGCCTCTCCCGGAGCGCCTTCGTGCTGGTGCGACACAACGCACTGGAATACGGCGCACGTCGCGCGTTTACGATGTCGTCGCCGTTGTAGATCATGCGCAGCCACGGCTGAACGCGCTGCGCCGCATCGTTCAAGAGCTTCATCCAGTCCTCCCCTGTCGCGGGTGCCCGTCGACCTCATCGGGCGCACGGCGCCCCACTTGCACGCTATGGATAAACAAGAATAAACCAGCTGTTTCGCGGTGGAAAGGACGTGACTCCCAAATATTCGTCTGCGAAACGCGTCACCGGCTCGATCCGCCGGGAATACCTGGATCACGTGATCGTCCTCGGGGAACGCCATCTCAAGCGCATCCACTCCGGCTAATGCGTGGCTGCCACAACGCGCGAACGCACCTATTCTTGGACAAGGACGCACCGGACGATCGCGCGATCCCATCGCTAGATCACCGCACGCGGGTCGAACCCCCACGACTCGGCAACCTCCATCACGCATAGGTGTAGATAGCTGCTGGAGCCGGGATGAATCAATGGGAGGGACAGTCCGTGTCGTTCCAACTATCAGCAGGGATAATTCTCCGATCCCGTTCTGTTTACGGTAGCATGGCGTTCAATTAGTCTGCGGCGAATTCCGAGGAGGTAGCGATGAAGGTCCGTCAACTCACGCGCGGCGGCGCGCTCGTGCTGCTGGTCTTGGTTTCGCTCGGCGCCAACGGCAAATCCTATCAGGCACAACAGACCCCGCTTGACACGCCGCCCAGCGCAATGCCCCTACAGGACTACGAGACCAAGGTGCTCTACCCCTGGCTCAAGGCGCGGGGCTACGCCCGGCCGGAGCTGGGATGGACCGTGGATTCCCGTGTACGCGATACCGGTCCGTTCATCGCCGGGAATTACTACGGCACGCACCCCGCGGTGCGCATCTACTACTCGCCCGAGGTCAGACAGTGGTTGGACGATGGTCGTTCGGGGCCGGTGCCGAACGGTGGCATCATCGTCAAGGAGATGTTCACACCGCCGGCTGCGATCTACAGCGAAATAGCCCGGAATCCCTGGTTTGAAAAGAACCTGGACCAGTACGAGGCGCTGCTGGAGAAACTGCTGAGCGGCTGGGCGGTGCTCATCAAAGATCCCGGGGGCGACTCCCAGGACGGCTGGTTCTGGTCTTCACCGGGCAATGCCGAAACGCTGGCGCACATGCTCGACCCGAAGGCCGGCAACGTCGACGACTACTCGCACGTTCTGACCTCGGCTTTCGGCATCGGCACCTGTATCCGCTGCCACGCCTCGGCGGAAACCGAGAACACCTTTTCCTCCAGCGCCAACTTCCTGCCCGGCGCGTCCCCGCTGCAGTTTCGCGTCGATAACTCGTGGCGCACCGAAACCTACCTCGGCCACGTCTACACGAACATCCGAACGTTTCTCACCGCGCACGGCGTGCCGCTAGCGGACGCGAAGGCGCTGCTCAGCCAGCTGAACCTCCCCGCACAGCAGCGCCCGTGGCGGGACGACAACGTGCCGGGCATCGCCGAGTTCGTGAGCTCACATCTGCCCGCGGTGGTCGATCCATCGGCGGGTTTAGCGTCTGCGCCGCGCAAGGCGGGGATCAACGCCGATTTCGTCGCCAACTTCACGGAACTGAACCACCTCGTCGATCATCGACTGAGCGATGCGGAGATCGCGCGTTTCAGCTTTCCATTCCAGTGGTCGGATCACGTGGTGCCGAAGCGGGCGATCAAGGAAGGCGGCAGCGACAACCCCAGCGAGTACATCACCTCCGACAACTGCTACGGCTGCCACGGCGGGCTCGGCGGCGCGCCGTACGCCGTGACCATGTTTGTGCAGACCGGCCCGAAGTCGGGGGACGGTTTCAATATCTCCGAGTACGGCGAGTGGCGGTGGTCGCCGATGGGACTGGCGGGCCGCGACCCGGTCTTCCATTCGCAACTGGAGACCGAATTGATCATTCTCATGCGGGAAAACGGGCAGCTGCAAGGCGGTCAACCGGCGACCGGCGACGTCAGGACCGCCCAGCAGGCGCTCACCGATACCTGTTTACGCTGTCACGGCGCCATGGGTCTGAGACAAAAAGGCATCGATCAGGGCGGTGACATCCTGAATCCCCGCTTCGACGTCAACGTCTTTTACCTCACCGAACCCCTCACCGCGGAGCAAGAAAAGAACCCCCGTTTCAAGCTGCCGACAAACGAGGTCAATCCTCCGTCAGGCCTGGACCCGAAGGCGTTCTACGCCACGCACGATCTGGGCGAGCTGGCGCGCGAGGGCATCAGCTGTTTGGTCTGTCACCGCATCGCCCCGCCGGATCCACAGGCCGCCCAGCGCTGGGTGGCGGAACATCCGGCCTGGTTCGGGAAACAACCGGTGTGGGGCGACGCGTTCTTTTATCTTCTCGGGCGGAACACCACGGGCCTGTACACGCGCAATGCAGCCGATGAGCTGTACGGCCCGTTCGATGACATCAAGGTCAAACCGATGCAAAACGCCCTTGGGATCCGCCCGCGGGCGGCGCCCGCCATGCACCACGACACACCGTTCACGTCGGACTCGGCGATGTGCGGCACCTGTCACACGATCAACCTCCCCAACATCGGCGCGCCGGCGGGCAACAACCCGGTCCTGACCGCCCTGGAGCCCAACCCGAACTTCCAGGGGATCTCACACAGTATCGAACAGGCCACCTACCTGGAGTGGCTCAACAGCGCGTTCGGGCTCGGTAAAGACAACGAAAAAGGGGATCGATTTCAAAGCTGTCAGGACTGCCACATGCCCAACCGCTTTGCGACGCTGGACAAATCGGTGGAAATTCCGCGGCTCGCCAGCCAGATAGCCACTATTCAGGGTGCGGCGTACCCCCAGTCCGAGCATCAGCTCGCGTCCGCCGATCTCGACATTAAAACGCGCCCGGACTATCGGCGCCACGAGCTGGTG
Source organism: uncultured Gammaproteobacteria bacterium (assembly GCA_947258975.1). Taxonomy (GTDB): domain Bacteria; phylum Pseudomonadota; class Gammaproteobacteria; order Arenicellales; family JAANXG01; genus CALZGZ01. Next base: position 52,093 of record CAMYKK010000019.1, read on the forward strand.
GGCCTCAACGCGTTTATGATCGAGATGTTCAAACAGTTTCCCGACGTCCTTGGCGTGTCCCCAAGCGATTACGAGACCGGGGCCACCACCGGCGCCGACTTTGCGATCGAGAACATGCTGCTCTCCGCCCGCGAGGGGCGGGTCGCAACGGTGACAGTGGATGCCGCCGCGGCGGTAGACGCTGGGCTTGCGATCGATGTCACCGTCGCCAACCAGACCGGCCATCGCTTTCCCAGCGGCGTCACCTTCCGGCGCGCGTTCCTCGAACTGCTGGTGCTGGATGAGGAAGGCAAGGTGATCTGGAGCTCCGGCCGCACCAATTCCTCCGGTGTGATCGTCGATCGTCACGGCCGGCCGCTGGCAACGGAGTTCCTCAACCGCAAGGCAAATAAGAAAGATTCGATAGCCCAGTATCAACCCAACTACCGGACCATCCGCAGCGATCGGGAGGTGCAGATCTATGAAGAGCTCATCACCAACGCCGCCAACGAATTCACCACCAGCTTCATCCACCGGGTGCATCACATCAAGGATAACCGGCTGCTGCCCGACGGCGCGGTCAATGCCGAGACCTTTGCGGGGAAGACGGCGGACGCCGGTATCGGAGATCAGGGTCAGCTGCTGTTCGAATTCATGAAGTCAACCGAGCCCGAAGGCGCGAGCGTCGTGGGCGGAACGGATCCGAACGGCACACGGTTCGACGCAGACACCGACTTCACCGCGAGCCCCAACGACGGCGCCGATCGTCTGCGCTACGAGATCCCCGTAAGCGAACTCAACGGGCGCCCGGCCTCAGTCCGGGCGACGCTGTACTCGCAGTCCCTGATGCCGGCCTGGTTCCATCAACGGTTCTCGTTGGCGAACGCCGCCAAGGCGGCGGGCTACAACACACCGGAGACCGACCGGCTGTACTACCTTGCCAGCCGTTTGAACCTGGAGGGCACCGCCATCGAAGACTGGAAGCTCAAGATAGACAGCGACAAACTGGCCATCGAATAGGTGTCCCGCTACAAAATTATCACTGTAGTCCGCAAAAACCTCATCGGTCTCATTCCAGATGGCTTCATCAAGCGTTGATTATCGTGGAAAATCTCCGACATAAAGATCGAGATACGGTACACAGCCGTGCTCCGCATTTATTGTGGCCATCTCTTTTTCGCGAGGAGTTCGTGTGTCGCGCCGCGAACCGTACGAAAGTACATGCCAAAACGCCCTGCAATGAAACCCATTGACGCAAACCTATTAAAAACTGGAAGCGCTATTTCAACCGGGCAAGGCCACACTCTTCGCTCGATCCGGGGGTGCAGAATCCGCCGGCCGGGGTTCCAGCATATTTACAATTTGAACGTCACCGAGTTGGTGATCTCAATCGCTTGATCGCTACGCCACTGCTCGACGGGTTGCGTCACGATTACGCGTTCGTATCGGTACGCTTCTTAGCTGCCCGGTGCCATTGGCTCAGACTCCGGCCGTGCGGCGCTGATCCGATCACGCCCCGAAATCAAGATGCTCATGGTCTTGGAACTAAACTCACGTCGATACAAAACCGCCATCACCCAGGTGGTCACAGCCACAAAGGCAATGGGATGCAAAAACCAGGACAGTAAGGCGAGACTGAAATAATACGCCCGCAGGCCCTGGTTGAACGAATAGATCGCCAGCCAGACAACCTCGGCGAGGGTGTCTCCATGCGCTGACCGGTACTCCTCGCTAGCCGTCTCGTCCTCCGCGAGCGGTGCGCTCCCTATCATGATTGACACAAAACCCCACTGCCGTATGCACCAGGTAAACGTAAAGAATGCATGCGCGTAGATAACCACCATCAACAGCATCTTGATTTCCCAGATCTCGCGCGTGACTTCAGCGACAAACGGCAAAGCGGCAATAAAGTTAATGACCTTATCTGTAGATCCAATGGCAGTGAGCAGCCCGGCGATTATCAACAAACTACTCGACGCCAGGAACAACGCGTTGCGCTCGATATTGGAGACGATCGTCGTATCCACGATGCGCAAATCCCGGTAATGCATCACCTGTATCCAGTCCTTGACGTAAGCGTGTACGGTGTTTTGCAGTCGATTCGACCGCCGGGACCAGTAACGGGAGAAATAGTTGTAACCGATCCAGCAAAATGCGAACCAGCACAGCGAGATCCAGTCAAGCATGCTGATTTCCGGGATCATGCGCCTCCAAATGACTGTAAATTGGTATTTCCCGACACGCCGCCAGTCCTCATCCGATCACTATAGCCAACAATTCGGTTCGACCCCGGTTGTCCCCGTCACAGGGCAACAAATGTCGCCAAAGCTCTTATTGTTTTAATATCTTTGATGCTTGCCACATTTACGAACCCGGCGTTTAGGAAGAATAACCAATCACGTCCCAAGAATCCACGCCGAAAAAAACGTCGATCAGTTGGAGACCGAGTACATCGCAAACTACGTCGGCGCTGCCGACGGGCAGATGGCGGGAAACATGCTCATGCGGAGTCTCACCGCGGCGAAAGACACGTGTCTTTCCGTCACGCAAATTGGCCACTCCCGAAGCGTGACGATCTTGCATTGCGGGGTGCGGCGATCCCTCCCGCCTACCAAAGCTTGAGTGCGACAGCTCTTTCGCGGCGGACCGCTAATCATTGTCACTCACCAGGATGGCCATGGAACGTCCCTTTACTTGAATGTGATTGTGCGCATCGGGACAGGTAGCCTCCCATCGCGCTGGATCGCAGAAATCATGGTCGTCCGCAAACCACGATCGGGCGAGCACTTTCCAGTCCCCTTTTGACCACTGCCCAAGATTGGTGACGTCGAACGGCTCCCAGTGCTCGTTGTAAATGACCATCAGATCGGGCTCGCCGGCCTTGCCCCACCGAATCACAGCAAGCTGGCTGGGCGAGCCGGTGGTGGGCCCTTCCCAGGTATAGGTATAGCGGCCGTCGTTGCCGGGCCCGTCAGCAACATCGTGCACATGACGCGTAAAGTCGCGCCCCCGAAAATGACTCCACGTCTTGCGCAGCGCAATCAGCGCTTTCGTCCAATGAAATAGTTCTTTTCCGTACGTGCCCCCCTCAGGCGTCGCGCTGTTATCGCCGTCTTTGAGGCGCCAATCGATCCAGTTGACGTGATTAATGGCCGCATCACCGGTGCTGGATTCGTAATTATAGGTGTTATGGGCGTTGTCGCCCGCGCCCGCCTTGGTACGACCAAACTCATCGCCCTGAAGCAGGAGCGGGACGCCCTTTGAGGTGAGCAGCACACCCAACAGGAGCTTCGACCGCTCGCGCCGCAGAGTTTCGTCGCCGCCGCTGTCCCAGCAGTTGTGTGATCCTCCAACATCATTGAAGTAGGTGCAATCGCGCAGCGTGTAGCCATCATGCACCGCCACGACGTTGACCGAGCGCCAGGGCCGACTCGAGGCTGAAGCACCGTAGTTGTCGCTTACCGATCCATAACCCTCGATAAGTTGCTTGAAGGCGCGCCGGTCCCGCAACCCGGAGCTGGAGAACCGGCGCACTTTGTCCCGATAGCGGCCGAGCCATTTTGCCCAGCGGTTGTTGCTGTGACTCCACGGTCCACTGTCCATAAAGTCCCACCAGACCCCGCCATTGTCCCACGGTTCGGCATGGAGGTGCGCAGCGCTGAAGCGTTGGTCATTGTCGACCCAGTCGGCGGCACTGTCGGATCCATCCGCCAGGATGCGTGCGAGGTCGAAGCGGAAACCGTCGAACCCGTACGCAAGATGCCATAGGGCCAAAGAATCATTCACGAGCCGCTTCGTAAACCTGTCATCAGGACCGAAGAAGCTCACATCGTTCCCCGTGCCGGTCGCGTTCCAGAAGTAGTCCCCGTCCGGCGTTGCTCGGTATATCCGCGTGTTGGCCAGGCACCGCAAATTGTAACACTTGGCCGCCAGGCGCCCGTCGTGGACCCAGGGCTTACCTTCTGCCGTGTGGTTGAAGACCACATCCAGAAAAACCGCGATGCCCTTGTCGTGGAACGCCTTCACCAGGTGTTTGAGTTCGATCACCTGCCGGCCCGGCTGGTGAGCATAACGCGCCTCGGGGGCAAAGAAATTCGCCGTCATATAGCCCCAGTGATTGAGACGGTCGGCGACGTTACCGGTCTCCTCGTCGTACTCCATGACCGGCATGAGTTCCACCGCGTTGATGCCCAATTCAAGCAAATGGTCGATGCCCGCAGTCAGTCCACCGGCAGTCGTCAGTCCGCCTTTGGCCAAACCTGGATAGGTGCCGCGCAGCCCGGGCTCGAGACTTTGCAGGCGTGCGGTAAAGTCCTGAACATGCAGTTCGTAGAGAATCAACTCTTGCGGATCTATACGGACATGCCCTGGATCCAGATCCGCGCTATGGTGATAGACGATCGATTTTCCACCGCCCGCGTAGACGGGCGACGCCGCATGTATCATCGGTGGCGCGGTGAAGAAGGCGGAATAATGAACATTCTGGGTCCGGTACGCGTACGGATCATTAACGGGATACTGGGGATTGAACATCAATCCATAGCGGTCTTCGATGGACACATCATTGGGACCGGAAGCCCGGTACATATAGAGCAATCCAGATCCGACACCCTCCCCCTTTACCTTGATGCGCCAGTCACTGCTTTGACGCTGCATCGGTATAGCGTGGGCCGAATGCGTGTCTTGAGGATTGTCGTAGAGCAACAGGTCCACGGCCGTAGCGGCTGGAGAGTACACGACGAAGTGCACCCAGTCTTCAGCGTCAATGTGGGCCCCATAGCGCTGTTCAGCCGAGCTTCCGATTTCAAGGGCATGCGCTTCTAGAAAGAGCTGCGCGGAAAGCAACGGCACCACAACGAGACTGCATAACAACCAGGGCAGCGGTATCGTTTTGCCTACCATGCACATCGACAGCGTTAGAGTTCTAGTGCGCATTTCCCACCAGGAGCCCGGATGCCGGCGTAGGACCCGCGCAGCTGAGCCCCCTGAAAAAACGGGTCGGAGTCTGTGACTCCGACCCGTTTTTTTAAGCGAGCTATTCCAATCCGAGCGCGTCATTGATGTCGTCCTTGGCAGTCAGAATACTCCAGGTCGTTAAATGTGCCAACGCATTCACCTGCACTTTTTTCAGATCGATGACATGCAGTTTTTTAACCTGTTCGCCAAAGGTTCTGTAATGTGGGAAATTGCGAAACTGCTTTTTCTTGCTTACAAGGCGCGTCACATATTTGTCCGACTTCGACTTAGTTATGTTCAAACTTCCGTCCGTATCGCATTGATCTGCGTTGATTGCTCCTTCTTTGGCACAGTTCCGGTGGTCTACCGCACTGATTCCATGTGCGTTTGCCACCCGGTTTATCCACTTCATTGAACGATCAAGGTATACCCAACATACATTGGGCTTATAACCAGGATCCGGAGAGATGTTAAACCGGTCAAGCACATCGGCATCCGCAACCATTGCCGTGTCTTTACTGCAAAAAACCAGAGGATCGCCATTGGTATAATCCTTTTTGAATTCTGCAGTCATTTCAATGAACGTTTTTTCTGTGAACACCCGGATATGTTTCCTGTTCCTGCTCTTAACGAAAAAAGCTTTAACATTTTCCATGATCTCCATGTCGTTCTTGTCAGTTGCCGGCACAAATTCCTGTCTTGTGTTTACGAACACAAGAATGTTTTTTACTTTGCGTGCAAGCAATGGCATAACGCCGAGATTATCGATATGCCCACCGTCCCCGTGTTTAATTTCCTGGACAGGGGGGACTGAATCGGAAGTAATGGGCCAGTGATGAAGTTCGGGAAAAGTTAACGAGTTATAACGAACTTTGGTCGCCAGGATCTCTGCGGGAGCGGCACCGCTGATCGCAATCATGTCGCCGAGCGTAAAAGTAAATTTCTTTCCTCCTGTTGACCTGGACTTCAGCAGCCAGGGGTCTGATGAAGATTGGTGGACCACGGCTTTTGACGGTGCGCAACTATCGTAAGCAAACGACTCCAGATAACCGCCCCCTATAGGGCCTTCCAGCAAGTTTACGTCCGTATGTACATGGCCTGTGGATAAACCCGTGTAGATGGGTGTCATTTCCAAGGGAAACATCACATCCTGTGGATCCACCTTATCGTCGAACTCTTTCCGGGAAAACATCACCCCACCCGCGATCAGATAAGGCCGGTCATCCGGCGCTAGATAGAAATCCGATCGGGAAAGATCGGGATTGGCAGCGAGCACGTTATCTATAGTGGATTCATGATGAAAGAATTTTGATGGATCATGCAGATCGAACGGCTCGAGGAAGATGCTGCTCAATGTCCGCGCATAGGACTCATCACCCTTAAAAGTCAGCAGATTTACCAGCGACCTGAAAACCACGCGGGACTGGGAGATCGCCAAGGCCAGGGACTCCTTATCCTTACGCTGCAATACATCATCATTGATCGAATCAGGGGCGACATATTCATCCGTGGACGGACCGAAACCCAGCAATCGTTCACGGCGTTCATCCCTCACGAAGATATACGGAACTGCGGCCCACGAACCACCGGAGATCACGGACATGTATTGTGCTTTATCTATCCAACCAAGTTTATGCAGCGCTCTAAGCTCGCCTAAAGTTGCCGCTGCAGAGCGTGTGCCTCCGCCGGAAAATGCGACACCAAAAGAATGGGCGGTCCTATCTGGATCATTCACCCATGGAACTTTGTAATCGTCGTCTGCGGTCTCCGGATAAAAATGCGGATTGTTTACCGTATCCCATACCCGGGCCTTCAATCGAGTAAGCTCATCACCTTTACAGACTTCCTTGGCGTAGGCAGATGTAGTCAACAACACCGCCGCCCCAAAACAGATTACAACCCAATAATCAGCCCGTCGTACGCTGTCAAACATCGAAATCTCCCGATTTATGTTCAGGATTTATTCTCAAGGAAGCTCAATACTAGCAACCAAGGGCCGATGATCTGAAATCTTCTGGTTAGCCTGATCCGGAATACCGATGACCCGTGTCTTGACGCCGGTGGTTGTCCGTGGGCTGCACTATGAAGACCGCCCCGTTGCGGCACGGCGGTGACGCGTAGATGATATGCCACGCACGACAGCGACGGGCGGCCTCGGATCGACGCAGAATTACTGCGCCATTTGCGCTTCTTTGCCGCTCCCAGAAGCCGCAAGGTGCCGTCACCGCTCGAGAAGCTAAGCCTTGTTCTTTTCTGCCGAAGAAAGGACCTGCTCCCCTGCGCCAACCGGATCCCACAGTGAGTGCTCGATGATCTTTCTTTGAAACTCACATTCATATTGGGTGAGTCCTGCATTCAACGCACCGTTCATGACCAGGGCCACGCCCCGACAACCGCCGCCACAAAGATAACGCCACGAACACTCCTTGCAACTCTCAATCGCATCAACCGTGATATCTCGGCAGCGCTTGAATGCAGTGGAATTCCGATACAAATCCACAACATCATGCATCCTTACATTTCCGGCACAGAGGTCCGGCCTGCGGATGGAGTAGCAGGGATACACGTCTCCGTTCGCGCGAATACTGAAATAGTGTTTGCCGATGCCACATGAACGTTTCTTGTTGAGCCGAACAGGGCGACAGGCAAGGAATGGGTTGAAGGTGACTGTGCCAGCGAGCTGCTCGTCGAGATCGTTCACCATGTCAATGCATTGATCCACATCCGGCAAAAGATCCGGATGTTTGGCTCCTCTGCCCCAGGGCACGAACCTGGTGACGTGAAACGACTTGACTCCCATATCATTGACCCGTCGCGCCATATCGGGGAGGTTCTGAAGATTGAGAGAAGTCAAGGTGGTGCTGATCGAGATGTTCGCTTTCGCTTCTATCAGCAGCCGGCACGCATTCACGGTTTTAGAGAAGGTATTTGCACCCCGGAGGCTCTCGTGAATTGCTGCAGTGCTCCCGTCTAAGCTAACCTGTACTTCTTCGAAGTACTCTGCAATTTGCGCGGCCGCGCACTTGTCTAAAAGAGTTCCGTTAGTTATCAGAATCATTTTGAAGCCAAGTTCAGCCCCGTGGCGTGCGATCTCAAACAGATCTTTTCTGAGCAAAGGTTCGCCGCCGGTAAAAGCGATCTTGGCAGGGCGGAGCCCAACCAGCCTGTCAAGGAGTCGGATTATCTCGTCTTTGCCCATCTCCGGTTCATTTGAACTCCCGGCATCAGCATAGCAATATGGGCATCGTAGATTGCACTTGTTTGTGAGATTCAAATCTACGAACAGATAGTTACCTTGATCATCAGTGTCTCGCACCGCTTCGAGGTCCGCCGCAAAGGATGCTTTGTCAACACGCGCGATCAATTCAATTACCTTTGTGCGCGCTTTTTCATGGGAGATTTTCTGTGTTTCAACGACAATCCGGGTAAGATCGGCTATGCTCGTTTGACCGTTGCAACATGCCAATATCAAGGCACCAAGCGCACTACTCGAAATCCAGTTGGGTGTTTCCGGATCTATGAGCAGAAAGTGCTCACCGTTACGTCGCACGGACACATTCCGCGGAATGCACGGCTTGTAGGAGTCTGAATAGTCCACCGTCTTTTAGCTCTAGCGTTCACCAGCATAGCGGAGAGAAACGCCTGCCATGTGCGTGTTTCCGGTTGATAAACACGAGTGATTTTCCGTACTCGTGACTGTCGTTTTCAACGCACGGGGCTGCAAGTCACAGGCATAAACTGGCATGTAGTGTAGCCACTACTTATCGTGCACCCACCTTTAAGAGTTGGGGGCGATTATGCGATTTTCTCAACAGCGCTCAATCCCAAAAACACAAACCGCAGAACTCCCCTGTACCTGAGTCGTAGAAAAGCATGAAACAAAAAACGGCTTCGGGAGGATCCCCGAGTTCTGGGTCAACAACCTCTATTACAGCGCCCTCAACGGTTGCCAGTGATAGTCCGTGCTCCTCAAACACAGCCACGGGTCTCGTCGCGAACTCTTTCGCAAATCTCTTATCCCTGATGGCCCTGTGTGCTAGCTGTTCAAGCCTTTCGAGTTCTTCCTCAGATAGTCTCTCTCTGGTCTCCTCGATTGCTCGTCTTCGTTGGCTCATCTTTCATTCCCCTTTTCTCAGGATGTTTGGTTGCAGATGCCGCTAAGGCCGGTATGAAATGCAGAACCACAGCTCCTCAATTGCCAGGTAGTACAAAGACTATACGCCTCTAGATTTCTCCATTCACCCTAACAAAACAGTCAAGAATCAGAGCAACTCAGTAAATTAAAAGAGTCTAGTGTTGAGCCGGCAATTGCACTGAACATTGATCCGTCAAACGGATCACGAACTTGCGCGATCCTTAGCGATCGGTGGGTCAACCATGCCACGCAAATACCTTTGAAAGTGTGGCACCCGAGTATGCAAATCAACGTCCGGCCCCGGCGTCCGTTTGCGGTAGTCTCTGCCTCCGCCTCCGGCTCCGGCTCCGGCTCCGCAAATTGGTCAATGGGTGCGTGATCAGGGTTCCCCGGATATTGCACCTAGGATTGCGCAAGCGGGCGAAGAGACTTGATCCTGCGCGTAGTCGCAGGGTCGGTTGGGCAGAACACCGCACTGGAACGATGAAAAATAGGGGTCGGAGTCCGTGACTCCGACCCCTATTTTTTCGACCCTTTTTTCATTTGTGCAATATTCGGGCTAGACCCACAGATCTCGTGGATTACGAACCTACATTACCATGGAAACTGCCGCATTGCCGCTCGAGGGCATGCGCAGATGATTGATTGGCATCCGAAACTAAAGAAACGACACAAAATAGTTGAAATTGAAGACGGTATCTGACCATCATACGTGACTGATGATGGTGGAGGTTTGCTATGCTGAATCGATTCCTGCTCTCTGGCGCCCTTTCCCTGCTCTTGGTCTTTCCGGCCGTGACTCTGGCGCAATTCGCCGACGTCGATCCGACTTCACTTAGTTTGACTCTCAACGCCGGCGATGTGCACGACCAGAAGGTTTCGATCCGAATCAATCCGTTCTGCTTTCGCCCCATTGAGTTGGATGTGGTCGCTTCGGAGCCCGGGGCGATGGTCACCAACCTGACTGGCGTGCTGGTGAATAATTGCGGGGGCGATCAGAGCACCTTCGACATCGAAATTACTGGGACCGGCAGCACCCAGAACTTCGATCTACGATTCATCGATGCCGAACTCGGCGGCCTCATCGACTCGATTCCGGTGAGGATCTCTCCCGATGGGACCGGCTCGCTCCACGGCGTGAAATGGCTCGATGGCAACGGCAATGGCTTGCGCGATGCTGACGAACCGGGGCTGGCGGGCGTCACCGTTTACGTCGATGTCAACGACAACGGCATGCTCGATGCGGGCGAGCCCGCTACGCTGACGATGGATGACGATCCCAACTCCGCCATCAACGAAACAGGCAGGTACTGGCTACAGGGGATCGCGCCCGGCAGTTACGCGCTGCGCGAAGTCGTCCCCCCGGCGCAGCAGCAGACCTTCCCGCCCGGTGGTGCCCACGCCGTCCTGCTCAACGGTGGCACCATTGAAGGCCTCGATTTCGGTAATCAGCCGCTCGCATCGGGTTCCCTCCACGGCCGCAAGTGGATTGACAAGAACGGTGACGGCCGGCGGGACCCCAACGAACCAGGGTTGCCGGGGGTCACGATCTACCTCGATCTCAACAACAACGGCCGGCTCGACGACGGTGAGCCGGCAACGGTCACCAGTCCAGACAATCCGGACACCGATTTCGATGAGGCGGGACGCTACTGGATTATGGACCTGGACCCCGGCATGTATGTCGTACGCGAAGTCGTTCCCCAAGGGTTCACACAGACCTTCCCGGAATGCGACGGGAGCCATTTTGTCCAACTCGGCGAGGATGACGCCATCGACGGCCTCGATTTTGGGAACCGGCCAAGCGCGCTCGAGCGGTCGATCCACGGTGTCAAGTGGCTTGATGCGAACGGCGACAGAATCCGCGACCGGAACGAGCCGGGGCTGCCTGGCGTGACCATCTATTCCGACCGCAATGAAAACGGCGTCCTGGACGGCGATGAGCCGGCGACTGTGAGCATGGAAGATAAACCTGACACCGCCGTCGACGAATCGGGACGCTACTGGCTGACCGAGCTGCAACCGGGACGGCACATCATAAGGGAAGTCGTGCCCGATGGCTTCGTACAGACCTTCCCAGGCGGGGACGGGGGCCACATCATCGAACTCGTCGGCGCTGGCGTTGAAGGCCTGGACTTTGGAAACCGGCGTAGACCCGAGGGCTCCATCCACGGTATCAAGTGGCTGGACGCGAACGGCAACAGCCGCCGCAATGGCAACGAGCCGGGGCTGCCGAGCGTCATTATCTACATCGACCTCAACGCCAACCGGACGCGAGACGAGAACGAGCCGGCGACGCGAACGATGCGCGACGATCCCGACACCGACTTCGACGAATCGGGACGCTACTGGCTGACTGGGTTGCCTCCCGGGCGTTACGTCGTGCGCGAAGTCGTGCCCGACGGTTTTTTACAGACCTTCCCAGGCGGAGAAGGGAGTCACATCGTTGAGCTCGTTGACGGCACAGTCGAAGGTGTGGATTTTGGCAACCGGCGCAACCCCGAACCCTCGATTCATGGGACCAAGTGGCTGGATGCGAACGCCAACGGGCGCCGCGATGACAATGAGCCAGGGCTTGCGGGCGTCGTGATTTATTCCGATCTCAACCACAACGGCAGGCTAGATGACGGCGAACCGGTAACACGAACCGTGCGTGACGACCCCAGCACCGATTTCGACGAGACCGGGCGCTACTGGCTGACTGGCCTACGCCAGGGACCGCACTTTGTACGCGAGGTCGTGCCCGACGGTTTCGTTCAGACCTTCCCACGAGGGAATGGAAGACACCTCGTCACAGTCAAACGGGACGCGGTCGAGGGGGTCGACTTTGGCAACCGGCGCGCGCGCCGTTGAAGACCGGGAGAAACCTGCCCCCGACAGTACCGTAACCAGTCCCGGCAACCGTTACGTGTCCCGGTCCCGCTACAAAATAATCAAGCTTGATTCTTTTGCCTTTTTACAACGAACCCTGCCGGCCCGCAGCTGTTGTATCCAAGTAGATGGTCCACCGTCCCAGCCCGCCCGCTCAATCGTCGCGGACGGACAAGCGGTCCAATCGACAGAACAAGGTGCGGCGGTCGAACTAATTCGGCGCAGTAAGGCGCTTCTTGAGACTACATAAATTAAGTAAACTGTCACCGGAATTGCATCCGTCAGATTCTCGCGAGCAAAAGAATGAGCGCTGCGGTGACGAGCGCGGAAGCGAGCACCTGGAACGGTCCGGCCGGCATCACCGTCACTTTGTCCGCAAGCCACGGGATGAGGTCCGCGTAGACCTTGAACAAACCGTAGACGATAGCAGCCAACAGCACCGGTGCCGCGGCGTAGAACGCGTGCATGATTCGCTTGCCACTGCGCACTGCTCCGGGTCGCCGCGGTTCTCCACTCAGAAGGTAGTCGGCGATGTTGGCGTGCAGATGAGGTTGAAAAGCCACGCCGTGGCCGCCCTCCAGGTATGTGGTGTTGTGCAGATCGAGGTTCCCGCTCGGCGGTTGGAACCCCCGATACCCGGCCACCCCAATTGCCCTGAACAAGAACACCCAGCGCAACGCGCTGCAGAGGATCCCAACCGGCCAATCCCAGTTCGCGCAGTCATTGCGAATTCTTTGCAGGTGCGTCAACTGCAGTGGGCTCAGCCCGTGCCAGGGAAAATTCCGGGGTAAGACGGAGCCTGCCAGGTAGATTCGGTTGACGACCATGTAGGGATACTTCTTGAGAGCATGCCCGAGCACGTAGGTGCCGTTGCTATGCGCCGCCACCGAAACTTCAGCCTCATCCAGGGGCCTTTCGAGGTTGGCGATTTCCTCTATGTAGCGATCGGTGAAAGACCGTACTGCCCGACTCCGTTGAAATCCCAACAGGAACTGGAAGATGTTAAAGTACCCGTAGCGAACCGATACTACCTTCGCGTCCGCCTCCCGCTCGCGAATCGCACGGGCGAGCGTGCTCTGCCATTCCCCGAAGTCACGGATGCCGTGAATCAGGAATACCAGAAATCTTGCGTCGGGTTGCGTTAGCGTGGGCGTAGAATCTTTCTTTTCGATGGGGGAGCTGAACGCATCGCGAATCTCCCTGTACGCCTCGTGATCTCGGTTCATTCCCCGAAAATCTGCGTGCCCGACGCCCACTAGCACCACATGTTTGGAATTCGGAAAGCGCTCGATGTCCGAGCTGTCATACTTGCTCACGGTATCGTCGGCGTCCCCGAGGACCTGGACGATCTCCGGCGGCGTTCGGTCGCTGCGCTGGAACTTAAAAATCCACCCGAGTCGCTGGTTGTTCATAAATTCCGAGCCGCGCAACGCGTCGCGAAGGAGTGCCGCTCTTCCGCATGCCCGCGCCATTACGAATGCAATGCGCAAGTGGACCTTGTCGATAACGACGCCGCGATTAGCGGATGCCAGGAGAACGAGCCGCTTGATACGGGAAACCCAGTCCTTCTCTGCAGCCTCACCTTCGATCTCCTCCCACCCTTCAAGCACCGTGGCGCGAATGAGTATGCCGCCGAGGCTGTGGCCGACCAGGTATATCTTCTGATAGTCATGTTCTCGGTGGAGATTCTCAATGTTACGATTCAGCTTCACGGCCTCGTACTTTTGCCTGCTCTCCCTGTCAGGACCGTTGAACTTCGTATTCGTGCCCGGCGTCGCTCGGTACCGGAAGGGCAACAGGTCGCAGTCGGTAAGGGGGGCCTGTTCGTCGTTGAGCAGATCGACGAGAAGGTCTTCGTAGTCCGCTGGCTTGCTGCTAAGGCCATGAGTAAACACCACGAGTCCGGTGGAATGTTCCGAACGCCTGAACAGCTCGCTTTCTCGGATCGCCGCTCTCAACCGCTGCTCATCGTTGCTCGGCATCGAATTCTCCTTCGATTATCTGTCGACGTGTGCTACGGATTGGAGAATTATAAGACTAATGTTAACGAACATTAAAACATGGGTAGGAATTCCGGTGACACGGCTACCGTGTCGAAAAGGCTTGGAGTATTCATCGCAACAGTTAACTGAATTCCCACTGCACAACCTTCGTACAGCTGAATGCTGTGCGACAAATAAAACAGATCAAATGTTTCCCGCAATAATGCGCTGCTTGAGACTTTATAAACAAGTAAACCGTACCCCGAATTGCAAAGTTAGCTTACCAGTAATCCTCCGGAATAAGAGTTCTTGCTCATCGCGGCATTTTCGCCGATCCTAGTCAAACTTATCAGTAGCCTCCGGCATGCCGATTTGGAGATACATATGAGCACCATAAAGAACATTATCTTTACGATATTCTTGCTTTCTTTTACTTCTTGTGCCGGGCCGACGAAACCAATGTCCCCCACGCCGCAAGCTTCGATCGTGGAAATATGCGCATGGCCCAAACGGCTAACGGGTAACTGTGACGCCTCGGCCGCCATAGTCCGTGCCGACCGCAGTTTCTTGGTGGGCGACGATGAAACCGACGTGTTGACGGAGTATGACTGCGCCGGAACTAAAATTGGCGCCCATGAACCTTCCCTAAAGCTTTTGTTGCAGAACGCCGGCGCGGAGCTCGATCCAGACTCGGAGATTGATATCGAGGGCGTTGCCGTACTGCAAACGGATGGCAGAGAGATCGCATTTTGGATCGGTTCTCACGCTCGCCGCAAGGTTGATTGGAAAGACAACGGAGAGGTCAAGAAAGCGAAGCTGCGTAAGAACCGGCGTGTCTTGTTCGCGACAAACATCCCAGAAACGGGAAACCTAGTAGCACTGGAGGGAGTACCGGCCATCGATCTGGACAAGACCCTGCTGTCGCCACCAAGCAACCTTGAACAGACTCTTGAACCTCTGCGTGAGCCAGAGAAGCTATGGGCGAACGCGGGAGGATGGAACATAGAAGGATTGGCTCCAGGACCCGACGGAGACTTGCTGGTAGGTTTCCGCTCTCCTCCCAACCGCAGCAAACAGGCCCTGGTCCTCAGCATCAGCAATCCGTTGGACTCATCTTCTACAGTGCTTCAGAAAATATAATTCCTTTTCAATGTCTTATGAGCACCCGCAATGGGCGTGGCACTACAAGAAGCTGGTTGGTGTACA